>LLEU01000065.1 GCA_001567505.1 Acidobacteria bacterium OLB17 | reverse complement strand
CCCGATGAACTTTCCGCGTCCTTCGCCCGCGGCTCGCCGGAGACGAGCTCGGGCAGGAGGGTGTCGCGCAGGGTGGTGAGGGTGCGCGATTCGTGGGTCGGTGTCCCGCTCCGGGCGGCAGCGTGCATCGCCGATCGCGCATTTGGGTGGCGCGGCACACGTCAGAATATCGGCCGTACCCTCGGTGCCGCGTATGGAAACGAAGAGTTTTCCGTCCGCATTGCGGCGCCACACGGTGGCGTCAAAGCCCGGGCCAGCAATATCGTCAGGAGTGTCAATGGTGGTAAGAACACTGAAGGTTTGCGAGATGTACTGTGCGAGACTTGCCGTCATTCTGCGTTCAAGCACGCTTCGCAACGCAGGCCCGGACAAGCCATCCACAAGATCGGCCGCATAAGCAGCGTCGGCAAGAAGCGCGTTAACGAAAGCCTCGTCAATCAATGACATTCGCTTCTCCTCACTTCGAACTGATTCCGAGTCGTTTGAATAGCTCCACCGAGTTCACCCTGCACGAGTGGGGGTCGAACGTGAGTGGGCCGTCAGTCTCTGAGATACCGAGGGCGCGAACAAGCCACCCTCCTCTTGCTTCATACGCTCTATAGGAAACCAGGACCTCGTGTGTCTGGACATCTATCCAGTCAACGATACTCTCGCGTATCGGAATCCAGGCCGGTACTTGTCGAGATGGCGTTGTCACCACGCCAGGCACGAGCGGATGGGGAATTTGGCGCAAGTAAACCGTGCGGCCTCTAGCGCGAGATTCGTCGACTATCACCACAGCGTGTTGCCGGCACAGCTTACGAAACTGATACCCACCGACGATCTCGTCGATCAACGGTAACGGGAGAAGAATCCCGAAAGCAGTGGCCCAAACCAGGACGCGGGTCGTCTTGCTCCCGAATCGACGAGACAGCCAGGTCGCCGATACGACGACGATCGCGAGCCAAACGATCATGAGTCCAAGTACCAGAAGACCGATCACGGCATACCTCTAGTTCGCGTTACTGCGTCGCATCGCGTCACCACTCCCTTCCTGCCTCACCCGCCGTCTTCTGCACGGGCGACAATAGACACTCGATCATCGACCGCTCGCCCTGGTGGATCTCGGCGACGACCTGCGTCCCCGCGGCAAGCTTGAGTCTGGTCGCCTCGCGTTCGAGCATCTGCGAATCGAGTGCGACCAGCGCGCGACGGCCGAGTCCGCCTTGGCGGGGGGCAGGGCGACCCGCCGACGGATCGTCCTGCGGACCTCGAACGTCGTTCGCATCTGCACCGAGATGCACGACCGTGGCCTCGGGGCATCCCGTACGCCTGGAACGGATAG
>LLEU01000064.1 GCA_001567505.1 Acidobacteria bacterium OLB17 | reverse complement strand
CCAGGTAGCTCAGTTGGTAGAGCAGCGGACTGAAAATCCGCGTGTCGGCGGTTCGATTCCGTCCCTGGCCACCAAATATCTCAAGTAATTACAATAGTTTTAGCGACATCGGCAAATTTGCCGATGTCGCTTTTTTAACGTTTGGGGAACAATTTGGGGAACAAAAACCTCAAAAGATTGTCTCGTTCAACCGGGTGTTGGAGGGGCACGGCTTTTGCCATGTTCACATTCGCAGAGAGCAATAACTCTCGCCCGCGAACTATGAACAGTGAAATTCTAGATGACGGTCAATTGGCAGAACGGTGGAGACTGACCGGAACGTCGGATGCGATTGCCAAACGGTTCCAGCGTCTCAGGGCATTACCGAAGTCGAATCCGCGGCATCTTAAAGCGTTCAAAATCGGCAACCAAACGCGTTATCGGATGGCGGACATACTGGAGTATGAGAACCGGAACACTAAGAACTTCGCACAAAGCCTTGGGGCAAGAAGCAAGCGGAAGCTTTCCGAAAACACACTGCGCCTTACAAACCAAGCCGCGTAAAGCCTGGATCAAATGTGCAAGCCTCAGCTAGCCTGGTCCAATTACTGAATCGCTTTTACACCATCGGTCAGTATTTGCACCAAAAGTGAAGGAGAAAACACTAGGGGACCTTCATTTGACAGGGGTCTTCCCATTAAGGAATACTTGCTCGGTCTGAAACTGAGCGCCCCCAAAAGCGTTCATTCAGATGAAGCCGTGAACGGTGTGGGAGACGTTCACGGCATTTTTTTCACACGCGGCTCGAATCAAAGGAGTTCCCTGAGACTGAGGGTTTGCGGAGGAAGGGACAAAATGTTTTTTTGTGAGAAGTGGGCTACAATCCAGGTTCGCTGTCGAGCGGGTCAAATCGCAGGGTTACTAGCTGCGACAGAATCTTCATTCTTCAAACTGTGGTTTGAGATCTGTCAGCCTTCCGATTCGTCGAACGATGGTTCCCGGACTCGGACATTCGCCTCGAATGCTTGCGCGCCGGATTTCATGGAAAGTAGGCATCCGGCCGAGCTTTTTCGATAATTTCTTGAGGGCCAATTTGATCTCTTCGTCTGGGTACGAACGGGGCTTCACCTTACCAAAGCTGGCCGCCCGATATGCGGCCGGTAAACTTCCGAACATGCTCGCGAATGTAGTAGCCGAGGCGCACTTGCCGAGTCTGCTTGCGGCATTGATGTCCCGATCGGTCGGTTTTCTTCCAAGTTTTCTTCCGAGCGCTTTAAGCTGTCCGATCAGTTCTTCCTTGGTATATTTTTGCCAGTATATTGTCGGCTCTTGGGCTTTCCTGTAAGCGGTCTGCGTTCCGGCGGAACGACGAGCGTTTGAAAGTGTTCCGAACGCATTCAGAAACATCTTCAACGACGGCCCTTTACCTGCCTCAAACACCCTCTGAATATCCGATCTCTGAATTGGACGATCGAGCGTCGCATCCAACGTTCTTAGGATCGCGATCAATTCCTCGCGGCTGTAGTTCTTTTTGGAGGCACCGGCCGCTTCGATCGCGGCAGGAACCGATCCGAATGCGCGCACAAAATGATAGGGAGGTGACACCTCTCCCCTCCGTCGGGCAGCATCAACATCTTCATCAAAGAGCGGCCGACCCAACTTCCGGCGAAGTTCGCGAAGTTCTCGGAGAAGTCTTTCGCGATCGGACGAGTCGAATTCCTGTTTGTACTTCGGCTTCAGCTTTGCCCGCTTCACGGCTGTAAGGAAACTGCCGAACACCGCGTAGTACACGTACAAGGGGTAAACCCGTTCCTTTTCCCTTAGGACGGGCCAATCGTAAGTTGTGGGTGCCCTGCCTAACTCTTCAGCAACTTCTTTCAGTTCGGAAATAAGATATTGCTTTGAAGGCAGGTTCCCTGTCTTGCGGCTCTTCTTTTTACCGGTTTTGATCTCGGGATTCTCAAGAAACCAACGCCGGCAGGCTCGGCAATAGAATCTTTGCTTACGGTGTTTGCCAAACCCGGCCTTGCTGGTTTCACCGCTGCCGCAGTGGTAACAACTAAAGCCTGATCGTGTGGCCGGTCGTCCCATCTACCCTATCGTAGCATTACCCGATAATTCTCTGATTTCGCGATCCCCGATATTCGCCCGCTCCTTCATGCATTTCGCGAACAAATGGACCGTCGATCAGTAAATCGATATGGGTGAGAATGTAGTCTATAGCTGGAAGGTTCCGCTGGATCAGTTGTTCGATCGTATACCCTGAGTAGGCTGTGACATGAAGACCGTTGTCCTTCAGCCTTGATACGAGCTCTGCAACGGATTCTGGTTGATCGAAAGGCTCGCCACCAAGGATAGTTACACCGTCATGATCTTCACGATGGGCCAGGATCTCTTCAACGATCGAGGCGATTGAAGTTCGCTTTCCACTTTGCACAGGCCAAGTCTGAGAAACCGCGCAGCCGGTGCAGCGCAAAGAACAGCCGCTTACTTGGATGACACTCCTTCGCCCCGGGCCGTCAACAACGGAGTTGTGATAAATCCGGTAAAGCCATATCCCGAAGGAATCGGATTCGAATCGACTGGCTTTTGATGACTCAGGTTGGAGAATCGGTAAATCTCGTTCCTTCTGGGCAGGCCTTGCGCAGTTCAGGTTCACTCGTTCCCCAAGGGCGTGGACTAGATCGTTTACGGCTTGTTTCGATGCTTGTGAGATCTCTACCGTTACTTTTCCCGCGTCCGGCTCAAGCACAAAGATTATTTCTTTACTCACTTGAGCCCACTCGTCTCTTTGGTGTCGGTCGGACATAAAACTCTTCAGTCTTTCGGTCAGTCGTTGGTCTGCCGAGAACCTGCTTTAACTGACGTGCTGTTTGTTCGCACGCGGGCCCCTGAATACCGTTGATCTTCGTCTCGCAATTTCCGGTTTCGGTGTCTATCGTGAATTCGATTTCAGGCATACCTTCTCCTCTAGAATTTGACCCTTATCTTCACGGTTTTTCCGATCCGTTCCTTGATGAGCGTCCCACCGAGTTTCTTTGCCATCTTTTGTGCTGCCGCTTCGTGGTAGTGATTTTGCAGCCTGACGACGAAATCCTTTCCTAATCGGTAATCAAGATCCATGTCATCGATCACGGCCACATAACCCGCAGAGGTTCTCTGAAAACCGATATCGGCGAGAAGGCGATGGGTCATTACGTCCTTTCGCCGAATGATGATGTCAGCAGTACGGGCATTCCGTTTGTCCCATCCATCGAGTGGCAAGTCCTTACCTTGAGTCACCGTTGAGAACCCGATATCGGATAAAGCTTCAAGAAGCAATTCTTCGTTCGCAAATGATTGCGATTCGAACGACATATATTTACTCATAAAAATTGACGCTCTCCTTAAAACTCGTAGATCCGGTCGCCGCGATTTCCGGCGATTCCGGAGTTGTCGATCTTGCCGGCCGCACCTTTGATATTGTTGCGTGCCCATTTCCGGATCTCTTCGATCTTCTCGCTCATCATCTGGGCCGTCGGGGTGATACTTTCGACAGCCTTGAGGATGTCTCGCGTTTCGGCAGATCGATCCCCGTCGATGAATGCCTCAAGAACGCCGTCCTTAACCGCCCCCTCGATTTCCGCTCCGGAGAAGTCCTTGCTCTTATCGACGAGCTTGTCGAGATCAAGGTGGTCAGGCTCAAGCCCCCTCTTTTTCAAATGCACCTTGAAGATCTCTGTCCTGTCCTCCGATCCGGGCAGATCGACGAAGTGGATGTAAGAAAACCGGCCGATGCGGAATTGTTCCGATTCCAGTTCGCGAACATCGTTAGCGGTCGCGAAGACCAGAACATCCTTGTTGTCCTGCATCCAGTTGAGCAGATACGAGATCGTTCTCGCCGTTTCGCCGCCGTCAGTCTTGTTGGAGGACTTCATCCCCGAGACGGCCTTTTCGAACTCGCTGATACCCAATATCCCCTTGATCGTTCCCGCGATCGACAGGGCCCTCTTGATCGACATCGCGGACGACCCGATAACACCACCTCCCTCGCCCATGATCGAACCGAAATCCAAGTCAAGCAGAGCTCGATTCGTAATCGATGAAGCAACACGTTTGCACAGGTCCTTTCCGCACCCCGGAAGCCCTACAAGCAGAATGCCCTTGCACGGTTCGACGTGGCGGGCTTTCGCTCGCGGGCTGAAGGTGTAGGCTGCACGTTCGAGAATCGCTCTCAACGACTCATAGCCGCCAAGGTTGCTCGCCGGTTCCGGGTGAACATAGGTCAGGGCCCCGCTCCCGCGGATCACGTTCTTCTTTTCTTCCAGAATGACGCTGATCGATTCCTGATTCAGACCGTTACAGCTGATTACTGCCTTTGCGATCACATTGCTTATCTCGCCGGCAGTCAGGCCGAGTAACGACTGCAGCAACGCCGTCTGCGTCTCTCTTTCAAGATCGATAGCAAGCCCGCTCGATCGGAGGTTCTCAAGCTGGAGTTCGATTGACTCTTCGATCTCATTTTCCTTCGGAAGTTCGAGATCGATCTGTGTGATCTCCTTTTCAAGCGTCTTCAGATCGGGAAAACTCGGGCCGACGAACAGGACCGTCGCTTTCGTGGATTTCAGCTTCCAAGCGATCTCTCGAAGTCTCCGAACCAATAGCGGATCCTCCTGACCGTATGGGGAAATATACGGAGCGTAATCGCACAGCAGGAAGAGGCCCGTCTTCTGCTCCGATATGAATCCGAGAACGCCTTCGGGGTCTTCCGTGTCCCCCACCGATGTCGGATTTTGAAGAATTCCTTCTTTAGGATCGAAGATTTTCTGCAGTCCCGATGGCCGACTCCAGAAGTACAGGGGTTTCTCCTTATGCCTCTCCTGAAAAACAAGATCGATCAGCGCCTCGCGGACGCGATCTTCCTCGTACGTGTTTATCGCGATCAGCGGGTAACGGGCTCGTATACGCACGTCCAGTTCGCGCAGGAATCTATCGACGCTCTTCGCGCCGGGTTCGGGTGTGGTCATGTTGGTTTTTATTTAGTCGATCAGAAGTCGACGCGGAACTCGAGCTCCCTGAGTTGCCGCCATCTGATCTCGTCCGCTGCGGTTATGCGAAGGTCGCGTTTTAGCTGCTGATCCTCATCGATATAGGAATCGTAGTCCTCATATCCCCTCCGATCGTCACGCCACCTGAAGTAATTCACCTTATCAGGCGACAGCAATATGTGCCGTCTCGATTCTTGGTCGTGCATGAGAGCCGTTAAGATCAGAGTTCGAGAGCCGATAGCCGGTCCTCGTCCAGAAGTTTTCTGGATTGAACTGTGGTCGCACGCAGGATGTCGTTTAGAGCGTTTCGCATCTCCTCCGGCGAACGCTGCTTTGCCTCGCGGCCGGCAGCGTCTCTAAGTTTCACCAGGACGTTTTCGAGCGAGTCATCGCCTGTAAAATTCATCAGGCTGTACCATTCGCACATCTGTCTGGCCCTCTTCGCAAGGCTTCCCGGAACGAACTTGGCGTCGTGAAGCCGCTCTGACATCTCTTGAGCCGCCTCGCAGATCCGGGCGGTGATCTGGGCGAGGCCTTCTTTTATCGGCGAGACCGCTTCTTCCGCCTCTCGGCGAGCGGCCTCGATCTTCATAGAGCGGATGCGCTCCTTGACCTCGCGTTCGCGTTTCTGCTCGTGCTCGAATCCCGACACCTTCAGCCGCTCGATCCGCTCCTTCGACTCGATTTCGGCGGCAACCGCACGGGTATCCGCGTCCACTCGCATTGCTTCCAAGCGAAGTTCGCGAGTCAATTTTTGTTCGGCCGCTATTTCCGAACCCAGGATGATCACCTTGGGCTTCATCTCGATCGTCAGCCCGTCGCGGATCATCTCGGGCGTTGGGACCATCCCGATCGCCTGTGCCGCCACCGCGTTGATGAATTCGGCCCGATCGAACGGTTCATCAGTCGTCGCCTGAAAACGGTCTGCCGAATCCTCGGCCAGACTGTAAAAGCTGTCCTGCAAAATGTTGAGTATCTCGTCGTAGTTTTCTAGAGTCTCGGCTTTAGCCGCGGCAAGCGTCTCGTTCGCTTTTAGATACTCGGCTTCAAACTGCTCGAATGCGCTCCACGGGATCCACTTGTACTCGCTTGTTCCCCAGACGGTCTCACAGAGAGTGAACCGAAAGCTGTATTTCGTTAGAGCGTTGTGAGCCTGCGCCGCTCCGCGCATCAGCTTGTTCCGGTAAACGTCCGGGAGCAACCCGGCTCTCGGCGGACTGACCCGCACCGCGGCGTCCTCGGAGAGCTTCACCCCAAGGGTTTTCCATTCGAGCTGCCTAACAAGGCTGCCGAAGCCCCGGCAATCGATGTTCATGAAGATCCCTTCACTCTCAAGCTTTGAGAGATTGAACGGCAGCGATTCGACTTCGTCGACCGCAATACCGAGTTCGACGGCCGCCTTTTTCTTGCGGCTCTCCAAACGGGCGATGATCTCGGTCGCGTCGACCGGTTTCGATTTGTCGATTATTTGGGAATCGGCTTTTAGGTCGGGAACACCATGCCCGTTCCCATTTCCAAAAACGCTTCGCAGATTGAAGAAGCGAGAGCATTTGCAGGCGGAGCCTGCACGAAAGTGTCTTGATGCATTTCCATGATGCTTTCGAAGAAATCGAACCTTATTCACATGTCTGTCCGCCGCTCGTTTTTTGCGACCGAGACGCGACTGAGAAACACAGCTTGCGAATAACACGGTTCGAAATCGTGGCGTATATTGAAAAAACATTTTCGGTCATAATACAGCTAAATTCGCGTATTATGATTGGAGTCTCGTATTAATAAGTAGTTCGGCTTCTTCTTTTTGCAATCGCAGGTTTGAAAATTATGAAGAATATTTTTTCGACAGTTCTAGTCTCTTTGCTATTGCTTTTCGTTGCGACAGCCGAAACGAATGCGTGTTGGTGTCGCAAGGATCCGGAAGAAACAAATTCGCCCGAAAACTTCAGTCGAGTCGTCGCACAAAACTTTCGTGAATCTTCTCTGGTTTTCTCCGGCAGAGTTGTCGAACGCAACGGCCAATATTTGAAATTTGAAGTTGAACAAGTTTGGAAAGGCAAAGAGCAGTCAGAAATTCTTTTTACTTCGACAAACTATCTTGACTCAAGCAAAACCGGAAACCGAGAGTTTTTTATCGACAGTTGCGCTTACAATTTCAAAGTTGGCGAAAGTTATTTGGTGTATGCAACGACAGAAAACGGAAACTATGAAGTTTCAAAGTGCGGACGAACACAACTTTTGTCTGAAGCTGACAAAGATATAAGAAAGTTGAATGCAATCAAAAGATATTCAAAATGGTTAGAAAACGACGTTTTAGTTGCCATCCCTCCCGCTTATGCGAAGGCTTCCGAACAAGATTCAATCATGCGAATCTGTAGTCAACTATTTGGCGCACCTGTTGACACGAAACATACTTTATTCGAGGTCAACGAGTTCTACGTCTTGCGGGTTAGATTTGATAATCGAGGCAAGCTTGAGCAGCTGGCTGTCGAGCCGAAGTATTTCTTTGAGGAAAGTCATCCCGCATGGAAAGAGCCTGATAACTTCACCAACCTAACGAAAGTTGAATACGAAAAACTGTTGGGGCGGCTGGATAGTGTGAAGCCGAAGGGTGCGTTGAGGAAGCCTGCGTCGGGAATAAGTGTCGTTACCAACATGACCGCATGGCATAAGGCAGTTTATGAGAATGCTGTGTTGGAATGGGGCGAAGTAGCAGATTTGCGTCGGGGTGACAATGCCCCAACAGAGATACGATGGCTGAGATTGAATTATACAGAAGCAAAAGTTATCGCAGGGAAAGCGAAGGTTTCAGGGTTGCGCATTACAGTCACAGGCAGCAAAAGAACGGCGTGAGCCCGACGCCCCATAACGGAGTCTTCATGTACGTCGCGCGAAGGCGCGGGTGATGCCGGACCCGCCTATGTCAACCGAAGCCGTTGATCCATCAAAGGTGCTACGCGAGGGGCAGGAGTTGTTCTTCGCAGAACCGCCCAACCACCGCGGCGCCGCAGAGCTGTTCGAGCAGGTCGTCGCTCTGTCACCGACTTGGGCGGAAGGACATCAGTGGCTCGGGTCGGCATACGAGGCGCTCGGGGACGAAGATCGTGCGGCAAGGGCTTGGCAGACTGCGCACAAGCTCGATCCGAACGACAGCCGGTGCCTTATCTCACTCGGCGTTCTTCGATCGCGCCAGCGTCAATTCAAGGAAGCGATCCAACTTCTCGAACAGGGCATCGCATTGAAGCCACACTACGGCCTTGCCGACGCGAAACTGTTCTTGGCCGATGCGTTGGAAGGGGCGAGTCGGATGAAACAAGCCAAGCAACAGTGGCGGGAAGTGCTTGAACTGGAGCCAATGTATCCGTCGTATGATGAGCCCATGAAGGAAGCGCGGCGGAAGCTGCGGCTACACGGCGGGGCGGAATAACCAGCCGCTGGAATGGATGGCCCAGATAAGTAATTAAGACGTCTTTTCTAAGTCGCAACGAAACGATTTTGCAGGCGTTCTTGCAACGCTGATGGACCGTCACTCAACAAAGCAGTATGAAGTTCAAGACTTGCTTTACCTTTTGTTTATTGCTTTTGGCTTTGGGCGAGATTGCGTATGCCCAAGAGAGTAACCCTCTCCTCTTGCCCGTAGAGCAAAACGGTAAGTGTGGCTACATTGACAGAGACGGCAATATCGTTATTGCACTAAAATTTGATTTCTGTTGGAAATTTTCCGAAGGTTTTGCGAGTGTTACGGTCGGCGGCAAACATGGTTTCATTGACACGAAAGGCAATTATTTAATTAAACCCAAATTTGACGGTTTCTGGCGTTTCTCGCAATTCCGCGAAGGACTCGCGCCCGTTTTTCTAGGAGATCATTGGCGGGATAAAGCCAAAGGAAAATGGGGATTCATTGATACTAAAGGGCAAGTTACTTATTTGTCCGGCGTAACTTTGTTGGGCGGCTTTCACGACGGTTTGGCTTTTTTTAAGAAAGGCGAACGCGCCGGGTATTTTGATACAAATTTGAAAGTTACCATTGAACCGAACTTTAAAAGCGTAGGACATTTTTACTTCGGGCGTGCGAGGGCAACCACAATTGACAACTCTGAACTTTACATAGACAAATCAGGACGGAAAGTTTTTGACAACCGCGAAGGTAGCGACTTCCAGGACGAACGAGCGTTCTTCAGTGTTAATGGAAAATATGGCTTTATCAATATAAACGGCGAAACGATCATAGAGCCTCAATTCGATGCAGCTAATCATTTCGGTGAAGGTTTGGCAGCCGTAAAAGTCAAAGACAAATGGGGCTTTATTGACGCAGCCGCTAAATTCATTATTGAACCGCAATTTGACGAAACCGGAGTATTTTCTGAAGGTTTGGCAAGCGTAGCAATCAACGGTAAATGGGGCTTTATAGACACAACCGGAAAGGTTGTTATTCCCTTACAGTTTGATAAATGGACATATTGGTTTGAGGACGGAGTTTGTGAAGTACATATTGACGGAAAATCTGGTTACATTGATAAGTCCGGCAAATACATTTGGAGTCCTACGAAATGAGCGTTTCTGCGGAAAATTCTCCCGCTACCAGTTATGTGGGTATCCACATTTTCAATTCTCCATAAGGTGGATATGATTCAGGAGCAATGAAGGTCTCCGTTGTTTTCTTATACTGCATAGTCACATCAGTCGTTCTATTGACTTCGCGTACCTATTCCCAAGAAAAACCGCCCCTTCCTAAGGATTATCCAGTGCGAAAGAGCGAGATATTCAAAGGCACGCCTGCACGTCCTTTGCTGGACAGCAAACGCGGCAGATTGTATCGAACAGTACTGAGGCGGGGCGCCAAGGAAGGACCTAATTTCGCGGGCCGCTATACGATTGTCACCTGGGGTTCCGGCCATGGCGTTTTTTTCGATGGCTGTTGTCGATGCTAAAAGCGGCAAGGTGTATTTCCCTCCGTTCGAGACCGTCGGGAACACTGCCTACGGCCTGCCATTCCTCGACAAGGGCGAGAATCCAGCCTGGAGCGTGGACAGCAAGCTTTTTGCGTTTGTCGGGCGTCCCGATGCAAACGACCAAGGCATGGGCTTGTATGTGTATTTGTTCGATCGGGGCCGCTTTCGGTTGAAGTACTTTGAAAAAGAGGACGAGGAAGAAAGGAAAGCGAACCAGGAGGCATGGGAAAAGGAAATAGATAGGCGTCTAGCTTCGATGTCAGAGATATTTGGATTTTTTAGGAAACGTGTGGCCGAGATTCACCCTAATGTACGGTGCTATCAAGGCCCCCGTGAAATAAGATACCCGTGGCCCTCCCTCGACGTAACATGCACGGAGAAGGATCTGATAGTCTCCGTGAATGTGAATTACCTCTCCACGCCTGACGAGGCAGCGGAACAAATCAAGTCCGAACTGATGTATTCAAACCTTCCCACCTGGCGACCCGTCGATGGATTGGGAGAACAAGGGATCGAAGCTGATAAATGCAGCCGCGCATGGGTCAGATTCCGAAAGGGGAGTTTCTACATATGGATGAATGCCAATCTAAACAAAGAACAAATGGAAGATCCTGGTTGCTCGAACGAACAAAATGTGGACAGTAAGAGACTGGCCGAATTTGCAAGGCGGATCGCCCTCGAGCTTGCGGATCTACTAAATAGTACTTAAAACTAGGTGTCACCGGACCCGGCTGTTTAACTCTGGAGGGTGCGGCGCTTGCTCAACGGCATCGGCTGAAGCGCGTCGCGCACATGGCGTTGTGCGAGATGCTGGTTCGATGTGCAAGAAGCTGAATTATGCGAAAGTCATTGCAGGTGCAAGTCTAACAAACACGTGCTGAGTTTGCCCGGTTCGAAGTAGCAGTCTCGTTCAATCACGATGCCTTTAACGTTTACTTGCTCGAGCTCTTTCAATGAGAAGTATCCAAATTCCGATTCGAATCCGATCACATAACCGAAAAACGTAAAGTCATTGCCTTCGGGCTGGCCCTCGGTGACGAACCATGTCCAGCATCCCGCCGGAAAGAAGAATTTTGCGTACACAATAGGGTCGTCTACACCTTGCTGTTCATAAAGCCGCGGCAGCCCGTCAATAAGTTCCGTGGATAGAAGTCTGTGCATAACGTGTGGATAGCGATGGGCACGAAAGAGTCATTACCTTCCCGGATCGTCACCTTTCAAGAATTCTCAGCCCTAATCTCTTCGTGCGCCGCTTGAGTCGTCGCCATCCGGCTTTGAGAAAACAAAATCCAGGATTCGTTGACCTGATAACCGACGCATTGACGTAGGTATAATGCCTTTGACCAGGCCAGACGAAATCAGCAATGGCATCAGCCTGTCGGATAACTGTCCGCTATCGTTGATGAACTTTCGCCAAACGAAAACGGCATCGCCCTCGAGGGTTCTGAGGACGATGTTTTCGCCGGGACCGACGAATTGTCTGATCCGCCTGTTTCGATTTTTCGTTGATGAATAGTGATGTTGAAACAATTCATAAATCTCAACATCGCCGTCTTTCGTCAACCACCAAAGCGGTTCCATTAAAATCTTTTGCCCTCAGACCTGATTACCTCATTGCATTTCGCCGTTTTCCTTTGTTTTTGACGACCGCCGAGGGCGGTTTCAATATTTTCAGGCATGCAATATAGGGAGCGGCTTGTCCCCGATTCGAGATCGAAGTAGGTGGCGAAGCGCTTGAGATTGCGTGCGAGGAACATCGAGGTGAGCATTTCTGCGATCTCGACGGCGACCCTCTGATTCACATTGAGACTCTGTTCACCGAGTCGAATGCGCTCGGGACATGAAACCGGGGTAAGTGGTCTTCTCTCCTTCTCTTGGTCGGTCAGCAGTTCCGGATGAACCAAGGACGGAGCCGGCAGCGAGCGGCAGATGCTCGACCCGACAAAGTGTTTCTCAGGCTTGAGCCGTTTCGTCGTGGAACCGATCAGGACTTGGCCCGAATACTTGCCATTCCCGCCGTCGACCCACCAGGTGTTAGGAGCATCGTTCGATTGATATCCCTGAAACTGTTCGACGGCCCTGTGCATCTCACGTCTGGCGAGATGATTGTCCACACAGCCTACAATGACCGTGAGAGAGCGGTAATCGCTCGCTGACTGCTTCAGGTGGGTCTCGGCATCGAAAGGCTCGTTCGCGTAGTGGCATTCGAGTCCCCATGCTAGTGCGATCCGTTTCGCGAGCGTCTGCGCCTTGAAACTCCCTATTTCCGCTGCACAGAAATTACCGCGTGGAATATTCCCGCTTTCGATCCGATCGGGATCGACAATAAGCAGTTCAGCCGCTTTCCCCGACTCCTTCAGCTCAAACATAAGCCGGGCAATCGCGAGCGCGGCGAAGGAACCTGTACCGCCGGCCCCTACCTGTATGATCCGAAGCTTTGTATATTCCTTCGGCATCACAACGGCAGCGTGAGCAAAGCTGAGATCGATCCCGTTCACGACAACATCTCCACAACTGCGTCTATCTCGTTCAAGTCGATGATCCCTTCCGGCATCTCTCCGACCCATGCGGCGGGGATCGGGATAAGGTGATCGTAAACGCCGCAGCGGAAACGTATCTTCGGCTTGTCGTGAACATCTATAAGGATCGCGAATATCCTGAACTTACCCAGTTCGTCCCGATCGTCGGCTCTGCTGAAATGAAGGCTCCCGGTGGGTGCGTATGCAGTTCAATGCAGCACTCCGCATATTCGGGCATGCTATCGTCGGCAACGGTCGATGCCCAATTGCGCTCCCGGCCGGAGGCTCTCCATCGCCATTCGGAAAGGACTCTGTCCCAATAGATCAAATAGACCTCTTCCTTAAAGTCCGACGACGTGTGCTTTTGTTGGGCGTGGGACAGAATCCCCTGCCAGAGTGATGCGGATATTCTCGGTTTTGCCCACGAGATGCCTGTCGAAACATTCGGAAGTCCCGAGACCTTCTGTACGCTGAGCGGCAAAGCGACAGCAAATTCTCTTCGTTTTGCTCGGACGAACAGACCATTGCCTGCAAGCAAGTACTCAAAAAGGGCCGCATCTATCGGATCGTTTTCACCCCCAGCTATGCGATGCCCGACCAGTCTTGGCGGCGCGATAAGGTTCGATGACATATAAGGAAAATAAGAGGTTAGAAACGGCTGTCGTATCTGGTCCGCTCGACGATGGTTTCCCATGCGTCCTCGACGGAGCTGGATGACATGATCAATTGTGTTGCCGGGAACTTTTTCACTTTGCGGGCGGCCAGTTTTGCGAGGAGATCGCGAACGTCGACTTCTGTTTGGCATCTGCCCGTCGAATGGTCGCCGTTGAAAGGTGCATCGAAGATAAGTTTCCAAATGGCCGGAAGCGTTGAGGGATGCGTCTCGGGAACCTCATTCTTCCCGAAGCAGATCTTCCCCGAACCGATATTTGGCAAAGGAGCCACAGCGAGGCGAGTATTCCGAGTCACCTTCGAAGTCGATGCGGCCCAGAGGTAGTAATCTTTCCCTTTCCCGAGAAGGACCAAGGTTGGAAGAGGCAGGGTTAGTGTCTCAATGCGATCGCCGGGAAACGCTACAGTAATAGACCGCACGCCCGCCGGCAGATACGAAAGTATCGCGTTCCCGTCCGTCGCTTCGCGGTACCTTAGGACTCTTCGATCTATCCAACCGGTGTCGGTCTGGAGATCGCGAAACGCACGCGTCACCTGTGCGCTTGATAAAGCCTTAAGGCGCTGATGATTCTCTCCGAAGGTCTCGAACAGGTATTGCCCGGGAAGAAAATAGAGAGCGGCTTCTGCATCAGGCGGTGCTGTGTGATTCCGCATGGCAATATCCTTAACGAACAGTGACAGGTCCGGGAGTAGGTTGATTGGCTGCAACAGGTCGCCGATTCTGAGGCAGCTGATTCTGCGGGGTCGGGCGGACATTCCCGTTCCCATTCTTCGCCGATGCGGCATTCCCGTCGTCATCGTCGTCGGCGACTATCCCCACGATGGCCGCGAGCCCGTACCGCCTGCCGTACGTAATGGCCGAACCAACCCCCTGCGGATCGTTCTTCGCAAGCGGCATGCAAAGCTCGCTCTGAATCCATTGCCCGGATTCGTGGGCTAGGATGGTCTCGACAATGACCGTATTATTCGCGCCGAGGCTGTTCCCCTGGATCACACTGAGCCCGTGCTTCGCCAGAAGCTCCCGGCAGCTTTCCCACACTGAACTGAGATCGGCGTATGTCGAGTTGAAGAACGGGTTCGTGGAATCCCTCTTCGCGGGGGCGAGGTCCGCCTGCACCAATGCCAAAGATTTTGCGAGACTAGCGATGCTTTCGCTCTTGTTCATACATCTTTCTCCACCACAGAGGCCGGTAACACAAGACCCGGATGCTCTCCCTTGTTCCAGAAGTCGATCAGTGCCAGCAGCACCTTTTTCGGATCAGCCTCGATCATCTCATCGAGGATGTTCAATTTTTCGTAGATCTCGTTTGCCGCCTTGTATTCCGCAGTGAGCCCGACGATCGTTTCCTGATCCCAGCTGAACCAATCGGCGGTCTGGCAGTAGTTGCTGTCGAGCCACGGGTTACCGGTCGAGTGATCGACCAATCTCAGAAGTTCTCCAAATAGCGAGCCGTTCTTTCGATCCCAGACGTTCGGATGGGGATCAGAATGGATCTCGGCGAAATCACTTCGCGATAACTTGAACCGCTGGTTTAAGAAATCCCACGCATCATCGGGTATGTAGAAAATCAAAGCGGCGGCATAACTAAGTTTCAGATTATCGAAATAGATGTCCTCGCAACACAGATCCACATTCAAGGGCGGGATGGCGAACTGTTCGAACTCGCTCTCAGAATCGTCGTATGCGAAATCGAGGAGCGGGAAACAATTCTCGTTGACCAGATTAAATAGCTCGTTGACCCGCTCGCTGTATCTCCCGTAATAGCCGCGCCTATAAAGACTCGCCCGGGAACGCTTCCATTCCTTTGGGAACATCTCTCGATACATGACGTACTTCTGCTGTTCGGAGAGAACACGTTCGACAAGTTCATAAGAGGCGATCGCGTTGTGAATTCGGGTCTTGAAGCTAAGATACTCGAGCGATCTCGAAAGCCGTTCGCCGAACCCAAGTTTGTTCGGGTGTTGCCGTTCAGGTCTCATCTAGAATCCTCTCGGTGTGTAAATCGACGGACTCGGCAACGATCTCTCGAAAGCCGCGATCTGACGCCTGATCGTTTCGATCTCCATCCTGCCTTCATTCAAGACCGTTTCTGCACGACAAACATCGTCGGCGCTCAGAAGGTCGGCGGCATTCCTTCGCATGAATTCCTCCGCAAGAAGGATCGCCGGGTTCACCTGGTCGGTCTCACCGATCAGGATCTCCAATGGAGACTCGCCGTTCATCCTACCCTTTATGCTGGGCACGCTTCACGATCGTGACCGTGAGTTTTCCGTCCTTCACTTCACGCGTGATATTGGCGTTCTCGATCGAGGCGAAATGCGGTTGTAGCACGACCTTCAAGGTCTTATCCTCCTGTGCCAGCGCAGCGTCAAGTTCGAACTCCTGCCCTTCGATCTTGATCGTCGCCTTCGGCTCGGTAACGGTCTCCGCAGCCGTATTTTCCGTTGCTTCCGGCTCTGCAGCCGGACCTTCTTTCTTCTGTTCCATAATTGATTTCTCCTGGGACGCTTGTAGGGCTTACGACGTGAAAAGTCCCTGCTGACTTTGATCGGTTTCCGGACTCGGGACGGTGGCCTTCGTTTCGGATTTGATCGCTGTCTTGGATTGGACCGTTGTCGCCTTAGCCGACTTTGAGCCGGACTTAGCTTGTTTCTTGGCAGCCGGTTTCTCCTTCTTCAGTTTTTCGGCGGCCTTTGCGGGCAGGTCGATCCGGTACTGCTCAAAGGCATCACGCAACGCGGCGGAAATATGCGGGATAAGCTCTCCGGCTCCCGCCTTGCTGACGGCAACCGTAGGAGCGAAATCGTGCGTTCGCAGGCTGACGACGCACTTGCGCAACCCGGAGTTTTCCGGAAGAACTTGAATGACCGCCGTGACCGTACAGGCGTCAAGATTGTATGGCTCTTTTTCGGCCAACACGATAGCCTCTATCGACTCGGATTCGACCGATTCCGGAGTATCAGGTTGGGCTTCTTCCGCGGTTATGTCACTTGAAGAAGCACTTTGCTCGGTTGTGACCGGGTAATCTGTTGCTGATTTTTTAACAGACGCATCGGCGGTCGCGGCGATCTCGGGTCGTGCCGATTCGGGGACGACCGGTTCGGGCGAACTACCGGCATCCAGGTCGGGATTTTCATTCTCGAGCCTCTCCACTATTGCCTCGATATCCGCATCATATTCCGGCACACATTCGTCAGCATAAGATGGTCGCTCATTCTCGGCCTGGTCATTGGCGGGAACGACGCCGAGGTATTCATCCTGTGCCGCATTTCGAGGCGGCTGCTCCGGTATTGCCTGAGGTGGGAGCCGCTCGGGAGGTTGTACTGAAACAGGTGCGGGAGCAGACTGTCGAACCGACCCGGTATGAACTGGCGAAGCTGCAGCGTTAACTGCTTTAGTCTGATTGGCTGATTCCTTTTCTATCTCACGAAGCCTTTCGAGAAATTTGCTCAGGAAGAGGTTCCTGATATTCGCTTCTTCATGGGCTCGGCAGACGTATTCCGCTCCTTTCCACATCTCAAGCCCGAGTTGATGATTGTTCTGCCCGCTGTTCTGAAATCCATCAGCTCGGCTCGCTTCGGTAGCAAGTTCTCTCGCTGTGTATATAAGCTGGTCGATCTTTTCCCGATTGTCGAGCGGCACGAACGAACCGCTATTCAAGATTTCCATATTCGTTGTTCACTCCACACCGCTGCCCTCCGCATATTTTTCTAGTTTCAGCCAAATGCGAGTGTCTTGATAAGGCGGGGCGTTTCTCACTTCGTCTCGAAAGTGAAGAGGAAGAGCCATTGGGCAGAATTGGGGAAAATCAGGTAAGCGTGGAACTGTCCATGATCTGCGAATGTCTATAAAGCCAAGACATCGCCAGATCATAGACAGGTTTTATGAAAGGTTCCATTTGACGGAAATGTTACGCGGCTGCGGAATAGACTGCTTGCTCTGACGCAGTATAAGGAAGGTTAGTCGTACTTTCCCTGTGCTTCTTCAATATCCGCGATAGGGTCGAATGCGTTGTCCCCATCGAACGGGCGGCCCGACGCAGATTTCCGCGGGAGCGCTTGAGTGCGTGTTCGATGAACGTGGCGGCCGCCTTTACATAGACGCTGTCGAGGTCGTCCGTGTCGGCATCCAAAGTCACCGTTACAATATTCGGTCGGTTCAGTTGAATGCCCTGAGCAATAGAGGAGTTGGAGCTTCGCTTTTGCCTTGATCGATCACGGCCACGTGCAGAACGATTTCCTCCGTGATCGAAGGAGCATCAAAAGCCCAGACGGCAAGACGTGCAGCAAAGTTCTTGAGCTCCCGATAGTTTCCTCTCCATTCGAGGCGTTGGATCGCTTCCAGGGCCTCATCCTCGATGACGAATGGATCAGTCCTGCCGACAGCCACACATTCCTCGTCCATCTGACGGACGAATAGATCGCGAATCCTTTCCCTTTGATAGCGAAGCGGGATCGTTTCCAGCTGAAGGATGTTCAGACGGTCGAACAGGTCGGCCCGGAATACTCCTTCATGCACCATCGCGCTCAGGTTTCGTGAAGTTGCTGCGATTATCCTTACGTCTATGTCACGCTCCTGATTGCCGCCGACACGCCGAATTCGTTTTTCTTCAACGGCCTTCAGGAGCTTTGCCTGGAGACCGGACGACAGTTCGCCCACCTCATCGAGGAAAAGAGTTCCGCCGTTAGCTGTCTCGAACAACCCGGATTTTGCAGCATTCGCGCCCGTGAATGCGCCTTTCTCGTGGCCGAATAGTTCCGATTCAAGAAGTTCGGTCGTAAGGCTCGCGCAGTTTACGCTGACGAACTCCTGTCGCGATCTCGGACTCATCTCGTGAAGTCGCCGAGCGAGGGTCGTCTTCCCGGTGCCTCTCTCACCGGTGATGAGAACGTAGTGAGGAACACGTGCATATCGTACGATCATTTCCTCAAGCTCGGACGATCTAGAATCCCTATTAGAATCTTGCATTGATGATTACCCCCAAGGAAAATCTGCTATCAATGCTATTTGCTAATTCAAAATTCGTGCCGCAAGGATTTGGGATGCGCGAATAGCGTTGCAGCCCAGCATTTATCGAGGTCAGGAACCTTTATTGCATCTGAGGTCCAAGGGAAATCGAATCACGAACTGTCTACATCGTGAACAATTTGTTGACGACGTGCACACCGTTCCTATTTGGCAAATTATTGGTTGCAGCGACGACCAGGCTGCTTATCGAACTTTGTTCCGGTTCGATCATCCACCCGGGAAATTCAATCGGTGCTTCCTTCTCAAAAGTTTGGAACTCAGCCTGTGATTCCGGCAGAAAATCGATATCGCTTGATTTGGGCGGATACAGAGCGAGGATCGGTTCAAGATAAGAGTTTGGAGACCATTCCGGAAGGAAGAACCGCTGCTTACCATTCTGAACGATATTGACAAGCCCCATACCTCGAAACTCGCGGATCTGTTCAAATGTCGAAGGGCAGATCTCGGTGAGAGAGCGTCCCTGAAAGCGTGTCGTTTTTACCCGGATATCCCCGGTAAGATGCACAGTGTTGTTTTCGAAATCGACTATGCGAAGAACCTCGGGGGCTGTTGCCGGAATGTCTGATCGCAACCCGAAGTGGCGGAAAAGATCACGGAGCCATTCTTCCGATATCTTCACACCAACGAGCCTGGTGCCGTCATCCGTCGTCGTTCGAACGATGTTGAGCGCGTCCCGGCTGAGAGTTTTCAGATATTTCCAGATCGGAAGAAGTGCTCCGCTTAGCAGATGCACCGTTTTGTCCTCAAACGGGGGAATTTTAGCTTCTTCCTGGAGCCACCACTTCTGGGCTCTAGTTTTGGGGATGATTCTGTACTTCTGATTCAGTTCACTCTCGCGGATGTAGGAAAGATTCCGACCTTGCGGCTTCGAGATCGAGAACATCTGGTACCTCTCACCGGTTTCGGGATCGGTGTGCGACAAGGTGCGCCTAACGGCAACGAACGAACCGTCACGCCTATCCTGAAAGAATTGATGAACGCCGGTTTCCGATAGTTCTGAGTATCTGGCCGGTTTTGTGGCTACTTTCAGATTAAGCTTGTAATAGTTCGTCCTCGCGGATGTGAGAGCGTCAGAGTGGAGGACCCGCGGTGGTTCGGCGATCTCCACCGATATAGCTTTCAAGTCCTCCATGCCATCGTCGAGCTTTCCGTTCTGTTTGAGATACTCGATCGTCTCCAAAAACGTCGAATAGAAATGATCGAATAGAGCATTCTGACGATCCACTTCCAGTGATAGAAGACGATTTAGAAATCGGGGAATGTTGGTTTTCTCGCTGTCCGGAACCACTTCGCCGTCATCGGTATTTCTGACGAGCCCCATATCCCTGAGAGCCTGCTTTGGATCTTCGAGCACCTCTATCTCACAGCCGCGCATGATGCTTGTGAGCACGACGTTCAATGCCGAGCGGCCTTCCTTGGACTCGAGATTGTACTTGTCGAGATTGCCCGCCTTCTCAGCTCGCCTGTCACCTTTCGTAAGGGCACCCATGTTCCCGAGCCTCCGGGCGATCGTCGCTGAGAACCTTTTCTCACCGCCGAGTTCCGTGAAGACAAGCAGATAAACCGGCGGCGCCACCTGCCCCGTTCGGTGTGTGCGTCCGAAGTCCTGAACCTGCTTGTCGGCGGACCATTTAAGCTCTGCAGCAATATGGAGACGCCTTTGTTTGTTGCCGACCTGTTTTCCGGCATGAAGCTGTCGCCGGTTGATGCGACCTCCGACATGATCGCGATCCGTTTATTACCGTTCTGGAATGCGTTCTTCTCGTGTAGGTTTATCAGTTTTGATGGAACTCCCGGGAGCTGTCGGGGCCTATATTCAAGCGTGCCCGAAGTTGTTCGGATCAGACGTTTCTTCCGGCCGGTCATCTCCGCTACGTTCTCCACGCCGAAGTAGTTGACGAGTTGATCGAGTGGATGCTCCGGCACTTCAAGAACCGAGAGTTTATCAAGCAGTTCGGCCCTCAGCTGCAAAGCCGCCCGGCTCTCGACCTTATTGCCATCGGCATCGAGAACAGGAATATATTCGATGGTTCCGCTGTACGGGTTGGTCCTCTCCTGAAAACATGCTATTGGGAAGCAGTTCGCAACCAGACGAGTAAGTGTTTCGCGTGGGCTAAAGTCCAGCCTGTCAATCGCCTCGTCCTGATCCGCGGCACGTTCTATCTGTTTCTTTGTCTGGCTTTCGCCCGTCCCTGTAATGGAGACTACGACAGACTCTTTTCGTCCCAGAGCATTTTCGATCTCGCAGATGAGAGTCGGCACCTTGAACGCGGTGATGAGATTTCTAAAGCATCGCTGATGCTCCGCCCAGAACTGATTCACGGCTTGGGCCCGCGTCGCTTTGCCGGAGTTCGTGAGATCTAGTGCACGATGGATATTTCTAAAGACCTCCTGCCAGCCTTGGGCCATGTTGTCGTACATCCAGCGCTGTGCTGGTGTAAGCTTATGGATCACCTCTCTAAACTCAACGGCGAGTCCGGACTCCGGATCGGTTCCCATACTCAGGTTCCCGCAAAAATACCGGCCCATCGCCTTCAGGTCGCGGCAGACCATCTCCAAAGCACCCACGCCGCCTGATTCGATCTCCTCCGCGAACTGCTCGAATCCCAATGGGAAATTCGTTCCCTCTCCCCAAAGGCCGAGGCGGGACATATATGCGAGGTGCCTTACTTCTCCTGCGGACGTCGCCGACGAATATACGACTCTGAAATTCGGATACTTCTCAGGGTCTTGGATTTCAACTACCGCTGCTCCGGTCTGCGTCGATTTGCCTCGGTCGTCCGCGAAGGCATACTTGGCTTTATGGCCCTCATCGAAGATCACCACTCCTTCGGTTCCAAGCCAGCAGATCAGTTGGTCAATTCGCCGATTGCCCGATCTTGAGCGGGCGATCAGAGATCGATATGTGCAGAAAACTATTCCATCGCCAATGTCGATCTCGCCGTCGGTCGGATAGTCGTTTATGAGCCTTATCGGCGGCGTCAGACCAAGCCTCGCGAATTCGTCGGAAACAGCCTCGATCAGGTCGGACTTGACCGAGAACCAAACGGCACGCCTTCTGTGTTGAAACCAGTTGTCGAGGATTATTCCTGCAAGCGTGGCTGTCTTTCCCGTCCCGGTTCCGTCGCCGATACTAATGCCGGCACGTGAGCCGTCCGCGAGCCTTTGCCCGTGTGCTTGTCCCCCGTAAATGATCCTCTCGATCTGCATCGCCGAGAGTTTCCCGCTGGTACAAAGTTCTTTTGGAAGGTGAGGACGGTAGGTGATCGGCGGGGGCTCAACATTCGCAAGCCCGGGCGGTTCGACTATGACGCCGGGATGTGCTGCTCCACCGACAACGAACCGAGGAGCGTACGCCAATATCCGATCGGTGGTATCAGCCTCGCTCGCCTCCATGGGCACAGTGGCCGCCGCTGTCGCTGAAAACGACGGGGCTGTGCCCGCCGATTGCTGATAACTTGATAGCATTTTTGAGTGATTAATAGGTTGAAATTGAAGGCCGGGAGAATCCCTTCAATCAACGTCGTAGCCGATGAAGTTCTCGTCGTTGATTAGCAGGTAATAGTAGCCGTTGCCGCAACCCGCGTATTCCAGCGATAAGAAACCGCGAAAGTCCCCGGTCTCCGCGTTGAATTCGGTTTCGAGCGAGATGTCGTACCCGGCGAATTTCGCCCAACGGCCGGTGATAAATGCGCCGGCTGACTTGCTTCGGATAGATTCGCGAAGCCGTTCGATCTCACGCGGGTACTTCTTGGCGATCCTATTCAGCGAGATCACCTTGCCATCGATATTGGTACCGGTCGTTAAGTGCAGCTCGTACAGGGTTTTCGGCCGCAGGGTTTTATCTTTTTCCCAGGAGTTCGGCTCGACAACGTCGTTTCTCCACGCATCGAAATCCGGAAGCTCCAGGCAGTCGCGAATGAACGGATTCGTAAAACCCGCCTCGCCCGCCATCCGCTTGTATTTTTCGATGATGCGGTATTCTTTTCGGAGTTTCTCTTCGCCGGTCAGTGGAGGACCGGGATGTATAAATTGCGTGTAGCGAACAAGATCGGATTCGCACACGCAGTAACCGCGTCGCTGCTGCGCGGTTTGAACCGGCACAGGCTGCCATTGTCCGAGATAAAGAACCGATCTTTCCTCCCGTTAGTACCTACGGCGCCAATGATCGAGCCGTTCTTTACGGCTTCGTGAAGTTCCTGGTAATTCATGTCTATTCGGATCTGATCGACTCGAAAGCTTCTTCGACGTTGTCGAAGCTCTGATGGCGGTCACACTCGACATAACCTTCCCCCTCGTGAAGTAAGACCTTCCGACCGACAATCAAAGTTACGCCCACGGTTGTGCCGTTGCGGTGGTACTCGCGACCTGGAAGGCTGATAGATCTGGCAACTCGGATGCCGGGCGAGATCGATTCCCAAAACCGCCTTCCCGAAACGCTTCCGGGTGATCCGCCCTCGCCAAGGATGACCGCGAACCTGCCGCCGCATGCGAGACGGCGAAGAGCGGATTCGACATGTCGGAACCCGAACTTATTCCGGTTCCGTTCCACACGGCCGCCGCTCGAAGAGAATGGCGGATTGATCAAAACAGCGTTCGGGGCAATGCTCTCCGGCAAGAAGTCATCGATGAATTCCGCATCGTGACCGGTCGGATCGAAGCCGAGAAGTCCGGCAAGCTGCCGTCTCCTTGGATCGATTTCGTTCGTTACAGCAATAGCTCCTGCGGCTTTTGCCCAAACGGCAAGACTGCCGGTACCGCACGATGGTTCGAGCACGGTGTCACTGCCGTTCAGATTCATCAGGTGCGCGGCTAAATAAGCGATCGGTGCTGGCGTGGAAAACTGCTGATAAGTTACCTGAGTTGTACTCCGCCACGATTGCGTCGGCAGACTTTGTTGCAGCGGTCTAAGTATTTCAGTGCACGCTCTGCGGGGATCGTCCGAAGACAACAGCGGTTTCCCGTACTTTGTCGCTATGAGGTAATTAATTGCTGTTTCCGCGATCTCATGACATAGATGCGGATCGGTCGCTAGGCCATCTACCCCCCAGTCGCGACAGATCGTCAGCAGCTCACGATTGTTTAACTTTCCTCCCGAATCGATGATCGACGCGATCTGTTCGATCAAGCCTGAAGGAATGCTCGAGCGTTCGGCAGATTGGCACATCATACTTTCTGCCAGCCGCTTGTTTATTGCCACTATGCCAGAGACAGTTGTCGGTTCGCCTGTTCGAGACATTCCGGTGTAAGTCCTTTTAGCCATTCCGCAATCGTTAACGAGCCCGGTCGATGACCTGAAAGCAGTGCCTCGTCTACACCCTTGATGGATCTGTCCCAGGTGAGGACCCTAACATCGTTGTCGTAACCGAAGGACCTTCGATCAGCGAGCCGAAATCGCAACAAGGCCGCGAGCGCTCGTGCAACATGTGGATTGGTAAAACTGTCGTTGTCGAAGGCGATCTCTAGAATCTTTCCGCGAGCGGTTTCGACGATCTCCCGGTGTGAGGTCGCAACACCGCTGTTTCCAACAACGTATTTGTCGGGCAAGAACTTTTGAACCACTGCCGCCTTTAGTGCTCCTTCCGTAACTAAAACCGGCTTAGCTGACCGCGAATAAGGATAGGCGTGATGCAATGGAGCACCAGGGCCGCAGCCGCTTCTCTCCTTCGAGGACGATAGCCACACGTACCGCCCCGACTTGTTGGGCACAAACCGCATGAACCGTATCTGACAGGCTCGAATTAGGCCGTCAGATCCAACGAACGGGATAAGCATCAAGTCATCGAACGAATCGTGCTCGCTCCAGAGGTGCAATAACCCGCTCGAATCTCTCCAGAATCCTGGTATCCCCTCAAAGGAGTGAACTCCTTCCTTTGCCAGCTCTTCGACGAGCCGCTCAACCAATACCCGCCGCTCATTTACCATTCGTGGAAGGCTTCCGTACAAAGAGAGATCGTCTAGCCCCCTTTCCAACAGACCGCCTCGTCCGTTCACGATCTCGTAGTTGGAAGCCGCCGGCGATAACTCTGTCAGCTTCCGATAGACCCTATCCCGGATCGCGGGCGGAGCGAGAGGCTTTGAAACCTGCGTCTTCTTCCGCTTCGAAGGTCCATAGAAGATTCGGTTGAAGTTGAGATCAAAACCGGAATCCTGATGGTAAAATACTCCCCAGCCATACCTGCTGACGCGATCGGCGTTTAGAGTAGAACGGGCGCAGAACGATATCGTCTCGGTAGCGGTCGTGCTGCACCAATCAGGTTTCCCGCAGACGCAGCACGGGCGTTTGCTTGAAACCCTTCTGAATCCAGTGGCTGTCATTCCGATCTTCAGTATCCCTATTACTGTCTACAGCCTGTTTTCCCGGAGACCAGTGGCTTCAGTGGTGCATTGTGACATTTTGTATTGACAACTGTCACTTTTCACCGCATCCATTGAAGAATGGATAAGCGGCAGGAATCGACGATAAAAAAGCACGCCTACATGCTTACCGATGTCGGCGGCTTGGGTCTTGCGCTGCTAGCCATTAAGTTTGCGGAGCGTCCAGCCACGCCGGAGAGAACTTACGGGTATTACCGCGTCGAGATTCTCGCGGCCCTTACAAACGCCGTCGTTCTGATAGGAATCTCGCTGTACATTCTCTACGAAGCGTACGAGCGAGTCCGTAATCCGCCCGAAGTACAAAGTGGAACGATGCTCATTATCGCCGGAATCGGTTTGGCAATAAATCTCGCGGGCGTTTTCATTCTCCGCGCCGGCTCCAAGGAAAGCCTGAATAAGAAGGGCGCGTATTTCGAGGTTCTTTCCGATATGCTCACGTCGGTCGGTGTGATTGTTGCTGGTACAATAATGCTAACAACCGGCTGGTATTACGCAGATCCGATTATATCTGCCGGCATCGGCCTGTTCATATTCCCGCGAACTTGGGCACTGCTAAAGGATGCCGTCGGTGTCTTGCTGGAAGGCACGCCGTCGGACGTGAACATCGCAGCATTACGCGAACGCCTTTCGGAACTGGAAGGGGTTGAAGAGATACATGATCTTCACGTTTGGTCTCTGACCTCAGGCGTCAATGCTCTTAGTGTCCACGCAGTTCTTGCGAAGGGTGCTGAACACGACGATGTCCTTACTCGCGTCCACGAGCGCTGCACAAAGGACTTCAAGATTGCGCACGTAACGGCCCAGACGGAGCGAATCGAGTTTTCGTGCCACGAAGCTCATCTTTAGCGAATCCAATACTTTGCTATCGTCTTTTGGCAAAAGGATGACATCAATGGAAAAAGAAACGGATATTCTTCACCTCCTCGAAACGCATCAGATAGTGTTGTTTTTGATCGGTGCTCTCCTAATTACCGGCCTGTTTCTTATGGTCGGCTATTGGATAGGTAGACGGAGTGAACGAAGAAATAAATCAAAATGAACCCTCGGCTGGTTCCGAGGTCAGCGTAGCGTTTGATCCGGTTCGTCGGGGGCGCCGCCTGGAATACCTTACGATAATCTGGAACTCGCTCGAAGGAGTTATTGCGGTCGGTGCCGGAATCCTCGCTGGGAGCATCGCGCTCGTCGGTTTTGGTGTTGATTCGGTGATCGAGGTTTCGTCAGGTGCGATCATTCTCTGGCGGCTTGTATCAGGCGAACACCGCGAACAAATCGCGCTTAAACTTGTTGGAGTCAGTTTTTGGGCCCTTGCTGTTTATGTCGGATTTGACGCAGTCAAATCTTTGTGGTTCTTTGAACCTCCTGAAGCAAGTTATATCGGAATTGGTATAGCCGCCCTGTCGCTCATCGTCATGCCCTGGCTCGCGAGGGAAAAACGCAAGGTGGCGAACAAACTGAACAGCCGTGCGATGCGTGCCGATTCCCGTCAAACCGATATTTGTACCTATCTTTCAGCGATCTTACTCGGCGGCCTGGGCCTAAATGCTCTTTTCGGCTGGTGGTGGGCCGATCCGGTCGCAGCCCTTGTTATGGCCCCCATTATCGCCAAGGAGGGCGTGGAGGCGTGGCAAGGAGAAACTTGCGACGACTGTCACTAGTCGAGCACCTGTAACATGGAGCAGCCGTCTCAGTATTTCGGCTTCATTTCCTCTAGTCGCCTGTCCATATCCCTAAAGAATCCCGTGACAACTGTCGATACCATCCGCAGGCGGGCCGCTTCCATTGCCGCAGTCTGGTTTATTGAAGCGGCTTCGATTCGGCCTTCAAAGTTCAGTTGATTCGCTCCCCTTTTGATATCTGCAGCTTGTTTCACGGCGATTGGCACTGATTTCACAGTGTATTTACCCGAAATCAAAGCGTGCGGGCACTGTGACATGCTCGGCCCAAAACGGATTGGACCTATGAAGAAATAGAACTTCAAGTGACACTTGACCCTGGAGTTAGGTCTAGGGTGTAAGATTGTTGCGGATGGGGAATAGTTTTCGTATTGGCGAAGTAGCTGAGCGTTCCGGTGTCAGCATCGATACGGTGCGGTATTACGAGCGCCGAAATCTCTTGCCCGCTGCACCCCGGACCCCAGGCGGTTATCGGATTTTCAACTCTGAAACGATAGATCGTGTGCTTTTCATCAAACAAGCGCAGGATTTGGGATTTTCTCTTGATGAAATAAGCAATCTTCTGTCAACGAACGGCTCAAGTGAATGCCGTCGTGTCCGCGACCTGCTCGACGCGAAACTCACTGAACTCGATGCGCGGCTGAAGTCGATGCACGAGTTTCATGACAAGCTGACGCGCTATCTCGCCGAATGCGAGGAGGAACTCAAAAGGTATCCTGATTCTGCAGAGTGTCCGGTCGTTATCGAAATCGCTCACGCGGAGAGAGCTTAACTATGGCAACAAATGTTCTTGATAAAGTCGGTTCTATCGGCGCGGTTATTGCCGGAGCGGCTGTTCCGTGCTGTTTTCCTTTTCTCAGTCTGATCGGTTCGATCCTTGGACTGAGCTTTCTCGCTCCATATGAGCGGTACATTTTGTACGCGATGCAGATTTTAGTGATCGTCGCGTTAGTTGGCAGCGTTATCGCGTTTCGCAATCATAGGAAGATCATTCCTCTCCTGCTTGGCATTCTCTCAACCGTGGCTGTTTTGTATTCGTTAAATACGAACATGGATGTAAGGTCCTTGTACGGCGGCCTGGCCGGACTGCTGGTCGTCGCGGTTTGGAATTCCATCGAAGCTCGGAGGTGTGCGGACAAATGCGTGAAATGACGGAGACATTAAGCTATTCCACTGTCACTTGTCCGAAGTGCGGTTTTCAGAAAGAGGAGGAGATGCGACGCACTCGTGCGTCTTCTTTTACGAATGCGAAAACTGTAAAACACTCCTGAAACCGTTGGCGGGGGATTGCTGTGTTTTCTGTTCCTACGGTTCGTTACAATGCCCGCCGAAAACAAGCGGCGCATGTTGCGGCTGAGGAGATGTTATGACTCGAAAGAGAATAATTTTTGTTGCCGCAGGGGTTCTTTTGGTCGCCCTCGCCGGTTTGGTCGCGTATCAGTTCACGGCGGCACGGGTTATTCATCCGACATGAACGCGTTTCGTGCACGATTTAATGCTGACAAAGCTAAGGTTCGGCTGCTCGTTTTGATGTCGCCTACCTGAGGGCACTGTTTTCGGGTGGCCTCCGAACTCAAGAAGTTGCAGACAACCTGAAGGGCGGGACTTCGAAATATCTTCAGCGTGGGTTCCGGTCCTTGCGTCTGAACCACAAGAGCTTGCCAACAACTCTCGGAGTTGGTAAAGTCATCTTTTTGATGGAGTCGCATCGTAGCACGCATGGCTTGGTTTGGAAGCGACGAGTAGTAAAGCTGCTCGCCGCGTTTTTCGTCGCGTACGCCCTTTTAGATATCTCCCTGCTGCAAACCTATTGCGGCAACGAAGCTCTCGGGATCCCACCTTATGCTGCAAAGGTTAGATTCGAAAGCGTGAGTGCCCCTCCAGACTCCCCGAGAGGCGAGGACCGCTTTGTTCGAATTTCCCGACCGCCAGACGAGAGACGATCGGGCGATACTCCGCTATCGGACGATGCCTGTTTTTGCTGCTGCTCGCACACAACGGTAGCTGTTAAATTAGCTCCCGTCGCCAAGCGGCGAGCTAATCGCATCGCATCCACATCCAATTTCTCGAATAGGAATCTATATCCGGATTCCCATCCTTCACCTCACTACCAGCCGCCAAAATTTTCCTAATCGATCCTCGGTAAGCACGCTCGTGTGAAAGAAATCCGATACGCCCGGCTTGCGCCCGGCCATCTTCAATGTCCTTTCACTTCGGCAGAAAACTCGACTGAACAAGGTTTTGATTAGGAAAAATAGAAATGTTTTCAAGAATTAACGTGCGTCGCTGGTGCGTCGCGCTCTGCCTGGTTGCGGTAAGCGCGACGGTGCCCCGCGGCCAGGACGCTCAGCTGACGGCTAAGAATGAACCGAGCGATGCGGTTGTCGCTAACTCGCCATCGAAACCGATCCTCGATTCTGTGCTGCCCTCATATTACGACCCGCAGGATGGAGTCTCGATCAACGAACTGATCGATCGCGCAATGCGGTCGAACCAGGACATTTCGGCGGCGCGGCTTGAAATCGAAAAAGCAAAGGCTAGACTGAGGCAGGCACGCCTCCGCCCGAATCCGACGCTCGAATTCGAACAGGAGTCCGGGCGGTTTGTCGGGAGTCCCGGCGAGGGACAATTCACTGCCGGGTTTTCACTGCCGATCGAACTTTACGGCAGACGATCCGCACGCGTTAACGCCGCGCAGATCGCCATCGAAGCGAGCGAAGCGGACGTGCGAAACCGTGAACGTGCTCTTGTAGCGAGCATCCTGACCAACTACGCCGAGGCGCTGGCGTCCCTGCGCGAACTCGAAGCGACCGAAAAACTGCTCGAACTTGATCTGCAAACTACGCGCTTCGTTCAGATTCGCGTAAATCAAGGCGAGTCACCACCCCTTGAACTGAATCTACTGCAGGCGGAAGTCGAACGGCTTCGGTCCCGTCGTCAATTGGCGGAGGGGAAACTGCAGGCTGCACTAACCCAGCTGAAACTCCTCAGCGGGATGCCGTTCGAGGACATCCTCCGACTTCGAGAGCAAATAGATGCCGCTGTTTTGCCGACATTGCCTCAGACAAGGGAGGCGGCTGTGGACATTGGCCTTCGCACCCGGCCCGACATCCTGCTTGCCAAAATGGAAGAGCAGGTTGCTACCGCCGGGCTCCGCCTGGTGAGGGCCGAAAGTCGGCCGGATTTCACCGCATATACTCGCTACACACAGGGACGGTCGGTGATCGACGATCCCACCCAACCGTTCTCACAGCGCGACCGGAGCCTGACATTCGGTGTGGCGATCGGCCTGCCCGTTTTTGATCGAAAGCAGGGGGCGAGGGCCGAGGCTGAAATTGCAATAAAACAGGCCCAAACAAGACGGGAATTCGCCGAAAGAGTTGTGAGAAGCGAGATACTAGCGGCCTATCAGCGATACGATGCCGCGAGCAGGGCGGTTTCGACCCTCCAAACGGCAGCCATTCCCCGCTCGACGGAGAACGTTGCCACATTCCGGAAGGTCTACGAGCTCGGTCAGATAACCATCACAGATCTGATTACAGAGCAACGCCGCCTACTCGACGCGACACGCGATCTTACCGAAGCCTTGACGGAACGCTACCGCGCCCAAGCCGACCTAAACATCGCATTGGGTGCCGGCACGCTTTTGCCTCAGCCAAAATGAAATCTGCACAATCAACAGGAAATAGAGAAGAAATGGAAATGAAAGAATCAGTTATCAACGACGAGAGCGGTCATCATCAACGCGATGAAGCGGAATTGAACCGGCTTGAGGCGAACCTTGGCGACCGCGAAGACGAGCGCAACGAAGGCGAATCCCGCGAGGTTAAACCAAGAAAGATGTTTGCCTGGATCCTGGCCGGCGTGACCGTGGTTCTTATCGCGATAATCGGCTTCGCATGGATGGCAACCAGAAAATCGAGCACAGATGTCCAGCTCGAAACCGGCGAAAAAAAAGAAGAAGGACACACGGCGGGCGAGGAGGGCAGAGAGGTTCGACTCGATCCCGAGACGCTTGCGGCTGCCGGAATCGAAACGGAAGCCGTAACTCAGCGGCCGGCAGTCGCGCTTCTGGATGTTACCGGATCGGTGGAAGCGGACCCACAACGAACGCAAGCCGTTTCGCCGTTAGTAGCGGGCAGGGTTGAACAGGTATTCGTTGCGATCGGCGATCGAGTCTCTGCTGGCCAGGTGCTGGCCAGTATCGCCAGCACCGAGGTCACGGAAGCATACGGCAAGTTCCATGAGGCCGAAAACCGGCTCGACATAGCCCGCAAGAATCTCGATCGCATTCGGCGTGCGGAAAATCGGGTCAATATCCTGCAAGCGAAGGCTCGACTGGACGAAGCCGAAGCAACTCTGAAGCGGACCCGGACCCTGATCGAACTTGGCGCAGGCGCGGGTAAAGATCTGATCGCAGCCGAAACCGCCTACAAAACCGCACAGGCCGACTATGACTTTCAACGCAACATACCGCTCAACAAAGAGATCCAGGAAGCTGAAGCAGAGGTAAAGACCGCTCAGATCGATGTCAACCACCAGCGCCGAGCTCTATCAGCGCTTGGCATTAATGTCGATGTTGGCGACGAAGGCGCACACAACATTATTCGCGTCCCTGTTAGGGCTCCCTTGTCCGGTACGGTTTCCGAGCGCCTTCTCAATGCAGGTTCGGGCGTGCAGGCCGGTCAACAGATGTTTACGCTCTCCAACATTTCGTCGGTCTGGATCACGGCAAATGTTCCCCAGCAGCAGCTCGGGCTGATCAACATCGGTTCTGTCGCCTCAGTCAAAACGACCGCATTAGGCGAGCAAACGATCAACGCCCGCGTAACCTACATCGATCCGGGCATCAACGAAGACACGCGAACCGCCAAAGTGCGCCTGGCCGTTGATAATCCCGGTGAGAGGCTTCGCCCCGGAATGTTTGTCGAGGTCGGTTTTCAGACCGGAACCAGCTCTGCGACAGGCGAAGAACTTGTCGTTAAGTCCGACGCCATACAGCGAGTCGGTGAAAAAACGGTTGTATTCGTCCCAAAAGAAAACGAACCGGGTGCTTTCGAAGTCCGCGAGGTTGAAGCAGGAGGCGAGATCGAGGGCTACACGCGTATTCGAGCCGGCCTGCAGTTAGGTGAAAAGGTTGTAACAAAGGGCAGTTTCGTACTGAAGACGCAGCTTCAGAAAGGCGAATTGGGTGAGGAGTAGCGAGCAAAGACACTCAAGTTTGGATTCGTTGGTTAAGAAGCAGTATATCTGACATTTTATGATTGACGCATTAATTCGTTTCTCCGTTTCGAACCGTTTGATCGTTCTGTTGATGGTCGCGATCATGGCGGCGGCGGGTTTTTATAGTTTGAAAAATCTGCCGATCGACGCCGTTCCGGACGTTACCAACGTTCAGGTTCAAGTTTTAACGGCTGCGCCGAGCCTTGCACCTCTCGAGATCGAGCGCCAGATAACTTTCCCCGTCGAAGTCTCGATGTCCGGTCTGCCTGACATTGTCGAGATCCGTTCTGTCTCAAAATTTGGACTTTCGGCTGTTACCGTTGTTTTCGATGACTCGGTCGATACATATTTCGCCCGCCAGCTCGTTCTTGAACGTCTCGCAGATGCGCGCGAGCAGATCCCAGAAAACATCGGCTCACCGGAAATGGGGCCAATCTCCACCGGACTGGGCGAGATCTACCAGTACGAGCTTAAGTCGTCCGATGGCAGCTATGACGCTACGGCGCTCCGCACGATTCAGGACTGGAATGTCCGGCGCCAGCTTCTCGGTGTGCCCGGAGCGACCGAGATCAACAGTTTTGGCGGCAAGGAGAAACAGTACCAGGTCAGGCTCGATCCAAATAAACTCCAGTCCTATGGCTTGACCCTTCGCGATGTTTACGAGGCCGTCGCCCGCAATAACGCGAACGTCGGCGGTGCTTACATCGAAAAAGGTTCGGAGCAGTATCTCCTGCGCGGAATCGGTTTGGTCGAAAAACCAGACGACATCGCGAACATCGTTGTCAAAACGGGTAAGGAAGGCGTTCCGGTGTACGTTCGCGATCTGGCCGAGGTTGTTCAAGGAGCAACCGTCCGCCAGGGGGCGGTGACAGCGAACGGCGAAGGCGAGATCGTGGCCGGGATCGTGCTGATGCTCAAGGGCGAGAACTCGCGCACCGTCGTAGAGCGTGTCAAGGAACGCGTAGAGCAGATCAGAAAATCTCTGCCACAAGGTGTAGAGCTATTGCCCTTCTACGACCGAACGGAGCTCGTCGACCGGACGATCTATACCGTCGCGAAGAACCTTGTTGAGGGGGCCATTCTCGTCATCGTAGTTCTGATTTTACTCCTGGGGAATTGGCGCGGCGCCCTTCTGGTGGCGACGGTCATCCCGCTCTCAATGCTTTTCGCCGCGATCATGATGCGGATATTCAACGTATCAGGGAACCTTATGAGTCTGGGTTCGATCGACTTCGGCCTGATCGTGGACGGCGCGGTCATCGTTGTAGAGAATGCCGTCCGCCGGCGTGCCGAAGCGCAGCATGAACATTCGCATGAACCGCCCGAACGCACTATCCTCGAGGCCTGCCTCGAAGTCGGCCGCCCCGTTGTTTTCGCGGTAGCGATCATCACGATCGTTTATCTGCCGATCTTGAGTCTCTCAGGTATCGAGGGAAAGATGTTCATCCCGATGGCCCTGACCGTCGTGTTCGCTCTGATCGGGGCGTTGATCCTCTCGCTGACTTACGTCCCGGCGGCGATGACTTATATCCTTCGAGGCCACGTTTCCGAATCCGAAAGCTTCCTGATCCGCTGGGCGAAGAAAGCATATGTTCCGGCGCTTGATTTCGTATTGCAGAATCGATGGCAGACGCTTGCCGTGACAACGGCCATGGTCCTGGCAAGTTTTGCCTTATTTCCTTTCCTGGGTGCGGAGTTCATCCCGCGGCTTGATGAAGGTTCGCTCGCCGTGCAGATCCAGCGGTTGCCGAGTGTTTCAATCACGGAATCGCTCGCGACCGCAACAAAAGCCGAAAAGGTTCTTCGCGAATTTCCCGAGGTTAATAAAGTCATATCTAAGACGGGGCGAGCCGAAGTAGCAACCGACCCGATGGGCGTCGATCTCACTGACGTGTACATCGAGCTCAAACCGCACGACGAATGGACAACGGCCGAAACGCGCGAAGAACTGGTCGAAAAAATGTCGAAGGAACTCGAACAGAAAGTGCCCGAAGCGATCTTCAGTTTTTCTCAGCCGATCGAACTTCGCGTTTCCGAGCTGATCTCGGGCGTTCGCTCCGATGTGGCCATCAAGCTCTTCGGAGACGACCTCGACACGCTCAAGGAAAAAGGTGACGAGATCGTCCGAGCCGTCTCAAAAGTATCTGGCGCTGAAGATGTTAAGGCGGAGGCAACAAGCGGCCTGCCACAGTTACAGATCAAACCCGACCGTGCGGCGATCGCCCGCTACGGTCTTAACGTCGAGGACGTGAATGACCTGATCGAATCGGTTGTCGCCGGGAAACAGGCCGGCCTTGTTTATGAGGGCGAGCAGCGTTTCAACCTCGTCGTGAGGCTTAACGAGGATGCCGGCAGGAACATTGAAGCGATAAAAAGCCTGTTGTTGACCTCCCCGAATGGATCACGAGTCCCGCTCTCGCAGGTAGCCGATATCAAGTTGATCGACGCTGCGGCGCAGATCTCGCGGGAGGACACGCGCCGGCGCATCGGCGTAGAACTTAATGTCCGCGGCCGCGATATCGGCTCGTTTGTCGCTGAAGCCCAACAGCGGATCGAAAAGGAAGTCAAACTTCCGCCAGGGTACTATTTGAAATGGGGCGGACAATTCGAGAACCTCGAGCGCGCCACCTCGCGGCTCATGATAGTGGTGCCGATCGCTCTTTTCCTGATCTTTGTTTTGTTGTTCACGACGTTCAATTCCGTGAGGCAGGCGGTTTTGATCTACACCAGTATCCCGCTCGCAGCGATCGGCGGGATCCTCGCGCTGTGGCTGCGGGGTTTGCCGTTTTCGATCTCGGCCGGTGTCGGCTTTATCGCTCTTTTCGGCGTGGCCGTACTTGACGGTGTGGTGATGGTTTCCTACATCAACCAGTTGAGACGAGAAGGAAAGAACGTTATGGATGCCGTGCGCGAGGGTGCTGAGGCGCGACTTCGTCCGATCCTGATGACCGCTCTGGTAGCCACGCTCGGATTCGTTCCGATGGCGATCGCGACGAGCGCGGGTGCCGAGGTGCAGCGCCCCCTGGCAACGGTGGTTATCGGAGGGCTGGTCCTCTCGACGGTTCTGAAATTGCTCTTCCTACCGATGCTTTACGCGTGGTTTGAACGCGACCCCGAAGTGGAGGCAAAAGCGTAAAACTTATGAAGCTGATTATCGCCGTTGTTCGTCCGTTTCTGATCGACAGAATTGTAGTCGCGCTGGAAGATATTGAAGGCTTCCCGGGAGCGACCTTCATCGAGGCCCGGGGATTCGGCCAGCGATTGGAGTACTCGCGAGACGATATGCTCAATCCGTTGCACGAAACGAAGCAGGTCGAAATTGTCGCTCCCGACGAAATGGTGGAGCGAATTGTTGCGACGATAAGTGAGCATGCTCATACCGGTAAGAGGGGGGACGGGATCATATTTGTGCTGCCGTTGGAGGATGTAACACTAATTTAAGCGGTCGCTCTTTGCGATAAGGCTTATGCAGGAGACAAATCTTCTTCATCTCCTCGAGGAACACTCCGCATTTCTCTTTATCATGGGAGCGATTTTGATCCTCGTCTCCGTGCTGCTTACAGCAGCCTGGTTTACCAGACGCGCCGAGCGGAAGCCCAAGAAAAGAAGTAAACGGGATGGTACGCAGTAATGCGGGAGCATCTTTGATGGGGCCTGGCCCGATGTCGACAGTCCGGCTCGAAACGTGAACGTCCAGGAACGACCCCGAGTATTTCGACCAGCGAAGTGGACCATCAATATGAACAAGCGGGGTTCGACAATAATTGTAGCGATAGTATTTACCCTGGCAATCCCGGCGCTTGGATATGTGTATCTGGGCCCGCTGGTATCCATCCTCTTTCTAATCGGATATCTCGGGGGCTTTCTCCTTTGGGTGCTCGTACCGGCAAACGTCCCTTACTCAACTATCAGGGTCCCTTTTTGGGCGACCTTTTTGGCCTTTATACTTCTGCACAAGGTGGAGGAAAATATCACCGACTTTTTTGAGGTCCTCTCGGAAAACATCACCAGCGTTCCGGTCCCCGAGGTAACTCCCCTTTTGATCATCGGGCTGTTGATTCTGCCTGTCGGCGCATGGCTAATCACCCCGTTCCTGATCCGGCGCGGCTACGATTTCGGCTACTACCTTGCTTGGACGCTTTTCGCGTCGATGGGGATCACGGAGCTGGCTCACTTTGTCTTCCCTTTGTTCACCAATGAGCCGTACGGATATTTCCCGGGTATGGCGAGCGTGGGGGTGCTTGCGCCGCTCGCATGGTGGGGACTATTGCGCCTCTCGGGAAAAACGATAGCAAACTGCGGAGAAGTTGTTGAAGAGTAAATAACTATGGGACACGCGCACGCAGCGGGATCAGCCGCAGGGAAAAACAAAAGGAACCTGACTATTGTCTTGGCCCTGACTTCGACCTATCTGGTCGCGGAGGTCGTGGGCGGATTCTGGTTTAACAGTCTCGCGCTGTTGGCCGATGCAGGACACATGCTGACGGATGTTGCAGGGCTGGCGCTCGCCCGCCTCGCGATCTGGTTCGCGGAAAAGCCAGCTACGCCCGAAAGAACGTACGGCTATTATCGGATCGAGATCCTCGCGGCACTAACTAATGCGGTCGTTCTGATCGGCATCTCCCTTTACATTCTTTACGAGGCTTACCTTCGTTTCGTCAACCCGCCGGAAGTCGAAAGTATTGGAATGCTGGCCGTCGCGGGTATTGGCCTCGTAATAAACCTCGTGGGAATGCGAATCCTGTACGCCGGCTCGAAAGAAAGTCTCAATATGAAGGGCGCATATTTTGAGGTCTTATCCGACATGCTCACGTCGATCGGCGTGATAGTTGCCGGTTTGATCATGCTGACGACAAGTTGGTACTATGCCGATCCGCTCATTTCGGCGGGAATCGGGCTCTTTATACTTCCACGCACTTGGGCGCTTCTGAAAGATGCCGTCGGTGTGCTTCTTGAGGGAACTCCTTCGGACGTAAATATCGCGGCCTTGCGCGAAAGTCTCGAAAAACTCGAGGGCGTCGTCGAGGTCCACGACCTCCATGTCTGGGCGATCACGTCGGGGATGAACGCGATGAGCGGCCACGTTGTGCTGGCCGAAGGCGCTGAGCACGAAGACGTTTTTGTCCCGCGTCCACGAGCATTGCGCCAAGGAGTTCAAAATCTCGCACATCACCGTGCAGACGGAGCGCGGCGATTTCGCCGGGCACGAGACGCATTTGTGATATTGCGACAATCTAGAAATGGAAAGCTCAAAAGAAGATTTGGAGAAAACGAAAAGCGGCGTTAACAGGATGTTGCCATATTCAGCCTGGGTTATCGCCTTGGTTTCGACGGTCGGCAGCCTATTTTCAGTGAGGTGATGCAACTCCCGCCGTGCGTTCTGTGCTGGTATCAGCGGATCGCGATGTATCCACTCATCATCGTCATTGGGGCCGGGATCGTCATGGATGATGCGAGGGTGAAGAATTACGCCTTGCCGCTTGTTTTGATCGGTTTGGCGATCTCGATCTATCACAATCTGCTTTACTACGGAGTTATTCCCGAAAGCATCACGCCCTGCGTGCAGGGCATATCCTGCACATCGCGGCAACTCGAATGGCTCGGATTCATCACAATCCCGCTGATGGCGCTGATGGCATTCATCGTGATCGCCGCGTGTTTGATTTTTTATAAGCCCAGAAAGGACAGTCGAAATATATGAAAAAGGATGTGAAAATTTTAGGCGTGACCGCCGTCGCCGTCGTAATCGCTGCCATTATCGGCGCAGGTTACTACCGCAGTTCGGTGCAGAACGAACGGATCACGCGAATGCCATCTCGAATCGGCCGACGGCCAATGCTGAAGCTTTGGTGCGCCCCGACAGCCCGACTCTGGGTGCGGCAAATGCTCCCATTACGGTCGTCGAGTTTTATGATCCGGAGTGCGAGGCCTGTGCCGCCTTTTCGCCAATCGTCAAGAAGCTCCTAAAGGACTACGAGGGGAGAATCCGCCTGGTCGTTCGCTATATGCCGCTGCACCCGAACTCGGTGCCGGCCGCCATCTTTACCGAAACGGCGGGCGAACAGGGCAAATATTGGCAGGCGCAGGAACTCTTGTTTCAAAAGCAATCCGAATGGGGAGCGAAACACGGACCGGATTCAGGGCCACAGCCCGATATCAAGGCGACCTTCCAAAAATACGCGATGGAATTGGGGCTCGACCTGAACAAAATGGACGCCGCTCTCGCCGACAACCGTTACCAGGCGAAGATCCAACGCGATTTGAAGGACGGGCAATCGCTTGGCGTGCGGCAGACGCCGACATTTTTCGTCAATGGAAGGCGGCTCGCCAGGTTCAGTGAGGTCGATCTGCGCTCCCTGATAGATGAGGAATTGAGCGGTAACAACCGATGAAGGACGACTCGTTTTGGATAAGGGTCTTGGTTGCATTTTTCCTCATCTCCGCTATTTCGTTGATGGTGAAGTTCGGGCTGCAAAGGTTTAAGTACTCGAAAAAGGACTTTAAGGCTGCCGGGTTGAATCGGAAACAAAGTCGGCAATTCCTGGCAAACAAAAGGAAGCGGGCAAAAAACCGCCGAATCCGCTTCTAAACCGGCGAACTCGGTGATTCCGGACGGCTCGATGAGCAGACGCTGGATCATTCTTTCGCTTGATGTATGGCTGTGGGCAGCCTCCGCCAGTCCGATCTTAGCCGGATCAGGGCATCCGGGGGGGGAGGGCGATATTTCTGAATATAGATGAGCGAATCGATCGAAGTAGAAGGGAAAAAGCATGGTCTCTGGCAGGACCGAAAATTTCTTTGGCTCGTCGCGAGCATCGCCCTCGTCGCGGTCTTCGAATTTCTGTCGTTGATGGGGGACGACTACAAGCTGCGACGTGACATCGCCCTCCCGTTTTTCGCCGCACTGATCCTTGCGGTCGGCTGGCGGACGCTTTGGCACGGATTAAAGGCTCTCCTGAAGATGAATTTTCGGAGCATCAACCTGCTGATGACGATCGCGATCGTCGGTGCGTTTTATCTCGGCGAATATGAGGAGGCGGCGGTCGTCGTGACGCTTTTCGCATTGGGCGAGAGACTCGAAAGCTTCGGCATACAATCGAGCAAATCTGCCCTGCAGGCACTCGTCGACCGTACCCCGAAAACCGCTCGCGTGCGGCGCGAAAATCAGGACCAGGAAGCTAAAATTGAAGACATCAGCGTTGGGGAGACGCTGATCATCAAGCCCTCCGATATGATCGCCCTCGACGCCGAAGTAGTCACGGGTTATTCGAACGTCGACGAGTCGCCCATCACGGGCGAGCCGCTTCCAAAAGACAAGCATGCCGGAGATAAGGTCTTCGCCGGCACGCTCAACATGCAGGGTTATCTGGAAGCCAAAGTTTTGAAAACGGCTGAAAACACGACGCTGGCGAAGATCATCGATATCACGTTCGCCGCGACGAAAACGAAGGCCGAAACGCAGAAGTTCATCGAGACCTTTGCGGGCTACTATACGCCTGCGATCATCGTTATGGCCGCGCTGCTCGTCATCGTTCCGACCCTTTTCCTTAGTCAGCCGTTCGATCCCTGGTTCGAGCAGGCGATTACGATCCTCGTCATCGCTTGCCCGTGTGCGCTCGTTATCAGCACGCCGATATCGATTTACGCGGCGATCGGCAACGCCTCGTCGCGTGGCGCGCTCGTCAAGGGCGGCAAATACATCGAAGCGATCGGCCGCATCAAGGCGGTGGCGATGGATAAAACCCGCACTTTGACCTATGGCAAACCAAAAGTGACCGACGTCCTGCCTTTCGGCGAAGCAACGCGCGAACATTTGCTTGCCTGCGCCGCCGGGATCGAAAGCTATTCGGAACACCCGTTGGCGACCGCGATCGTTGCAGCGGCGAACGAAGAAAAAATTGACATACACGCCGTTCAAAACTTTCAGGCCGTCATGGGAAAAGGCGCAAAGGCCGATTGCGTAGTCTGTTATGACAAGCACCACTGCATCGGAAAACTGCCGTTTATTACAGAGGAACATGAGGTCCAGGAGGAAGTCTTCAGCCGCGTCGAGGCTCTGCAAAAGGAGGGAAAGACGTCGATCGTCATCAGCAGTCACAATTCGGTTGAAGGCGTGATTGCATTGACTGACGAGATTAAGGCTGAGAGCCGAGCTGCGGTAAAGGAACTTCGCGAACTCGGCGTCGAGGTCGCGATGATGACCGGCGATCATCACGAGCCTGCCCAAGCTGTCGCTAGGCAAGTCGGGATCACTGAAGTAAAAGCCGAAATGCTGCCTGAACACAAAGCCGACACGATGAAAGAGCTTTTGCAGAAATATGGGCCGACGGCAATGGTGGGCGACGGCGTGAACGATGCTCCCGCCCTTGCCTTATCGAGCGTCGGCGTTGCCATGGGTGCGGCCGGCTCGGATGCGGCGATCGAAGCGGCCAGCATCGCAATCATGAACGACCGGCTGGAACTGATTCCGTTTCTCGTCCGTCTCGGCCGGCGAAGTATCCAGACTATCAAGATCAACACGACGGCGGCCATCACAACGAAACTCGTCTTTGTCATCCTCGCGATCCTCGGCCTGAGCAGCCTTGCGATGGCGATTTTCGCAGATGTCGGTGTGACTGTCCTGGTCATCTTGCACAGCCTGCGGATCCTGAAATTCTCATGATGACGCGGAAGTTTCAGAATTGCGGAAGTTTCAGAATATGGTTAGGAAAAAAGGTAAACGTTTAGCTACTGAGGATGTACCGGACGATGCGCCGATCAGCGTCAAGGGGATTCACAGGATCAGCGACCAAGACATTGTTAGCCATTTTGGCACGCCGCCGGAGGCCGAAGACGATACGGTCGGACCTTCGACATCGATCGTCGATGTCAATCTGAGGCTGGACAAAATTGTATGGCAAAAGGCTGTGCAAGGCGCACGTCGAAAGGGTTTGGATCTTTCGCGTTATGTCGAGCGAGCGATCGAGCGTTTTGAATCAGTTTCATAACAACCGAGCGGAACTATACGGGTCCAAACAGGTTGTAACCGAAGGCCGCTCTGCGGCCGTGGATATTAAAAAAAGGGGTAAATGGGATTATGAATTGTCCGTCATGTCAGAGTGTTAATTTAGTGATGTCTGAGCGGCAGGGTATCGAGATCGATTACTGCCCGCAATGTCGAGGGGTTTGGCTGGACCGAGGCGAATTGGACAAGATCATTGACCGATCGATGGACGAATTGTCGGCTCGAGCGGAGCCGGGGGCTCGCGACCCTTACAGGCGGGAGGATTCGCACCACGGCGGGCATTACAAAAAGCGAAGAGGCTTTCTGTCGGAACTGTTCGATTAGAAGATCTTCGCTTCGATTTTATGCAGGGCGGAAGTGATCCCAAAAATCTGACAGTTCTTGGGCTGTTTGTCCTTATGGCGTTCTTGTCGGGCTGTCGGCCGGCAGCGGCGCCTGTTTCCGTTTCGAATCAGCCCGTTTCCGTCAACGGGCGGCGGATAACGAAGCCGCTCGCGGAGATGAGCTGGACCGGGGAGGACGGTCGTGTGGAAAAGCTGTCGGATCTGCGTGGGAAGGTCGTCATTCTGGATTTCTGGGCGACATATTGCGGACCCTGCCGGGAGGAAATCCCGCATCTCAACTCTCTTATAGCCAAATACGGCGCGGAGAATTTGCACGTTGTCGGCCTCAACGTGGGCGGTGCGGAAGACCGAGCAAAGATTCCGGAATTTGTGACCGGCACAAGGATCGATTACCAGATAGCCTTTCCGGATGACGATTTGAACCAATTCATCTTTGCCGAGAGCAGTAGTATTCCTCAGACCGCCGTGTTCGACCGTAATGGCAGGCTGGTTAAGAAGGTTATTGGATTCAACACCGCAATTCAGAGGGAACTGGATGCCGCCGTCGAGCAGGCTATAAGGATGGAGTAAAACGCACACGCGAGCGCAGCTTGTGCCATTCCATCAAAATCGACCCGGAAAATGGAGATAGATCACAGCTCGGCGAATTTGCCCCATATTTTATTTCATCTAGGATTGTTGTTTCTCCTGGTGATTATTCTTCTCGGCCCTGTCCTGATAATGGTCAAGATCGGGTCCAGAAGAATTAAGTCCAAAGAGAACCGTCCGAAGAAGGCAGAGGTTATAAGTCCGTGGGGGCGACGGAAGAAACGCAGGAAGGGTGGACGGAAGAAAATCCGAAGGTCCGTTTAGCCTCTCGACTCTGAATCAGGGTCTGAGTGTCAAATCGTTTTCGGGGTCGGACGTAAAAAGAGTAATCGCCGGGACATTTTTTTCTATCGAGCTATCGATAAAAGCGATGACGGAAAATCCGTCGCACGCGAGCCTCTGGCCGATCTGTCTTTTCTCTTCGAGTTTTGCTCTCGCTAGAATTAATTTTGGAATCTCCTTTCCAAGCTTTTTCGCCTCGCGGCAATTCGTTCCGTGTAGCTGAAGCATCAACTCCCTCAGCGCCGCGAGGGTTAACAATTCTTTCTCAAGCTCCGGTATCCGCCTTTCTATCTCTATCTGTTCGGACGATTGTTTCTTCCAGGCACCCGGCAAATTCAGCATTTTGTTCAGGTGTGCTACGAATAGATCGAGATTCTCGAATCTGAGAGTCTTGAAAAAAATCGCGATTACCTTTAACTTTTTGTTCTCAAAAGTTAGATAATAGGTTGAATCGTCGAATTCGGCTTTTAAGTAATCCTCGGTTGAACGCGATGCCCGCCTGGTTATAAAGTCCCCCCTTACATCGCCGATGTTCATTCCAAGTCGATAGCCCCTCAGTGCGGGGGCATCTTTGAGCGCTACTCCGCACGGCTGAACGAGCGTACCTGAGCTTATATGCTGAGCCTCGGATGAAAATATACTTAACAAAACAACTGTAGCGAGAAGCACTATTTTCATGATCTTCATTATACTTCAGGATTTTGCGGTAGCCAGCGTGATTTCACCCTGCAAGCGGATACACATTCCCCAAATCTCGGGGGCAATAAATGCAGCCAGTAAGTGACTTGACGGGTCAGATACCATAATCTATTCTGAAAGATCATCTGAATATCTGTTCATATGAACATGTTTTATGCACGCCACATTATCGGAACAGACGGCAGTTGCCGTGAAAGATGCGGGCGCCGGGGCAAGAGACGTCACGGTCGCACTCGCGGGCAATCCTAATGCGGGGAAAACCACCCTTTTCAACGCCCTGACCGGGCTCAGGCAAAAGGTCGCGAATTACGCCGGGGTAACGGTCGAACGCAAGGAGGGCAGCTGGCGACTTCCCGGCGGGGGGCAACAGGTGCGCCTGGTGGATCTTCCCGGCCTATACAGTCTCGACGCTTTCTCGATCGACGAGGAAATCGCACGTGACGTTTTGACGGGGGGAATTGCCGACCTTTCGAAACCGGACGTAATCGTCGTGACTGTGGATGCGACGAACCTCGATCGGAATCTTTATCTCGTTACGCAGCTGCTTGAATACCGTATCCCGCTCGTCGTCGCCCTAACTATGGTCGATTCGGCGACAAGCGCCGCGATAAATATCGATCTAGAGAAAATGTCGCGGTTCCTGCGCGTCCCAGTCGTTCCGGTCGTTGCCTCCGAGCGAAAGGGGCTAACCGAGTTGGCGGAGGCGGTATCCCAAGTCGCGCGAAAGCCGTTGGAAGCATCTCCGTTTCCGTTTTTTGAAGCGGACGGCCGATCGGCGGACGGCAACGGTCACGGGAGGATCCTGGCCAGATATGCATGGATTTCCGAGGTTGTGCAGGAGTCGGTCGTCGCGGAAAAGGCCCGAGTTGAGAACCGTTCCGAGAGGATCGACCGCGTCTTAACACACAAGATCTTTGGGCCGTTGATCTTGGTGGCGATCCTTCTTTTCGTTTTTCAGAGCATTTTCTCGTGGGCGTCACTGCCGATGGATTTGCTTGATTCGACCTTTGCGTCCATAGGCGACCTTACAAAAAGCGCAATGCCACCGGGGCTATTGACGGATCTGCTCACGGATGGCGTGATTGCCGGAGTCGGCGGCGTTCTGGTTTTTCTCCCGCAGATCGCACTGTTGTTCTTGTTTATTTCGATTCTTGAGGACACCGGCTACATGGCACGGGCGGCTTTCATCCTCGATCGGCTAATGCGTAGCGTCGGTCTGCACGGTAAGGCGTTCGTCCCGCTTCTTTCGAGTTTCGCGTGTGCGATTCCAGGGATTATGGCGATGAGGACCATTGAAAATCCAAAGGATCGTCTTGCAACGATAATGATCGCCCCGTTCATGAGCTGCTCCGCTCGCCTTCCCGTCTACACCCTGATGATTGGGGCGTTCTTTTCAGGGCAATATCTTTTCGGCTTTTTGTCGGTGGGAGCATTATTGATTCTCTCGATGTACACCCTGGGCGTCGTGACGGCGGTAATAGTGGCACTTCTCCTTAAACGGACCGTCCTTAAAGCCCCCGCCCCGCCGCTGCTAATGGAGCTTCCGCCGTACAGGATGCCAAATTTCAAGGTCGTCGCCGTAAACGTGTTCCAGCGTGCAGGTATGTTCGTAAAACGCGCGGGAACGATCATCCTAACGATCTCCATAATCCTCTGGGCGCTCGCAAATTTTCCGCGACTTCCGGAAACGAGTAACACCTCCGCACCTGAGTCAAGCACGTCGGAAGTAGCTCAAGCCGATGATCCCGGTGAAGCTTTAAAGCGAGAAGAAGCACAAGCGGCCGGCGAGCAACTAAGCTACAGCGTCGCCGGAAGGCTCGGTCACGCTATAGAACCAGTTATCCGGCCTCTTGGTTATGACTGGAAGATCGGTATCGGCCTTATCAGCTCGTTTGCCGCCAGGGAGGTGTTCGTTTCGACAATGGGCATTCTCTACAGCGTCGGGAAGGACGAAGATGCTACCTCCTCTTCGCTCTTGCAGGCGATGAGGGACGCAAAGCGCAAGGACGGCACCCCGGTCTGGACGCCCCTTCTGGCGTTGACGACCATGATCTTTTATCTGCTGGCGTTTCAGTGCATGTCGACTTTCGCGACCGTTCGGAGGGAAACCAACTCGTGGAAATGGACGCTATTTATGGTCGGCTATATGACCGTGCTGGCTTATGTGGTTACGTTTCTGGTTTACCAGGGCGGCCGGTTACTCGGATTCTAAATTTCTCGATTTGTAAAGGAGCTCATTGATGACGATAAAAGCAACCGAGGCAATAAATGATGTTTGCGAGATTGACTTCGTGGACGCGGAAAAAGTAAAACGCGTCCGTCAAAAGATGAAGCCCGCGGAAGCAGTAACGCTTCTCGCCGACACCTTCAAACTACTTGGCGATCCCACCCGCGTACGCATAGCATTCGCGCTCGCGAAAGAAGAATTGTGCGTGTGCGATATTGCCAATCTCTTGAACGTTTCGCAGTCGGCCGTGTCTCATTCCCTCAGGACCCTTCGGCAGATGAAGCTTGTGCGGTTTCGCAGGGTGGGAAAGATCGCCTATTACACGCTCGACGACGATCATATCGCTAATCTGCTTGACGAAGGTTTTCGGCATGTCGATGATTTGCTCGGCGAAAAATAAAGAGTAGTAACAACAGAATGTCACAAACAGCAGTCGCAGCACGCACCAACGCACCTCATTGGACACGATCAGCGTTCGGGTTCTTTCTATTTGCATATATGAATTGGCAAAGGATATTTCGATTGATTTTAGGGTTTATTGTCTTCGCGTGGCTCGTCTGCCAACGAGATGTTGAACTGTTTTAGCTCCTATTTCTTTCTTATGCTTTCAAACAACGTACTTCTCGGGATCATCGCCGGCATAACAATATTCCTCGGTCTTCCCATTGCCCGTTGGCAACGTGCATCGGAGCGCTTGCGCGGCAGTCTGGCTCTTGCCGCAGCCGGAGTCCTGCTCTTTCTGGTTATCGAGGTGGGTTATCACGCAATGGAGATGGTCGAGACGGCTGCGAAAGGTGGAACCGTCAATTACGCATTGCTACAAGGAATCGTTTTGGTTGGTGGTTTCCTTCTGGGCCTTGTCGGCTTGGCATTTCTTGAGGAACGTCGCAAGAAGCGAGTCGAGGCACTTGGCGTTGACGCTCTTGAAGTCGCGACCATGATCGCCGTTGGTATTGGGCTCCATAACTTTGCCGAAGGTCTCGCAATTGGTCAATCTTTCTCAGGCGGTCAAACGGCGCTCGGAACAATTCTTGTGGTCGGCTTTGCATTGCACAATGCGACCGAGGGATTCGGCATTGCCGGACCGCTCGTCGGACAAAAGGTCAGATGGACACGGCTGCTCTGGCTAGGTTTGATCGGCGGCGCTCCAACGGCCATCGGTTCATTCGTCGGCGGCATTTGGGTCAATCCAACTATTGAGCTTCTATTCCTATCTGTTGCTGTCGGCTCACTGGTTTATGTGACGCGTGAATTGTTTCGACTGCGCTTCGCAACGCTTGGAGCAGTCGGTGCAACGGCAGCAATCGCATTCGGAGTTTTTCTCGGATTCGGCACTGAGCTTGTTGTCGGCATCGCTCAGTCGAAAGTCGCTACGCAGAATGCTTCCTCAGGTTCTGCGGCGACGTTGCGGTTTGCAAACAAGCAGGTCGATCCGGCAACAGTCACGATTGCGCGAGGACAATCGATAACTCTTCAAAATGACGGCACTGCTCCCCTTGTTTTTGAAGGAAACGGCCTTTTTATCGGTGAGGTTGTTGCACCTCCGAATAGTCGAACTGTCGTCACGGTCAGCGGAAACGAAGGAAAATACACGCTTGTCGATGAACGCGGGCAAAGTGCGACAGCGACCGTAACGGTTCAAGCCGGACAAACCGTGGAACCCCTTGCGGCCGAGGTCGATGCTGTCGGTGCATTGACCATACTTGAGGGACATGTCCGAACATCAAAAGCCCTCCATGATCGTGGCTCGAAGGGTGAAGGTCCGAATCCGGCCCTCGGCCTCAAGCGCGCCGGAAAACACGCAGGCCACCCACAGCATGAGTTGCTTATGGGTAACGAACCCGATGCTCTCTCGCTGCAAAAACTTTTGCGCGAGCACAACGCTTTCGATCCACTTAACAATGCATTGACCGAGTTCGTGGCAATTTCGGGAAAGAGTGAGTCATCGATCAATGATATTGAAAAGAAATATCAGGCTGTTCTGACAGCCACCGAGCAGGCGTGTAGGGCTATTGCCGGCGATGCATACGACACACCTGATTTTCAAAAACGTGCGATGCAGTTCGTGCTCGATACGGCCAAAGGCGAATATACAACGGCGACCCAAGGCAACCGAATCGATATCCAGGAGGCCGGGACCCCCGGCAAGGACAACCTGATCGAGTTTCAGGACGCACGAGGGTTTCTTATCGCTATGCACGAGCGATTTCTCTCAGGCAGGTCTGCAATCGTCCTAAACCAAGATGCTCAGAACGCGCTTGATAAATTGCAGAATGAGATCTTGAAATCCCTCGAGCCTTCGGATTTGAACAACCCGGTTCCGGCCGCGGATTTCAATGAGTTGATCGGACGTGTCGCTGCGGGTATCGAACGGAGAATCTTATGACAACACATCGTAAAAGAGAAATCGCTAAATTCGCTTGCGGAGCCGAGTCGTTTCATGCTTTTACGCACGCCATATTGTTGTTCACAGGAACAACAATGACGCTTTTCGGAATTTCGTTCGGGCCCGTGTCGAACGTCGTCGGCCTTACCGTGAACTCGTTGATTGCCCTCGCACTGGCCAGTTACGCGTGGGGTATATTCGGGCGTCGTGCACAAGCAGGACATGCGAATGACTGATCCTTTCGGGGGAGAGGAGTTTATCGCGAAGCTCGAGAAAAAGGGATTGAAGTAGGTAAGAAGTGGACTGCGAATCAGAGGCAGCCGCAATCGAGATGATGCACTTAAACCTTTTAAGCCGAAGAAACGAATCGAGGTTGCCGCGCCCGACGATGGTCGAGCAGATTATGGCGGCGATCCGCGAACATGCTCACACGGGCAAGAAGGGTGACGGAATAGTCCTGGTTCTGCCGATGGAAGAAGCGATGAATCATATAAGTGTCTCAAAGGCATTATCAACATTCAGTACTCTCGAAGTCGAAAGCAATAGATACTAAAGATGAAACTGAACGCGGTTGAAAAGTTCTTAATGAACAATCCTATTCGGTCTTTCGTGCAGCGGAAGAAAGAAGCGGTAATGTTTGAGAAACTTGGCGGGAAAACTGTCGGTCAGAAAGTTTTGGAAATCGGCTGCGGACGCGGAGTAGGAACGGAAATTATTATTGAGCGATTCGGTGCTGCCGAAGTTCACGCGGTCGACCTTGATCCGGAGATGGTCGAATTAGCCCGAAAACGTTTGGCGGCGTATCCCGCTGAAAAACTGGGCCTTTCGGTGGGCGATGCAGAAGCGATCGACGCCCCTGACCACTCATACGATGCGGTTTTCGATTTCGGTATCATCCACCACATTCCGCTTTGGCAAAATTCGGTTGCGGAAGTTGCGCGCGTCCTAAAGCCCGGCGGCAGATTCTATTTCGAGGAAGTTACGCAGAGAGCTTTGGACCGATGGTTTTATCGAACCTTCCTAGAACACCCGAAGGAAAATCGTTTTAGTGGAGAGCAGTTTATCGCGGAGCTCGAAAAAAACGGGATTGAAGTAGGTAAGAATTCTGCTTATTGGCTTTTCGATGACCTTATCATTGGGGTAGGGCGAAAGACTCCTTTTTTTTTGCAGGTCGGCGGGATTAGAGGCGCATGACGGCTGGCCGGATAGCAAAGGTACTCGCGCTTGATACGAATGTTGTTGCTCATGACAACCATGTTGCTACTTCTATTGCGGCGTGACAGGCAAGGTTTTTGACGTGTATGAGTTCTAAACAAATCGATTTTCGTGTAGCAAATATGGATTGTGAATCAGAAGCCGCCGCAATCCAACGGGGCTTGAAAGGCTTTCCGGGAATCGTAGAATTAAAGGTTTATCCGAAATCCGCAAAGGTCGCGCTTACGTTTGACGAAAACGAAACCTCGCCGCAGGTCTTGAAAGAAAAACTGGAAGCACTCGGTTTTCCCGCGCAAGAAGGACGAGCGTTGGCCGCGCAGCCGGCGCCTTGGCGCAACCCGAAAGTGATCACGTCCGCCGTGTCCGGCATATTGTTGCTCGTCGGCTTTCTGCTGGGTTTCACCGGTATACCCGAAATCGTCTCGACTGTGATCTATATTGCCGCGATTCTTGTCGGCGGTTATTACTTCGGGCGCGAAGCTGTTGAGGAACTCATCTACGAACGGGAGGTGGGCATCGAGCTTCTAATGAGTATCGCGGCGATCGTCGCGGCGATGCTCGGACTGCCGGGTGAGGGGGCGATGCTCGTTTTCCTCTATTCGATTTCCGAAGCCGCGGAAGGCTACACGGAAGAAAAGACCCGAGGAGCAATAAAGGCCCTGATGGATCTAACTCCAAAAATGGCCTTGGTGAAACGCGACGGACGCGAAGCGGAAATCCCGGTTGAAGATCTTAACGTGGGTGACATTTTCATCGTCAAACCCGGACAATCCGTTGCCACCGACGGCGAGGTGAGCGTTGGCGAATCCAGCGTTAATCAGGCGCCTGTTACGGGCGAGAGCGTTCCGGTCGAAAAATCAATCGGTGATACGGTTTTCGCCGGAAGTATCAACGGTGAAGGGGCACTCGAAGTTCGCGCTACGAAAACATTTGCCGACAACACTATCGCCCGTATTATCCATATGGTCGAAGAAGCGCAGGAGCAGAAAGGAAGAAGTCAGCGCTTTATCGAGCGATTCGGCAAACGTTATAGTCCAGCAGTATTACTGGTCGGCCTCCTGATTGGCATTGTTCCGCCGCTCGTTTTTGGGTCGGACTGGACGACATGGATTGTTCGCGCGACCGTTTTTATCGTCGCCGCCGCCCCATGCGCTCTGGCCATTTCGATCCCGATAACTTTAGTGGCGAGCCTTGGAACCGGGGCACGTAATGGAGTCCTGATCAAAGGCGGATTGTACGTCGAGGAACTGGCCAAAGTTACTGTCGTCGCTTTCGACAAAACGGGCACGATCACGCGAGGCGAACCCGAGGTGACGGATTTCTTGCCGCTTCAGAAGAGCGGCGACCGCGACGGCTTTTCGCCGCAGGAAATTCTGGCGATTGCTGCTGGAATCGAAAGGCGCAGCCAACACCCCCTGGCGCAGGCTGTGCTTCGCTACACTGACGAACAGAGCGTAGCCCCGAAAGAAATAAGCGATTTCCGATCGCTAACCGGAGCTGGCGCGTCGGCGCGTGTTGATGGTTCATCTGTTTATATAGGCAATCCCGATTTATTTCAAAACCGGCTAGGTATTGATCTGAAAGTCGCGTCGGCTGACATTAGCCGTCTGCAGGCTGAAGGTAAGACCGTCGTCGTGGTCGGTAACGAGGGCGAGGCCTGGGGGCTTTTGGCCATTCGAGACAATGTCCGCTCAAACGCTCGCCAAGCGATTAGGGCTCTGCACGCTGCGGGAGTGGAAAAAGTCGTCATGCTTACCGGTGATAACCCGCGAACAGCGGAAGCGATCGCGCGCGAGGTCGGGATTGACGAGTTTTACGCAGATCTCAAGCCCGAAGACAAAGTAGTCAGGGTGCGCGAGTTGTCAAAGCGTTACGGCCACGTTGCCATGATCGGCGATGGAGTTAACGACGCGCCCGCTCTGGCGGAAGCGACAGTCGGCATCGCTATGGGTGCAGCCGGAACGGACGTTGCGCTCGAGACGGCGGATGTTGCCTTAATGGCGGACGATTTGGAAAAACTGGTTTACGCCCTCAGGCTTGCTCGCCGCAATCAATCGGTAGTTAATCAAAATCTTGTTCTTTCAGCATTCGTTATCACCGTGCTTGTGATCGGTGCAGTAGCCGGTTTGTTCTCGCTGCCGATCGCCGTATTGGGTCATGAAACCAGTGAGTTTATCGTCATCGGAAGCGGCCTGCGGATGTTGCGCTTTTAGCGTTCAGAGGATTAGCTCATGAAGTCCTTCTGTATCGCCGATGTGACCAATTCCCGTTTCGCCTCGCGAACAGGGATCGATCGGCTGCATCTGATGTCTGCTAACAAGACCGTTCGCGGTTCAAAGGCAGGGCACGAGCTCAGCTTGCTTAAAATACTAAGGAGATCGCTATATGAGTACATTTGAAAAAACGGTGACAACAGAAAAAAACGTTTGATGAGGCTGTCTTGGCTATCGAGCAGAAGGCCGCAGACAAAGGGTTCCGGGTGCTACATACACACGATGTTGCGGCAACATTAGCAGAAAAAGGATTTCCACGCGAACCGCTCAAGATCATAGAGATCTGCAATGCCAAGTACGCGAGTCAGGTGCTCGACAAGGATGTGAAGATCTCACTAATGCTCCCTTGTCCTATAAGCGTTTATGTCAAAGACGGGCACACTTACATCAGTACGCTATTACCCAGTTCTATTGGGCAATTCTACCCTGATGCCGGCATAGAAGGCTTGGCTGCTGAGGTTGAACGTATTGTGCTTCAAATCATCGAAGAAGCCAAATGAAACAGCCGGCAAAGACCCGATAACTGTTCAGATCTGCTACTCGTCAGAGGCGCCTGACACCGCCGCCGTAGAGTTGGAAAGCGAAGAAGATCATGAGTAGGAAAAAAGAAGCAGCTAAGTTCTTTTCAGGTGTTGCAGCTAATCAGGTTCTGACGCACGGAGCCTTCGCGGTGAGCGGCGTTCAGTTCAGCATCTTTGGAATTGGCTATACCACACAGTTAAACACCGTGGCGGTCATCGTCTGGGCAGCCGTGTTGGTCATCTTGGTCTATTACGCGTGGGTTCGGAAATGAGGTGATGTTCAGTCCGCCTTGCGGATCCGACTGGAAGAACGATCTTCGGTGGCTTCCGAAAAACGTCATAGGTCTTGAAGGGGAAAAGTATGGGTGAGAGTTTACCTTGGCTGCTGTTTGACACTTGGAGAGCCAAAAGGCTGGGGTGGGCGGGGATTGAGGAGCGGCAACGTGTTCGGCTTGCGGAAATCGTGGCGTTCGCTCGTGCTCACTCGCCATACTATCGGGAACTTTACCAAGGGTTGCCAGATCGCATTGAAGACCCGAAGCTCTTGCCGGTTACGGACAAGAAAAAGCTCATGGCGCATTTTGACGACTGGTGCACTGACCGCACCATTACGCTGGACAAGGTTCGGGCGTTTACTTCCAATCTGAATCTGATCGGCGAACCGTTCATGGAAAAGTACACAACGGTTACAACTTCGGGAACGACAGGGACGCAAGGACTCTTTATCGTTGATGAGAGAACATTGAGAGTAACCAACGCGATTGCACTGCGATGGATTACATCATGGTTTAACCTCTGGGATTTAGTAAAGATTATCGCTGGCGGCTTCCGTATGGCGATGATCTGCGCTTTTGGCGGCCACTATGCCGAAATCACGGCCGCAACTCGGATGCGTAAAGGGAGTAAACTCCGTGCCAAACTAATCCAAGCATTTCCGGTAGACATGCCGATGAACCGACTGGCTCCGGAACTGAACCGGTTCCAACCGGCTATCGTTGCTCCTTACGCTTCGACTGGCGCGATGCTCGCAAGCGAACAGGAGGCCGGAAGGCTCAACATTCACCCGGTGGCTATGATTCTTTCGGCTGAAGGTCTGCCGATACCGGAGTATGAGCGGATCGCCAAATCGCTCAATACCAAAGTTCGGTACAGCTATGCCGCTTCCGAATGCATGTTTATCAGCGGCAATTGTAAGGAGAATTGGCTCCACGTTAACGCCGACTGGGTGATATTTGAGCCGGTGGATGAGAACTATAACCCCGTTCCGCCGGGCGTGATGTCGCATACCATGCTCCTTACCAACCTTGCCAATCGTACCCAACCGATTATCCGCTACGATATTGGCGACCGTATCATGGTGCGACCTGACCTATGTCCGTGTGGCAATCCATTGCAAGCGATTCGCATGCAGGGCCGCACGGCTGATGTGCTTAAATTCAATAAAGAAAACGGCGACGAGGTAATCATTCCAGCGCTGGTACTTGAACTGGATGTGATCGCTGGAATCGAACGGTCGCAAGTGGTGCAGACTTCAGAGACCGGCTTGCGTATTCGGTTAAGACTAACGCCTGATGCCGACGCAGATTACATCTGGCAAATGGTGGAGGCGCAGGTCAGGCACCTGCTCAAACAGCAAGGACTTAGCCACGTTACTGTTGAGCGCGCACAGGAACCGCCGGAACAGTCTCCCGGCGGCAAGTACCGAACAGTTATTCCGCTTGGATGAGAAAATGACTTCAGGATCTGCATTGTGCCGGACAACAATTTCCGAGCCAGGCGTGTTAGCCTATCCGCAATGCTGCGAAGGCTTGTTGCCGAATTCATCGGGACTGCGGGGCTGCTTGCGGCGGTGGTCGGGGCGCATTCCTCTACAGAAAGACCAAACGGCTGATCAAAGAGCAGAAGCGACCCACCGAAGCGCCGTAGCCAAAGTAGATCGGCATTTTGCTGGAAGTGCAGACGGTCGAAACCAGCTCCTTTTTTTCAACACAAACGGCGAAAAACCGGCCTCATGGCGCGGAAAACCTCGCGACCTCGAGTGCGTCGAAGCCGTACCAGTTTTCATTCATTAGTTATTCCTTGAACATTCTTCGATTACACGTTTGGCATAGCCATTGCAGAAGGGAGCTGTGGCGTATGGGTGCGCGCCTAAAAAGCACCGAGATACGAAATGAAACCACAACAAGTAAAACAGCAAGAATACGGCTTTAGCCGCACTGTGAACCTGTCGTTCGAAACGGCCGTCCAAAGGGCACGCGAGGCTCTCGCGAAGGAAGGATTTGGCATCCTGTCTGAGATCCGCATCGACGAAAAACTCAAAGAAAAACTCGGTGTCGATTTTCGGCCCTATATCATATTGGGCGCGTGTAACCCGCCGCTTGCATACAAGACCCTGCAGGAAAAGATCGATATCGGCCTGCTCCTGCCTTGCAATGTTATCGTCTATCAAGCAGAAAACGGCAGGTCGGTTGTTGCAGCGGTCGACGCGAAGGCGATGCTGTCCGTTGTTGGAGACAATGCGGTCCTCAATGACGTTGCGAGCGAAGTCAACCAGCGCCTGCGACGCGTGGTCGAAGGGGCTTAAGAGAGACTTAAAGCAAGTTGGGCGGAAGCGGGTGGTTTCGTCCTATCCGCGCTCGGAGTGACGGTGGAAAAGTAAGGGAGGGAAAATGAAAAGACGCGAGTTCATTAAGTTGAGCGGGCTCGGCGCAACGGCGGTGATTTGCGCGCCTCCGATGGAGATGCTCTCTCAAGCAATGCTCAGAGCGCAACACGAGGTTCCCGATATCATTATCAACCTTCGTGCTGTGCAAACGACTTCGCAGATCTTGTCGGGTCCGCCGACGAATGTCTGGAAGTACGAAGGCGAGGTAGTGCAAGGCCCACCCGAAACCCTGCAGCCGATCCTGGATTCGTATCTCGGACCAACGATCCGCGTTACACGTGGTCAGACCATCCGGATCAATTTTACGAACAATTTGCCCGAGACGACCCTGATGCACTGGCACGGGTTTCATGTGTCGCCTGATGTGGACGCGCATCCGCGGTATACAGTTCCGCCGGGTCAGGGCTACGTTTATGAGTTTCAGGTAACGAATCGGGCCGGCACGTATTGGTATCACCCGCATCCGGATACGCTAACCGGCGGACAAGCTTACCGCGGCCTGGCAGGTTTGTTTCTGGTGACAGATGATGAAGAAGCTGCATTACACCTTCCTTCTGGAGAATTTGACCTGCCCATCGTTTTGCAGGACCGCACGTTCGACGCGAACAACCAGCTTATTTATCAAACCGGCGGAATGACAGGCTTCATAGGAGATACGATCCTGGTCGACGGGCGAATGCCGAGATATATGCCTGTTGCAAGCCGTGCATACCGCCTCCGTTTTTTGAACGGTTCGAACTCTCGGGCCTACAAACTCGCCTGGTCGGACTCGACGCCGTTCACGGTGATTGCCACTGACGGAGGGCTGCTCGAAACGGCCGTCCAGCGCCCTTACCTAATGCTCGTCCCCGGCGAGCGTGTCGAAGTCATTGCTGACTTTCGGCATATGTTCGTGGGGCAGAGAAAGCAGCTTGTCAGCCAGGCATTCTCGCCGATGGGAAACACCGTTGGTGGCGGCACCCTACCGAATGGCGCTCCTTTCACGATCATGAATTTCCGCTGCCGCCGCCGAATGCGTGAGGACTTTGTACTGCCCGAGCGGCTCTCAACGATTGTCCGTTACCATCTCGAAGACGCCATTAATCGGGACAATCCTCGAGTCTTTGCCATCTCGATGGGAATGCCGATGCGCTGGCTTCTAAATGGCGGCACATTCGAGATGAATACCGTCGCGGCGAACGAGATCGTTCAGCTCAACACGCTGGAAGTGTGGGACCTTACCAATCAGGCCGGTATGATGCAAATGTACCACCCTATCCACATTCACGGGCTGCAGTTCCAGGTCATCGAACGGCAAATCCTGCCGGCTAACGCCGCCGCTTACGAACAGGTCCGCTACGGCTATGTCGACGTCGGCTGGAAGGACACTGTCATGCTCATGCCCGGCGAGCGTGTCCGGTTTCTGCTAAAGTTCGAAGATTTTGTCGGCAAATACGTCTATCACTGCCACATCCTCGAACACGAGGACATGGGAATGATGCGGAACTACGAGGTCCGGGCTTAAAGGGCTTCTAATAGGCATTCATCCGGCCCAATGGGTCACGCCGCCGGAGACATCGAATATCATCACTGATCGAGTCTTTTCGTTTCAACCTTAGTCGGGCGGCCCAATCAGCCGCGATTCGGTATTTCAACAGTGTGTCAACTCCCAAAAACTCAGAGTTCCAATCCGCCGGAACAGAGAGTGACGGCTCGAACTGTGGGTTTGCACTGCTTAGATAAACTGACGCAAACCTAAGAAAAGTTCTTTTTAAGAATGGCACCTAGTGCACACGATCTGACGCCAGATGGAGTTGCGATAACTCTGACACGTATGCGTCCAACGCGGAGGCAACTCTGTTGGTCGTCTCCGTCTTGATATTGAGGTAGCGAAGGAATGTTGTGAGCTGCGAGTGGCCAGTTATCTTCATAACTTCCGTATGAGAGCAGCCAGCCATGATCATCCTAGTCGTCGCTGTGTGACGGCAATCATGAAACCTAAAGTCTTTAACCCCTGCGGCTTCGCACACCGACTTGAATCCGCTCTTTATTGTATTCGTGACACCGAAGACGGCGCCCCGGAGATCCCTTGGTGAGCTATCCCACAAGATTTGCAACTCATTCCGCAGCCGACCTGTCATACCGACCGTCCTCGACTCTTCCGTTTTCGTGTTCGTCTGCGGTATGACGATCTCATTGGTTTCGAACTTGACGTCTGCCCAACGCATCTTGAAGATTTCTCCGCGTCGCATTGCTGTGTCCAGTGCGCAAATAAGTATCGGTCGCAGGTGCTTGCGGCGACGGGTGCAAGCCTCAAGAAGACGGCGCTCTTCTTCGATAGTGAGGATCCTGTCGCGCTCCGCCCCGGCCAGGCTTCCTTTCTTTTATTCGCTGCACATCTCTAGTAGCTAATCAGTCTGGCGAACCTATCCGGCTTTGGTTATTGGTCGGGGTGCGGCAATCCTCGCTGCTATCCACTAGCCGAACATCGCACTTCGCTCGGTGAACTTTTCCTTTAGGCTGCCACAGACAAGATCGCACAATGCGAAGACCGATTCGTCCGCAATGGAATAAAAAGCGGTGTTGCCCTCTTGTTTCCGCGCAACGATCCCCGCGTCCTGAAGCATCTTGAGATGTTTGCTTACGTTCGGCTGGGTCGCTCCAACGGCGGTCGTGAGTTCCCCGACGCTCAACGCTCCGGTCTCGAGCTCTTGCAGTATCCGCAGCCGCAAAGGTTCCGACAAAACCTTAAATCTTGTGGCTACGAGTGCTAGTGCCTCGGGCGGTTTTTTCCAGTTTTTCTTTCTTCCCATACTTGACTATATGACGATATAGTTATATGCTCATACACAGATGGATTATATTACTACCAAAGGAGTATTGCAAGCTAATGATAAAACACATCTCGGTGCATGCGGTAAATGAGATGCTCGACGCGGGCGGCGAATGTCAGGTAATCGATGTTCGCGAGTTCTCCGAATTCAATAGCGAACGGATCGCAGACGCGCAGCTCATGCCGTTGTCCAATTTCGAACGGCACGCCGATGAGATCGACCATTCCAGGCCGGTCTATCTTATGTGCCGCTCCGGCAATCGGGCGAAACAGGCGGCCGAAAAATTGATGCGGAAGGGATTCACAGATGTTCACGTTGTCGACGGGGGAATGGCGGCCTGGGCGAGCGCGGACTTGCCGGTGATCAAGGGCGAGTCCAAAATCTGGTCGCTGGAACGCCAGGTGCGGTTCGCCGCGGGGCTTATCGTGTTGACCGGCATCGGGCTCGGCTTTCTTCTCACACCGTACCTCTTTCTACTTAGCGGTTTTGTTGGAGCGGGACTGGTTTTTTCAGCCGTGACCGACACCTGCGGGATGGGTATGGTGCTCGCACGAATGCCTTGGAACAAGGGTCCTGTTTCGTGCGAGCAGCCGTCCGCACGGCAAGCTGATCTCAAAAGGGGTGGATGACGATGTCACCCTTATTCATAACAGGATTAATGCTGAGCGCCGCGATCGGCCTGTCGCTCGGCCTGATCGGCGGAGGCGGATCGATACTGACAGTGCCGATCCTGGTGTACTTTCTTGATGTTCCGCCGCACGACGCGGTGGGAATGTCCCTCGCGGTGGTAGGCGCGACAAGTCTCTTCGGTTCATACCTCCACTACCGCCGAGACAATGTGGATGTTTCCGGCGGACTGCTCTTCGGCGGCGCGGGAACGGTCGGCGCCTTTCTTGGCTCACCGGTGACGGAGCTTTTCTCGCCGACGGCGCTCCTGCTGATCTTTGGGCTGTTGATGTTCGTCGTCGCAGTCTCGATGCTTTGGCGCCGGCAGCACGAAACCGACGAAGCGGTGCACAAGCCGCACGCGGTACAGGGCGTGCTGGCCGGGTTGGGTGTCGGTTTTCTGACAGGATTTCTTGGGGTGGGCGGCGGTTTCCTGATCGTTCCGGCGTTGGTATTTTTCGGTGGGTTGACGATGAAGAAAGCCATCGGGACGTCCCTTTTCGTCATATTTCTCAACTGCGTCGCGGGCCTCATTGGCCACGCCAGCCAAAACGATTTCGATCGGACATTGACCGCAGTGGTTATGACACTCGCCGTAGGCGGCGCGATCGGCGGAACGTTCCTTTCGCACCGGCTCGAGGCACATCGCTTGCAGAAAATGTTCGCGTTCCTGGTTTTGGGCGTAGGAGCATTCCTCGTCGCGAAAAACTACGTGGTGCTATTTTGAATTTAGGTAAATACACGCACTTTTTTGGAGAACAAAGTCATGCAATTCAAACAATTTTATCTAGGTTGTCTTTCACATGCTTCTTATTATTTAGGTTCTGAAGGCGAGGCGGCGATCATCGATCCGCAGCGCGACGTTCAGCAATATATCGACGAGGCCGAAGCGAACGGCCAGAAGATCAAATACGTGATCGAAACGCACTCGCACGCGGATTTTGTCAGCGGACACGTCGAATTGTCGGAGAAGACCGGAGCGGAGATCGTCTTCGGCGAGCGGGCCAATACCCGGTTCGCGACGCATAAGGTCACGGACGGCGACACGCTTACCGTCGGCGAGATCAAACTCACATTTCTCGAAACACCCGGGCACACACCCGAAGGCATCACTATCCTTGCCGAGAACACGGCTGAGCCCGGCGAGCCGAAGAAGCTTTTCACTGGCGACACCCTGTTCATCGGCGATGTCGGGAGGCCGGACCTCGTCGGATCCAAGGGATACACTGCCGCCCAAATGGCAGCGATGCTTTATGACTCCCTGCACGGCAAGATACTTCCCTTGCCGGACGAGACGGAGGTCTACCCGGCCCACGGGGCGGGATCGCTTTGCGGAAAGTCGCTGTCGAACGAAACCTGGTCGACGCTGGGTAATCAGCGGCGGTTCAATTATGCGCTGCAGCCGATGAGTAAAGACGAGTTCGTAAAGATCGTGGCCGCGGATCAGCCGGAGGTTCCGGCGTACTTTCCAACCAGCGCGGCCAAAAACTTGGAGGGTTCGGCCGCGTTGGAAGAGCTCGTCAAACCGAAGCAGCTCTCGACCGATGAGGTATTCGAATTCGACGGCGTGATCATCGACGTTCGACCTTATAGCGAGTACGGAGCCGGACATATCCCGAACTCGATCAATATCGGGCTGGGCGGGCAATTTGCGTCGTGGGCGGGATCGATGATCCCGATCGGAACCAGGATCGCTGTTGTTGCCGCTGCGCAGGCGCAGGTTGACGAAGCCTTCATGCGGCTCGCGCGCGTCGGGCACGAATCGGTCGCGGGCTTTATTCTGATCGGGGACTACACCGGCGAGAGAAAGAAGATCGAGCAGGTGTCCGTGAATGACGTTCACGCCCTTGGGCAGGCCGGGAAGAATCCACAGATCGTCGATGTCCGGCGTCCGGCCGAGTACGCGAACGGACACGCGCCGGGTGTCGTCAATATCCCGCTCGACAAGCTCCCTAAGGATTTCGAAAAGATCGATCCGAGTGTTCCGACATATGTGCTCTGCCAAGGCGGGTACCGTTCCAGCTTGGGAGCAAGCATTCTGGAGAATGCGGGATTCAAGAAGATATACAACATTGCCGGCGGAACGTCGGCATGGATCGAAGCCGGTTTGGAGACCGAGGTTTCGGCCTCTGCCTGTGCAAGCACAAATTAGGTGGTCGATATGAGAATTCTTATACTCGCATCGATGGCGGCTCTCATTCTCGCCAGCTGCCAAACACGGCCGAAGCAAACGGATTCGCCAGCGGTCGTAACCAAAACCGGCGTCAGCGAGATAACGCCGGAGCAGGCTCGGCCGGCTGTCGAAGCGGCTTATTCGCAGTTTATCGATGTTCGAACGCCGGAGGAATACGAAGCCGGACATGCTTATAGGGCGAGGAATATTCAGCTGGACGCACTGATGGCGAATCTGGACATGCTTGAAAAGAACGAACCAGTTTATCTGATCTGTCAGACCGGAAGACGGTCCCTGGAGGCGGCGCGGATGTTGAATGAAGCCGGTTTTCCGCAGACTATCAGCATAGCGGGCGGGACGGCCGCATGGCAGGCGGCAGGGCTGCCAATGGCAGACGATCGGTCGAACAGCGTCGTCGGACTCGATGTAAGAACCGTGAAGGCTCTGATCTCGGCGCTCGAAGACGAGCGGCGGGCTGAAGCGACATACCAGGCAGTGTTGAACAAGCACGTCGATGCGCGTCCCTTCGCGAACATCATCGAAGCCGAAAGGAGGCATCAATCGTTTTTGCTGACGTTGTTCAAGAAATATGGCGTCGCTGTTCCGAAGAATGAGTTCGATCCCGCGAATATCCCGACACCGGATTCGATCACCGAGACGTGCAAAGCGGGCGTAACGGCCGAGAACGAGAACATCGCCCTTTACGATGGTTTTCTGGGATTTGTGAAGGAGCAGGATATTCGGGAAGTCTTTAAACTCCTGCACAGCGCTTCCCGCGAAAACCATCTGCCCGCGTTCGCGCGATGTGCTGAAGGTCGAATGGGTCCGGGTCGGCAAGGACAGCCATGAACAGTTCGGGGGCGGGTGGCACAAACGATGAATAATCTGTATTGGATCATCGGATTTTTTGCGATCTGGCTGTTGCTCCAGCTTGTTATCTTACCTAAGATCGGCGTCTCGACCTGAATGCGCGGAGCGTGTGGCGCCGGGTCTCGGTGTCGTAAGAACAATCGAAACAAATCGACCGGCACGTACCGTCCGGATGCGTTGCCGTAAATCATGAACAGAGAAGTTGATCTCGGTCTCCGGGAAAATATCGGCCAATTCACTCTGCTCGTGATCGTGAACGCGTTCGTCGGCGGCATGGCGGGCCTGGAGCGCTCGATCCTTCCGCAGATCGCCGAGGTCGAGTTTCACATCGCGGCCAAAACGGCGGTCCTCTCGTTCATCGTCGTTTTCGGGGTCGTAAAGGCGCTTACGAACTATTTCACCGGCGCGTTGGCGAACAGGTTCGGGAGCAGGAATCTTCTGATCGTCGGCTGGCTTTTTGCGATCCCAGTCCCGCTTATTTTGATGTACGCGCCGAACTGGAACTGGATCGTCGCGGCGAACATCCTGCTCGGCATCAATCAGGGCATAACCTGGTCGAGCACCGTGGTTATGAAGATCGATCTAGTCGGCGAGCGGAACCGGGGGCTCGCGATGGGGTTGAACGAATTTGCCGGCTACATCGCCGTCGCCGTCGTCGCGTTCCTCACGGGCTGGATTGCCGGAAACTACGGCCTTAGGCCATATCCATTTTATCTCGGCATATTTCTGTCCGTCGCGGGTCTGCTGACGAGTTGGTCCTTCATCCGCGATACGCGGCATCATGTGGCCAAAGAGGCCGTCGACCACAAGGTCCGAAAACTCGCGAACATCTTTTGGGACACCACTCTGTTCGACCGCAATCTCGGCTCGATCACGCAGGCCGGTCTTATAAACAATCTCAATGACGGGATGGCCTGGGGATTGTTTCCGATCCTGCTCGCACAGAAACAGTTCGGTATCTCCGAGATAGGTATCGTGACCGCAATCTACCCGGCTGTTTGGGGAATTGGGCAACTGATTGCCGGGAAAATGGCGGATCATTTCAATAAAAAACACATGTTGTTTTTGGGGATGCTGCTTCAGGGCGTTGCTCTCCTCATTTTCGCTTTTGCCGATTCGCTTAAGGAGTTTATCGTGCTTTCCTCGATACTTGGCTGGGGCACGGCGATGGTCTATCCCACGTTCCTGGCGACCATTGCTGAAAACACACACCCGCACGATCGGGCGAAGAGTCTCGGGGTTTTCCGCCTATGGCGCGACCTAGGTTACGCTATCGGAGCGATCCTGACCGGCCTGATCGCAGACGCGTTTGGCATTGCCTCGTCAATAGTTGTAATAGGAATTCTGACGGTCATCTCATCCGTGATAATCGAATTTCGGATGAGGTTACAAAGGAGCCATACGCCGTGAGTCAACATTCACCAAAAGAGGAATGCCGGACAGTCCCCATGTGCCGTCAATTTCGGGTGTTTCCATAGTCGTCTGAGTATCCGTTCCACAACATTTTGTGGCTTCGCTTCCGCATTGGCACGGTTCATTTGGCTTTACTTTACTCATCGTAATTGCTTTATCATTGTGAAATATTTTTCAAACGGGTAAACCTTACTTCCGATTCTCATTTTAGGTTTTTAGTACTTCGGTTTCATTTCCTCGAGCCGTCGATCCATATCCCTAAAGAACCCGGTAACGACGGTCGAGACCATCCGCAGGCGGGCCGCTTCCAATGCCGCAGTCTGGTTTATTGAAGCGGCTTCGCTTCGGCCCTCAAAGTTCAGTTGATTCGCTCCTCTTTCGATATCTGCAGAGCGCCGAATCCCGGAAAGCTGAATACCCGCTCCTTGGCGGCTGCTTTGTGCGGCGATGCTGCTTCCCCGATCTATGGCCGCGATATTCTGCGACGCCTGTGCTTCATAGGCTTTGTTGATATCTCCTTGATAGGTATTTGAGGCCTCGATCTTCTTATCGGCCACGATATCGGTGTTGTTGTTTTGGAGCGCAACTGTATCACGGGTCGTGGAATCCATCCGTTTGTTAACTTCCTGAATCGGATGCTTATCCCTGGCCCAGTCGAAGAGTTCCTGACCGGTGCGGATCGGTACGGACGTCCCGGCAATCGACGAACCGCCGGGCGTGAACTCGTAGGTCTTCATACCGAAACGCTCAAGGTTGCCCTGGCCACGCAGTTCAACCTCTTTCTTGCCATCAAACGTCCGCGCCTCACGAGTACCTTCCGCCTCGGCCAATGTGCCGGTGATCTCGCGCCGAGTGGCGGCGGAACTGCTCGCGATGCCGAATGTCTTGTTGGCTTCGGCAAGCAAGGTTTGTGTTACCTGATTCGCCCGGATCTGTCCGAGACTTGTAACAAGGCCGCCTTCGACTCCGGCAACCGACGAAACAAGCCTCGCCTCGGTCGACTGATTGGCGGCTTCGAGAGCCTTCTTCGCAGCGGCCTGTTCCGCGTTGTATATACCCTGTATTTGCGTGTTCTCGGCCTGCCGATGCAGAGCCGCCCCAGCGACAAGCCCGTATGTTTCAAGAGCCGTTCCCAATGTAGAAAGCATCCATCCCATAGAGACCTGCGATACACCCTCGTAAACTTGGCCCCGGAGGACGCGATAGCTCAGCCAGGGCACCAGAATGAAACACAAACTTGAAACGAAAAATAAACGCAGTAACTATGAGAGCACTCGAAGCCGGGTCGTAATTGTTATTCGTAATGATCGTCGCCGTCGTCGGATCAAGCGAAAATACCGCTTCGCCGTTGTAGATCGAGAGAGCTAGTAAACCAATACCGTAGCAAACATAAAGCGTTACTTCCTTTACGATCGGAAACGCCAATGCAAATGTTGCGACTCCCCAGCAGAACGGATAGAGGATCTGGTTTGCGAACTTCTCGTCGAAACCGAAAGCGGAAAGAACGGGAGCGGCAAGTTTCAGCCCGATAAGGATGAACAACCCCGCAACCGACAGAAAGATCGCACCGAACTTGATGATGTTCTGCCCGATCACCATGAAGGTGAACATGCGCGGCATATCCCAACCGAGGACGTTCATTTCGGATGCGATGTCCTTCACCGAAGATTCCTTGTCGGTGATGATGCCGACGAGTCCCGGCTCTCCGTTCGGGAGCCGTTCCGCGAGCAAAGCGTCCGGGTCCTCAACCGCGAAGTTGTTCCTTACATACTGCTTCATCTTCTCGTCGAACTCCGCGACGAGCGAACGGTTATAGCCTCGTATCGGCCGGGCAAAGAATTTTCCCGTAATCGTTAAAGCGTCGATGATAAACGGACTGACACCGATAACGACCATAAAGATAATCGTGCGGATGCCCCAGGCGACAAGCTGCTCAGGCCCCAGACCGCCGTTGTCGTGAAACCTTCTAATGAACGCGACTATCAAGACAAAGCTTGCGATTATCCATGCGAGGAATGTCAGGATCGGCATTAGAGGTCTTATGATCGTGTCGAGCACGGACCGGAACAGCCATTCCTGCCCGGTCCGCATAAGATTTGTGATCTGCTCGCTGAAGCTCAGTGCAGCGGGTTTCGGCGGGACCACGGGACCTGACGGTGTCGCCGTAGGGTTCGCGGGATACTGGTTCTCGAACTGTTGCAGAACAGGTGCCGGGCTCCCGTCAAGGGGAGGCATAAACGGCGAGTCCGGGTTGATCGTCAGAATAAGATCGTTGGCGGTAACCGGCTGCCCGTTCATCGTTCCGATGGGAGTTTGCCCTTCTACCCGAGGAGGACGCGGGGGACGAGGCGGCCGTTGACCGACCGCCGTCGTCGTAAAAAGGCAGGCGAAGAGGCAGGACGTTAGCAGGAGCGTGAGTGCGGCATCTTTGCCGCTCAATTTGTTTCTGAGTTTCATGACTTTTTGTTCGGCTCTAATAGTCGTGTGCTCTTAAGGAAGGGGACTTTGATAGACGTCGTCGTTCCAGATCTCGTACCTTTCGAGTTCGCGTAAGAATTCATCCGAGGCTCGGGTGATCCCGGTCATCATTTCGGTGGTTCGGCGGATCTCCTTCCCGAACTCCGTCATCTGCTCGATCTTCAGACCATAAGCGATGAACTTCGCCTGGATCTTCGCTTCGAGTTCTCGTAACTGGCCTTCGACTGTCGTGATTCGAAGATTCACAGCAAGCATCTGGTCGATCAGTGATTGAACCCCGTCCTGATTGGCATCAGGATTTGCGGAGATCACTCTGGTCGCGTCTGCGATCTTTTCGCGTTCCTCATATAGCTTTGCCAAGTCGAGAAGCATGTTTTCGCGATCGAAGAGCATTCGCTCAAGCTCGGAGTCGAGCTTTGCGAGGCGTTCGAGGTTGGCCATGTGAGCATCGGCACTGCGCCCGATGGAATGGCGCAGAAAATCGTCCAAGTCGCGTTTGTTCGCCTCCATGTCGAAGATGCCGTTCTTGAGCCTGCGGGCTATATTCACGACCGAATGGATCTGGCTCGTTATCGTCGCCTCAATCCGTTTCTTCAGTTCGAACGTGCTGCGGATCAGCCGCCCGAGCGTGGCGTAGGTTGTTATCAACTGCTTGTGCCGCATAATCTGCTCGTCGACCTTGTCGAGAATCCCGCGGAGATTCGTGACGCTCTCGACCAACTTTTCGTATTGTTTGACCGCGTTCTCATAAATCCGGATGTAATGGTTGATCGTCTCGACCCAACGGGCGGCTTCCTCGATCTTCTTCGCGACCTGGAGGGCGTACTGCGACGGGTCGAATACGGTCCACTGCGCCTGAACGGGGCGCACATCGATGCCGATGAAGATTGACGAAAGGAGAATCCCAAGGATCGTTTGTCTTATTGTTGCGTTCATTCCGGTCATGCATTCACCTCCAGGCCGCCAAGCTCATTAAGGTCGATGGGGGAGATCTCCGTCAGGCCAACTGCGGTCAATCCGTTCGGGTACTTCGAGGCCAGCCACGAGACGACGATCTCCGGTGGAAGGTCCGGACGAACGTTCTCGACAAGCCGCCGGGCGTTCGCCTCGTTCGTGTCGTTGGTGTTCGCCCACAGCATCGCGGGGGACAGACGGATCTCCGCCATCTGGACGATCTTGTCCGCACCGCTCCCTATCACGAACACCCATTGCGTGTATCGGCCGTACTGGTTCCTGATCCCCCGGATCGCGGCGACGGTCACCGGCGCCAGTTCGCAATCGTCGGCGAGACGCTCGAAGCCGCCGATCTGTTTCCCGATCACTTTCACGCCGGAGTTTTTCACGAGATCGATCCCGGTGGTATTCGGCTGCTCAGGCGTACCAGTAAAATGCTCATAGGCTTGGGAGAAAAGGACCGTAACGAGACCTTCCTTGCGCCCCGTGACGGTCGCTTCCGCGATAAGCTCCTGTATCGCCGGAAAATGCCGGTTGATCTCGCGCATCTCGTCGCAAAGGAAAAGGATCGGAGTCTTCTGACTCCTTTCGTCTTCTTCACCGATCTCCTGCATGATCTGGCCGCTTATCCTGAAGCCGACGCTTTCGCGGATCTTCTCGTCGAGTCTGCTTATCCCCGACAGCTCGAAAACGTCGAACATCGAAGGCTCGTCGTAGTCGGGGTGCGTGGGGGCGTTGAGCCACGGGTCTTTTCGATGGATGTTCAGCTTCAGGTAAAGCTCGTTGGCTTGCCTCTCTTCTCCGGCGTTCCAGTGGTAGCTTTTCAGGACGTCGAGGAAGTGACCGAGCGTAGGCTGGAACTTCGGACGGCCGTAACCGTTTCGCGCGAGAGCCATCTTATATACCTCATCTATCACGGTCGACGCGATCGCGCTGGTGATGGCATCCGATTTAGGCGTCTTGCTCAGGATCAGGATGTCGGTCAGAACCATCGCGAGCTGCCGTTTTGTAGGCGGCGTGCCGCTTTCGATCCCCGGATAGTTCCAGATATTGATGGGTCGTGGTTCTTTCTCGGTGAACTCTATATGCCTTCCGCCGAAAAGTCGGCAGATAGGCTTGAACGAATGACGGTAGTCCATCACGCGCACTTTCACGTTCCCGCGATGTGCTCGTATATCGGTTATCAGCATCGATGCGAGGAACGACTTTCCTTCGCCGGATGCAGCAGTGACGATGACGGTCGGCGATTTGATCAGCGAGCGATCGTAAAGATCGAGACCGAACATCTGGCCGTTCGGCGTGGTGAAGATGCTGTGCGGCCTTTCACTGCCGCGCCAACTCGTCTCGGTCGGCACGAACGCGATTAGGGAATCCGCTGTCTCGGTAAGTTCCTGGCCCGTCCGTCTCGGCGACAGCTCGCCGGCAAGCATTCGCGGATAAAGCACGCGCTGACGCACAGCGTCTTCGCGAATCGCATCGGCACCGATATTCTTTCGGATCGTGGAGACAACGGCATCGCAACGGTCTTCTAGCACTTCCAGTTGGCGGCGTGCTTCTTTTGAACCCTTCGATCTCTCGGCGAAAACGATCACGTTCATCCGCAGGCGGCATATCTCCTCGTTGTCCGCTTCCACCTGTTCGAGCAGGTTTTCGAGATCGCCCTTTATCACCACGGCGTCCTTCTTCAGGTTCCTGAAGCCGAGCCAGGTGTTGCGGCTCCCTTCGATCCGGTCGATCCGTTTTTGAAGGTCTTTCTTTGCTGCCTGCTTTTCGTTCGTTATCAGATCGACGACGATCTCGTGCGGGAAACCTAAAGTTCTTGTCGCGGTGAGATACCGCATCACGTCGCGGTGACGAAACCGTTCGGCAAACTCTTGAGACTCACAAGGCTTGCCGGAGTGCCGTTGTGCCGGACGAACGGATCACCGCCAGCTTCGACTCTGGTACTCGCGAGGTATCTCCTTATATCGACGCGCCCATTCGTTGGGAGGATCGGAACATCCGCGCGATCGCGTCGATGGCTCGCGAACAGGTTTGCGAATAACTCATCCGATGCCATCTCCAGAAGGTTCAGCGACTTCGGGAAATTCGCTTCGAAGGCCTGGAAGACGCGCAACGCCTTTGCCCGGCAATCGGATTCCGCTCTAAGTTCTCGCGATACGATGGCCTCGCCGACAGCGTTCCTCGCCTTTATGATCGGCTGCCGCAGGAATCGAAGAACGCCATTCTCGTGAATTGCACGGATGATTGACGGGAACGCTTTCCCTAAAAGGCTGTTATCGCTGCTTTCCCGCACCGGAACGCGTACCCAAACGGTTGCGGACTGTCTCATCACCTGCCCCAAGCGGATGGATTCCTCATGAAGAGAGAGATTCGTCGCCTGAAGGAGCGACGCGATCGGGTCGCTGTTCTCTTCATCTCGGGAGCGAAGGTGACGTTTAAGCACTCGCCCATCGTCCGCTGCGTTCGCGAAACGGAACTGGATGATCGTGTTCGCCGGTTTTTCGAACTTTAGTATCGTTTTAAGGTCCTCGATGCGCCGCTCGGTCAGCCTGCCGTCGTTGTAAAGGGTGTTCGCCGGCTCGAAGTTGTAAGCCTTGCCGAAGCTACCGTCGCGGTAACGAATAATGTTCCCTTCGAGTCCGAGGATCTCGGTCGGGAAAAGCCGGCCGCCTTCCACCTGGATCTCAGAGGATGCCGGAGTACGACTTATCGGTCCAATTCTATTCATCTCCGCTTGATGAACACGAAAATGCGGAAACACGAGCCTTCCGATCAGGATGCCCATACCCGCGAACAGAAAGCTGCCAAAGAGTGCGATCGCAAGGTGTGCGAAATAGAGATTTGCTGTGTCCATTTTGTTGTGTTTTATCTAGTCTTGAATCCAGTCCTTGGTCTCCAGTTCTGAATCCAGGGGAGCCCGAAACGGCGCCCACCGGTCGGCCATCGCGTCGAATTTCTGCGATAGCCAGCATTCGGGTTTGCTTAGGCGCAGGTAATTGAAAGTTCCGAGCAGTATCAGGAACGTAAATAAGCCAAGCGGGAAACCAAGCGGCACATAACCGAACCAGAGGCCGAAGATGAACGGCGTCAGATACGCCGCGCCGGTCGGCCCGAGAATGTATTTCCAATCGGTCGAATAGACCCCAAATCTTTTCAGGCCGCGAAACACGTTCGGCCTTGTCGCTCGTCGTCTCATTCGCTCCTCCTAGAAGTTCGTATCGACGCTGACGGCTCTCCCCTGCGCGAGCTGCCAGAAGACCGCAACGATCGTCCCGAACGCGAAAGAGAGCAAGGAGCCGAAGGCCTGGTTCCCCCACTCCTTCCCCGTCATCTTGTTGTAGATCGCCCAGGCGACCCCCACCGCACCGAGACAGAACAGCACGATGGCCATGAGCTTCAGCGACTCGCGGATGATGTTGGAGAGATTACTGGCATCGCCGGTGAATATCGGCCCTTGAGCGAGCAGTACATTGGTGAAAAGCAAAATGGCCAAAACCGGGGTCAGCTGCGCCGCGGCGTAACCTATCGTTCGTATAAATTTCTTCATTGGTCGTCCTCGCAAGAAAAGTTTCTTGACGCTTCAATAGGGCTTCAGAGGCGTCACGGCTTGGCTCGCTGTGCAAAGCTTGTGCCGTTCGGCGACTCAGGGCTTGGCACGTCTGTTGCGAACCGCCCGCGTCATGCGAAAACGAATCTACATTGCTGCTGCCTTATTGCTTGTCGGTCTCACTTCTTTCCCTCTGTCGCTTACATCGCAGACTCATCCGGCTTTCACAAGAACCGTTCTTTCAAGGATGGATGTTCTGTCACGAGCCGCGCTTTTCGAGAGGACGATCGCCGACGCCGCGCAAAAGGAAGGCGTCGATCCGCTTATCCTCTGGACGATTGCGTATAACGAGACGCGGTTCCGGCCGTGGTTGACGAGTCCGAAGAACGCTCAGGGATTGATGCAGTTCATTCCCGCAACCGCCGCTCGCTTCGGTCTCGCCGATCCGTATGAGCCGAACGCATCGATCCGTGCGGCCGCTCGGTACGTGAAGCATCTCGGTCGGCTTTTCGATTGGCGGCGGGAGTCAGTTCTTGCTGCCTATAACGCGGGCGAAGGTACTGTTCTGGCGTATCTGGAGGGCAGGACGATCCGCGCTCAGGGCAAGCTGATAAACCCTTCCGGACGCCGAACAATAGGCGGTATTCCGCCTTACAAAGAGACAGTCGATTACGTCGCGAACGGGAGGAGGATATATCGCTGGTTAGAGACTCAGGGCAGGTTTCCGGGGTTCAGGAATAGTCCAACCCTCGATGCATCTACGCAGACTTCCGTTTCACGGAAGGAACGTCCCGAAGAGAAGGGGCTTTCCGAAATCTCAGCGATGACTGTGCTTTACGATCCGCGTACCGGAACGCGGTCCCTTGTGAAGGGTCAGGGCAAATTGGAGCTAATAGATAACAACGGACCCGTGATCATTTCCCCTCAAGTTCGCGGCCTTCAAGCTCAGATCGCAAGATCGACTTTCGCCGGTGTTCTGCCGCGAGACCGGTGAGTGGTTTATTCCTGCGACGTCCGACCGCACCACCGGTTCGGTTTTGCTCCAAACGACGAAAAGACATCTTCAGAACTCTGGGAAAAAACCCTTCTAGCTTGTGGCATCCGTTTTGCGAATACGTCACGACAGCGGGCAAGCCCGCACATGAAACGATGAAAGAGAAAACTCCAGATTCCATAATGCCCGAAGCTCTCTCGGCTCCGGACGCGCCGCTTTACCTGAGCCGCGATCCGGAAGACTTAGTTACGATATCGTCGCTATTCAAGGCGGTCTGGGTACTCCTGATAGTTCTGGCACTCAGCGTCGGGATCAATGTATTTCTGTCTTTGAGAAAGGCAGACCGCATTGTGGTCGATAGATCCTCGGGACGGGTCGTGGAACTAAACAATCGCGATTACGGCTTGACCGAAACAGTCAGCATCTCGCCCGACACTCCTACGGCCACGGACAAGAAGTATCTGGTCAAGGAATTCCTTACCGCTCTTTATGAGGTTGAGCAATCGACACGGGAAAGCCAAGTGAACAAGCTTCTGCGTATGCTCGATCCGGATCTCTCGATCGCGATGGCTACTCGCCTGAAACAGAATGGCGTTCTCGCAGCAGAGAAGGCTGAGAGCGTCAACTCGTCTTGGGAACTTCAGGACCTCACCGTCGATGAGAACGATCCGTATGTGCTTCGCGCCATCGGGGTTCGAAAGATCCGTCGTAAAGCCGCCGGCCAGGATGTCGAGGAATCCGTGCAGCTTAAGGCCAAGTTCCTGCTCAAGGATAGCCCGTCATCGCCTGTAAGGAACGATAACAACCTACGAACCGGATTCACGATCCTGAGATTCCGGGTCGAGCCTGTGAACGGCAAATCGGTATCGCCCGTGACGCTCATCGCGGACGATGCCGAACAGGAGACCGGAGCGGAACCTACAGTGAGCACCGCTCAGGAACGGTAGTCAATCCACAAGAGAATTCATGCTTATAAATCTTATGAACATTCAGTTATCCAAAATTGCTCTTTCCGTCTTGCTTCCGTCGATCATCTTCTTCGGCTGGACCGAAATCAAAGCTCAGACACAGCCGAGATCCGGCAAATCGAAAGCGGTCAAGAAGCGTCCGCAGAAGCACGTTTCCCGGCCGGTCGCCGAAGCCCCTCCGAAACCACTCCTGTCTCGGCCCGCGACACCGGTCTCTGTCGTCAATCTGGCCGAACCCGATTACCTCTCGGGCGAGGCCAGGGTGACGGTCAACCCGAAGCAGCCTACGGTGATACGGCTCGGCCTGGCACAGAACGCGGTGTCGATAGTCGAGTTCCCGGCCTCCGACGGCATCTATTACATCCACGAGGGGAACCCGAAACTTGCCTCCGTCTTTCAATCGCCGACGAAAGAGACCGACCGGTCGATAACCATCTACCCGGGGGAGTCATTTGTGCCGTCGCGGGACGCAGTTCCGCCAGCTCGATCAGTCTCCAAATGAGGTCCGGGCTCGTTCTGATCCTGGAGCTTGTTCCGGTTGCTGACCTGAGAAAGAACGCGCACCGATGCGTTATCACCTACGATCGCGATGCCGTCATCTCCGCGAGGCGTACGGCCGGCCTTGCGTATGACCTTGGTGGCGAGAACGTTCCGTCCGCACCCATGATGTCACGGGCGGTCTCAAAACTTGTCGGACTTGCTCCTCCCGTGGAGCCGGTCTCAATTGGAACGCAACCCGAAAGAGAGCATCCGATAAGTTCCACATTCGCAGATGTCGGAAATACAAAAGCCGTCCGTGTCAAAGGCTCGGACAAGAGAAAAACAGTCGGCGAAATATCCGTTCTAGCCAACAAGAAACTCGCCGAGACTATTCGAGAGCCAAAGAAGCATTTCGGCCTTTCTTCAAAACCACAGAATGGTCTGGAACTCGCCGTCTCGCGCGTCACGGAACTTGATCCAGAAACGCGGCTGGTAGTCATTGCCGTACGAAACATCACCACGTCCAATCTCAGACTTGTTCCGGGTATGCCTGAACTTCAGGTCCAAACCACTGACGCGAACGGCAACAGCATTCAGACGACACGGGTCGAGGCCCAGTACACGGAGTCGACAACACTTGAAGGACTTGTGCAGCCGGGTTCGACCGCTTACTACGCTCTCGTCTACACGCCACCGATCCTGGGTACGAATCAGAGCGTTCGCGTTCTCGTCGCACATCGCGAAGCCGCGGATGCGCCGCTCGCCTCAAGCCTCGGCGATCCAAAAGCAAAGGAGTAGGAACATCAATGGAAAAGATCACAGTTGACTCGGCCGACGTGCCGACGGCATTGCCAGGTTTCGAGGAGGATGATGCTAGGGAAAAACTGCTGCTTGAAAATTCCTCGGACGAGACTGAAGCCGCATCCGACGAAGAGATCGATGACGCCGACGAACCGACTGCCAAACCGCACAAACGCAGCTGGCAAGTACTCAGGACCTTTGCCGCATTCGCGGTCTTTGTTTGCATTCTCGTTGGGGCTATCGCCTGGTTCTTTGGAATGGGTTGGTTTTCGAAACCGCAGACTCAGGCAGTAAATCGGACCAGCAATCAAAAGGACGCCCCGACCACCGGGCCTGCAACTGAAGACGAAAAGCTGAAGATGGCGCTAAGTATGGTCGCTACTCCGTCATCGGCTCCCGTCAGTGATGCGCAACCGGCTGTTTCGAGCGTACCGGTAGATATTAATAGGACCGAGGTCCTCAACGGCACGGTCGATGTTGACGGTGTCCCTCCAGAGACTTTCGCCGACCGCAAGACAAGGGCGTCGATCGGCGCGACAGAATCGTATTCCTTGCCGCTAGGCGGGGAGAGTCCGATTTCGGGAGAAAAACCGAATCCGTCCGGCCCCACGAAATCCGTTACCCCTGAAAATGGGACTCGAAGTATACCGGTGTCGAAAGATACCGACTCGATCGAAGCCCGGGGGCGATCCCTGTTCTTCGGAATATCTAAAGACGCTCCCGCAAAGGACGAGAGAATCAAGGCCACGGAACCCGACACTCCAAAGCCAGTATCGCCGAACATCACATCGCTCGCTGAAATACCTTTCGGAACGATGCTGCCCGTCCGTCTTGTTGGCACGATTTATACGCTTCGCAATTCCGGCGGCTTCGTACGAATGGAACTGACAAGAGCTATCGAAGGAAAGGGATACGCGTATCCGGCCGGAACGATGATCGTCGGAAACGTCCGCAGCGGTGAGTCCGTCCGGGCTTTCGTCAACATTGTGGGCCTCATCGATCCGGTTTCCGGGGAACTTCTCAGGTTCAGCGGAGAGCTTCTCGGGACAGACGGCTCATCGGGGATCGAAGGGAAAAGACGAAATCTGAACTCGCGGTGGGCTCGCTTTTTTCGCGGCATGAAGGAAACGGCCTCATCCGTTCTGGGTTCGGTAGGAGCTCTTCGATCAGGCGGTACAGTCGTTTTGTCGGAGCCTATGCGTCGCGGCTCCGAGTCAATGTCCGAGGATCTGTCCGGTGCGCTGCTAACGAACGAGCGAGAGAGCACCTTCCTCGAGGTCGCGGCCGGCTCGAACGGGTATGTTCTTGTTACTGGGTTACCGGGCAACGCTACCTCACTCGCAAGCAAGTTGACGCGGGAGGCCGCAAAGCAATGATCCCTCACGATCCCAACCGGACGCAGATCGACCCGCGCGGCCTTTTAAGGACTGGAGGCGAGCGCGATCTATACAGATTACTCTGTGGCACCGGTTATGTTCCCGGTGAAGAAGTTTTCGGGGATTTTTGCGAGAGTCTCAAGTCGGGCCGACCCTGGCTGATATCGGGTACACGCGGGAGCGGCAAGACGGCCTTCCCTGAAGCCCTCGCCTCGGCGTGCAACCTCACGATGTGCGTCGTAGCTGGTCGCGACGGTCTGAAACAGGAAGAGATCCTTTACGACTGGGACCGCGAAGAGCAGGAGGTGTGGATGCGGGAGAATCTTGCGATCGCGAAGGGTCTTCCCGAGAACGAACAATTGACCTTTCTCGAAAAGGCTCGAAATGCGAAATGGCAAAGGCAGTTCCTGATCCTCGGCGAGGTCGGTCTGGCGTACGACCTTGCCGCAAAGGTAGACAGGTCAAACACAACGATGGCCCCGCCGGTGCTGTTGCTTGATGAAAGCGACAAGTTTGGAGCAAGTATCGAGGACTCGCTCCTGATGCCGCTTGAACGAGGGCTGATCTACATCCCGCGATACGAAGGCGGCTGCATCGGCGTTGCGGATTGGGAGTTCCGTCCGATAGTCGTAACGACCTCCAACGACCTTCGCCATAAGCTGAGCGGTCCGTTCATATCGCGGCATATCTATAGCCGGTTTGCCAACCCGACTCTCGAAAAGGAAATGGAGATAGTACGGGCTCGCAATCCAAAAGCGTCATCCTCGCAACTCGCTCTCGCGATAAAGCTCCTCGACGCGGTTCGCGGAATCGCCGGAATGGAAGATCATCCGAGCATCCGGGAATCCATAGATGTCGCGGGAGCGTTCGTGAGGGATTCCGTCGAAGCCCTCGATCACCGCTCGCTCTCCCGCTTCTTCTGCTACTTCGTGAAGACCGGTGACGCTCGCGAACTTCTCGGCCTGCAGCTCGATTACTTGCTCGCGATGACGCGCGCATTCCATCCGACCGTTGACTGCTGGCTTGGTGCGAGGGATCCCGAGTGGGCGACGAAATGGAATACCGCTATTGCGCTATGAACACGAATCGATCCGAACGGAGGCGAACGAAGATATGACGGACAACGGTGCCACGCGGCGGCAGCGCCGGGTAGACAGCTTCTTATTGTGGTGGGGACGGTATAGAGATTACAGGGCATTGATCACGCTACTACTGGTGGTCGCTCTTTACTTCACCGCACGAATCTTTTACGGGGGACAAGACAAGACCGCCCAGCTAAAATTCGTCGAAAGTCCATCGGACCAAACCGCCGCCTCGAGTACGCCCGAGGTTGAAACCTTGAAACCTGTGCTTTCCGGCGGAGCCTACGAAACCGCGATGAGGCTTCGGGAATCGGGGGCCTTGCTGATGGCGGTCTCCCTGTCTTCGTTCGAGGAATTTCGCGTGAACGGCAGATTCCCCGCGACCGTCGCGGAAATATTGGCGGGCCTACAAGAACGCTCGCTCCTCCCCCCGGGCACCGAGATCAAGGACGGCGTACTTCGCTCGACCTTGAGCGAACTGAAACTTAACTACCGGGCTGAGCCTTTCGGTTTCGAGATCCTTTCCTTGCCCATAAGCAAACCTGGAGGCCCGGCGATCCTGTTTCGATTCCCCTTGCCGCCCGCTGAAGCGAATTCGGTAATGTATTTTCAACACCCCGCAGGACGATCCCGATCATGCCGGTGCGGTTCAGCACGCCGGAACAGCTTTCCGCCGCAGGATGGACCATCGAGCATTGGCGCGGCGGATCTCTCGCTTTGGATGAGTCCGCGGTTCGCGACCTTCGCGAACAGGCACATGGCTGCGGTCGTTGAATAATGGAGGGCTATAGACCGGCTATGTTCTTGCGCGAGAGGATCGAAAGGTTCGATGCTTCATACGGCATCCCCCGAAAGGCGAACGAGCAGTATTTGCCTTCGTACAATGCGTTCTGGCACTGGGCCGCCGACATCGGCCAGGGCGGGTTCTACGTGCTCCTCGGATTCGTCGGAGCGGGCCTGTTCCTTTTCGCCGGCCGGCTTTTGAACGAACCGGGTCTGATCAACCTCGCGTTCTGGGCCAGCGCTCTCTGCTGCATCTGCGGCGGTTTCGTCGATGCATACGGGCTGCTAAAAGATTATCGAGTCAGGCACATGAGCACGGCTCACGGATCGGCTCGCTGGGCGAAGGCCAGGGACCTTGTCCGATGCGGCCTGATGAACCGCGTTCGCGCCTCTGCGCTTCCGCCAAACTCCTTGCCGATCGCGAAAGCGTTCGGCGGCAGGGACATTTTTCTCCCTCCGAGCCAGTGGCTCAGGCACTTCGTGATGTTCGGCCCGACCGGCTCGGGCAAGTCGAAGACTTTCTTCATCTCGATGATCCGCGCGATCCTTGGACGGTCGTCATGCCTCGTGTACGACCCCAAGGGAGAGCTACTTGCTCAGACCGCCGGCACCGCCAGGAGAGTTTTCCGCCTCGATCTCAACGACCCGACAAAAAGCGATCGCTGGAACTTCATCCCGCAATGCCGGAACGACCCCGCTTTCGCCTCTCAGGTCGCGGGTATGATGATCGGGATCGAAAGCCGCCGTAAGTCGAACGCGGATCCGTTCTGGGGTGACGCCGAACAGATCGCCCTGACCGCGATCCTTTTACACATCGCCGAAGTCTACCGGGAAAAAGCGATCCCTGCCTTCGCCGCCGACTTCCTGATCTCACTGGGCGAAGACGGTAACGACGCTTTCGCTCACGCAATGGAGAACTCGCCAAGTCTTTATGCGAAACAGGCGTACCTTGCTTTTCGGCAAGCTCCCATCCAGACTCGCGGGTCGATCCTGATCGGTCTTTACAATAAGCTTCGGCCATTTACGCTCGCACCGGCCCGGATGGTGACGATGCCGCCGAAACCGGAAGAGGTAGAAGCGGGGTGCCGAACCATCGACTTTGCGAATCTTCGAAAGCCAGGGACCGCGATTTACCTTGTCGTCTCCGAAGGCGCGGCAGATGTCTACAAGGAGTTCATCGCTACATTCCTCGGACAGGCGGTGATGAAAATGCGGCTTGATGGTCTGAACGAGCCCGAACATCCGTGTTTCGTCCTCATCGACGAAGCGTACCAGCTCAACGTCGCCGAAGTGAAGAGAATATCGGGCATCGGCCGAGGTCGAGGAGTGGGCCTCGGACTCGGATACCAGGACCTCCCGCAGATGTACGATCAGTACGGTCGCGAGCGGGCGAACGCCATCCTGGGCACAGTGATGACGAAGATCTTCCTCCCAGGGCTCGACGACGTAACGGCCGAATACGCTTCGAAGCAGCTCGGAGACACGACAATATTCTCGAAAACGTTCCAGGACTATCCGGGGAAGAAACACGACAACACCAGATACGCCGAACAGAAACGTGCCCTGATGCACGCGTCAGAGATACGGCAGATAGCCCGGCATTCGGAAGTCCTCATCGTCAGCGATACGGCCCCGCCGATCCGGGCCGCATATCCACCCTTTGCGGTTCTGAAGAGTGTGCACCGCGCGAAACAAAAGGGATCACCGCAGGAACTTCATCTTGGAGATGTCGACCCGGCATTTTGTTGACCGAGCGGCCGAAAGGGATTGCAAAACCGAGTTCCGAACAACAAGGCTTAGCGGGCCTCATTTCACGGGAAGTAGAGCGGATCTATTCCGATGAAAGACTAAGTGGTGTCATCGAGCGAACAGCTAAGACGGCGGCACTGAAATCCAGTGCTGAAGGATCGATATCGAAAAGACCCCACGCCACAAAGCTTCACGACTTTGTGGGTGATATACGACTCCTGCTGGCAACCCGTTACGAACAAAAAACGCAGATCGTGAGGGAGGGGCTTGAGTCCCGATGCAAAAGCACCTGAAGATCACTCTTATCCTCACGCCGATCGCTGTCGTGGTTGTTGTCGGCGTTTGCATCTATTCATTGTGGGCGTCGGAGAGGCGGAAAACTTTGGAAGCGCCGGTGGAGGCGTTCGAAGTGATGGTGCGGGATCTTCGCTCATTTCATAAGAAACGAGGCGGATTCCCGAAAGATCTGAAGGAATTGGAAGGCGTCGTTTGGGAGAAAAAGGAAGATCGCGACTTTTCAAAGGACGGGTCCGGTCTAACGCACAGGAACTACCACTATCTCTATGCGCCGATTGGCCATCACCAGTTCGCGCTCTGGGCGATCCCGATGGGTCGGCAGCGCGAAGAGGCAGCCACCTGGTTTCTTGTAGTAGCGCCCGGGTCTCAGCGGCGTTGGAAAGGACCGGCTCTGACTCCTGAAGACGTGAAGGGTCTAGAGCTCTATCCGTCAACATATCAGTTGAATGTGTTGGGACTGATCGAACAGCCTGCAGGTCTCCGTCAACGGGATTAGGTATTCTCGATAGCCCGAAACTCTCCGGTCCTAATATTCTCCTTTTGCCGGAATCCCCAGCGAATCCAAGAATACAATGTTTCTTATCGTGTGAGGCGCGGTTACGCAAAGACTCTCTATCCAGAGTTCAAGTCGATGCGGTCATCGCTCCCCCTCTAACGGATGTATATTTCGTCGGTTCTGTTCTCGCGGGCGGACGTACCCCCGATCGACCTTTCGGTTTCCTGCCCGCTGGTTCGCGAATGATGTGTTGATTGGCGAGCCGCGGCTTTGCCGATCCCGTCTGAAAGCTCACGGCTTAGAACATTCATTGCTTCATGGTCGGCCTTACCTACTAGCCCGTTCCTTGCGAAACTCACATCAAGGATCGACGTCACGCGTTCCGTCAAGTCCTGATGATCGAGCCTGGAACCTGATCTTACATGCTTTAGGATCTCCGATTTCAACACTTCACGAAATTCGCTGAAGGTTCTCATTTCCGTTTTCTGGACCGACTCCTGAATCGCCTTTTGACTATCCAGTTCGTTGTAAATAAGCTTCGACTCCAATCCCTCTTTCTGAAGCACGGCTCTCTGATAAACGAAATCTCTCTCGGCCGCAGGCAGCTTCCGATAAACGTCGCTGTGGTCGAAGCTGTTCTTGTAGCGTAATTCGTCGTTCGGAGTCTTGAGGCTTTGCAGAAAATGCCTTGTCGCCGCCAATGAATCCTTCAGATGTCGCCTTCCGAGCCTGGATTCGAGGCTGTCGATCAGTTGTGCGGCCTCCGGACTCGGCAATATCTCGCCGCGCATCAGGGCGTCGGTCTTTGTTTTAGCATCGTTGCCCACACTCAGGTAGGACAGTTTCGCCGCCGTCATTTCCGACGTGTAATGACGCGGAGAGGTTTCGGTGAACAGGAACTGCATCTCTTTAGAGGTCAGGGGCGGGGCTATCTTGGCCCTCTCCTTTTCGGGCAGCTTCTCCCACTGAAATCCGAGTCTTGCGTTCTCGAGGCGAATCCGGGACGCGGCGTCGATAACCTCGTCCCTTGAGGATGCCCGTTCCAGCATCGCGGCATACTCCCGGTAACGCCCGTTGAAATGTCTCAGCCGGGATTCAGGTTGTTTCAGTTGATGCTCGATATAGCGGGAGGCGAATCTGAGATCGTCGATCGCGGACTGCTTTTCAGCTGGGCCGTCTTTCGCGGCGTAATATACATCGTTCTGAAACACTCTCAAGATCGAATCGACCGGTGTCCCGCTCTCAAGAGCTTCGTCGAGCGCCGGGAGACGAACGTCAGTCCATCGGTCGAGTTCTTCCTTTGACATTTCGGAAGCCATGCGGGCGAGCGAGGTTTCTCTCAATTCGACTCGTTCGAATTCGTGCACGCCGCCTCCGCCTTCTTCCCGATCGCGAGAGGTCGTCCCGGTTTCTTGAGTGATCGCTTCTTCATACACTTTTTCAAGTGACAATTCGTCATCGCTTCTATCGTGTCCCTCGAAGGTGGTTCGTTCGCCGTGCGCATCGATCAAGTCCAACCTGTCGGACGGCTCCAGTTTGCTCATTTCTTCGGCGAGTCCGGCTATTTCCTTAAGTGTCCTTTCGATCCTTTCTTCCTTCGGTTCGTTCTCTGGGATTCTCTCGTCAGAGGACAAGAGTGCGTTCCGGCCTTCAAGAGCTCCATAGATCCAGTTGAAGATCTTGATCTGAGTATCGCGGTCCGCTGATGAACCGGCGATGCGCATACCGTATTCGATGATCTGCGGTGCTATCTCTTTGGCTCGTGACTCTCCCATCAATGTCGAGAGTCTCTTGACGGCGTACTCATTTGTCGCGATGGCGAGCGCCGGCGCTGACGAGGGATTTTCCTTCGGCGATATGAGCACGCCGTCCCGAACTACGGCTCCCCGCTCGTACAGGTCTCGAATGAACTGCGATTGACCGTTTAGATGGGATGCGTGTTCGCTTCGGTTCCTGCCTTCCGTGTCTTCGATTTTGGGAAGCAGCATTTCCGATCGGCCGACGGAAAGGATCTCGTTAACGGCTCGCTGCGTTCGCGGGTTGGCGCGGGAGGCGATGGCACGTTCAACGACCGTCTGTTGAGACATCTCGACGAGAGTTTCGCGGGTGTTCATCGCGTGGCCGAGTTTTTCAACAGCCACCTTAACAACGTCGGCGTGACACGTTTCGCCCGCACGACAGAAACACGAGATGTTTATGGTCTGACCCTCGCGAAAGGCTTCGGCAAGTTTGAGCATGCCGTCGCGCAGGCCGCCCTCATTCGTTTTGTAGTTGTTTCGGAGCCGTTCCGCGTAAGCGATCAGAGCCGAGTCTCGACCCAGGCCTTTCGGTGCGATTTCGCTCCGCCGGGGCGAAAGTAAACCAAGCTCCGGAGTTATGATGTTCCCCAGATCGAGTGTCCGACGCGGAAGGTTCTGCACTTCGTCGTTTAGACGAGCAATTACCTGATTGCTAAGTTCCGGCTTCTTTTCTCATTGCACGAACCCTTTTGTCGGGTTCCGATGCAATGAGGTCTTGTGCAAGCGGTGTGCCTGTCATGCTTCCCGCAAGGCCGCCTAACGCGAATGGCCCTCAAGCGAACTCTCGTGACGAGGAGAAACGGCACTCCGGTCCAGATCCCTTTTGTATCGGTCATCGTTCGACTTGTCGGGCTTCGGGGTATCGATCCCCTTAACTTCGGAAATAGCCTGTTTCGGACTCTGAAAGTCTCCCAACAGGTCGCTGAACGAACGTAACGATCCATCAGCGGAATCTACAATTGAACGCAGCCTTTCTGCCTCTTTCGCGCTATGAGTATTCGAGGCACGAAGCTCCAGCATCGCGATCTCGGAAGAGGTGAAGATCGGCTGGTAAGCGGTTTGGCTTCTTAAACCGAAGTACGAAAACTCCTTGAACTCCGACGCACTTCGTGAAGCGGTGACCCTGATGTCTTTCGCCGCCATCACATCGCCCTTTAGTCTCCGCTCTTTGTCTTCAACAAGACCCGTTACGGTCCGGCGAAGTCTCTGGTGTTCACGGCTTTCGAACAGTTCGCCAACTGCCCTGTCGAGCAGAGAGCCTCGCCCGCGCGGATCGACATCTTGCAGGCTCAGATATGAAACACTGCCCGATCGCTGATCCGGTATTCCGAATTTCTGAAACCTCTTTGCGTCCTGAAATACTTTCAGGTGATCTATGGCCTTGTCGAACTCAACCCTCGCAACAATCTCCCTGGCTAAAGCGCGGCCGGCAACGATGCGGTACTTATGTTCGGTGAAATGCGTCGTCGGGTCGGCCTTCAGGAGCTTTCGATAGGCCATCGAATCGCTTCCCGCCGATTCGATCATTGAGCGCTGTTCTTTCCAATTATTTTCGTAATCATTCTTGAGCTTCAGCCGAACCGACAGCTTTTCCATTTCGACCATCTGCTCCGGTGAATATGAACCATGACCTAAGTCGCTTTCGGGATTTCCGTTCAGGATGCTCGCAAGGATCTTGACCTTGCTTTGTTCGACTTTCCCATCTTTCATTATGATCGCAAGCTGTTCGGCCAGTTTTTCGGCGATCTCGTTTCGGAGATGGTCGGCCCGATTCGCTTGCGTCGGCGGCTTCCTGTTTTTGGATAATTGCGATGCCGCAGTCTTTAGCTTTCCCAGGAAAGAAAATACTGAGCCGTCTCGCGCTTTTTGCTCGCGATCCAGATCGGCCAGTGACACAGATCTTTCACCAATATCGAACCGGAGGTAATAGCCTTTTTCGCTCTGCTCCCGGTGCGTCTTGTCGTGCAAGCGTGACCGAAGTTCCGAGATGTTTTTTTGCCCGAGGATCGATCGAAGATCTTCCCGGCTTCGTGGCCCTATATCGCCCAACCTCACCAGGTCGGTTCGGATCCGTTCAAGATACGAGAATCTTCGGATATCCGATCCGTCGAGGCACTGTTGTTGAAGCGTGTCCAGTTCCTCTTTTGAGAGTGAGGGAGCTGGAAGCTGGCGGCCGCTCTTTTTATACTCGCTACGGATGCGTCGAGCCTCCCGGATCACATCGGAGAAATCGTTCTGAACCTTGTTTTTTGCGGCCTCCTCTTTCGCAAGCATCTTGTGAAGGATCGTTTTGATTTGACGCTCGGCCGGTGTCGGCTGATTCGTTTCGTTTCGAGCGTCTTGTTTCTGGATCTCCCGAAGCGAAAGGCGTCTTTTTCTGCCGGTTACCGGATCCGTTACGGTAAACCGCATTTCGTGACCGCTATCGAGTAAGGAATCGATCCTCGTCTCGATGCGGCGAAGCTCGTATTCGGCGAGAATCCCTTTGGCCAGGGCCTCACGCTCTGCAGAGATCCGGATACTCGATCTTTCGGTTGGCTCGCACTCTGTTCCGCTCCGAAAATGCTCTTGTGAAACTGCTTGACTGTCGGATCGTTTCGGAACCTTATCGCGGGTTCGCTCGCGGTCCATAATTGCCTCCATCTTCTCAGCAGCCGCGTCGATCAGATGGCCATGGACAAGGATCTTTTCGCCATTTCGGATCTCGTAATGAGGAAGGGTTTCTCGCGGGATCTTCGTTAAGATCTGTCTCTCGATTTCTTTGGTGAGGTACCGCTTCTGTATTGCGATGTGGACATGCGGGTTCTCGGTGTTGCGATGAACCGCCGCCGTCCACAAGAGCCGTTCGGCGTTCGTTGCGGTTTCGAGACTCTTCATTGCGGCGCGAGTGATCTCCTTCAACGATCTCCGCCGCCGGGCTTCGTCGGCTCCAAGCTTCTGGAAATCGTCATCGCGGAACGAGAGAACGAGGTGGTGAAGCTCTTCGTTGGAAGGCCGGCCCTTCGCGATGCCGACCCTCATCGAATTGTTCGCGCTCTTTACGGATAGATCGTCGGCAAAAGCATTAAAGAGTTCGCGCGAACTTTGCGGCTCTCTCACGGCGTCCAGTTTGCTGTGAGCTATGTAGTGAACGAGACCGCGCGAGCTGCCTCTTTTCGACTGCACGCTTGCGACTATTTTCATAGAGGCAGCGGTTCCTGTTTGTCCTCTGCGGACAGGGCAGGTGCCAGACCACGAGTCCTTGTTGCGAAGTACAGTTCATCGACCAACTGCGGCCCCGAGTCGATCCCGTGAAAGGCGCAGCATTCGTCGAGGTCGAGGATCGTCTGTGCGATAACGGTCTTCATAGCGCCGTCGGCAATACGGGTGATCGTTTCCTTATCTGTTTCTTTGGGCGAAGTAAGCTCGATCAGCCGGTTCAGGATTATGTTCAGCACTAAAACAGAGAGACCCGACAGCGAATAGATCTCGCGTGAGAAGGCGGAGGTGTTCTCCGATGCGATCCTCTGGTTCTCTTCGAGATTTTTTATCCGGCCGAGTATCTCCGCCAGGCGTTCGGATTCGCTCTCATCTTTGCGGCTCTGCTCTACCAGCAAATCCAGTCTGTCCCGGCACGGATTCGCACTGAAATGTTCGTATTTGTCGGACAAGGCAAAACGGATCATCCTCCGCACTATCGCCGCTTTCCCTTCACCTGTTTTGTGGGCGATTTCGTCGAGCGTCTTTTCGTCCGCAGCATATGGCCTAACGTGTACCGACCGGCCATGCTGTTCTTCCGCGTCTCGCCCGATCTTGCTGGTGATTTTTTCCCTCTGAGTTTTCCGCATTTTTCGCCCGGATTCGGACCTCCTTTGGTTTTGGTCAGATCGTGAGTGTCACCGATCCTCCTGTCGCGAACATCAGCAAAACACATACCGAACCCGCCGGTGACACGGGGAACACCTCGGTTGTCACCTCGGTGACAATTCGTAAGGTGTTTAGCAACAAAGCATTGGCCTCGGTGACAGGCCGAAAAAGCGTTCTATCCTGTCGTACGGTGACAGCAAGCTCCTATGCATTTTTTAACCAACTCGCCTCCAACGGCTTATTTACTCACCAAGGAGCCCAGTTTTTCATCTCCTCACTTATCGAATTAGCGCTGGCACACCAGTTGAATAGCCCCTTCACGGAGCGAAAATACAACCGCGAAGGAGTGGATCAAAAACTATGACAACACCCTCTGAAACCAAGCCATCGGTAAAGCCAGATCGGGAGCGACCGATGCTTCAGATCAACCGCCTCAACTACGTCCGGATAAACACAAAGATCCTCGACACCACCGACCGAAAACTAAAAAGGTACCTTCAGTTCTCAGGCGAACAAATGGACACCAAGGTCACGAGCGATGACGTTATCGAGTACGCTCTCAACCTGCTTTTCGAGCGGGATTCAGCCTTCAAGACATGGAACAAAACAAGAAGCTGATGGGCCCTCCGCTCATGGTAAAAATGCCGATGGAAGAGAGGCTACACCGTCAAGTTTTGCAGTCGCGTAGGTCGCCCTTTCGAACGTCGTGTAACGGCTGACAATCTTGTCGAGCTCGATCTCGAACGAACGGATATTCAATTGATGACTTTCGTTCGAAAGATGCTCCGCAAGGATCCCCAGATCGTCGGGGAGCAGATCGGTTTGAGCGGTCGAAGCCGCACGGGCGAGCCGGTCGGCGGCTTCCTGGAACAATAGACCGTCGTGCCCTTTCACCCACCGCCAGGTGATGTGGTGGCCGTAGCTTTGTTCGACCAACCGCCCCCAGAAAGGGCGGTTGGTCTTCATTCGGTTTTTGCCGTTCATGGTGTCGATGACGTACCGCGAATCGGAGAAAATCTCGACCCGGCACGGACGGCGAAGCTCCTCAAGTGCTTTCGCACAGGCTAGTATCTCGGCCTGCTGGTTCGTCACCGGGCCGAGGTATTTCGCAAGGAGTTTCAGCTCCATCCGGTTGAGGTCCACGATCACCGCTCCGCAGCCCGCCGATGGATCCGAAGACCCGTTCCGGAGGCACGAAGCGTCCGCGTATATCGACACGATCGGCGTGTATGTCGCGGCCGCATCGGGACCGCCGTTTTCTCTTTCAAGCTTCAATGCGGTCATGGCTCACCTCAGGAAGAAATACAAATGAATCGGGCACCGAGATATACTGCGATGCCCACAAATAGCTCTGACGTTGATAGCCGGAATCGGTCTTAGAACTGATCTACAAAAGGTTCGTCTGGCTGGGTTTCGGTATCCACCGGGCCTGAATATTCCGGCGTTGCAGACTCTGGATTATGGTTGTCGTTTCCGCCCGGTTCCTGTCCTTCTGAACGGTTTCCTCCGACAAACTCGAACGAGAAAAGTGCCACCTCGGCGCCCGATCGGGGATCGCCTTTTTCCGTGACCCACGGGTTGAACGAAAGCCTGCCGTGAACCAGTAAATAAGTACCCTTCTTGACGTGTTCGGCCAGCGTTTCCGCAGTTTTGCCGAACGCCGTCACGTTGAACCAGTGTGTGACCTGGACACGGCCCTCGGGACCGTTTCTGAACGAGTTCGAGGCGATCGGGAAACTTGCGACCGCCGTACCTTTTTCCGAGTAGCGCAAGCTTACGTCGCGTCCCGCGTTTCCCAAGATCGAGATGTTAGCTGACATGGTTAATTCTTGCTCCTTTGGTTAATTTTTGCTCCGTCCGGGAAGCGGCGGCCCGGCTATTTCGCGGGCGGAACCTGTATTTCCGCACACTTGCCTGACCGCCGCTCCTTTCAAATTTTGTTGCTATTCAACTTCTAGGCCGAAGTAACGACGTGAACCTGTCGGATCTGGTTGACGGGCTGCGAGAATAGGTTCTGCTGCCGTAGTGACAGTGCCGTCGAGGCTTCCAATCTCAGTTCAGCTTCTCGCGTGCGAACCGCGTCCCAAAGGCGCTGTTTCTCCTGGCGTGCAAGAGCCTTCGCTTCCGCGTCGTTGTAGAGAGCAAACTTGAGAAACCGAAGCCCTCCGCCACTCGCCTTTTCGATCTTCCGGAGCCATTTCGTCGCCGCCTGCGAGAACCGGTCACGCAGACGGACCTGCTGGGATTTTGCGACCGTGTTGAGGGCTGTGAACTCCTTCAGCGTGAGCTTGTTACGTTCCTTAAAATCCGTGTACGCCAGCTTCTTGAGCTCGGCCACGTCCGCCGTATCTGAAGTGCCCCGGATCGCGAGGTACAGCTCCTGATATGTCTCATGCCGCAAACTTCTCAAATGAAAATCCGAATACTGCCGCCGCCACAAAAGTCTTAGCACCGCGACCGCGTACTGCATCTCCTCGTAGTCCGGATTTAACTCCTGATCGACGGCAAGTTCGACCGCCGGTCCCTTGCTGAATGTGAACAATCGGCGGGCCGAGCGGACGACTTTTCGGTCGTATATCCGGTCGAGTGAAAGCGATAGCCATTCCTCGAATTCCTGATCCGAGAGCGGGTGTTTCGACGGCTCATTCCAGCTTGAAACCGGTATCGCCGATCGTGTCTGATCCGCCCACGTTTCGGCTATCATTCGACGCGCGTCTTGTGCTGAGCTCCCGCCCATCGCGTGGCCTACAAACAGCTTTCCAACCTCCGAGGCCAGGTGTCTTGCTTCCGGCGGCAGGCACGACGCATCCACCTCACAATCGAGATCGAAGACCACCACCGAGCGTTGTCCGCCGTTCATTGTTAACCCGATGAGGCCGTTTTCGTCGTACTGCTCCAGGTTCTCGAATGTGACGAAGTCGCGATCCATCTCCTCCAACGATTTGTCCCCGTCCTCGAGATAGAAAGCGGCGAGATCGTCGTAGATCATCCGGCTCGCCTTTTGCCGTCCTACACGTCTGAGAACTGCTTTCATCTCATCTTCGAAATTCAGGCAGCGCGGCGGGAGCGGCTTACGGTTCTTAGCCGCCTCTTGAACTCTGCGCTGGTCGGCCACCGTGAGCTTTTGCTCGGTCCGTTCGAACTCTTCAAACCCGATCTCACGATCCGCAACGGCGGCCGTCACGGCCTCGAGCTGCATACCGAGAAGCCCCATCTCCTTGAGCACCTCGCTCACGTTTCGCTTCCGGATCTCGCCGTAGTAGAACGCCGCGATCTGCTCGTACTCAAACTGGCCCGCGTCCGGGCTCGCGATCGCCTTGACGCAGCGGACAAACTCGCGCCCATCCTCCTCGCTGCCGAGAATCCGAACCGCATATTCGAGAGACATTATCCGTACGCGATCCACCGGTTCCGGTTCGAGTTCGTCCGCTATTCTGACGACCACGTCGCCGAGAATCGCGAACTCTTCAAGCTCCCTTCGACGTAGCGGATTGTTTCCGAGATGTGCACACCAGTCCTGCATCGGGGAACCTGTATTGAGCGGTGAAAATGCAAGGATCGCGTTTTGCGGAGCGAACTTTTTAAGCTGTTCTATATTCAATTGTTCTGCCATAACTTCCTCATAGATCCGGAAAGAAAAGAACCGGAGAAAACGCGTGATATTGAGGGCAGCGCTTTCAAAGCCCCGAATGGAAAAATCACTTTCATTCAGGCTCGAAAATCCCTCTCAAGATTCGGCAGGCACAATATGGGATTCACGTGAGATCTGGCTTATTCGGATGCGAGTTCGGCTAGCCGCTTTTGAAGATGGGCAAAGGTGCGCGGCGCCCGACGCCTGAGCTGCGCGCGTCCGGTACCGAGGCCGTCCGAGGGGATAACGATTGACCGAATTGTCTCCGTAACGGCCCGCGTCAATTTGTCGAGCGCGGCGTCTATCGCAGACTTGTTCTGCTCGAATTCATCATCCGAAAAGAAAGCGTCATCTTTATAGCTCGGACTCTTTTTCGTCGGTATCCCGAAGGCATTCGGCTCACCACGCATCGCTGCTGCCTGGCCGCCAAGCCCTCGACTCTCAAGGTTATCGCCAAAAAGGAACAGCGTGTCGCGGTTCGCCCTGACATATTCGCGAGTAATGAAACGCATCCGTTCGACTTTGCACTTCATAGACATTCGAAGCTGTAGGACTTGCTGTACAAGAGGCGGACCACCGCACGGCACCTGACTTGCTTGTTATCCGGGCGGCGGTCCGATGTTGGACGGGTCACTTAGGCAGGTAGAAAATTGGTTTCAATATGCAGCGGCCTGCTGGACCTCAGTAGGCATCTCCGATGGTGGAGGCATGACGGACGCATCTCCATCGTCCCCCTGCTTGCCGGTGAGAAACTGGAACTCCTGTAGGACGATCTCCGCCCCAGACTGCGGCGAGTCATTCCGGTCGAGCCACGGGTTGAACGTGAGTCGGCCCTGCACGTAAAGCCGGTGCCCTTTCCTAACGTAGCGGGCGATCGTCTCCGCCTGCTTGCCGAACGCGGTGACGCGGAACCAGTCGGTCTTCTCGACCCGTCCATCTGGTGTGTTCCTGAACGTGTTTGAAGCGATCGAGAAGTTCGCGATGAACGTGCCGTTGTCGGTGATCTTGGTTTCCGGTTCCTTGCCGAGGTTGCCGATGAGCGAAATATGAGCTGACATGGTTGTTCGTTATTCTCCTGTTAGTTATTAGTCTTGGTGGCACCGAAGAAGCGTCACGACCCGACGATCGCTCCCTAAGTGTGTCCTATCGAAGTCTTCGTCGAGCCGTACTGCTATCTGCCGCTTCATTTTTGTTTTCGGATCGGGGTTTCACAGGTTAGTTTGCCGATGCCGCGACTTTCTGAACCTGTACCGTTGGGTGCAGATATACAAAGACCTGCTTGCCGCAAGATCTCGCATACTCGATCAAATGCTGCGTGCCGCGGCTTGAGCCGTCCCACACCGCAATAACCGCATCCGCCGCACCAACCATTACGCAGTTCCGAAGAAACCCGGCGCGTTTCCCGTACTTCTCCCACTCGGCCAGGTATTCCACAAACTCGATTCCCTTGGCCGCTGCATATCCAGCCGCCAATCTGTCAACACCTCTCGCCCCGCCCGAAATGATCTGTGTTGGACGCAATCCGCTTTCTTCAATAGCCTGTGAAACAACTGCTGGATCGCTGATACCTCGACTGCCGCAAATAAGAACTTTCATCCGTTTCTCTCTTCTTGGTCTTGATCGGGATCGACGCCTCAAAGCCGTTGATCCGCCATTTGCCGACAGCTTTTGTTTCTTGTCATTTTCTGAGGAAGTAGATTTTGGAGGAGGAAGCTGAGGAACGAAACAAGTCGTTCCCGAACGCCGGATGAGGCGTGCGGAACGATCCATCTAAGAGCAGGCCCGAAATAGATGAGGGTCTATTTATAGAAAGAAAAGAGTATCACCGCGGGTTGGGGAAATTCGCGAGGGAGGAGAACGTTGAGATGGTCGAGTATTCTCCGAAGAAGTAAAACGTAATGTTCTAACTAGTCTCGAATCGGACTTTTCAGGTGTCCATTTCCGCCCCTTGCTGAGCAGATCTAACCTAAAAGGAAGTATTGCGACATCATGCTGTCGCAATACTCGTTTTCCATGTCGTAATTCTCCTGAAAAAAGGATATAGTGTCGCAATAGTGTCGCAATACACGATGTCGACTGTCTGATCATGCAAAGAAAGCAAACAGAACTCCAAAATCTCATTCTGGAAATGCTTCACAATGAGGCGACAATAACTGTGCCTTCGGTCCTGGTGGCGGCACAGCTCACAGATAACCCGACCGAACGACGAGCGGTTCAGCGAGCACTTGCCTCGTTAACGCGACAAGGACTTATCGTATCGAAAGGGGCCGCCCGATCCCGCGTGTACGTGATAGCTGCCGAGCAACCTGAGACTCAACTACAAATAGCCACGAACGAGCGGGGCGATGTTCTAAACGGCATCCCTATCTCGGCCGCATCGCGGGCCCTACATGACTATATTTCTAGTCCGCTGACTCAGCGAACACCGGTCGGTTACGATCAGGAGTTCCTGCGCTCGTACGTACCCAATGCAACTTTTTATCTCGCTCCCGAACAACGTGGAAAACTCCACGAGGTAGGACAAGTAGAGGCGGCGATTCGGCCAGCGGGCACCTACGCAAGAAACATTCTGGATCGGCTATTGATAGATCTATCGTGGAATTCCAGTCGGCTTGAAGGCAATACTTACTCGCTGCTCGAAACGAAACGTCTAATCGAACTGGGTAAGGAAGCGAATGACAAAAATGCTTTAGAGGCTCAGATGATCCTCAACCATAAAGCCGCGATCGAGTACATTGTTGAATCCGCTGAAGATGAACGGATCACATCACACGAGGTCTGCAGCATTCACGCTCTTTTGTCCGAGAATCTCCTTGAAAATGCCGCCGCTTCAGGACGGTTACGATCAATCGTTGTTGGGATCGGAGGATCGACCTATCTCCCGCTCGAGAATCCACATCTGATCAACGAAATGTTCGACCTATTTATAGAAAAAATCAACCTTATTGAAGACCCGTTCGAGCAGTCTCTTTTTTCGATCATTCATCTGTCATACCTGCAGGCATTTGAAGATGTGAACAAGAGAACGGCTCGGCTAGTCGCAAACATCCCCATGGTCAAAAAAAATCTGAGGCCACTGTCGTTTGTTGAGGTTGATAAGGATGTCTACGTCCGTGCGCTCCTCGGCGTATACGAGAAGAACGACATAAGCCTGATCCGCGACCTTTACATGTGGGCATACGACCGTTCATCCAGACAGTACACGGCAGTTCAACGGGCGATAGCGGAACCCAACCTGCTAAAGCTTCGGTATAGGATTCAAATTCAGGAGATCGTCCGATCGATCATTCTTGAAAAAATAAAGGGCGACGTGGTGGTCGCTAAGATCCGGGAATTGATCGAGGCCAGTGATTTACCCGAGGCCGAACATGATGAGTTATTTAATATTATCGAGAATGAGATTGTCAGCCTGCACGACGGAAACATCGCAAGGTTCAAGGTCCGACCGAGCGAGTTTGAGGCTTGGAAAGACCTGCAGCGGTGAGCTGCCAATATCATCGCGGCGGTTCGATTAATGTGTGATGGTTCGTTTTTGCACCAGATTGGTTCATTCATGCACCAACATAAGCAGAAATAAACCGCCGGTGCCCGCCAACGATCAGTGTGCCAGCCGTTTTAGTTTCTTTATTAGTCCCGAACGGCTGATGCCGAGATCTTTCGCGGCGCGTGTTTGGTTGTAGTTGTTGGACACGAGGGCTGACTGGAGAAGATCCGTCTCGATCCTTTCAAGGTACTCAACCATCCTCTCACCTGGGGTGAACTGGGGCCAGGGGCCGAGCGGCGACGACGGGGACCCGCCAATATTTAAAGCCTTCTTGTTAAGCCGCTCCTCGACGATCTCCCGGGTCAATCTAATTCGCGCCGGGCGCTCGCGGGAGGCATCGGCCGAAATGAGAGCGTCGAGGCACACCTTTTCGACGAAGGAACGCAGCTCGCGGATATTTCCCCTCCACGGGGCGGTTTCGAGCAAGCGGAGTACGTCTTCCTTAGCCGTTACCGCCTTGCCCGATTTCGAATTGAAGTTCGCCAGGAATTCCTTTGCGAGCGGCACAATCTCCTCGACGCGCTCCCGCAGCGGCTTCAGATAGACGGCATGCGCCGTCACCCGATATCGTATGTCTTCCCGGAACACCGTGGGGTCCCGGTGTGTGGCGTAAATTATCCTGACATCGACCTTTCTCGAACGGTTTCCGCCGACTCTGGTGACGTTTTTTTTCTTCGACGACCTTCAAGAGCTTTGCCTGAAGATTGACGGTCAATTCCCCGATCTCATCTAAAAACAACGTCCCGCCGGCCGCGGCTTCGAACTTCCCTTCCTTTGATGTTGCTGCTCCGGTGAAGGCCCCCTTCTCGTAACCGAATAACTCCGCTTCGATGATCGAGGGCGTAAGCTCCGCACAATTCACCGCGACGAAAGGCTTGTCGGCGCGTGGGCTCATGTCGTGGATCAGCCTTGCGGTATGAGTTTTGCCTGTCCCTGTTTCACCAAGAAGACATAGGTCGAGAAAATCGTACCGTGCGAGAAGCGTCAGGCTCCCAATGTCGTTTAAGTTTTGTAACATTTGACTAATTTTCTTTTGCTAATGCAAAATTTATATAAAGCAGAACAAGCTGGGCCGCGTTTTCCTGTAGTAAAAAGTCACGAAAACCACTAGCCGTAAATTTCACTTCTAGCTATAAAAACCTCGCCCACTACAAGAGGTTACTTTGTCGAAGAACTTTTCTTTGACGAACACGCAGAACCGTCTGCAACCGGCAGCGGAGTCGGAATCAGAAAAACGAATAATCCTTTCGCGATGAATCCCGTCCCGGAAGGTGCGGTTCGAAGTTGGAACGCATGATCGAATCTCTCTTAGAACAGATGCCGCAAGGCGCGCGCCCGATGACGAGCCGGATGCTCCGGCGTCGGACTCAGGGCAGTCGTCTGAGCGTTCGTTCCTCGCCGTTCTGCCGATCGTTCGACGAATTGTCGGCCGACGCTGGTCGCGGCTCGATTCTAATAACGGATCGGATCTCGTTCAGGAAGTGGCCCTCCGGCTTTGGCGATGGCGTACAAAATACCAGGACAAGGGTGCGCAAATGTCCGGTGAGGACTGGCGTTCCTTCGCGGCTCGCACCGCCTACAACGAAGTAAATCGCCAACTATCCCAGAACGGCAGACATCTTCACCTGCCCCTCGACGAAGTTTCGGAAACTGAAGAATCATCCGTTGATGGCCAAACCGACGCTGAAGTTTTTTCTCTCGTTCAGCAAGTTTGGCAAGCAACTTGCAAACTGTCATTACGGCAGCGTCGAGCGTTGCTGCTCCATTCACAAGAACTGATTGTCTATTTTCTGCAAACCGGTATTACGGAACGGCAGTTGGCGGAGACTCTGGATTTAAGTGAAAAGGATTGGAACGATATTTGTAATCGGTTGCCAATGACCGACGCAGAAATTGCCGAAAGAACTGAAGGAACAGCTGGATCGATCAAGAAGGCGAGGTACGAGGCACGGGTGAAACTCGAGGGATCGATACGAAAATGAATCCATCGGAGCACTTAACAAGGAATCAGATCGCGGCGTTCAGCGCCGGATCTCTCGCCGCAAGCGAGTCGCGCAGCATTGGCGGGCATCTGATCCGATGTGTGGAGTGTCGAAGCCTCCTACCGTTACCGAATCCCGTCCAGGTGTGGACCGCAATAGCAACCGAACGGCAGATCGGCGGAACAGAGAAGAGGGACAATTCGCCATCTTCGGATAGTACATACTCTCAATGGTTCGTCGGGCTCTTCCGTACGCGGAATCGCCTGGCTTGGGCGGGCGGCATGCTGTTGGTTGCGTTTAGTTTGGCAGGTTTATTGATCATGAGCGGTTCAAACGGAGGAAACGCAGAAAACGAGGTAGCGCGTACATTCGAACTCGAAAATCCGATTAAGGCGCCGAACAGCGACCAAACTGACGAAACGAATAACCGGTTTCCTGCCAGTTCTGGCAACGATTCTGGGACTAAGGAAGTTAATTCAGTCTCGACGGATCGCGAGGGGGTTGAGGCCCGTAAGACGAACTCAAGGCCGACCGGGACGGACAGTCGAAAGAGCAGCGGGATCGGGAGAAACATCTCGCCTACGAGAGGATCGACTACGCCATGCGCTGTAGGAAGAACGATCGAAGTGGAACTCGGATCGCAGAAAAGCGACTTAATACTTAGGTGGAAGCGCGTCCGGAACGCCGCGAAATATCACCTCTATGTTTCGGATGACAATGAGATTCTGATCGACGAGTTCGAAACCGACCAGGACACATCGTACATTCTAAAGAAGCCGCTGGATCCGTCGAAGGCCTATAAATGGAAGATCGTGATAACCCTTGAGAATGGGGAGAAACTGTACGCGGACGCACAGAAATTCACCGCCAAAGATTTCCAGTCGTCTTTCAACACGTACCGCGGCAAGGCCCGAACGAATACGCGTTGCCTAGCGAATTAGTGGAGATAACGGAGGCGGATGTTGAAGATGAAAATCATGAGAGTGGACCTAGGAAAGAGCACCGTCAAAATTGTGCTTCTCGCGGCACTGACATTTCTCGTTTCTTTGCCTGTGCCGGCACAGGACGACCTTTATCCGGTACCGGATACGTACCAGGTCGAGGGAATCCCGCAGATTAAGAAATCCGAAGTCGAGAATATGTTTTACGACCCGGCGTCCATTAGGAGCAATTTGATTTGGGATGCTGACCGGAAGAATCGAAGGCTTTTTGTCACAGATGAAACCAACAGCGTTTACTTGTTGAGCTCGCCGTTATCCAAGCCGGAGAAACTGATCGACAAGGTGATTCCGAATACACTCAAGACCAACCCTAATGGCGGCTCCTTCGCGTACACATCCGATCACGAAGATGAAGACAACTACCAGCTCTTTGTTTACGATTTAAGAGAAAGAGCAACCAAGAAGCTGACCACCCTAACCGGGAAGGACGAATCAGTCGAGTCTTTCGTTTGGAATCGATCCGGAGATTCACTGGTCTACGCAAAGGTCGATTACGATACCAAGACCAGCAAAATATGTCGAAATGACTTGGCTGCTGAAAAGTGTTATCCGATCGACCTTAAGGGAATTTGGAATGTAGTCGATAGCTACAATGACACGATTCTGCTTAAACATTGGAAAGCCTCCAGCAGTCAGCTCCTTTACATCTATCACACTCAATCGAACAAACTTTTACCGGTAGAAGAAAAAGCGAACGCCCGCAAGGGTTTTTTGGTCGATGACAGAGTATTTTGGACGGCCGAAGGCAGCGATCGTTGTGAAAGGAAACAGTGCATATTCTCGTCGAGTGTCGGATCTGGAAATCTAAAAAAGTTAAATCTCCCGGCAGATCTAGTGAATGTGGATGACGTCAAATTTTCTCCTTCGGGGAAATATCTTCTAGTCCAGGACTCGGTAAACGGCATCGACAATCTGCGTATCTTCCGAGTCAAGCGAGGCAGCATTGTTGGAGAAATCCCTCGGTTTGTCTCGGGCTCGTATGTGATCTGGAACACCAGGTGGCTTTCAGACGACGAAGTCGCTTATACACTTGAGAACAATGGGAAACCTGCGTCGATACAGTCGTTCAACTTCGACTCAAAAAGACTCACGGATTGGACAAAAGAATTGTTGCCCGTCCAGCTCGAGGGAAAAGTCCGAGCACCAGAGATCATTAGATGGAAATCGTTCGACGGGCGCGAAATCACCGGGTATATTGTCAGGCCGAAATTGGTTGTAAAGAAGTCGCCCGTTTTGATCTTTGTCCACGGCGGCCCTCAGATCCTCGATAAACCGGTCTTTAATTCCTTCGATATTCGATTGGCGTCGAATCTCGGGTTGGCAACTATCCACACCAATATTCGAGGCTCGTCCGGCTTCGGCGATGAGTTTATGGATGCCGACAACAAAGAAAAGCGCGGGGACGCGGTCAAGGATGTTCAATCGTTACTTGACTGGATTGGCAATCAACCCGATTTGGATTCAAACCGAATATTCATTCGAGGGGAGAGCTACGGAGGTTATATAGCGCTTTCAACAGCCTTACAAGACCCGCAAAGGATAAAAGCGGTGATCGCTGAATATCCTCTTGTTTCAATCCGAGGTTTCTTGTCCCAAAGTTGGATTGATGAGTTTGCCAAGAATGAATACGGAGATCCGAAAGACGAAGCCCTAATGAAGCGGTTGGATCAACTTTCTCCACTTAATAACGTTGAACGTTGGAACAACATTCCATTGCTACTTACACGGGGCAAACTTGACTCAAGGAATCCGGAAAAAGATGTTACCGATTTGAAGAACCAGTTACAAAAACGGGGTTCTGAGGTTTGGTACATATACGCAACCAAGGACGGTCACGGCTTTGGTAGCAAATATGTTGCGGCAGCGATTTATACATTTCTGAAGCAACAGATAAACAAAAACAATCAAGGAGAAATCAAATGAAGAAAATGAAATCGTTTCTTTGCATCGGGTTATTGTCAACCATATTGGTTGGAAATGTGTTTGCCGGCGACACCGCAGGAAGTGGAATATCAAGCTTCTTCAATAACATCATCAATGCCGTTATCTCACTGGTCGCAGCTGACGATAGTTGCGAAACACGACAATGCCAGACCTGCCGACCACGAGAGGATGGCGGAAGCGGTAATTGCAGACCGACGAGCTAATGCTGAATTTGCAAGCCAAGGTAGCAAGACAGAGCTTAACGCCGAGTATCACCTTGGTGTTAACGCTCTGTTTTGCATTTTTGTCTCCTGTTCTCGGGCAGGTGGAAAAGGAATCGAACGAATTCAGCCGGGCCCAAGCTGAGTTTGATAATGGGAACTATGCAACCGCCATTGAATTTGCCGAAACTGGAATCGAAAAGGCACGAATAACCAAAAATATACAAGGCACCTTCAGGGGACTCGACATCATCGCGAGTTCGCAAATCTCTTCAGAGAACTACGGTAAAGCTGATTTAACCCTCAAAGAGACGCTTAAATTAGCGTCAAATCCAATCGAAGAAGCACAAGTATATCTTAGATTCGCCTGGCTAATGCGATCCCAACGTAGGTTTCCGGAATCCGTAGAATTCTCAAAAAAGGCTCTGTTGAAGGCTCCCGAAAATCGGCAGATTCGCGCCGAACATTTTCTGAATATCGGGCGCGTAATGTTTGCCTCGGGATATGATATTTCCGCAATCGTTTGGCTGGAAAAAGCCGAAGAATTGTTCGATCCCGCGATTACAAATGCGACCACTGTCGACACCTACCGGTTTCTAACCCTGGCATGGTCGTCAAGACTGAACTATCAGATTGCCCTTAAATATGCTGAGAAGTGGGTTTCTATCTCCGGTCGTACGCAGTTTCGGTACAAACATCGTCAGGCACTGTTCGAACTGGCCACGATTCTGAGCGCGAGCGGACAAACAAAGAGGGCCAACCTTACGCTTGAAAAAGGAGAAAGGCTTGCCGTCAGCGAAAACTCTGCTTATCACGCCTGTACTTTTTTGACTTCACTGCTCCTTCACGCGTTGGACGACGGCGATATACCAAAAGCCAGAAACTACCTGCGTCAGCTTGAAGAGCTTGACGTCAAGAAGGCCTTTTCGTTCGAAACCCTCCTCGGTAACGCAATTGTTAGCGCCTTTGATGGTCAGCACGATCAGTCAGAACGCTTGTTTGCCGATCTCGATAAGCTGGAGAGCGAATCAGAGTTTGTATTGCCTTACTGGAAGATCATCGTAGCTGAGAGAAATCGCGACTGGAAGCGAGTGATCGAGCTGAATCAGGCACTTTTGGATCTCACCACGAAAAACAACTTCCGGGATGGACTCCCCAGAATCTACCTAACTTTTGCGAAGGCGCATCTGCAACTCGGTCAGCCGCAATCCTCAATCGGACATTTAGAAAAGTCTCTGGGTTACATTGAGGAAATCAGGCGGTCGCAGAATACAAGTCTTTCACTGGGACTAGTTAATACCTTTCACGACGCTTACCGTCTCTTGGTTCAAATCAAGTCCGAAACGGGCGGTACCTCTCTGGAGGCGTTTCAACTAGCGGATTTCTTGAAGGCTCGACTTCTCAAGGACAAGATCAATAACGCTGCGTTCAACACAGATACTACGATTCTGCCGACGATGAGACAAAAGTTTGAGCAGCTCTCGTTAAGGTATTTCGATGATCCTAAGATTGCCGCCGAAATTGAACAAAGTGAGAAATCTATAACAACGGCAGCTCCCGAACTTAATTTGGTCATACCGAATCTAACGGGATTGGAGAACCTACCCGATTTGTCGGACTCAGCGATCGTCTCATACTTCTTTACACTGGATAAGCAATTACTGGCCTTTGTGTGGGAAGGTGGAAAGCCAGTCAGGATGATTCATCTGCCAGTTTCCGAGCAAGACATTGAGTCTGAGGCAAAGGCAACGCATCAAAAGATCAAGAACTTTGTTTTCTTCAAACGCGACGGTAAGGAGCTTTTCGACAAGCTACTGAAACCGTTGTCGTTGTCAGCAAAACATATCGTTATAGTTCCCGACAAACATCTATGGAAAATCCCATTTCAGGCATTAAGCCCCGACGGCACAAAGTACTTGATCGAGGATAAGGTCGTCAGCTATGCCCCGTCTGTCTCAATTCTTCTCGAACAGTTAAAGGCGCTAAAACCCGTTCGCAGTACGCTTCAAGCGTTCGCAAATCCATCCTACAACAACCAATTCCTGCAGTATGTAAATGCCGAAGCGACCACCGTCGCCGGGATGTTCAGTTCGCGACCGATTCTTAACGCGACCATATCGGATTTTCGCGAACGATCGGATAAGGCTGATATTTTGCATTTTTCAATGCACGCGCAAGTCGATAACGACGACCCCCTGGATTCGTTCTTAGGATTCAGGAGAGTTGGAGTAAATGACGGCCGTTTGACGGTCGAAGATATTTTGAACGCAAGACTTAAGAAAGGAAGCCTTGTTTTCCTGGCCTCATGCGATACCAACAATGTGTTGAGCGGCGAGGGTCTCGTGAGCCTCGCCTGGGGAATGATGGGAGCCGGAGCAACGACGGTAGTTTCCGCTCAGTGGGAAGCGAATGACAAACTGACCAGCGTCTTCAGCAAAGCATTTTATAAACACCTCAAACACGGCTTTCCATCCGCGGAGGCTCTACAAAAAGCCTCTCTGGAAATGATCAAGAACAAGTCGAACAACATGCACGAACCCTATTATTGGGCAGATTTCACGTTAAATGGTGACTTTCGCTAGATTAGCTTTTCTCTCCATTCACTCTTCATTGCTCCGATTTGCGATAGAAACAATGAGAATTATTGCACCTTATTTCCCTACGCTTGGAGCCCCGGGCCTAGGCCAAAGGAGACCTCTTCGCACGGTTCGATGAACTGATTCAGCAATGGTGCATCAAATGCTGACGCGGAGTGCGAACGTTGGGAGAGCCGGCGGTTCCCCATCGGCTCTTGAAGTCGGTTGACCAAGGAAAAGCTACCGCCTTTCTTTGGCGAGGCGAGAACACTCCTGGCACAGCGGCTTCCCGCCCGTACCCTGCCGAAGACTCTCAGTTTCGATGTTGTTGCCGGTGTTGCACTCGGAATTATCGTGGTGCACCGGTTGTTTGATAGAATGCCATGGACTCTTCTTCATTTTGGATTTACCTCCGAGATTGAATGTTTGAGTTTCGCGGGGGATCGTAGTGTCCAGCTCTGCCCCCCCGCACTGCCGTTCGATCTTTGCCGTTTCCAGCGCTCCTTGAAATGGCACGGCCAGCCAAATCACGAACCTCTGTGCCCGCGCGCCCGACGGATCGTTAAGCTCGGCTCCGCCGTTGCTCGACGTACTTGGACAAAAACAATCCCCAATAGGTCCGAAGTTCGGAATACTTCTCCTCCGCGTCCTCTTCCATGCTTTCCGCTTTCGCGTAGGCCATGATCAGCAGATCCAGGCCGGTGTGGACCGACCTCACGATTTCGAGCAATTCGTCCTCGGTCAGCGGTTTTTCGGCTTCGCCTTCGCGGGCGAAGGCCCCGGATGCCTTGAGAACGGGTCCGTAAATGTCCGTGAAGAACGGGTGTTTGTTGTTCAGCCGGACGATCACGTTGCTGCCGAGGTGGTCGATGTCGATGAACTCTTTTCCGTGCCACTGAGAATCGACGATCGAGATCGGCATCGTCTTGAGACGGTCCTTGATCGCATCAACATCCCCGCCCGTTGGTGAGCCGTCTTCCGTTGTCGCCTCTGCGGCCGCCTCCGCAGCCTCCGTCAATTTCTCCTCGCGTTCCTCTTCGGTACGGTTTTGCCCTGAGCGAGCCTTCGGGGAAGTAGTGTCCACGCTGGCACCGATATTCTCCGCCTCCTCGTGAACACCTTGCGTCGCTTTCTCCTTATTCTCGGCCTCCTTGTACGTATCCTGGATTCGCTTCCTAGCGACCTTGATCGCGGGGCCAAGAACGGTTTTCAACTTGGTCCGGAGATTGTCAACTGGCTCGGCTCCTTTCTTGACGTTTCGCACGCGGAAACACTCGTCAAGTTCCGGCTCGAACGTGATCTCGATCCCATGCCAGCGATCGATCTCCTGAACGGCAGATGGATAAAACTTGGCGGATATGTCATAAAAGATTTCCCTCTTCGATCTGAGGATCGAAAATCCTTCATTCTCGTGAATCCGACGCTCTCGCGTATGCGCGTGAGTTTGGTTGCCCCACCCACGCTTAAGCCGCCACTCCTGCGGCAGGAGTGTGAGACGCACGTGGATGTCGGACGTGCGGGAAGGGTCCGAGGGGACCGGCCAAGGAATCGTCTCTTCGAGCAGGACCTCGGCCTTCTTGTCGTCCGGGAAACGCGGGACATCCATCAGGAAAAGAGGATCGTGCGGCTCCAACACCTGGTCGTCAAGTTCGATCCGCAACCCCCCATCGATGAAGTACCGATAGGTGCGGGAGATCCAGGTGCGCAGTTGATCGCGGACGGAGGAAAAATCGTGTACCGTGCCGTCTTCGCCCTGGACAAGCCGGTCGCACTTCGACCAGACCACGAGCGTGCCGCTGCCGCCACCCATCATTTCGGCGAACTCCTTAGGGATCGGCTTCGCTGCCGGTCTGGGCATGTGCTGCTGCTTGCCGGATTCTATCTCTTCCAGGTCGATGTATGAATAGAGGTACGGGCCGTCCGCTGTGGTCCGAGTGTACAATTCAAGCCGCTTCGCCTGGCTGATCCCCGCCAAGGTCGATCCGACGCCGAACCTACCCATGCCCTTTCGACTGTCGTAGCGGCTGGAGTAGCCGAGGACGAGCGATCTTTCCAAGACGTCCGGCGTCATGCCCGCGCCGTCGTCGGCGATCGCGATCTGCTCCACCACCAAGGTCGGCTTTGCCTTTTTACCGAGTTTTTGTTGACCCTCGACCAGCCGGATCTTGATGTTGTTTGCTCCGGCTTGGATTGCGTTGTCGACGGGTTCCCCGACGGCCGCCGGAGTATCGAAATTGGACGCCCGGAGTGACATCAAAGCGGTGTCGGTCTTGATAAGGGGGATTTGCTCCCCGACCGTCTGGCCGACAACACCGGAAGTGTTGGTTTCGACCCCGTTCGTCGGCACGGGTGACTCAGTAGAACCGTTCTCGGATCCTTCGGTCGCCCCGGCGAGCACGTTCACGAGTGTGGGTTCCTCTTCTCTGATTGCTGCTGTGTTTATGATCTTGGACATTGTTTCTCTCCTTCTTATTTATGGTCTTCTGGTGAGTGCGATCGGGAGGGCGGAACCCGCTATGGCGCGAACCTGCAGTACCGCCCCAGTCGACAGCGTGTATCAGTGCGACTGCCAGAAACGGTCGGCCTTCTCCCTGATACGCCTCGTCATTTTCGATACGGCGGCATCAGAAATCCCCCACGCTTTCGCCGCCTCGGCTTGCGAAAAGCCAAGGACAAACGAAGCGATCAGCATGCGTTCCCTTGAAGTTAGTTGTGATGAAAGGAATTGGCGCGCGCAGAAATTGCGCTCGAGATTTGTCATTTTGTTTCTCCTTCAGCTCCGCCCTGCCTTTTGGCTAAAGCGTGCCCGGTGATTTTATTTTCCGTGCGAAATCGGTGATACGGCTTTGATTGCGATCGGAATGTCTTTAATATGCCACAGTCATCGTCAAAAGTTAACCTTCATTAAGAAATTTTTCTTCGTCTCGAAAGAAAATTTTTCTTGGTCTTGAAAATTGCACACTTCGCGATATCGCCGTCAATGGAAAAACGGTGCAAACTAAGTTATAAGTGCTTAGTAGTCCGTCCGACGACGCGAAATTTTGCGATGCGGGAGCCAAGCGCGGGCTTCAGGGCAGAATGCCCCGTGAGCTCGCAGTCATTTTTATAAGAAGCATGTTGGGAAGCGCCTTTGACCTCGGGGAGGAGATCCGACTAAGAACGATCAATTTCAAGTTATACGGGCCTATGTGGGCGAGGTACGACCTGTCCGCCCTCGACCTGAATTTCACGAACTGGTCGACGATCAAGTACCTGAACGATGACGGAACCGAATTTCATCGCGATATCGAACTTCTGCCGAACGACAAAGGTGGCCTCTATATGTTTTCGATCAACTGCCCCGTGATCCCGGGAAGAACCGAATTCCCCGCATACATCGGAAGGGCGAAAATAACGGAAGGTCAGAACCTTCGAAAGCGCTGCCGTGAGTATCTTACTAAGTTTTCACGCGAGGATGAACGCCCTAAAATAACCACCTTGTTCAAGTATTGGTCAAAAGAACTTTGGTTGAGCTTCATGCCGCTCGAGGACAACGACCTCATCGTCGATTACGAAAAGAAACTGATAAATTCGCTGTTATTGCCGTTCAATGACGAGATCCCGGACATTGAGATACGTGCAGCGGTGAAGGCATTCCAGATATGAAAATACCAGCGTTACGAGCGCATATAGGAGACTGGACTTACTACGTCACTACGCTGACTTTCGAGCAGGTCGATCTGCACGTGTCCCGGATCGACGATGAGTTGCATAAATCTGAAACGCTCAAAGACGCAATTCAGCGCAGCATCACCAACAATTTCATCAGTATCAGGGACTACATTCTCAATCAACGGGAGTTGTTCTTCAATTCGCTCGTTCTCGCCGTCTACGACGACTACCCGGAGTGGCGAGAGATTGAATTCTCGTACGGCGGTGAAGAAACCTTTCAAATGGGGATTCTCGATTTTCCCGGCCACCATAAGATCTTCCCGGTTGACGGGCAGCACCGCGTCGAGGGGATCAAGGCGGCCGTGAAGCAAAATCCGGAGCTGGCTAACCAGCGCATCTCCGTCGTTTTGGTGGGACACAAAAACGACGCGGCGGGAATGCAGCGTACCAGAAGGCTCTTCAGCACATTGAACCGATACGCTAAGCCGGTGAAACTGGACGATATTATCGCTTTGGACGAGGACGACTCCGTCGCAATCATTACCAGGTACCTTTTAGAGGAATATGACCTTTTCGCCGATAAGCGCGTCGTTATTGCGAAGCAGAAAGCGATCCCCGCGAACAACAAGGATGCAATAACCTCGATCATCACCCTCTATCAAGCGAACCTAGAGTTGCTCAAAACACATTATCAGGAAAAGTATGGGACAAAATTGTCCGGAAAGAAGTTGGACGAATATTTAAAGGTGAGGCGGGGGGAAGAGGAACTCAATGATTACCAAAACTTTTGCGTGAATTATTGGGATGGCTTCAAGAACAATCTTCGAGATATTGCCGATTATCTCGCTTCCACGGAGCAGCCGGCCGAACAATTTCGAAACAACACAAACGGGGGGAACTTGCTCTTCCGACCGATTGGATTCGTACCGTTCGTGAAGGCGAGCTTGATCGTTAGGAAACGCACCGACGAACCGTTCGATGAAATACTTAAGGGGTTTGATCAGGTAAACTTCAACCTAGATAGTAAACCTTGGCATTACGTCGCCTGGAATCCGACTGAAAGAAAAATGATCATGGGATCGGACCTAGTGATCCAGCTTCTACTGGTCTTCTTGTATGATGAAGATCTCCTCGAACAAGAGGAGCTGCAAAAACTGAGAACCGGATACGCGTCGAAGATCGCACACCGGGGCGAGGATTTGACAGCCGTGTTGGACGGGATTAAGCGCCCCGCCTCCCCGTAGAGCGATGCCGATTTCTCGCCGCTCGACGCCTTTTATCTGCTGACGCATGATGTCGCCGCGACATCCGGGCCAGAACAAGTGCCGGTAAGGATTTAGCCGTCCGAAGGGCCGGAATGCGCTGCACGGATCTCCTTCGCGGCCGAAGATAACGCAGGGATGTTGTCACAGAATTCAGACCATACTTGTTTTTGAAGCCTCGATCCGCGGTTCAAGCCAACACCCGGGTAGTTCGGGTCCAGCGCCAGGAAGTTGCACAGGATCATGTGCACACCCACCGGATTCCGGAACGACGGGTTCGCCTCCTTATGGTGGTGAAAAGGGAGGCGGTTAAGAAGCTCGCTCAGTTCAACTATCTCGGGGGAGGCCGGGGATGCCCGAACCACATCGATACGGAAGTAAACATCGAGCGCGAGTATCACCTCTCGCGGACCAATCTGGATTTCTTTCACTCATATTGTGTCGGCCGCTTCGGTCACAGTTGGCATATCAGACAGCCCTCACGCTCCTCCTCCTCGTAATCGGCGCCCCCGAGAATGTGGATAAGGCTACGCGAATTCTGCCTCGCCTTCTCCTGACTTTTTTCCCACTTCTCGATGATCTGTTGCATCCGTTCGGGCTTCTCCAAACGCTCTAACGGCTCATCGCCGTTCCAATAAAACGGATTCCCATTCACTTTATTCGCGTACTCGTATTCTTTCGCCTGCTCGAAAAGGTCGGGGTGGGTTTGCTTCAGCCGCACCCACTCGATCTTTTGCTGGTAGAAGCAGAAGAAGCAGCCGGATCGCGTCCGCCCCCACCGGGTATACGTCGGCATCCCGAGGCCCGACTCTTCGAGGATTCGCACGATGTCGGCGTACACCAAGCCGTCCTCCCGGAAAGGGTAAACGGTCGTTATATTGTCCTTGTGGCTGATATACCCCTCGCGCTCTTCGTCGGCCCGGAGACCGACGTAGTTGATCACCGGGTCATCTCCGATGTAGATCTCGAACGGTCTCAGCTTCAACATGCGAGTGCACCAGCGGCGATGGTTGGACGGTATCATCCCGCCGAAGACTGCAAGCCACTTGTCGAACCCGTACTCGGCGTGCGTCTTCTCGATCTTTTTCCCGAGGATCGCCTCGAGGCGACCTAAGTACTCGTAAGTTTCCGGCAGCTCTTTGTCCGTGTCGTGGAACACGTACTCCATCTCCGGCACTCGGTCGCGCATGTACACCGCCAACGCCGCGCTATCCTTGCCGCCTGACAAACTCAAAATGTGCCGGACCGGTTTATTGTTCAACGTCATTCGCCTTCTCCAGGGCCCTCCAGAACGCACGGGCGACGGCCACGAGCCCGAGTTGCTTATTGTGCTTCAAGAACCAGTCGATCTGTTTCTCGATCTCCTGCACTTTCGCCTCGTCATCGGTGCCGAAGTAAATCACCCGATCGAGTTCGCCGCCGTCCAGGCTGGTGATCGCCACTCGTAGTGCGGACTGCCCCGGACGCTTGCGGCCCGTTCGAAACGCCATGCTCTCGACACGGGCGAACCGACCCGCGAACATTTCAATCTCCTGCCGGAAAACTTCGAAATGGTCATCGGTCCATTTCGAAGGAGGCATGGAACAAACGACGCTTCCCAGCGATTCCAACCAATCCGAATCGGGCAAGTTCGCATCGGCCAGGCGCAGGACCAAGGCTCGGAGCCTCTGATCCTTAATGTGCAAAAGGATCGCCTCCGCTCGTTCGGCAAGGGTGGAGCGAAGCCCTTCGAGCGGGCCCGGAACCCCGAACTCTCTTGCCAGTATGGACTTCATTTGCTCCTGCAACTGCGGAAATGCCCCGCGCAATTCGTCCAGGGTGGCTTTCAGCACCTCCACGAATTCGCGAACGCGTTCGGTTTCGGCCTCCTCGTCGGCCTTGAATTCGTCCAATCCACACGCCGCAGGCAGCTGCCGGAACAGGAGCGTTGCGGGTTCCTCTGCGGCGACCAAGACGCTACGGACCTCGGACGCAACGGGCGACAAACTTTGCGTCTTGTGCGTGTAGGCGGGCAGTTGCGCGGCAAATACGCACAATGGCCTCACTATATCCAGAAGATCGAACCGGCGCTGCTTCGACGCCGGAAGTTGTAACGCCTGCACGAGGAGATCAAACAGTTCGGTTCGGATCCCAGCTATTTTGCAGTACTGAATCTCGAACGTATCCGGATCCTTGATCAACCTCATGAAATCGAAGCCCGTTACGTGGCGCAGAAACACGCCATTTTCGTAAAAGGCGATGTCCTGTTCGTTGACAACACCGAACACCGCTAGCAGGATCGGGATGATTCCACCCCGGACACCGAAAGGCGGTTTCCTCAACTCCGCGTAAAGTCGCGAGACGCTGACGCGTTTGTCAGGGCGTCCTTCGAGGAATTGTCGGATCCGATCGAACGCGGGATGCAGGTTGCATATGTCCGCCCCTGCGACCGGCGTCGTCACCTTGAACTCCCCGTCAGACTCGCGGTGCAACCCGCCATTCTTGAAGAGCGACAGGTATATCGACATCTCCGGGGGTTTTTTGTCCGGATCCATCCCCATGAACGGCTCGCGCGGGTGCTTGAAGACCCGCTCGATCAATCGCATCCTTGCCGCCGCTGCGGCGGAACTGATAGCCCGCCGGTTGACCAGCTCGTTCTTTACCCTTGGGGCTCGGCTGTAGACCCGATCGCAAGTGGATGAAAGGAAAGAGAGCAGATCCCGCCCGCTCGAGATGGAAAGTCGGTTGTTCTGCTGATACCACTCCAGCTCCGTCTGCCCGTGGGTCTGCCTCAAGCCGATGAACGCATTCACGCGTCGCTGTAGCATGTCGCGTGACGCTTCGATCTGCCTGGCGACTTCCTCCGCAGCGTACTCGTCATGGTTCAGCTCCGGGGTGTTCTCGGCGATCCACTGCCAACGTTGCAGTTCCTGAACGAGACCGGCTAGGCTGCCCAACGGCTTCGGGATCGCCAGCAATATTTCCGGCCGTTTCGTGAACACACTGGATTTCGTGAACCTCACCGCATCCTGATGTTCGTCTTCGGTCTCGCAGAACGGTACGAGGATGACCCCGTCCGCCGCTCCCAGATCAAAGTCGGCGGCGGCGGTGAGCTCGTTCACCGGGAGATAACGAACGGCGAAATGGCGAAGGTTCCCCGTCTCGATGTAGTGCCGTCTTGCGACGAGCGGCCTAGTATCCAGATAGTTCTTGATGACGGCGGATATCCGCATCGCGGGACCCAACGCCTGGGTGGCCTCTTCGTAGGCTCGTTCCAGGTTGATGCTGGTGTACGGCCACAAACAATAACCGCCCGCTGCCCCCCTGTAGTAAAGGATCCGCTTCGTCTTGTGAAGAAATTGCAGCTTACCGGAGAAGGCCTTGTTCGATTTGCTGACCCCGACGGCTCCGGCTATGGCTTCGTCCGACGCGAGAAGATTCGGGGAGTCCAGCAGATTGAGCATCCCGACGGTTTTCAGGATTTGAACCTCCACGGCGTCCTCCGCGGGGAAACTGCTGACGATCGAATCAATTTGATTCCAGTGACTCCTGTAGCTCTGCACACTTAGCCGATGGCCGAACGTCGCCCGGGTGTAATCGTAAAGATCGTGGAGCCGGAAGAACCTGCCGTAATTCCCTTTGGTCGCGGCGAACTCCTGAAGGCCGAACGGTTCGTTGGAGATGAGGAAGCTGAAGAGGGACCGCTCATTCTGGCCGAACCGCTTGAAGAGGTTCACGAGAACCGGAACAACCGTCGGGTGCAAGGGGTAGAGAGATTTGGCGATCTCCGCTAGTTCATTGCGGGAAGCGGTGACCCCGAACCAACCAAGTTCGATCGCTCCCGACATGCTTTTGACCGCTTCCCGCGCGATCGCGTCAGCCAGCCGATCCGAACGGATATTGAGGGCGCTCGTGATGAGCCCTGTGGTCTGTTCGATCGGTTGGGCGAACAGAATCTCCTCATAACGGCCAGCCACCTTTTCCCATTCCTTTTGTGCCGACAACGACAGCAGGTCCGCATAAGCACTGAAGCCCTGGTGTAGAAGGCCGACGATGAAGATCGGGTTCTCGCCACTCCGTGCCGCCGTTTCCGCGAGCCGTTGGAGGAGGAAAACGTCCTGCCGGTCGGGGTGCAGCGCCGAAAATTCGAGAAACTTACCCAGTTCGTCGACGATAATGAGGAGCCCGGTGCCCAGGCCCTGCGCTTTTACCGCGGCAGCCGTGTCGGTGAGTATATCGATAACGGTTGTGTCGGAGAGTGGGGATATCTCTGAAAGTTCCGCTAGCCCTTTGGCCTTCTCGCGGAGTTGCCGGAGCGCCCTGTTCTTCGGCAGTGCTTCTAACCCCCTTTGGAGCGCTCTTACTATCGCGAGGCCGAGCGGCTCTCGGGTACCCGTAACAAGCATCGGGACGAAACGGTTCCCATCTATACCGAGTTTGCGCGGCTGGATGCTGCGCTTGAGTTCGACCGGCAGTTCGGCGTATTTGCCCGCCATTAGGTGTGCGAGCAACAAACCGAACGACGATTTCCCCGATCCGTAATCTCCCGTGATCCTCCATGCCCGTTGAGCCGAACCCTGCCTTATGCCGTCCAATAGCCGATCCAACGCAGCCCGCGCATGCGGGGTCAAGACATAGCCTTTCAGCGCGGCTGGGTCGGCGAAGTCTCTCTCCAGGTGAGCAGACCTCAAGAACCGTTGCTGTATCCGGAATAGGTTGGAGATCAATGGTTCACGCATAAGAAAGTTCAGTCACGTACACACTATCGAGCAGGTCGCCGTCGCAATCGCGAAGTCGAAGCACCTGTTGCAGGGCGGCCGATTCCTGATAATCGAAGATCCCGGAGGAATCGATCTTGATGGAGTCGAGGCGTTCCTTTAGGTCCCGCTCAGGAAGCTTGAAGACTTGCCCGGGACTGCCGTGACCTACGGACACATCGCGGAAGGACAACGTCAGCTCTCCTGGGCGGTGCTTCTCCCAGAAGTCATTTAAGCAATATAGAAACAACTGAGGGGAAATCTCCGGTTTCGATTCCCTCCGAAACGCGAAAATTACCTCGTGCCTGCCGCCTTTATCCAGTTTTCGCTCGCCGACCCGCTGGATAAGCTCGAGCTCGACCAATGGGGAGTCCAGATTGTCCTCCAATATCTCCCTTTGCGACTCCGCGTCGGGACGTAGGTGTGCAGGAATGTGTCGAAATGCTGTTCGAGGGTGACGTGCGACAGCTTGCGTTCCATTCTGGCCGCTTCCCGTTTGAAGGCCGCAATGACGTCGAATCTCGTGATCTCAGGGTGCTGCCACCGGTTCAGCAGGTAGTCCCAGGCGAACAACGGTTCGGTGACCTGCGTCGACATTTTCCAGTGCAACAGCCACAGTGTCCGGATATCTTCTAGGAATGGGTCGTGGCCATCATCCCCGAAGATCGAATCCGCGAATTCAGTAACGAGATACCCGCCTTCGGGACTGGGCTTGGCGATATCTGTAACTTGGGCCCAGAATCGGATAGAGCGCACCATGTTCTTCCCAACTCCAAGAGCAACCATGGCTGCTTCTTCATCAGAAAACGCTTTACTATCTTCCTTCAGGAGCCTATACACTTTCGGAAGCCAAGTGTACCGACACGGAAATGACTCATGCCCTGAAAACCTAAAATTCATCTTTATATAGCGTAATTGATCAACTTGTGGGGCGACTACCCCAATATTTTGTATTGATACGGATCTATTATACCTCTGAATGGGTATGAAGTTAACTCTCATTGGCAGATTTGCCGGGAACATAGGCCCTCCTGGTTCGTCGTGCAACGAAACACTAGGATTTCCGAATTTTGGGACGAAGAAATATTCGAACCGCGCGCCCCTTCTATCAAGATGTCTACAACTTATTTACTGCACGTACGGCGTTTTGAAATGGAGTGTGCGAGCCCTCTTGAATATTCTCCAGCAAAGCTGGATGCGTTAGTGTGAGAAAACGATCCATGAACGAGGCGATGGCGGCATACAAGCTCAAAAAGGAGCAAAAACTCAGCGCAAGCCAAATTCGGGAAAAGATCATCGCGGAGTTTTCAAAACAATAAAGAGCCCACTCGGGCTCAAAGAACCGGCCTGTTCGTCTTGAGCGTAATCGTTCTGTCTCTTTCGTTTTTCAGCTCGGTCGAAGCGCAGACGCGGAGAAAAATCGTGCGGCCAAAGATGCAGACCGCGCGCGTCGAAATCAATAAGCTTGGCTATCAACCAATAATTATCAACCTGAAAAAGGGGATACCGGCACGAATAACTTTCGTGCGGTCTACCGATGAGACGTGCGCGACTGAGGTTGTCTTTCCCGATTTCGGTATCAGGCGTGATCTGCCCTTGAATCAGGCGGTCGCAGTAAGCATTACCCCTAACAAAGCAGGAGAATTCACTTTCACATGCGGCATGTATATGCAGCGTGGCAAGTTGATTGTAAGGTAATCCTTTTCCGGCTTTCACGCTCGACGAAACACTGGCGATTTGATCCCGCAAGGTCGGAATGACGTAAGGGCCGGATACGCCTCAAAGCAACTCGGCGATACGACGATCTTCTCGAAAACCTACCAGGACTATCCCGAAACGAAAAACGACAATGTACGTTATGCGGAAAAGCAGCGATCGTTGGTGAACGCGGCGGAGATTTGGGAGATCGCGGGCGTTCAACGAGATTCTAATCGTAACCGATACCGCACCTCCGATTTGAGCAGCTTATCTGCCACCTCCTCGAGTGACGGATCTTCAAAACCTAAAAAGTATTGTCCGGGAGGTATGTGTTTTGCTGCACGTACCCAGTCATCAGCCGATTGAAACAACTCTGCCTTAGCTCGCCACAGCTTTCCGGGTCTTCGTTGTCCAGACAAAAAATCGACGCTCGACGCTCCGTTGGCGCATTTATTGCCATGGGGGCGACGGAAAGCCGCTAACGACGTTTGAACCTACGCTCGTGCGAGTTGCGTAGGGATTATCCGGTCTGAGGGCAAGCCTTCGGCCGGAAAGCATAGCTTTTTTAGCGCCCTTTCCCATTCGAGGACATAAACCGCAGTATGAATCAGCTTGCGACACGTTTTAGCCGAAAGCCCGCGCTAACCGCGCTTTTTACGATGACAAATGAACTTAGAGCCGTCTGATTCAAAAACTTACCTTTACACCACCCTGGATAAGTCGCGGCTGTGAGGGTAAAATCCCCCGTGACCGGTCGACGATGAGTGTGCGATCGAAAATGTTTTTGGCTGTCACAAAAAACGTCGTCTTCCAATCTTCAACCTTGTAATTCGCGGTGGCATTCCAATAGGTCTGAGCCGGAATCGCGCCGATCTGCCCATTCGCGGTGGGGTTTACCGCGTTAAGATCGTCACCAAACTGTCGTCCGACAAACACGTTCTCAATGAAACCGTCAAAGCCTTTCAGATGGGAATAGCCGAGGCTCGTCGTGAGCTGATGCTTCGGAGCATAAGGAAGCCGGTTGCCCGTAATAATGCACGCAGTAGGCGAAAATCTGCGTTCCGGCGGGCAGTAAACGTTCAAAACGCTCGACGAAGTCACGGAGCTCAGCCGGTCGCCTCTGAATTCCGCGGTTGGAAGGTATGTGTATGCAGTGCGGACATAAAAGTTGTTAACGGAGTTGGTGAGTGCCCCGCTGTCGATTGAACCTGAAAGCTCGATTCCCTGCTGAAGCGTTCGGCCGCCGTTAGTGAATTGCGTTCCGCTCGCGATCGACGCTGCGACGATCTGATTCTCGTAATCATTTCGGAAAAACGTACCGGTAAACTCCAGACCGCGGATCGGCCTTGTCCGAACGCCTGCCTCGTAATTCCAACTGAGTTCCGAATCCAGATCCCGGACCCCACCCGCATCAGTCACAACGTCCTCGACCCTGGGCGGGGCAAACCCACGATGCACGCCTGCAAAAATCGTGGTCCGGTTCAATCCCGAATAGGCCACGCCAAAGCCGGGCACGACTTCAGTAATCGAGGTGTTTCCCGTTACACCGGCACCTCCGTTTGCGAGGAGATTAGACCGTTCGTATTTTATGTGCTCAATCCTGACACCCGGCGTGAACGCAAAATCGTTCCAGACCAGTCGATATTGGAAGTATCCGGAATGCGCAAGGGCCCTGCGCTCATTGTTTTCTATTAGCAGCCCATCGCGTGAAGTTGGAAGGTCACCATACTTTCCAAGCCGGTCCTGGTCCTCTCGATGAACGCGAAAACCAAAATTCAGTTCGTTCCGCGCCCGGCCGGTGTCGAAAACAATGTTCAGCCGCGGCTCAAGGCCCATGGTTAAATAGTCGCGCAGATTACCGCGATTGCCGCAGGTTGTGTTCAGGTCGGCGAGGCTTAAACAATCGGCGTCGCTGATCGGATTGTTCGGGTCAGTCGGACGAAAACGCCTGAACGGACGCTCGTTGGAATTCGACGTTTGCCGCCACCAGTCACGCGAAAAATAGTTCGAGTAGAAGCTTGTTGCGAGATTGATGTTCGGTGTGAAAACCGCGGCGTGCTGTAGCGAGAACCCGTAACGCCGGCCGTAGAAGAAGTCGTTCTTGAAAATATTGCCGCGCTGTTTGGCTGCAAACTCGGCTTCGGTCGCACCCGTGTACGTCAGGTTCGAATCCTCGCGGTAATATGTGAACTTTGCGGCCAGCGAGTTATGCGGATTCAACTCATATATCGCCTTTGACGAGAGATCGTAGAGTTTGAAATTCGTATTCTCTCTCGCACCGTCGCCCTGCTTGTGGTTGAAATGAATGATCGTGCCAAGTCTTCCGAAAGTACCGCCAAAACCGGCGCCTCCGTTAAAGAACGAACGGTTGCCGCCCTCGAGCTTGAAATTGAACTCAGGCCTGCGCGGCGGATTTGGCGTGATGTAGTTGATCACACCGGCAATCGTTTGCGGCCCGTAGGCGATTTGACCAGACCCCTTCAGGACCTCAATCGTTTCGTACCGCTCGACGGGTGGATGATAATACGACGCATTGTCGCCATAGGGCGCGTACGACAGAGGGATCCCGTCCTCAAGCAGCAAAACCTTTGTCGACCGTGTCGGATTGGTCCCGCGAATGCCGATATTCGGACGAAGCCCAAAACCTTCTTCGTCCCTCACATTTACGCCGGGGATCTTTCTCAATGCCTCAGAGAAATTGAAGACGCGCGCATTTTCAAGCGGTTGCCTATTGATCCGGTCGATCGATCCCGGAATTTCAAAAAGGCTCTCCGTGGTTCCCGCCAGATAATTGGATGTTACAGAAACCTCCGCCGCGATAAGTTCCGCGGACAAAACAAGTTCAACAGCTTCGTCACGTTTGACCGATATTTGCTCAACTCGCTCCGCAAACGATGCCGCACTGGCGGTCAGGATATAGTTCCCGGGCATCAATCCCGAAAATTCAAAGCTGCCGGTTGAATCGGTCACAGCCTCTCGAAGGTAACGGACGTCTGCGCTCGCCAGCGCAACCCTGGCCCCGACGATCGCAGCGCCTTTTTCGTCACGGAGGCTTCCGTTTAGCCTTACGCGGTCCTGCGCAAATGATGAAATAATGGTAATTAACAAAAAGTGATGCTGAAAATATAAAACGACAAGAAGACATATCAATCTTGACCTCGCTACCCAGTGCTGCAAATGACATTCATTTTCAATAAGTGAAGAGCTATACTATTAGGCGGTTCAGGGAATGTCAAGAAAGGCTCACTTGCACCAGTTTGGCATCCCGCGATCCTTGAAATAGTGTTATGCGAAGGCGTTTGACAATGAAGGGAAACGGCTTTTATCGTAGCGTCCAGATCTTCCTCGGAATGAGCGATCGAAACAAACGACGCCTCAAACTGAGATGGCAGGAGATATACGCCCTCTTCAAGCATTGACCGGAAGTACTGCGCAAACTTGAAAGTATCCGAGGTTTTTCGCGGTTTCGAAATCAGCAACCGACGGACCGGTGAAGAATAGAGAAAGCAAGGAACCGACACGGTTCAGCATCAGATCCAGATTTAGCCTTTTTCAGGGCGTTCGCGATCCCGGCCAAAAGATAGCTGCATTTTTCTTCGAGCTGATCGTAGAAGGCGTCAGTTTCATCGATGATCTTAGGGTTTCCGCTCCAGCGGCCATGGCAAGGTGGTTGCCGGAAAGCGTTCCGGCCTGATAAACGGCCCGCCGTAGGCACCAACCGAAGACCGCCGCCAATCATCTTGCTGAAAGTCGTGAGATCCGGAGAAATACCATAAAGCTCCTGCGCGCTGCTTTCCGTTTTGCCGCCCGGAGTCGTTCACAGGCCAGGCCCGAGCGGTATATACGATTGCCCGGGAAATACCTAGATCCTGGCGGTTATCGCGTAACCATCCGAAAGCGCGAATGCCCGAGCAGGACCGCCAACTCAGAAGGTCATCCGCGCGTGTGTACTGCCTTGTCGAATGTAGCGAAAAATGTAGCAACCACCTATTGATATGAGATGTCACCGGCGAGTCGGCGATCAAAGAAAACGCAGTATTTATCGATGTGTGACGCTCCATGACATCTCGTAGTTTTTCTCAAAATAGAATTTGTAAACAACAAGTCATCCATTCACGACTTCCGCATCCAGGATGCTTTCCGACCGCAGACGTTCGAGGTATTCGTTGTACACGGCCGCCGCATCCATCACCTGCCGGTCGCCGGGGCGAATATAATGCTTCCGCGTGATCGCGCTGCCCTTGGCGTGGCCGAGTTCATCCTGCAACGCGTCGAAGTCCTGGCCCGCGGCGTCCCGATTCGTTGCGCTTGCGGCCCTAAGCGTGTGGAACGTCGCTTCGGGATCTATTCCGGCAAGTTTGTAGAGACTTTGCTTGTCGTTCACGACCGGGCCGCGATATTCCTTCGTCCACATGAATAGGCGCTCGTCGTCCCCCTTTTCGAACGCCCCGGCCGCTTCCATCTCGTCATACAACCACCGCGTGATAGCGACCTTCTTGGTCGCCGTCTTGGTCTTGCCGCGGGTCATTTTGTTCTTGCGGATAGTTATAACCCCAACTCGGTTCTTCGCATCGAGGCTGGTAATGTCGCCGCGCCTGATATCCCACAGTTCACCGACTCGGCAGCCCAGCGTGTAAGCGGCGATCAGAACCAACCTCCACCTTCGCCGGTTTTGCGTAGCTCCCTTTGGAACTATTTCGCACATGTCCAGCAGTCGTATAAAATCCCGATGCGACATATTAACTTCCTTCACGTTTTCGTTACCCACCACGATCGCATCGTCGAACGCGGGGACGGCTCGGATCTTGCCCGCCTTCGCGGCAAATTTGAGAAGATGCCGCAACCGTGAGAGGTACCTGTGTGCCGATGCATCCTTCCGTAGGTGCTCGACGGTCTCGACGGTTTTGCCGGTGCGCCTCCGCCGTGTGTATGGCCTGGTAAGCAACCATGACCTCAACTCCATCACCCGCAAATAGTCAATATCCTCGAGCGGTTCATCGCCAAAGAATTCGATCATCGCCTCCAGCTTTTTGCATTCCTGTTCGAAAGTCTGCAAACCTTTCATTTTCAGATATGCCTTGTAGCTATCGACGAAGGACGCGAAGCCCGTCTTCCCCGCAAGCATCACCTTTGTTCCCTTTTGCTCATGTTCGCGGATGCGTTCCTCGATCCAGTCTTTGGCGTCCTTTTGGGTGACGAGACCCGCCGTGCGTTGGGTGATCTGCCAGCGTTTGCCATCCCAAAGGGCAAACACGGCACGGTAGTTTTTCTTTCTACCGTTTCGGGATTCCATGAAAACGTTGTGATAGATTCCTTCTTTTCGATACTTTTTGCCGATGTTTATCTTGGCCATGGTTTCGGGAACAATTTCGGGAACAAAACCGTTCCCGAAAGCGTCCTCCCGCGTCTTTTTTTGTCCTTCAGTGCCGCCTTGTGTCCGGGCTAACTGCTTCAGTATCAGTATATTACACGGATAAGTTGTTGTAAACAAAAATCGCACTGCAGAGGCTGAAAATCCGCGTGTCGGCGGTTCGACTCCGTCCCTGGCCACCATCTTTACTCCCTCAAATTTGCAGTTTCCTTTGCCGACGACTCTGGAACAAAAGGTCTCACGCTCACACGAAGTGACATCGCGACAGAACGTCTCTACCCTCTCAACTGTGCTCTCCAACTTAGAAAGACCGCGTTTCTGGCCGCTTATGGAACCATATATAAGGAAGTGAATAGAATAAGATAGGCCGTGATCATTACGAGGCCTATCGTCGCGACCATCTGCCACTTCGACCGATTGATCCCCGCAAGGAAGAGAGCAGCTAACCCCATGCCGATCGCCAGTCGTATTAACAACACCGCGTTATTCCCTGGAGAGAAGACGAACTTCCACTTAACGTAGATCACTAGGGCCAGGGCCAAACAACCGAGAAGTACTCCGATCCAAGCCCATTCACTAAGATGTCTCATGAACTTATTCATGAATGCAGACTCATTCTTCCACGTATGGTGCTTGCCGCCGGCATAGCTTCCGCAAGAGCGACAGTTCGAGCGGCTTCGCCGCTCCCGCAGTGCGGCCAGGCAAGCCTGACCGTTTTCCCGAAGGGCGTTTAGCCACGTGCTTCAGCACGTGGTCAGCGACCGCCCAACCTCGACCGGAGCGTGTGAAACACGCGACAGGCCAAGCCTGCAGAAATCCTCGCTCCGTAGGAGCGTCATTTTTGTAGAACTCGATCCCCCAAACCTCATCCAGGAGGCGGCTTTGCCGCCGACATAGCTCCGGAAGGAGCGACAGTTCCGGCGGCTTGCCGTTCCCGCAGTGCGGTCAGGCTTGCCTGACCGGCACATCGGTCCCACGGATCCTCGGAGCAGGCTCGGCCTGCGACATTCCCGGGGCCTGATGTTTGTTCCATTCCGCGTGTGGTGGAACAAGTGGAACAGGGTGGAACAAAAATCGCGAAAATTGCCTCCCGCCTCGCTATCACCTAGCAAACACGGCG
>LLEU01000063.1 GCA_001567505.1 Acidobacteria bacterium OLB17 | reverse complement strand
TGAAGGCACACATCGGCGCCGACATCGAATCCGGATTGGTTCACAGCCTTCACACCACGCCGGCCAACGAGAGCGACGTGGCGCACACCCACGAGGTGCTGCACGGCGAGGAGCAGGTGGTGTTCGCCGATGCCGGCTACACGGGGGTGGAGAAACGCGCGGAGGTGATCGAAGCGCAGGCCGCGGGTGCGCTGCATGCCGAGATCGACTGGCAGATCGCCACGCGGCGCAGTCGAATCACGAAGATGCCCGAAGGCAGAGCGAAGCAAGTGCGCCAGGCGCTCGAACGCCTGAAGGCGCAGATTCGCGCCCGCGTCGAGCATCCGTTTCATGTCGTGAAGAATCTGTTTCGCCACCGCAAGACGCGCTACAAAGGACTGGCCAAGAACACGGCGCAGTTGTACAGCCTCTTCGCGCTGGCGAATCTCGTGATCGCCAAGCGCGCGCTCATGGCGAGAAGACTCGACGGGGAAGTTGCGTCTGCAGCATGAGAAACGGGGCGAAGGCGACTCATGTTGACTGAAAAACGAGCCGAAATTCAGCCGCGAATCGCGAGGGCGAGGTCGCGCTGCGGATTCAAGGGCAACTCGGCGCATCGGGTCGCCCGAATTCGTCGTTGATCAGCGTTTCCTTATGCAAAAACGCACTCCCCACTCTATAAGGGGCGAGGCTGATTGGGTAAGGGTCGTCCTCTCCAGCAAATACGCGCGTGGCAGCCTGCAACATATCATCCCTCTGAGTGGCGGTCAACCGCGAAAGCGTTTCGCCATCGATCTCGATCACGACACCAGACTTGCGCAAGCGACAGCGGATCGAACGTGCCGCAACCCGCCCACGCACAGCAAGTTCCGCTGCGTGTATCAACCTTAGCAGCGGAGGCGTTATGCGGATCCCGGTTTCCACCCGACTCGATAGGCAGGGTGAGGCGGGAAGCGAGGCAATCTCGCCAAGGCCAAGTGACTCAGCCATGTTACGTATGTCGGCTTTAGTGACACCCAACTCGGCGTAAGGGTGGCGCACGCTATGCACCCGCGCTGCCTCGAGACCTGGTCGGTATTCGTGCAGATCATCCGCATTTGTGCCAGAAACAATTTGCGCTGAGGTACTCTCGGCAATTACCGAATATAAAGATCGCTTACAATAGAAGCACCGATTGGAGGGGTTTGACACGTACTCTTCCCGTTCGAACTCCGCCGCGTCGATGACGTGTAATCGCCAACCCTCACGCGCGGCAAAGTCTCTGACCCGTTGCGTCGCCTCAGGCGGGACCGCGGGCGAGACAGCGTGAAACATCTCGGCGCGGGGGCCTTGACTGCGGCTGGCAATCGTTGCCAAGGTAAGGCTGTCGATCCCGCCGCTCACGGCGACGGCCACGCACTCGATGCCCCGCAGCAAGTCGGCAACGGCGTTAATCCCTCGATTGTGAGGAGCGTTCACCTTCCCTCCATTGGTCGATAGCTCTATCTTCGGCACTCCGTCTCACCTCCTCGCGTTCGGATCTACCTCCTCGCAGAGCGAGAAGATCGTCAATCTCCACCTTAGCCGTAACACTTCCTTCGGGGCGTTCGGCGAGTTTGACACGCACTTGGGGTTGCTGAAGCGACAACGTTGAGCGCGGAATGGATCTTCGCGCCACTCGCGCAAACCGCAGCCCCAAGGTGGCGGTTTCAGCGAAGCATATGTCTGCTAGCGCGTCCACGCACTCTGGACGTGCCAGTATTTGCACCTGGGTAGACATCCGACCTTTCTTGCCGAACACGGGAGCTTGAAAGACTTCCAGCACACCCGGAGCGCGGCGGATCCGATCGAGCGCAACCGCGACGTCTTCCGCGGTCTGATCGTCGATTTCGAAAGTTACTACCGAAATCTCTTCATCCGAAATTTGCGCTACTGCAGGCCTCGCATAGGCAACACAGCGCAAAACATTCGAAATCCCTGGAAGCGTCCTTTGGCCAAAACCATTACCGCTTGCCATGATGATCAACGGAGTGACAAAATCGGACGCTACCGGTTTCGATCTCGTAGCGAGATACTTTACAATCGCAGCTCCCGTCGGCGTCACACGCTCACCAGGGATACCGTCGTCGATGACCTTGACGCCCCGCAGTAGCAGGGCAGTAGCAGGAGCAGGTATCGGCAAAATCCCATGGTCGCCGAATATCCGGCCGCTGCCAATTGGTACCGGACCGCAGGTCCATTGCGCCGGAGTCAGGGCGTCGATGATATAGGCAGCGGCAACAAAATCGACAATCGAATCCCATGCCCCCACTTCGTGAAATACGACCTTTTCCGAATCTATCCCGTGAACGGAGGCCTCGGCCTCGGCGAGCAGGGCAAACAACGCTAGCGCATGTTCGCGGACAGAATCGCGCAGTGCCATCTGCCGCAGAAAGCGTCGAATACTGGGGTAATCGCTATGATGGTGCCCGGAATCAACCGCTTCCGTATAGTCGCTATGACGGTGCGCGGAATCAATCGCTTCCGTATCGTCCGCGTGCAAGCTACTAGGCGCGGGATCGACCACTTCGAACCTGCGCCCGGTCAAAACCAGATCACGGTGCTCGAGAACTCGGATTAGACCGCCCTGGGGTGCGTCGAGTTTTCTAAGCTCCCCCAATAACCCGGAAATCAATTCAGGAAACGTATCGACCAGCGCGGCGACGAACATGTCTCCGGCAATACCACCGATGGGATCAAGATGAACCCGATAGGTCGCTTTGGACACCATCATCACCAATGTTCAAGCATTGAAGTAACTGCGCCGTCGTTGCGAAACCACCAGATACGGAGCATGCACTACGGCTAGATCGAAAACCGTCGGCGCGTTCGCTAGCGGAGATCCAACGCAGATACCGACCTCCTCAGTCACATCTCGGCGTGTCGATCTCGTCGCACCGCGTGACTTCGACGCTCGTTCCACCCTCTTCCTAGGGAACTGTGCGACCTACCCTGCGCGCGCCTAGCCCCAAAAAAAAATCGCGCCTCCCTCCGTCGATGCAAATATGCTCCCCATTAATGAACGCAGCCTGGCTCGAGCAAAGAAAGGTTATAAGAGCAGCAACTTCCGACGGCCGGCACACACGACCGACGGGATTTTGCCTATGCAAGCGTTCCCGCATGTCATCTGTGAATTGAGCTATCAAATCAGTCTCGACATAACCCGGCGCTATCGCATTCGCCGTAATGCCGAACGGTCCGACCTCCTTTGCCAACGTTTGCGTAAAGCCAAGTATACCGCCTTTCGCCGCCGCGTAGTGGGCGACACCCGGTCTGCCACCTCCAGTGAAGTTCATTGACGAAACGTTAACGATGCGCCCAAATCGCCTTGCCTTCATATAAGGGAGCACCTCACGGGACCAGAGAAAAGTGCTTTTCATGTGTACAAGGATCATTCTATCCCACGCTTCGGCGGGCATCTCTTCAACATGATAGGCGGGTTTGGCGCCAATTCCGGCATTATTAACCAGGATATCGATCCGCCCGAAACGCCTACCAACCTCCTCGATGATGCGCTTGCAAACGACCTCGTCCGCAGCGTCGCCCTGATAAAATACTGCGTCGATGTCGCTCCTCGCCAGTTCTGCAACTGCCCGCTCTGCAGTCGGCCCATCGAGTTCATTGATTACAACCGTCGCGCCTTCCGCCCCAAGCGCCAACGCATCGGCCAAACCAATGCCCCGACCGCCGCCAGTAACTAGGGCAACTTTCCCTACGAGATCGAAATCCATTGATCACCCCTTCAATGCGCCGGCTGCTAAGCCTTTTATGAAATAACGGCTGAGAAACAGAAATATGATAAATAGTGGCAATGCGATCAGTGTTGCACCAGCCATCAATTCACCCCATCGGGCGTCGTACGATCCTAGCACCGAGGCTAATCCTACCGGGAGAGTCTTATTAGTATCGCTCGTAACGAGTACCAGCGCAAATATGTAATCAGTCCAAGACAATAAAAACGCGAAGATCGCGACGGTGATGATCCCGGGTGCCGACAACGGCAACACGACGCGAACGAATGCTCCAGCACGTGAACATCCGTCCACCATCGCCGCCTCTTCCAAATGAAACGGCAGTGTCTGGAAAAACCCCCAAAGTATCCACACACCGAGCGGTATACTCAATGTGCAATGCGCCATCACGACTGCTAGCAAATGGTCTGCGATCCCGATGTACGCAAAAATCGACAGCAGCGGTATTGCCAGCAACATCGGAGGAAACATGTATGCGTAAAGCATGCTACCGATAATTGCCATTTTCCCCGGCACGCGGTAACGAGTAACGACATAGGCGATCACAATCGAAATTAACACCGTAACGAGCGCAACAGTGATAGCGACCTGCACGCTATTTAGGAACTGTACGGGGTAATCAGTCAACTCGATTAGGTTCCTATACGAAGCGAACTTCCAATCAATTCTTTCGGGGATGAGTGACGGAGTTCCGAATAGATCGCGTTCTGGACGAAAACTAGAGACAACCATCCAATAGATCGGAAAAAATGACCAAAGCCCTAGTAGGGTCGCCCCGGTCGAGACCAGCAAACGCGGAATCAAAGAGCGATTTCTCATGTGGCAATGTCCTTCCCACCTAACGGATAAATGCGGAAATAGATGAAGATCACCGTCGAGAGGAAGGCGAAAGACAACGTCGCGACGGCAGCACCTCCACCAATATCAAACTGCATGAACGCGTAGCGATAAGCGAGAATCGGCAAGTGCTCGGTGGCTGCCAAGGGACCACCCTTTGTTAAGAGCCAGACGATGTCAAATTTGTTGAACATCCAGATGCCGCGCAATAAGACGATCACCACGAGAACAGGAAGAAGCATTGGAATGGTTACGTGCCAGAATCGTCCCCAAGGCCCAGCCCCGTCAACCCGCGCGGCTTCGTATAGTGATTTCGGGATGCTCTGGAGAGCTGCCAGGAGTGTAATCGTAACGAACGGGGTCCAGGTCCATACGCTCGCAACAATCACCATAGACAAAGCCAACGTTGGATTCTCGTACCAAGTTGGGCGTCCAAATCCTAGCCGCTCCGCCCAGATGGTGAACAGACCAAGACTGCCGTCGAGCAGCCATTGAAAAGCAAGCGCCACTACAACCGTGGGTAACAGATACGGCAAGATGGCAAGACCGCGAACTGCCGCCCGACCATAGAACTCCTGATCCAACAGCAACGCGAAGGCGAGACCCAAACCGACCTGCAACAGGAGGGAAAGAAGAGCGATTTCAACTCCAACCCCGAAGGCGCGCCAAAACGTTGGCGTACTCAAGACACTCAAATAATTGTCAAAACCGACCCATACACCCTGCGATACAAATGACTCCCTCTGATAGAAACTTAGCTGTATCGCGTGCAAAACTGGCAGCAGTATCAACAAAAGGGTAACGCCAATACTCACAGCGAACGCTATCAGCAAGAACTTATCGCTAGTCGTACGAAAGGTTGCCATAACTCAGTTAAATCCCGAATACGCCTTCGCGGATTCCTGGCTCGCAGATCTGATCAACGCGTCCCGACCACTCGTTCCAGCGGTGATGTCAGGTGGCCCCACCGCCGACGCCTTCAGCGCCGGGTCGCTTGAGTCGAACCACTGCCGCGGGAAGTGAGGACGGACGGCCCGTCCTCCGAAGGCATTCGAACGGACCTCCGGCCGGGAGCCGCAGCTTACCGGTCGGATCCTCGCAGCGGTAACAAGCCGTCAGGTTGCTCCTACCGAACAGGCGCCCTTAAAGCACGCCTCGGTATTTTGCGGACATCACGTCGACCGCCTCAGAAGAAGGCATACCTTTATAGATGACGTTTTGGATGGCGTCGCAGATAGCGAACGTTTCGAACATCTTAGCCGGGCGCAGATCAATCTGCGGACCTTCTGTGTCGATAGAATGAATTATCACGTCCTTACGTGTCAACATGCCTTTCATGAATTCGACCAGTTCCGCGTGTTTTGCAATCATCGGATCAGCACGCCACCGCGTGTCATCATATACATCCATACGCGCCGGCTGAAAATGCAACGGTGCCGAGTGAAGAAAGTCAATGTAATGACGATCGATAAACCACTCCATAAAGGCGAGCGCCTCAAGCTGCATTGGCGTGTTGACCACGAGCCACTGGTCAAAAGAATGGCTGACCGCCGAGTTCTTCCCGGTGCTATCCGGATACATGAAGAAACCGGTCTTTGATACTAAGTCCGGAGCTTTATCTTCGAGAATTTCCATCAGGCGCCCAGCGTAAGGAGCATGCGCGATCTGCCCGCCGGAAAACTGCCCAAGAACCGTGCCGTATAAGGCCTGAGTCATTCCAGGTGGCATCGTCGGTGCCAGCTTCTTCATGAAGTCGAGATAACGAACGACTCGCGGCTTCATGTCCGGGCCATCTAAAATCAGCTGATAGTTGTCGTCTAGCATGCGGATCTCCTCAGCCCACATGTATCCAAGCGTCATCCATTGGGTCGCGGTATTCGAACCCACCGGTTGCGAAGCGCCAAATTTTCCCCCTTCCGTGAGAGCACCGCAATTGTCGAGCAATTGGTCCCAAGTAGTCGGTACTTTTAAGCCTTTTTGTGCATACAGATCTTTTCGATAATAGAGCCAGCAGAAATTATAGTCGTACGGGTACGAGTAGTACTCACCCTTAATAGGGAAAACACTGTTAGGGCCCCATTTATGTTTCTTCACGAGTTTCGTCATCGGAACCAACTGACCAGCTTCGGCCAAGAGCAAAACTTGGCTGCCGAACGACAGGGTTGCGATGTCATATGGAGCGCCCGCCGCAATCGAAGCCTGCAACTTCCCGAACGAATCATCTGCCGGAATGGTATCGATTATCACCTTTATGCCGGTCTGTTTCTCATACGCGGCCGCCGCTACTCGCAACACACGCACGGACGCCCGGGCTGGTTCTGCATTTAAGAACCGGAGCGTTTTTTGCTGAGCAAGTACCGGTGGAGCGCCTACGACTGCCAACGCTGCCCCTGCAGCAGCCGACTTTAGAACATCGCGTCTGCTGACGGCCGATAGGCTTGGCGCAAGTTCTGCATCTTTCGGTCCGGCATTGTGCTTGTCATTCGGGTTCATTTAGTTTCCTCCACGTTCTTTATGCCAAATTGGAACAACAATTTCAGCCAACCTGCGACTGCGCTAGAGAGAAACCAGATAGCGCATCAAACAGATGGATTCGGGACTGCCGCAAATCCAAGCGACAACGGCCCCCGGCGGATAATTCGTCGCGCCGACTCGTGAGGACGCGGAAGCAGGTTCGCACGCCAGCAGAGGAGGTAGTATCACCATCCAATTCGAGAACGGTCAACGTATGAGATCCCATCTGTTCGACAAGAATAGTCGTTGCAGGAATTCCTTCACGACTATCATAAGTGATGATCGCGTGTTCGGGTCGGATTCCGAGCACAACCCCCTCCTTTGGCTTCGCCGCTCCGAGCGCACTTGTCGAGACAGGAATTGAGATTCCGCCTCCGAAGAACATTACTTTACCCTGGTCCTCGCATAGTTCTCCTTTTATCAGATTCATCTCCGGAGCACCGATGAAACCGGCGACGAACAAGTTTGCGGGCGAGTCATAAACTTCGAGCGGTTTCCCGACTTGCTGAATGCGTCCATTCCTCATGACTACGATGCGATCACCCATCGTCATAGCCTCTACCTGATCATGAGTGACATAAACCATATTTATGCCTACCCGGTTATGAAGCTGGACGATTTCTTCACGCATCCTGATTCTGAGCTTTGCATCCAGGTTTGACAGGGGTTCATCAAGCAAGAACACCTCGGGCGATCTAACCAACGCCCGTCCCAACGAGACTCGTTGCATCTCCCCACCGGACAATTGGCGCGGTTTTCTAGTGAGCAGATCCTCTATCCCTAATAACTGGGCGGCCCAGCGCACCTGTTTGTCAATCTCGCCTACTGGATGCTTCCGCATACGCAGCCCGAAGGCTAGGTTCTCGTATACTGACTTATGTGGATAGAGGGCGTAGTTTTGAAATACCATCGCAATATTTCGTTCGCCCGGCTGTAATCCGGTCACCTCTCTATCGCCTATCCGTATCGAACCACTGCTGAGGTCCTCCAGCCCTGCGATCATCCGTAAGGTCGTTGACTTTCCGCAGCCCGATGGCCCCACTAGAACGGTAAACTCACCATCGGCTATTTGTAAGTCGAAGTTTTCGACGATCACCTGCTCGCCATAGCGCTTTGTGACTTGAGCAAGGGCAATTTTCGCCATCACGATTTATCCTGTCAGCTTAAAGTTCTTATCTTGAACCGCACACCCGACCAAACGAATTGCGAAAATGTGTCGAATCGTTCGTTAGTGACCCGGTTTCGCGCGCAATTGCGTCGCGCAGAGAATTGGGGGACAGTCGGGTGCACGCAGGCGTCGGCGTCTCTGCGCAGGTGCACTCGTAGCGTACGAGTATCTCCAAGCGGCCGCACGTTGGAGCCGATCCGATGATTTGCTTGACGTATGCAGTGTTCAAGGCAGCAAAGCAATCCATCTCGAGCTGGATCTGTGGCTAAGGAAACGCGCAGGTGCGAGTTCCCGTTCATTCCACATATCGCTTTGGGGCAACCGTTTTCGCCGTGGAAAAGCTCTTAATCCAGGTTTGACTTCACTACTGTCCGGTTAAATGGTCCCCGCTCGAGCCGAGATCCAGCGCTGGCGCGGGTTGTAGGCTGATTTCGTTTGGTGTCGATTTGAACCTCGTTGTCCAGGAACTGCGTAGCTTCCCCGGGTTGACCACCTCGAGGAGCGCGCGTGAACGTCGGCAAGACCCTGTTCGCCCAAGTCATGGAGTTC
>LLEU01000062.1 GCA_001567505.1 Acidobacteria bacterium OLB17 | reverse complement strand
CAGATTCGTAGGCAGGCTCGATCAAAGCTCGACGATGCAGTACAACGAATTCCAGCGTGCGGATTCGGCACCGAAGGCAACCGGCGGGGACGGCGCGTTGACGGTCGCAGACATTATGCAGGCCCGGCGGTTCGCGTCGGCTCTCGATCCGCGTGCTGAGGCCGCGGGCCCGAACGCCGCTGTTCCCTTCGCACCCAAGTTCGCGGACGGAATGCGTGCCGACCTGCTCGATCCGCGTGGACTTTCGATAGTCCGGGCATACCGCGGTATGAATAAACTTCGTGTCGCGATCGAACTTTCCGCACAAGGCGATGAGACCGCGACGGGCTTTAGCCTCAACTTCGACCCTGCGGTCCTGAGCGCCCCGATCGTAACGGCGGGCGATGATGCGACGGGCGGCGTCCTGACCGTAAATTCCGATCAGGCGGCCACCGGCAAGCTCGGCGTTATCCTCGACAAGGCTCCAACGGATGTATTTGCAGCCGGATATCGGTTCATCGTCCTCGTTGAATTCACGGTCGTCGGCGCACCGCCGGCAACCACGACGATCAGCTTCGGGAATGACCCGGTCTCGATGGAGACCGTCAACGGAGCGGCCGGATCTTTGGCCGCGACGTATTCGCCGGCGACGATCGACCTCCTGTCGCCAACTGCCGCACCGGTGAGTATCGACGGCCGCGTGATCGACGCAAGGGGACTGCCGGTTCGGAATGCGGTCGTTCAGCTTTCGCAGGCGACCGGCGGACGAGTGCGGTCATTAACGAACGCGTTCGGATACTTCAGGTTCGACAATGTGGCGTCCGGTTCGACCTACGTCATTGCGACCACTGCCCGAGGACTGACCTTCCGGCCGCGGGTCCTGAACGTCAACGATCCGATAACCGGCCTCGAGATACAGGCCGAACCTTAGCCGCGGGCCGCATACGGCGGCGAAGGCAAAAAAATAGAATGCCGGAGGCGTGTAAGCTTCCGGCATTCTTTTTTTGATCGCGACAGGCGGAGCTTAACTCTCGAGTTTCGGGTCGTCTTTTTTTGCGGCCGTCTTTGGGGCTTCGTCCTTATCGCCCCAATAATACGCGCGGACGACGGCAATATACACGACCATGCAGATCGCAAAGAAAATGACAAAGAAACCGATAAGCAGCAGTATGTGATACATCTAAATGTCTTCTTTTTCTTCTTCGGCCTCTGATGAGAAGACCTTACGTTCGGCGCGCATCTCTACGCTCAAGGATTCAACGAGTTTCGGTTCCGCGATCCAAAGCGACATAACGCTCCGACTGCCGCGATGTTCGAGAATGTGGCGATAGACGACGCTGCCGATCGCAACGACCGGGATCGAAATGAAAACGCCCGGAATGCCGCCGATCTGCTCGCCTGCGAGAACCGCGAGAATGATCATCAGCGGATGCAGGTGAATGCCGCCGCGGACGATCCGCGGATAGATCACGTAGTCCTGGCAAATGCGAAGCGCGATAAGGAAGATCGCAACATACCAGGCCTTTGTCGGATGCTCGCCGAAGGCAGCGACGGTAACGACGACAATGCCGATCGTCGCCGGGCCGAGCACCGGCACGAATTCAAAAATGCCCGCGACGATGCCCAAGAGAAGTGCGTACTTCAACCCGATCGTATAAAAACCGAGCGAGCAAACGATGCCGATCACCACGCACGAGATCAACTGCGCTCGCGTATATGCGGCAAGCGTCAGATTGATGTCGGCCATCATCGCCTCGACGCGGGCGCGATGCGGCCCGGCGGGAAACATTCGCAAAACGGCGAGGCGGACGAGATTCACGTCCTTAAGGAAAAAGAATGCGAGCACGGGAACGAGAACGAACCACGGAAGGATCGTAAGCACGGAAAGCAGGGTCCCGCCGACGAACGTCGTAAGTTCGCTCGCTATCGAGGTGCCCATATCGGTGAGCTTTTCGGTTATGTTCTTCTGAACTTCCTGCGGCAGGCGAATGCGGTTGAAGCGCGCCGTCGCCTCCTCATAACGCTGCTGCATCGCCTTCGTATAGCCCGGAATGTTCGAGGCGAATTCCGTTGCCTGTTCTGAGACGCGCGGTGCGATGGCGGCGATCGCAAAACCGACGACCGAAAAGACGATCGCATACGAGATCAGGATCGCGAGCCCCCTCGGCATAAATACCTCTTTGCCGATCGCCTTGAACGGCCGCCGCAAAAGCCTTACGAGCGGATCGAGAAGGTACGCAAAAAAAGACCGAGATCACGACCAGGAACAACAGATGCTTCAGCAGAACGACGCCGTAGAGAATAACGGCCGTAAGAAGCACGAGCAGAAGCGTGAGCAGGACGGAGCGCGTCACCGTTCCCGCAGAAGGGCCGCGTCGGCGTTCTACACCTGTATCTGTGTCGGGCTGTTCGTTGTTGAGCAGATCGGCCATTAAATGTGATAACTATACGTTATTTTGCCGAGTTTGTGGCAGAATTCTGAGCCGAATTCGCCGGCTGCTTGTCCTGCTTCAGGATCGAGATCAGAAACCTTTGATGCAGAGCGTTCAGGTCGGCCTCGGGCAGCGGTTCGTTCCCCGCGATCGTATAGGCCAACCCGTCTTCCGAGGCCGCACGTCGTTTTGCAACTCCGGTATGCGACGAAAGAAGCAGCTTGTCGTGATAGTCGATCTTGCCGCCGTCCTTTCGGCGCATCAGATAAATGAAAAGATATCCGGCGTCCTTTGCGGCTCGAAGGTCGGACTCGAAATTCTTCGGCGTCGGCGATTCCGCAGGCGTCGCCTCCGGCGTCTTCCCTGCTTTCAAGATCCCTTCGTTCGCACACGCTATCGATCCGAGGCAAACGGCCGAAAGCAGTATTAGTTGGAGCTCTTTTCTCACTGGTCGTCGCCCTCGTCCTCGTCCGGGTCTGCGTTCGCATTGGCCTTCGCGGCGTCGTTCTGTTCTTCCTGGTCGAGTTCCTTTTGCTCTTCCGGGGTCGGCGGCGTCGTATCATCGATGTCGGGCGGAGCGGCCTTCTCATCGCGGATCTCAAGGATCCTTGCCTCATCGTCCTCGTAGATAATATCCGCCCAGCCGCTGTCGAGCAGCTTTGCGACCATATCGGTATTCTCTTTTGCGTCCGTAAACACGTACTTCGCACCGAACTTCTCCCGGATCTGCGGCCCGGGATCATCTACCTTCCCTTCGGTAATGTCCTTGAGAAGTTTGTAGAGATCGGGATGCTCCGAATAGAGATAGTTCGGGTCGAGCCCGTAAACATATCTGTGTTTCGTGTCGTAGTAGAAGAGCTTCGGGAAATCGTCCCAATTCGCATTGAAGATCAGCTCGTCCTTCGGGATATTCTCAGCTCCGCTGTCGTCAAGGCCGGTCGCAAATTCCATCGCGCGTCGATATTTGTCCGCAGGTTCGTTCGAGCGGATGCTATCGGCGACGCCGTTCAATTCGATGCCGAAACGGTGAAACCCGACGACGTTCAGCATCACGACTACGAACAGGACGCAGCCGATGACCCAGGCCGCACCTTCCTTCCATTTTTCTGCGCGCGTCTTCGGCGCGTCGCCCTTATCAAGATACGGATCGATATCTCGGCGAAATTCATCCGGCAGTTCCACTGCTTTTGGCGCAAAGTATGCCTGCCAGCTGAAGGCCGCAAAGAGGATCGCGAACGGCGGGAAATATTCGGCGAAACGCTTCGATTTGAATTGCCACGCACACAGAAAACTTACAAATGCGAGGAAGAAAGTCGCCTTTTCCGGAAGCTTTCCGTTGCGTGGGACAAAAAGGATGTAGCCGATGACCATCGCAAGGATCGCGATCGGGAAATCGGTCAGTATCTCCTGCGCCGAATACGAATACCATTCGCCGCCGACCGCGACCGCGAAATCGCTCGCGATCTTGAATTTCTCCATCAGATGCTCGTAGAAGAGCATTATGTTCTGCGGGAAGTACGGGTTGATCAGGTTCCCGAGAACAAGGCCGAGCGTCGTGTAAGCAAGCGGCCGCCACTCAAAGCGCCGCTCATTCCAGGCGATGATGATCGTCCAGATCAGCGCCGCTCCCCAGAGCAGCGGAAAAAGACTGTACGTCCAGACGAATGCGAACATCAACGGCGCAAGCCATACGTACTTTCGCTGGAAAAGCAGGTGAATCCCGATGACGGTGATGATGATGGTCAAGGGCGGCGCCTTTGCCATATTCATCCGATAAAAGAACGCGTTCGCACAGCACATCAACGCCGCGAACCAAACGAGGTGATACTTCACCTCATAACGAACCATCAGCCAATAGACCGAGAAGATCGCAAGCGTGCCGTAGAAGATCGTCGAGACCTTTGCCGCCGTCTCAAGGTCGAAGAACCAAGTGAACGGGATCTGCAGAAGATGAAAGAGAAAATGATGATCGGCGTAAGACTGCGGGTTGAGCACCGTCAAAGGCAGCCATTCGAAGGTCGGCAGCCATTTGCCCTGGCTGAAATTCTCCCAGAGGAGCGAGCTCCATTTGATGTGGTAATAGCCGTCCCAATCGCCGCAGCAGATCGCGTCCGTGCGTGTCTGCAGGAAGATCATCACCATCGCCGCCGCCAAAAGGCCGAACGTAAGGTACGTGATCCGAACGGCGCGGTCGGTCTCAAGGAATTCCTTCCAGCCGAGTTTCTTCTTCTCTTGATCTTCTATCGGGATATCGAGATTTTCGTCCATTTATTAGCGACTTAAGCGGAATTGTTCTAGTGCACGCAAAAAGAGAAAAGTAGCACGAAACAAGGGCGAAATCTAATTTGCCCGCACCGCCTCTCACTGCCGGGCGGCCGTATTTGTAACTGTCTCTATGACAGATAGGCTCAATTTCGCTACAATGCAGTTTTCGTTTATGTATCCGAAAGGGAACCTTTTCATTCCGGCACGGCACGGCCGCCTCGAGGCCATCATCAAGGAACCTTCGGTTCCCCGCCGCGGCGTCGCTCTTGTCTGCCATCCGCATCCGCTCGGCGGCGGCACGATGCATAACAAGGTCGTGTTCCGTGCGGCCGCGGGGCTAATTGATGCCGGGCTAACGACCCTGCGATTCAATTTTCGCGGCGTCGGAGCATCTACGGGAACGCACAACGAGATCGAAGGCGGCGTCGAGGACGCAACCGACGCTCTTAACTACCTCAAAACCGAGTTCCCGGGCGAGGACATCACGCTCGCCGGCTTTTCGTTCGGTTCGCGTGTCGGGATGCAGGTCGGAGCGGCCGACGACGACGTAAAACGCCTGATCTCGATCGGCACGCCTGTCGAAAAGTACAACGATTACGATTTTCTTGCGTCGGTCAAGAAGCCGATATTATTCATCCACGGCGACACGGACGAATTCTGCTCGGTCGGCGGCCTCCGTTCCCTAACGGATCGCATACCGCAGGCAGAGGTCGTCATTTTCACGTCCTCCGGCCACTTCTTTGACGACCATCTGAACGACCTCCGCGAGACCGTCCGCAATTGGACGGCGGGACAGATCGCAAGCAGTTAAGCACCTACATTTATGGAACAAGAACAATCAAGAGACGCGGCAATACGCCTGACGATGATGCCGCGCGACACGAACGCACACGGGACCGTTTTCGGCGGCATCATCCTTAGCTACATCGACATTGCGGGCAGCGTCGAAGCGGTCAGAACAACGCGGCACGACCGCTTTGTGACCGTCGCTATGAAAGAGGTCGTTTTCCACGAGCCCGTTTTCATCGGCGACCTCGTAAGTTTTTACGCCGAGACCGTCAAGATCGGCAATACGTCGGTCACCGTACACGTCGATGTCGAGGCTGAACGGTTCGGCAACCAGGGCCAAAAGGTAAAAGTGACCTCGGCCGACGTGACCTTTGTTGCGATAAACCAGTTTCGCGAAAAGGTTCAGGTGCGAAGCTAAAGCGCACAAAATCGACAAGTTAAGCCCGATTGACTATAATTTTTTATATCAGGAAAAGGAGTTAATTGAATGCCCCAGATCATTGCCAATACGGCAAATGGACCTATTTCGTTCGATGCCGAAGTTGGCCGCAGGCTCGTGCTTGCGCTCGAAGATAACGGTATCGACATACTTCATCGCTGCGGCGGAAACGCCCGCTGCACGACCTGCAGGATCGAGTTGCTTTCCGGCGATGCCGGGCAAATGGGCCCGAGCGAGGAAGCAATTCTGTTAACAAAGGCCGACCTCGGCCCGAATACTCGCTTGTCTTGCCAGATCCGTTTGGAGAACGACCTCGAGGTCAGAGTGATCAACCAGGCGAGTGTCGCCGGCATCGACGCCGGCCCGCGGCCCGAAGAATAAGAAGAAAGGCCGTTCGTAATTATCATCGATTAGGAGAAAACAATGGGAACCAAAACCACCTACACCGCCCGGACGTTCGATCTGAGCGATCTTACAGGCATCTCGAACGAGACGCTCGCGATGCACTTCAAGCTCTATGAAGGCTACGTTGCCAACACGAACGCGTACAACCAACGCGTTGCCGACCTTCTCGGCGACGGCAACCTCGACGCGACGCAGGTCGCGGCATTCAGCGAACTAAAACGGCGCTTCGGCTTTGAATACAACGGAATGGTGCTCCACGAATATTACTTCGAGAATATGCAGAAGCACGGCGCCGGCGACGCGTCAAAAGGCGATAAATTCACGGCCGCCGCCGAAGCCGCATTCGGAAGCTATGAGATCTGGAAGGCCGATTTCGTCAACACCGGCAAGATGCGGGGCGTCGGCTGGGCAGCGGTCTATCAGGACCCGCGATCGGGCGAGATCTCGAACCATTGGGTCGAGCAGCATCAGGCCGGGAACGTCGCGGGCTTTACGCCGATCCTTATTATGGACGTGTGGGAACACGCCTGGATCAAGGATTACGCCCCGAGCGAACGCGCAAAATACATCGAGGCATTCTTTGCGAACATCAACTGGGATGTCGTGAACGGCCGCTTGTCATAAGGCCTCGGACCAATGACAGTTATTGACATCTGATGCGGTGATGCAGTAGCATCAGGAATATGCGAACCACGCTTGATATAGAAGAAGATGTACTCCGGGCAGCCAAGGAGCTAGCCCGTTGTGAAGGCACTACCGCCGGTAAGGTCATTTCGCGGCTTGCCCGAAAGGGCCTTATCGGCGGCCGCAGCCAACGCAAAAAAACCGTCTTTCGGAATGGAGTTCCCTTACTGCCAAAACGTGGTGTGATCGTCACGAATGACCTAGTTAACAGTATTCGGGACGAGGAAGGGATTTAGGTGCGGGCGCTTCTTGATGTGAATGTCCTCGTTGCCCTGCTCGATCCGGAGCATTCTTTTCATGAAAGGGCGCACGAGGTGTGGAGCGAAATAGGCCGTTCAAGTGGTTGGGCCTCGTGTCCTATAACACAGAACGGCGTTATCCGGATCCTATCGAATGAACGGTATCCGGGTGCGTCGGACTTCTCGAAGGCAGACGTTTTTGCAGGCCTGTCCCAACTTATCCAGAACTCCGACCATGAGTTCTGGCCGGACGAGATCTCGCTGCTTGATAGAAGCCGTTTCGATCCTGAAGCGATCTTTGGCCATAAGCAACTGACGGATATTTATTTGCTCGGCCTTGCAATGCATAAACGCGGCAAGTTCATTACTTTTGACCAACGCGTTCCGGTCGGCGCGTTCCTGGAACCAACGAGCGAGAATCTCCGGATAGTTTGATCGTTGGCGGCTGATTTCAGATGATCGAAGAAAAGGTTTTAGTACAGAAGTTCTTGAATCGGAAGGAGCGGGAAAGGCTCCGAAAGCCCGATTGGCTGAAGATCAAGCTCGGCGACCCGCGGAATCAGAACGCCGTTCTCGACCTGATCGAGGGCCTGAACCTCCACACCGTCTGCCAGGAAGCAAAGTGCCCGAACCTTTTTGAATGCTGGACCGATAAGACCGCGACATTTATGCTCGGCGGCGATACCTGTACGCGGCATTGCGGTTTCTGCGCCGTAAACAAGGGCAAGCCGATGGCCCTCGACCCTTTGGAACCGACGCACGTTGCCGAGGCCGTAAAACACCTCGATCTCAAACACGCCGTCATCACGTCCGTGAATCGTGACGACCTTCCGGACGGCGGTTCGATGCACTGGGCCGAAACGATCTTGAAGGTCCGCGAGATGAACCCGGACTGCAAGGTCGAGGTGCTCATCCCCGACTTCAACGGCGACGAAGATGCTCTCAACAACGTCCTTGAAGCACGTCCCGAAGTCCTGAATCACAATACCGAGACGATCGCCCGCCTCTATCGACGCGTCCGTCCCGATGCAAAATACGACCAGACGCTCGAACTGCTCGAACGCGCCGGACATTACCGCGACACGAAATTCCCCGAGATGCTCACAAAGAGCGGCATTATGGCCGGCCTCGGCGAAGAGTTCGAAGAGGTCGTCGATCTGATGCGCGACCTGCGGCGGGTCTCCTGCGACATTATGACCATCGGGCAGTACCTTCAGCCCTACGAAAAACGCCTGCCCGTAGAACGATACGTCACGCCTGAGGAATTCGCCGAATGGAAACGGATCGGCGAGGCGATGGGCTTCAAACACGTGCAATCCTCGCCGCTGACCCGCAGTTCGTACCACGCCCGCGAACAGGCATCGTAAAAAATCCTGCGCGAAAATCCACCAAACCGTGCTAAGGTCTTACGATAAAGACACTTGATCCGTTTGCTCCCAAGCCGATCAGGAATGATCCCTTGCCGGTCATACCGCGAGACAAACACCTATTTACGATGTCGAGCGACTGTCCACAAGCGGCTTCGTAAAATTCGCAGTGGATCGTCCGAAGCCGTGTTAGAATGTACGCATAAAACCCGGCGGCCAACGGGCCTGAAGACCTCGGGTGGCTCTATTGTATGAACCCGACAACGATCGATATCGAAACTCTGACGACAGCCGAAAAGATCGGTTTAATGGAAGCCCTTTGGGAAGACCTGCTTCAACGCTCGAATTGCCTGCCGTCTTTGAGTTGGCACAAGCAAATTCTGGATGAACGGCGTCAATCGGCTTTGCGGGGAGAGGCTCGATACTCATCGCTCGATGAAGTTGAAAAGAGATTATTGGACCGTCTCTCATGAATGTTCATATTCTCGACGGTGCCGAGGAAGACCTCGCTAACGGCTATTGGTTCTACGAAAAACAAGAGACTGGGCTGGGAGCCGTATTCCTCAGATCTATTCTGGCCAATATCAGGCAGCTCGAAGTTATTGGCGGCATTCACCCGATCTATCATGAACCTTATCACCAGATGTTCGCGCGGCGGTTTCCTTATGCGATCTATTACCTCATCCGGAACGATGAAGTAATGGTCGATGCGGTTATCGATTGTCGCCGTGACCCCGAATGGATAAGCGAGCGGTTGAGGTAGGAAACTATGCTCCGCCTTGGCCAGAATGCGGTGGGAGTTCAACTTCTGCTGATTGTCAAATTCGCACCAAATTTGACAACAATGCTATACTTTCCCAATGAAACTTAGCCGCGACATACTGAGTCTCAGCGTATTCAAACGGGACACCGCAAAATTCATGCGGCAGATGAAGAAGACCAAGGAGCCGATCGTTCTTACGGTCAACGGAAAGGCCGCTCTGGTTGTTCATGATGCCGCGACGTACGACGACTACCTCCGCGATAAGGAGCGCAATGAAGTGCTCGCCGCAATTCGCCGAGGGCGTGAGGATGCAAAGGAAGGCCGCGAGCAGGACGCCGAGGAATTTTTCGAAGAGTTTTTCGGCAAATACGGGATTGCATACGATGAATGAAAAAGTATCGGGTAACGATCACCATGTCGGCAAAATCCGATATTACTGACTCTTTCGTTTGGGGCTGTCGCGAATGGGGCGTTGCTGCAGCAAAGGAATGGGCAACGGAGTTGAGACGAGCGATCAAACGCCGGCTGACGCATCATCCTTTGAGCTGCCCGCTCGCACCGGACCGGGATTTGTCGGAACCGGAAGTTCGGCAGCTGATCATTGGCCGGTATCGCGTTCTTTTTGAGGTAGTCGGTGATCGCTCACGGGTTTTGACCGTTCGAGGTTCGTTTTCCGGCAATATTGACGAGGAAAGGTAATGAACGAAACTGAGAATCAAAAAGTGATCGAGGTCCTGAACAGGATCATGGAGTTGGAGCTTGCTGGCGTTGTGCGATACACGCACTACTCGCTGATGGTCTTTGGCTACAATCGCATTCCGATCGTGTCGTGGCTAAAGGGAAATGCGGACGAATCAATGGCCCACGCGCACAAGGCCGGTGAATTCGTAACAATGCTCGGCGGCCATCCGAGCCTGAAGATCGGGCCGCTGCTTGAGACCGAACGCCACGACATCGGCGACATCCTTCGCGAGAGTCTCGACCATGAACGTTCGACGCTCACGGCATATTACGAACTGCTCGGCCTGACCGAAGGCAGATCCGTCGCGCTCGAGGAATATGCCCGCGAGATGATCCTTCAGGAAGAGATCCATCTTGACGAAGTGAATAAAATGCTTCGAAAGCCGGGCGAGATGCAGCCGTTCAGCGAATAGCCGGTGAAGATCCTTGAGACCGAACGCCTGATCCTGCGTGAGATCACGGCTGACGACGCGGCCTTCACGCTCGACCTGCTCAATCAGCCGTCGTTCATCAAGTATATCGGCGACCGCGGCGTTCGCGACCTTGAACAGGCGCGTGCGTTCATTGAAGATCGCTACCGAAAGAGCTATCGTGAGCATGGCTACGGGCTTTATGTCGTTGAGCTTAAAAGCGAAGGCTCTCCGGTCGGGATCTGCGGCTTCGTACGGCGTGCGGAGCTGCCGGCTCCGGACCTCGGCTTTGCGTTCCTGCCGCAATACGAACGCAAGGGCTACGGTTTCGAATCTGCCGAGGCAGTGCTGCGATTTGGCAGCGAGAGCCTCGGCATTTCGCACGTTCTGGCGATCACGTCGCTCGACAACGAGCCTTCGGGCCGTTTGCTCGTAAAGCTCGGCTTCGTTTTCGAGCGGTTCGTGGAATCACCAAGCGGCGAAAAGCTGAAGCTCTACGCACGCGTTCCCGAATAGCGGCTCCGCAAATAATGAATTACGGACTCATTGCCGGCAACGGCCGGTTCCCTTTCCTCGTCGTCGAAGGCGCCCGAAAGAGCGGTGTCGAGCTTTCGGTTGTCGCAATAAAAGAAGAGACCGATCCTGCACTTGCGGACCTCGCGAGCGCCCTCAAATGGGTCGGCATCGGCCAGCTCGGCAAGATGATCTCGTACTTCAAGGGCCGCGGCGTAACGAAAGTGATAATGGCCGGACAGGTCAAGCACGTTCAGATATTCTCGGGAGCGATCCCGGACGTGCGAATGGTGAAGATGCTTTGGCGCCTTCCGCGAAGGAATACCGACGCACTTATCGGCGGCGTTGCCGACGAACTCGCAAAAGAAGGCATCGAGCTCATCGATTCGACATTCTTCATAAAGGATAACCTTGCTCCCTCCGGCGTGATGACGCGTCGAAAGCCGACCGAAGAAGAGCTTGCGAACATCGAATACGGCCTTTTTTGTCGCCGGCGAGATCGCACGCCTCGACCTCGGACAAACGATCGTCGTGCGCGGACGCGCCTGTGTTGCGGTCGAGGCCATGGAAGGAACGGACGAGACGATCCTGCGGGCCGGAAAGCTCGCAAAAGGGCGTCTCGCCGTTATCAAGGTGGCAAAACCGGACCAGGATATGCGTTTTGACGTGCCTGTCGTAGGAGTTCCGACGATCGAGAATATGATCGCGGCCGGCGCGACGTGCCTTTCGATAACAAGCGGAAAAACCCTCATTTTCGACCGAAATGAGATGATCGCCCTCGCCGACCGCGAAAAGATAACAATCGTCGGCTCTACCGAAACAATTTCCCCAAGCATCTCGTAAAAGATTCGATACTCTGCCGCTCAAGGCCGAAAGTTTTAATTTAGGAGAAATGATGAAAAAGAACCTTCTAGGCATTCTTATTATTGCCGTGTTCGCCGCTCAGGCGGCTTTTGCACAAAGCAAGCCGAAACCCATACGCATAACGCCCGCCGAACGCAAGGCCGTCGCCGGCGTGACCGCAAAACAGCTCAGCGATTATCTGCACTTTGTTGCATCCGACGAGATGGAAGGCCGCGACACGCCTTCACGCGGCCTCGACACGACCGCAAAATTCATCGGGATGAATCTATCGCGTTGGGGCTTTAAGCCCGCGGGCGACGACGGGACGTACTATCAGAAGATCGCTCTTCGCTTCGAGACGGCCGACCCTGCCGGAAACACTCTCAAGGTGGGCGATGTGTCGTACAAGTTCAACGAAGACTATTTCCGAATGGAAGGAAATACGACGGTCTCGGGGCCGCTTGTCTTTGGCGGCAATGGCTGGTTCATCAGATCCAAAGGGATCGATGCCTTTGCCGGCGTTGATGTGAAGGACAAGATCGTCGTTCTTTATGCAAAAGGTTTCCCGCGAGGCAGCAATGCGACCGGCCTTCCCGAAGGCGTAACTCAGGCCGACCTTAAGGGCGGCACGAAGGGCGTCGATTGGGCCGACCCTGTGACATACGCAAAGCAGAAAGGCGCCAAGGGCATCATCCTCGTCGCCGGCCCGCAGCTTTCGAAAGCGTGGCCGATGATCAAGGGCTTCCTTTCCCGTGCGAAGGTCTCGCCCGAGAAACTCGACACCGGAACGCCTGCCGATCCGAACTTCCCGATCCTGCTCCTGAGCGGGACAGCGGGCGATGCGATCGTTGGCGGCGCCGATAAATTCGAGAGCAAAACGGCGTTCGACATCAACAAGACCGCCGAGATCGAGGCGAAGGCAAAGATCGAAACGAAATGGACGCAGAACGTTGTCGCCCTTTGGGAAGGCAGCGATCCTGTCCTTAAGAAGGAAATGGTCGCGATCGGTGCGCACTACGACCACGACGGCATCCGCGAGAACGCTCAGGGGCCGGACAAGATCTGGAACGGCGCGGATGACGACGGTTCGGGCACGGTCGCCGTTCTCTCGATCGCCGAAGCTCTATCGCATTCGGCCGTCAAGCCGAAGCGTTCGATCCTCTTCGTTTGGCATTGCGGCGAAGAAAAGGGACTTTGGGGCAGCGAATATTTCAACAAGTTCCCGACGGTCGATATCAAGCAGGTCGTCGCACAGCTCAATATCGATATGATCGGCCGCAGCAAGCCCGCCGGCGATACCGAACCGAAGAACGCCGAGCTTTCGGGCCCGAATATGATCTACGTGATCGGTAAGGATATGATGAGCTCGACGCTCGGAAACGTCGTAAGCGGCGTCAACGCCGGCTATCTGAATTTGGACTACGACACGCGTTATGACGACCCGAACGACAAGAATCGCTTCTTCTTCCGCTCGGATCATTTCAACTACGCACAGAACGGCATTCCCGTGGCGTTCTGGTTCGACGGCGTTCACGTTGATTATCACCAGCCGAGCGATACGGCAGACAAGATCGACTACGTGAAGATGGAAAAGGTCACACGGACGATCATGCTCACGCTCTTCAAGCTGGGCGACCTGCCGGTCAGGCCGGCGATCGACAAGGAGCTTCCGAAAGAGCTCAGGCGATAAGCTCCGCTTGATCGACGGATAAAATGCGGCCGCGAATTCACGTTCCTTGCGTTCAATACGCAGGATGAGTTCGCGGCCCTTATTCTTGTTTGTTTATTTCTGCGATTGAAGCAGCCTGTACGCCTCAGACCGCGTGATCCCGGCTTCTTTTGCCGCCTTTCGCATCGCCGCACGGCGGTCCAGCCCTTCTGATTCGAATTCCGCAACGCGGGCCGCAAATTGTCCCGGCTCGCCCAACTCGGCGCTCGGCTCGTCATTTGCCCTTTCGATAACGACGACGAACTCGCCCTTCGGCGCGTGCTCCGCGTAATATCCAGCAAGCTCGGTGAGAGTTCCGCGACGCGTCTCTTCGTGCAGCTTTGTGAGTTCGCGGCCGACGGAGGCGTTGCGGTCGCCGAGAACATCGGCGCAATCCCGCAGGGACGACACGATCCGATGCGGCGTTTCGTAAAAGACAAGCGTCGCGGGGAATCGCGGCCGCTTCCGCGAGACGACGACTTCGCTCACCGCTCCGTGCGGGCAGGAAGCCGCCGAAGTAAACCGCATCGGTACCGTACCCTGACGTCACCGCCGCCAGCACGAATGCACACGCTCCCGGAAGAGCGACCACATTCGCACCCACCTCGATCGCCTCTTGCACGAGCTTGAATCCCGGATCACAAATGCCCGGCGTGCCTGCGTCCGAAACGACAGCGATCGACGCGCCCGCCCTTAGCCTCACGGCCAACTCGGCCGCACGAGTTTCCTCGTTGTGTTCGTGATAGCTTACGAGCTTTTTCGAGATCTGATAATGATCGAGCAGTTTTCGCGTGTGCCGCGTATCTTCGCACGCAATTAGCTCCGCATTTCGAAGCACGTCGAGCGCGCGAACGGTGATGTCGGCGAGGTTCCCGATCGGTGTTGCGACAAGATAGAGAGTTCCGGGCATCCGATGTTTAGGATACACGATTGGCCGCCTGTCCTAAGTATGCCGCCTCGAACAAAAAAAGAGGCGCCTGTAAAGACGGCCTCGAGCTCCTCCATTTTTTCAGTTGTCCGGATCTTGAGTTAGAACGGCCACCAGCTCGGAAGCTGGCGATTGTTCCTGTTGCGCCGCGGATAGTTGCGGTTATTCCGGTTGTTCCGGTAGTAGCCGTCGTTGTAGTTCATCCCGTAAACGTCGGCGATAATGCGGAGGTCGTTCGCGATCGGATCCCAGTGATTGTCGAGATAGCCGGGATACCGCGAATATCCAAGCGACCTCTCGATCTGATTCCCGAGGTCGAGTACGCGGCGTGCAGCATCCGCACTATTATCGAGGTTGCGGCCGCGGCCGAATTTGTCCTCGAAGCGATCGGCGGCCTTTGCGAATTGATCGGCGAGGTCCTCGATGTTGTCGCGGTAGTAGCCGCCGCGATTGTCTCGGTTGTCGGTGATGCGTTCAAAACTCTTGGCGCGCTGCTTCAGGTCGCGGACCACATTCTGGATGTCGCCGCCGTAATAGCCGCCATTGCCGTAGCGGCCATTCCCGTAACGCCCGTTGCCATAACCACCATAACCACCATTGCCGTAACCGCCGTACTGTGCAGAAGCGATCGCCGGCAGTGCGATCACCACCAACGAAAGCGCCAAACCCACGACCGTGCTCTTAAAAATGTTCATTTCCCTTTCTCCTAAAAAGTACGTAATCGGCAATGCTCTTCATTGCTCGATACGGGATAGAGCAAGAGACGTGCCAAAGGGAAAACTCGCGAGGCATCTCGTGGTTAAGTATCTGCTTTTGCTGGAGTTACGGCCTTACGCCTTGCCTGAGCGGAACGGCCACGCAGCGTTGGCGGCGGCTCGCGGCTATACGGCTTGGTCTGCGGCGTTGAACGAAAACGTCAGTCCTCGATGCCGAGAGCATTCGCCGCGCAAAGCGTTCCGCCGGACGCGACCTTGCCCTTGAGAGCGTCGCTCTTATCGACGGAATCGAGCAGCTTCTTTCGGAGCTGTTTTACAGTGATGTTCGGCGTCTGCGAGATGATGAGGGCCGCAACGCCCGAGACGAATGGTGTAGCCATCGAAGTGCCCGAGGCCTCGCGGTAATCGTCGCCAAGCCAGGTGGACAGGATGTCCTTGCCCGGTGCGGCAAGATCAACGGTCTTTGCGCCAAAATTCGAGAATGAGGCCAGAGCGTCGTTGCGATCGACGGCCGCAACGCTGATGAGGTTCGGGAGTTTGTAGCTCGAGGGATAATGCGGCCACACGTCCGTATTCGAGCCGTCATTTCCTGCTGCGGCAACGAAAAGGATACCGGCGTCCCCCGCCGCGCGTATCGTATCCTCGAGTGCTTGCGATCTCGTCGTCGAACCCCAGCTTGCGCTGATGACGCGGACGTTGACGCCCGCCTTTTTGCGTTCGATCGCGTAGTTGATCGCCTCGATCGCTTTATCGGTCGAACCCGAACCGCCGCTTCCGAGGAACTTCAATGGCATAATACGGACGTTCCAGTTCACGCCCGTGATGCCGATGCCGTTATTGCCGACGGCACCGATGATGCCGGCGCAATGCGTACCATGGCCGTTATCGTCCATCGGATCGCTTATGCGGGTTTCGACATCGTTATCCGAAACGGCGGCGCTCGTGCCGTCAAAACCGTGAAGATCGTCCATCCTGCCGCGTTCGTCGTCGAAATATTCGGGAACGCTCGCCGGACGCGTCCAAATATTCTCGGCAAGGTCCGAATGTCTGTAATCTACGCCGCTGTCGAGCACGGCAACGACGACATCCTCGCTTCCCTTCGAAGCCTGCCAGGCACGAAGAGCGTCAATATCGGCACGCTCCGTCCCGCCGTTCTGCCCAAGGTTGTTCAGTGCCCATTGTTCGGGGAAATTCGGGTCGTTCGGCTGGCCGCTGTCGCTTCGAAAGACGAGGTCACGCGGCGTGTCTTTTTGGATCGGATCGTCGAGCCTGATCGAAACGTTCGGTTCGGCGTATTCGACGTTCTCGAAGGCCGCATACTGCCGTGCGACTTCGGCGGCGTCCGCGTCATCAAGATCGTCGATCGCAACAAGCCCATTGACGGCCTCGATCTCGTCATAAACACGGTCGTTGTTCTTGAAGGCGATGTCGCGGATGCGTTCGAGCGTGGTCCCTCGTTTGAATCGAACAAGGACCTCTGGCGCCGCGGCTGCGGCCTTTGCCGGCGGAATGCCCGGTGCGGGCGAGAGGCGCTCGATCTCGCGTTTATGGTCGGTCCTGAGGCTCGACGCCATCCGGTCGATCCGGCCGAGCACGGCCGCGAAACTCACCAACACGACCGCGAGGCCGATGTGTATCCAGATATTGCTGCGATCCATAACCCGTCGCCTGCCCTTTGTACTATTCTACGACGAAATTCTGCCCGTCAAAACGAAAAAGCCGCAACTGGCCGTTCGCCGCCCGATATTCGTAAGTTTTGCCTTCGGCGGAGAATTGCAGCTTCCAGCCCGGCGTGATCATCATCATCGACATTTCGCCATCGACCGGAGCGCCAAGCGAACCGTTCGGGAACTCGGCCTCGTCGATGCTTTCAAGCGTGATCTTCGCAGCGTCAATACCGAGACGGGCCGCGAGATCCCGTTCGGCGCGTTCTGCTGCTTGCTCTTTCGTTTTCGACATCTTGATACTATTACGCTTCACACGGGGTCAAAGTTCCGGCTGCCTCAAAAGCCTTTTCAACGTGAAATTACGGGCGATCTCGACCGTCGCCGGCACGATGTACGAGGAACAGGCCGTCCCGAGAAGCGTCCCAGTGAGGAAACGCGACAGGAAAGTATTCTCCCAAAGGCCGAAGACCGTCAGCGACCAATCGACCGCGAGCGGAACGCAGGCCGCAAAAAGCCATACTTTCGAGAACGGCTCGATATTCTCGATCCGGCGCCAAAGCGGATAGATCGCGTAGCCGAGAACAAGGCCGAAATACACACCGAAGCACCTCGAACAGACGCCGAACGGCTCACCTTCGATGAAGAACGACCGCGAAGGTATCTGGTGACAAATAAAGCTGAAAAATTTGTAGAGCGGAGCGGAAATGCCCGTCATTCCGTCGGCCTTTGCGACCGGCGGAAGCAGGATGAGCGCAAGCCAAAAAAGCGTGACGCCAAGCCCGACGATCCACACGCGGATAGCCTGTCGGCGAAACTGCGCCGCTATCGCCTGCGGAATGTAGCCTTCGAGATCCGCCATTTTGACCAATGTCGCCTCGGCCGGCGTCTATTTAACCGCTCGCAGCGGTTTTTGCTCGGCCTCGCCCGCGATCCCCAGTTTCTTCTCGGTTTCGAGGATGTGCGCTGTCGTTTGCAGCACAGTGTCCGGATTCAGCGAAATGGAGTTGATGCCCTTTTCGACGAGGAAGTCGGCAAATTCCGGATAATCCGACGGTGCCTGTCCGCAGATGCCGATCTTCTTGCCATTCCTCAACGCCGCCTCGATCGCCATTGCGACCATCTTCTCGACGGCGCCGTTACGCTCGTCAAAAAGGTGCGCGACCATTTCGCTGTCGCGATCGAGCCCGAGGGCGAGCTGCGTAAGGTCGTTCGACCCGATCGAATAGCCGTCGAAGACCTTCAGGAATTCGTCCGCGAAGACGACGTTCGCCGGAAGCTCGCACATTGCGTAGATCTCGAGTCCGTTCTCGCCCTGCTTCAGGCCGTGTTCGGCCATAAGAGCGATCACCTTTTCGCCTTCTTCGACCGTGCGGCAGAACGGGATCATCGGCTTTATGTTCACGAGGCCCATATCCTCGCGCGCACGCTGAAGTGCAAGGCATTCCAGCCTGAAACCATCCTTGTAGCGGTCGTCGTAGTAACGGGAAGCTCCGCGGAAACCGATCATCGGGTTCTCTTCCTCGGGCTCGAACTCCTTGCCGCCGATCAGCATCGCGTACTCGTTCGACTTGAAATCCGACATACGCACGATCACCGGTTTCGGATAGAACGCGGCGGCGATGCGGCCGACGCCTTCGGCAAGCTTGCGGACAAAGAATTCCTTCGGATCTTCTTCGCCGATGCGTCGCGAGATCGTCTCGACATCCGCCGGGCGTTTTAGATTCGGGTAGTTGATGAGCGCCATCGGATGGATGCCGATGTGGTTATTGATGATGAATTCGAGACGCGCGAGCCCGACGCCGTCGTTCGGGAAACGCGAGGCATCGAACGCGCGGTCGGGGTCGCCGACATTCATCATAATGTGTGTGCGCGGGCGTTCTTTCTGCGAGATCTTCTGCTTTTCGACGGTGTAATCGATCTTGCCGTAGTAGATATTCCCGCGTTCGCCCTCGGCACACGAGACCGTTATCGGTGCGCCGTTCTTGACCTTTTCGGTCGCATCCGTCGTCCCGACGATGCACGGTATGCCGAGTTCGCGGCTGATGATCGCGCTGTGGCAGGTGCGGCCGCCGCGGTCGGTCACGATCGCCGAAGCGCGTTTCATTATCGGCTCCCAGGCCGGATCGGTCATCGACGTGACGAGAATTTCGCCTTCCTTGAAAGTGTTCAGCTTCGAAGGGTCGAGCAGGACGTGAGCCGTGCCGTGCCCGATCTTTTCGCCGACGGCGACGCCTGTGGCCAATGGAGCTCCGTGGACGCCCGTAAGTTTATATTTCTCGATGTAGTTCGACTCTTTGCGAGCGTGCACCGTTTCAGGCCTTGCCTGCAGGATGAAGAGTTCGCCTGTGATGCCGTCCTTTGCCCACTCGATATCCATCGGTTGGCTGTGGCCCGCACGTTTTGAGTAATGATCCTCGATGGCGCAGGCCCATTTTGCAAGCTGCAGCACCTCGAATCCTGCAAGGCAGAATCGGTTCCTTTGCGTATCGACAACATCGCGGACCTGCGTGCCGACGCCGTTATCGTTAAAGACCATCTTCACTTCCTTGACGCCAAGTTTTCGCGTCACGATCGGCCTGAAGCCAAGCTTCAAAGTCGGTTTGAAGACGATCCATTCGTCCGGGGTTGCCATTCCCTGCACAACGGCCTCGCCGAGTCCCCAAGCTCCGTTGATGACGACGGCTTCGCGAAATCCGCTCTCGGTATCGAGCGTGAACATAACGCCCGAACAGGCGATATCCGAGCGCACCATCGGCTGAATGCCGATCGAGAGGGCGACATCGAAATGGTCAAAGCCTTTTGCCGTGCGGTATGAAATGGCACGGTCGGTCCAAAGAGACGCGTAGCATTGATGACAGGCCTCGATAAGGTGCTGCTCGCCACGGACGTTCAGGATCGTGTCCTGCTGGCCCGCAAAGCTCGCATCCGGCAGGTCCTCAGCCGTTGCCGAGGACCGCACGGCAACTTCGAAAGTGCGTTTGCCGATCCGGTCGCCGAGGCGTTTGTAGCTTTCTAGGATAGCCTGCTCTACGGCTTCTGGGAACGGCGTTTCGAGCATCAGCCGCCGGGCTTCGCCTCCGACGCGGGCGAGTTCGTCCAGGTTGTTGACATCGAGGCCTTTGAGAAGGTCGATCAGTCGCTCCCGAAGGCCGTCGGTCTCAAGCAGAAGTTCGTACGCATGGCTCGTTGTAGAAAATCCGTCAACGGCACGAACGCCCTGCTGCGTCAGCTCGCGAAAAAGCTCGCCGAGGCTTGCACATTTGCCTCCAACGAGGGCCACATCATCGGCGCTAACCTCGCTAAGATCAAGAACGTATGGCTTATCGGTCATGGTTTTCATCTCGCACCTCCCAAATGGTCTCGGGCGGCGTACAGTTCGAATAAAGTCCTAATCAGAACCGAATTACAGCGTCCGGGCCGCCCTCGACGTGGACAGTATCGACGAAGCGGATGCTCTTGCTGTCCGTTGTCATAACCACCGAGTGAGTACGCTTGCCCGCACCGAAGAATCGTACGCCGCGAAGCAAGGCACCGTCGGTCACGCCCGTTGCGGCAAAGATGATCTTTTTGCCCGGTGCGAGGTCGTTCGTGTCGTAGATCTTGTCCGGGTCGTTGATACCCATTTCGCTCAGGCGTTTCATTACCTCGTGAACGGGCGGAACCTTGCTCTTATCAACACCAAGGCGTTCGGGATCGAACACGAGCTTCGCTTGAATTTCCCCGTTCAAACACTTCATCGCAGCGGCGGTAATGACGCCTTCCGGCGCACCGCCGATACCCATAAGAGCGTGAATGTTCGTACCCGCGACCGCCGCCGAGATGCCGGCCGAAAGATCGCCGTCCGAGATCAAACGGATCCTTGCTCCCGTCGCCCGAACGTCTTCAACGAGCTTTTTATGGCGGCTGCGGTCGAGGCAAATAACTGTCAGATCATCGACATCGCGGCCAAGGCGGCGTGCGATATTCTTCAAATTGTCCTCGACCGGTGCCTCAATATCGACCGCTCCGCGACAAGACGGCCCGACGACGATCTTGTCCATATAGATATCCGGAGCGTAAAGCAGGCCGCCGCGTTCAGCCGCCGCGAGAACGGCGATCGCATTGTTTGCCCCAAGCGCACAAAGGTTCGTGCCTTCCAGAGGATCGACCGCGATATCGACCTCGGGGAATTCGGCTCGAGCTTCTTCAGAGAAAGAACCACCGCCAACATCTTCGCCGATATAGAGCATCGGAGCTTCGTCGCGTTCGCCTTCTCCGATGACGATGCGGCCGCGCATCGGCACGGTGTCCATCACTTCGCGCATCGCCTCGACGGCGACAAGATCGCTGTGTTTGCGGTCGCCCTGGCCCATCGTCTTGGCAGATTCGATGGCGGCAGCCTCGGTTACACGTAAGAAATCGAGTGCGAGTTCACGTTCGGCTTTGTTGCTTTTCATTTTGAAATAGTATTCGCCCCTATTTTATAGGTTTTGATTTGGTGTTTGAACGCCATTCTAACACCTTAAAGTAAAGATTTGACAACTGGTTCACAGGATTATAGGTTTTTACTTTGGCCATGCCGGCATCGAGAGGACTCAATTTCGCCGGTTCGCCCATATCGCCATGACGTATATAGTTACTGAGCCTTGTCTTGATTGTAAATACACCGACTGTGCGGCCGTTTGCCCCGTCGAAGCCTTTCACGAGCTTCCGGACAGGCTGCTGATCAACCCCGACACCTGTATCGACTGCGATGCCTGCGTTCCGGAATGTCCGGTCGAGGCCATTTTCTCCGATATGTCGATCCCGGAAGAATATCTGAACTGGCTCGAGATCAATAAAGAGGCCGAGAACTACCCGATCATCAGCACGAAGATCCCGGCCCTTTACGGTTCCGGTTGTAAAGGACAGCCTGAATAGGCTTTTCTTTCCATCAAAATGAAGAACGCCGCCCGATACTCATGTGTCAGGCGGCGTTTCGTTTGGATGAACATAGTGCGGGCTTAGCCGACGAATTCGATATCGACCTTGTTCTTGATGATCCCGGCCTGAAAGCCTCATCCAGAAGCCTGCGGACGGCCTCGCGTCCCCGTTCGCCATAATCGAGCGTCAGGTCATTGACCCACATCGCAACGAAACGGTCGGCAAGCTCCGGCTGCATATCGCGTGCGAACTGCATCGCGTACGCAAGCGCGTCCTCGCGGTTCTCCATCGAATATGAGATCGAGCGGTGCAGATGCCGCGAGACCTCTTCCATCAAGTCTTTTCCGAGGTCGCGCTTAATGACGTTCCCGCCCATCGGCAGCGGCAATCCGGTCTTTTCGTGCCACCATTCGCCAAGATCGACCACCTTGTCGAGCCCGACCTGCTTGTAGAAAAGCTGGCCTTCGTGGATCAGAAGCCCGGCATCGACACGGCCGCTCCGAACCTCGTCGATGATCTTGTCGAACGGGATCACAACGTGCTCGAAATCGGGGTTAAAGATCCGCAGAGCAAGGTACGCGCTCGTCAATTCGCCCGGAACGGCGATCCTCATCGAGCCGATCTCTGATGCCGGGCGTGGCTCTTTCGCAACGACGATCGGGCCGTATTTATCGCCGATCGATGCCCCGTGCGGCAGAAGTGCGTATTTATCGGCAACGTAAGCGTATGCGTGGAACGAAATGGCCGTAACGTCGTAAACGCCGTTCTTTGCGTCTTCGTTCAGCGACTGGATGTCCTTGAGCGTGTGTTCAAAACGCAGGCCTTCGGTCTCGAGCTTGTTGGTCGCAAGCCCATAGAACATAAATGCGTCGTCCGAATCCGGCGAATGGGCGACGGTGATGGTACGAATACTCGGAGATGTTTCGGGTTTTACTGCCATAGATCAGACGTGCAATGGATGCACGTTAAGTCGTTATGTCGGAATTCCTAATTCTACCGTTTTCGCCGAACTAAGCAAACGGGCGCAACGGGTTCTTGAGAGCGCTCAACCCTGCCATTCGGTGGCCGTCGAATGCGGGATGTCGAACTGATCGAGGATCCGAAAGCAGACGTGATCGACGAGATCCGCGATCGTCTCCGGCCTGTGATAGAACGACGGACTCGCCGGCAGGATCCGAGCACCTGCATTCGCAAGCCTGAGCATATTTTCGAGATGGATCGCGTTGAACGGAGTTTCGCGCGGAACGAGGACGAGTTTTCGTCCTTCCTTCAAGCAGACGTCGGCGGCGCGGTGGATGAGGTTCGTGCCCGCACCGCTTGCTATCGCCCCGATGCTCGCCATCGAGCAAGGGACGACGATCATTCCTGCCTGTCTGTACGAGCCTGAAGAAGGCTTTGCCGCAAGGTTGTCGAGCCGCCAGACGCGTATCAGCCTGCTTTCCTCGGGAAGGCCCAGCCACGCGTTCACTTTCGCCGCGTCGGCATTCTTGAGGTCCGAGCCAAGCTCGACCTGCGCGACTATCTGCGCGGTCGAAGAAATGATAAGGTTGATCGTCTCGACGCGGCCGCTTTCGGCAAGAAGCTGGAGCGTCCGCCGCGCGTAGATCGCCCCGGAAGCTCCCGTGATCGCCACTGTCAGGTCCATGACCTCAGATTCTAGCCTTTGACGCCCGTGTTAATAAAGCACGCCGCCGGACTTGCCCGCCAACGCCCAAAAGATAGATGCTATCAAGTAAGTGCAAAAGAAAGAGATACAGGAGATCCTGGCCGCCTTCCGCAGCGGCTCGATCGATGAGGAAGCGGCGGTAGAAAGTTTGGCGAAGGCCGGTTTCGAGGACCTCGGCTTTGCGAAGGTCGATCACGCACGCGCCGAACGGCAAGGCTTCCCTGAGGTGATATTCGGCCAGGGCAAAACGCGGGAGCAGATCGTCTCGATATTCGAAAAACTCGCCGCCCGCTCGCCGAATGTTCTCGTAACCCGCACGGACAAGGACGTTTACGGCGACATTCGCAACATCATCGCCGATGCCGAATGGCATGAGTCGGCAAAGCTGATCCGCGTACGACGCGACGATTCAGACCTCGGCCGCGGCGAGATCGCCGTCGTCACCGCGGGAACGAGCGACATTCCCGTCGCCGAGGAAGCCGCATTGACGGCCGAGGCGATGGGCAATCGCGTTTCGCGGGTCTGGGACGCCGGCGTTGCCGGAGTCCATCGGATAATTTCGCAGCGGGACGTGCTTGCGAATGCGAATGTCGTCATCGTCGTCGCCGGAATGGAAGGCGCGTTGCCGTCCGTCGTGGGCGGCCTCGTGAACGTCCCCGTTATCGGCGTGCCGACAAGCATCGGCTACGGCGCCGCATTCGGCGGCGTTGCGGCGCTTCTCGGAATGCTGAATTCCTGCTCTTCGAACGTGACGGTCGTCAATATCGACAACGGCTTCGGCGCCGGTTTTGTCGCAAGCCTGATAAATCGCGTACGCTGATCAACCACTAGGGTTTCAGAAGGACGAGCAAGCGGTCGGCGTACTCGCTTTTCGCATCGCGCAGCAGATTGTACTGCGCCGTGGCAAGATCGGTGTTCCCGGCCTGAATGTACGCACGGCCGAGATTGAATCGTGCTTTATCGAGATCCGGGCTGTAGCCGATCGCGGTGTTGAACGCGTCGATGCTCTCGGCGGCACGTCCGCTTTCGAGAAGGCATTCGCCGATGTAGTTGTAGGTGCGTGCGTCCGGGCGATAGACCTTCAGCTGCTCGAACGCATCGACAGCCTCCTGGTAGCGCTTGAGTTTGAAAAGTGCGAGGCCGAGCGCCTCCATCGCAGGCACATGGTCAGGCTTGATCTCGAGAGCACGACGGTAAGCGAGGACAGCTTCGCCGGCCCGATCGAGTTTGTCGAGCGTTGCGCCGAGCGAGAATTGCGTTTGCGCGTCGTTCCCGTCGATCCCGGCGGCGGTTCGGTAAGCCTCGTACGCGTCCTTGAACTGCCCGAGAGCAAAGCTCGAAGCGCCGATGTTCACATACGTCGCCGCCCATTCCGGCCTCAGCCTTGCGGCCTGTCTCGATGCTTTCAACGCCTCTGCGTGACGGCCGAGAACACCGAAGCAGTAGCCCGCCTGATACCAACCTCGGCATACGTTGGGTCGGCGTCCGCAGCTTTCTGAAAGTACGGCAAGGCGCGTGCGAAATCGTCCCTCGAAAGCTGTGCAAGTCCCTGCGAATACAGCCTTTCTGCGGCAACGCGTTTATTCTTTTGAGTTTCGGCCGCAAGTTCAGAAAATGAGCGTGCATCGCCGATCTTCAACTGCAGGATCCGTGCTGCGGGCACCGCGAAATTCAGGTTCTGGCCTTCGGCCGCCTGCAGGCTCGCAACGCCGATGACCTGGCCCGCCATATTCACTACCGGCGAACCGCTCGAACCCGGCGAGATCGACGCCGTGATCTGAATTATCTTTCCGTAGCCCGGAATTTCGCGTACGGCCGACACAATGCCGTTCGAGACCGAACCTTCGAGCCCGAAAGGATTGCCGATGACGACGATCGATTCGCCTTCCTGCGGAGCACGGCGGACGAGCGGCAGCGGATTGACTGAAACGTCCGGCGGCAGATCGACCTGAAGAAGCGCGAGGTCGCCTTCGCCATCGACCGCGAGAACGCCGCGAACAGGAAGGCGTTTCTCGTTCAAAAGATGCACTTCGGCCCGATACGACCCTTCGATGACGTGCCGGTTCGTAATTACGCGGCCCGCACCGACAAAAAAGCCGCTGCCGCGTGCGATCACCTGCCCGCGGGAATCAAAGGCCTCGATCGCGACGGCCGAAGGCTTGATCCGCTTTACGAGTTCGGGCAGGAAATCCTGTGCCGCACCGACGATGGGCAGCAGAAGGACAAAGACCACACATTTGAAGAAAAACCGCGGCATCAGACAATTCGTGAATTATATTCTGCCCGAAGGCGTTCTCGGAAACAAAATATGCCGGAAGGCGCGTACCCGCCGGCCCGTATTAGCGTCTTTTCTCCAAAAGAGATAAACTCGATCGATGTTCGAAAAGGCGAATTTAACAATGCCGACTCGACCCGCCCTCAGGACGATCTCGCAACGAGGAGCGGTTACCCCGAAGCGGGTCGTCCAACTCTGAAGAATGATTTTTAGAATGCACATACCTCGCCCTCCCCTCGACCGATTCGTCTCGGTGATAATTTATTTTCGCGACGTTCTGCATGACCACAATTTTGACCGCTTCCTGCCGAACGGCGACACCGAGATCGTGATCGACCTTAACGACGCTCCGCAGTTCATCTACGACAATCACAGTCTGAAAGAGATACAGGCCTGCAACCGTGTGTGGGCGTCGGGTTTCCGTACCGAACCGATAACGATCCCGGCGGGAAATAGCGCGGAGATGATGGTCGTAACATTCAAGAAGGGTTTGGCCGCATCTTTTTTCCCGTTCCCGATGCAGGAGATCGCCGACAGCGTCGTTGACGCGGATCTCGTGTGGGGAATGGATTTTGGCTGGCTCAGGGAAAGGCTCTTGGCTCAGCCGGAGATCCCTAAGCGTTTTAGTCTTGTCGAAACCTTCCTGCTCTCTAAGTTTCGATCGAGGCTTTTTATCGACCCTTGCGTCTCCTTCGCCGTGAACGAAATGACCGAACGACCGTATGCGATCTCGATCGGGAGGATGAATGAGAAGATCGGATACTCTCAGAAGCATTTTACCGATCTATTCCGAAAAGCCGTCGGGGTCACGCCAAAGGCATACCTCAAAATAATGCGTTTCCAGAAGGCGATCACTGCGATCGACACCGCCGGCGATATTGACTGGCGCGATATCGCGCTTTCGTGTGGGTTTTACGATCAGTCGCATTTCATTAACGATTTCAAGCATTTCTCGGGCTTTAAGCCAGAAGCCTATGCCGCTATTCGCACGCACTATCAAAATTACATCCCCGTTGGCTAGACGACCGCGCCGAAAGTCAGGTATTTTTTTTTCCAATACGCCGTTCAACGTTTCTCGGTAGCATTCCAACCTATGGAAAACCTCTACATCAATCATATTGCTGTTTTTGTTTGTGCCGTAATAAGTCTCGTGATTGGCGGGCTTTGGTGGTCGCCTTTGCTGTTTGCGAAGGCCTGGCAGACTGAGACCGGCCTTACCGACGAACAGTTGAGTAACGCCAGCCCGCTCAAGGCCTTTGGTTTGACTTTCCTTATCGCTTACCTAATGTCATACAACCTTGCTTTCTTCCTCGGCGCTCCCGAGACCAACTGGCAATGGGGCGTCGCAGCAGGGCTGTTGGCGGGGTTCTGGGCGGTAGGGATGTTCGTCATCGTCGCACTATTCGAGCAGCGGTCATTTAAGTACATCGCGATAAACTGCGGCTATATAGCCGTCTATTTTGCAGTGATCGGCTTCATTCTTGGGGCCTGGAGGTAACAATGGCACAAAAAACATCGGGTGAATTTGAGAAAGAGTTTGTTGACGGATTATCGAACTCAACGGGAACCGATCTGGCGGGCTGGATGACGATGCTTGCAGGCACCGCGATCACGAAGCGAAACGATATGATCGCCTGGCTGAAAAACGAACATGGCTTTGGCCATATGAACGCTTCACTGCTTGCGGGCATTCATGCAAATGGCGGCAAGCTCGTGTATCAGAGCACGGACAACCTGCTGGCCGATCAGTTCGCAAAGGCTCCGGATATGCGGCCGCTATACGAAGAGTTCGTTGAGTACATCACCAAGAATTTCCCGAATGCGACACTCTTGCCGAAAAAGACGTACGTCTCGGTGCTCGAGAAGCGCGAATTTTGCGCCGTCAACATCAAGAAAGCCGAGTTGCGCATCGGCTTAGACCTTGGCGACCGCCCGTTCGATGATACGGTCGAAAAGGCAAAACTTACCGGCCCGATGCCCCGGATCTCGCACATGGTCGTGGCGGCCGATAATGGGCGTTTTGACGGAAACCTGACCGAATTGCTAAAATAGTCGCACGCACGGTGCCACTGACCGGACTTTCTCGACTGGCTGACGGCTTCCACATCTAACGCGTTTTAGCGTCTTTTCTCCAAAAGAGATAAACTCGACAGCTAAGAGGAAAGCGTTATGAAGATAGCGATCGCGGCCGACCACGCCGGTTTCGAGGAAAAGGAAAAGCTCAAGGGAGCGCTTGATTCGTTGGGCGTCGAATACACGGATATGGGCACGGATTCGTCCGCGTCGGTCGATTATCCGGACTACGCGCGAAAGGTCGCCGAGGCCGTCGCACGCGGTGATTTCGAACGCGGGATCCTGCTCTGCGGATCGGGCGCAGGAATGGCGATCGCGGCGAACAAGGTTCCCGGCATTCGCTCCGCGGTGGCCTGGAACGAGGAGATCGCACGCCTTTCCCGCGAACACAACAACACGAATGTCCTCGCACTCGCGGCGAGATTCACGGCCGACCACGAGATCCGCAATATCGTAAAAGCCTGGCTCGACGCCGAGTTCGAGGCGGGCCGGCACGAACGCCGGATCGAGAAGATCACGAAGATCGAGCAAGAGGACGAGTAAGGCCGCCGGATGATCGACCTTCGCAGCGACACAGTTACAAGACCGTCTGACAAGATGCGGGCCGCGATGGCCGCAGCCGAGGTCGGCGATGACGTCTTTGGCGAAGACCCGACGATAAACCGCCTTGAAGCCCTCGCGGCCGCCCGATTCGACCGAGAGGCCGCTATCTGGGTCCCGAGCGGTTCTATGGGCAATACGATCGCCGTAAAGCTGCATACGGAACCGGGCAGCGAACTCATCATCGAGGAGCGCGGACACATCCTGAATTTCGAGCTTGGCGCCGCCGCGGTCGTCTCGGGCGTGACGACGCGTGCGGTGAAAAGCTCCGACGGCACGGGACATCTTTCTTGGGACGACATCGCGCCCGCGATCCGCAAGAATCCGCCGTATTATCAGGCCGCGACCCGGCTGATCTGCATCGAGAATTCGCATAATTTCGCGGGCGGCAGCGTGATGACGCCCGAACATACACGCGAACTTTGCGAGAATGCTCATCGCGAAGGCCTGCCGGTACATCTCGACGGTGCCCGCATATTCAATGCCGCGACGGCACTCGGCTGCGACGTACGCGAACTCGCCGCCGACTGCGACTCCGTGATGTTCTGCCTCTCGAAAGGCTTGGGCGCTCCCGCGGGTTCGATGCTCGTCGGGAGCGCGGAATTCATTGAAGGTGCGCGGAGTTGGCGCAAACGCCTCGGCGGCGGAATGCGTCAGGTCGGCATACTCGCGGCCGCCGGCATCATTGCTCTCGAAGAAGGCCCGCAACGCCTCGCCGTCGATCACCGCAACGCCAAAAACCTCGCACAAGCTCTCGCCGCGATGCCGAACGTCGGTATCGACGTCGAAAGGGTCGTAACGAACATCGTCATTTTCGACGTTTCGCGGACCGGAATGACGGCCGCCGAGATCGTCGCAAACCTTAAAGAAAAAGGCGTACTGGCGATCGGATTCGGCACGCAGATCCGTATGGTGACGCATCTGAACGTCTCGGAAACCGACATTGACGAAGCGATCGCCGCGTTGGGCGAGATCCTAGACTCGACAGACTTCCCTTTATGATCATTGCCATTGACGGGCCAAGCGGTGCAGGAAAATCAACGCTCGGCAAGATGCTCGCAAAAGAATTCGGACTTCTTTATCTCGATACGGGAGCGATGTACCGCGCCGCCGCGTTGGCCGTTCTGCGTGCCCGAGTTCCTTTTGAAGACAGCGAAAAGGTCGCCGAGATCGCCGCGAATTCAAAGATCGATCTGACGGGCGAACCTTCCTCGATGAAGGTTCTGCTCGACGGCGAAGACATTTCGAGCGAGATCCGAACTCCGGAAGTTGCGACCGCCGCGTCCGTAGTTTCGGCTATCCCGGCCGTCCGGCGGATCATGGTCGAACATCAGCGCACGATCGGGAATTCCGCCCCGAACGGCTGCGTCCTCGAAGGCCGCGATATCGGAAGCGTGGTCTTCCCCGACGCCGATATCAAATTTTTCCTGACGGCAACGCCCGAGGCACGCGCACGCCGGCGCTTCGCCGAAGATTCGGCAAAAGGCCTCGCCGCTTCTTACGACTATACGCTCCGCGAGATCAACGACCGCGACGCCCGCGACGTCTCTCGCCCGGATTCGCCGCTCACCATCGCCGACGGCGCGACCGTCATCGACACGAGCGGCCTCGACCTCAACGAGGTCTTCCAAACGATGCTCGAAAATGTGCGCACCGCCCGCTAAAGAACCTGCGAGCGGAGCTGGAACAGCATCTCCGTAACCGTTGTCTTTGTCTTTTTCCTCGGCCTCTTCTTACGCCCGCCTCGTCGAAATTCCGATTGCGGTAGCGGTCGAATGTAAATGTCTGCTTCCACGATTGCGAGGCCGTGCCTCCGTTACTGGCGGTCGAGGCGGGATAGCGCACTCTTGGAGGATGCGCCCTTTGCAAGAGCAACCTCGCTTAATCCTTTTCGTCCATTTTCGGATTCCAGCGACCGGTGATTCTCCAAGTTCCGTCTCCTTGTTTCTCAAAGGTCATAACCTCTTGGTAGATCTTTTCATCGTGTGGCTTTTTGAAATCGAAGTGATAATTCACAACTCCCTCCCAACCTTCGCCAGTATCAGAGAACACGATCGTATACGTTGGATGCTCCTTCAAGAAGGCCTCATTTGCGTCCTTTTTACTAAGGTTTCCGCACGCGGTTGCCATGAAGCAGCCTATGAAGAAAACACAAACTGTTAGAGCTATTACTATGGAAAAACTTTTCATAGACGCGTCTGACCTCCAATTCTGGTAGTTAGGGGGTCAGCAAAAATTACTTTACTCATCGTATAAGCAAAACCGAGATCGGGATGGTCCCTGGCCAGTTCGCCCAATGCCTCGATCAACGCTGTGTCGCCTCTCGTTGCGTCTCACAGTGGTAATTTAGAAAGTTCGAGACGAGGCCGTCACCGCAAGACGTCTGCGTTTTTACATCGTCAGGCAGATTTGGCGGAGCGGGCGCCCATTCATAAACCACCTTGGCTACCTCTGCTCGATATAAGGTGAATTTGAACTGATAAGGACCGGTCCTTGGGTCGCCGGGACTCGGATCGAAAAACTTGCCGACAAACGTAACGTTTACGGTCTTAGCATCATCCTTATATACAAGAACCTTTCTGATTCGACGTGAAGTATTTTCCTCCCAAGACTCATCAAAAGAGACCCAAATTCTTCCTTTGTCGCGGTTCCAACAGTCGGAGCAAAAGAGCTCCGAAACTTCGAATTGATTCCTATAAGTTGCCTTAATCCGAATGATCTTATCTTGGTATGGGGAAGGGTTTTGGATCAGCTCGCACAGCTTGACCGTCGGAGCATCCAAAAACTTCTCTTGCGCCGCTGCATTTCCGGGCAGCACTGGCAGCAGCAATACTACTACGGCCACCATTGGCTTTAGAAACGAATCGATAGACTTCATATTACTTCTCCACATATTTAGAAATCACGCTCCTGGCTAATGCGGTTCCCGGGCCTTTCAGGCGTCAAGCCGGCTTTGCCGCCCTGCATTATGGCAGAGCCGCGATCTCGGCGTCGAGTCCCAGCTCCGGCAGGAGCGGCATATTGATAGAACTCGATCCCAGCTCCGTAGGAGCGGAATCTTTGTAGCACCGGATGCCGAACCCAAATCACCGGAGCGTGTGCAACACGCGACACCTTAGCTCCGGCAGGAGCGGCCGTTCCAGCGGCTTGCCGCTCCCGCAGTGCGGTCAGGCAAGCCTGACCGTTTTCCCGAAGGGCGATTAGCCACGTGCTTCAGCACGTGGTCAACGTGCCCGATCTCGACTGGAGCGTGTGAAACACGCGACAGGCGTCCTGCCGGCTCTGCCATAAGGCAGTGCCGTCAGGCTTGCCTGACCGTGTTTCCCGAAGGTCCGATTGCCACTGTGGTCAACCCAATTGTTCCCAA
>LLEU01000061.1 GCA_001567505.1 Acidobacteria bacterium OLB17 | reverse complement strand
CAAGTTTGGCGGGACGATCGTAACGGTCGGCGCCGACCAGCAGAATTGGTCCTGGGCGAGCTTGCCGGCATGGCTGCTTGTGCCGTTCTGCATCGCGGCAGCGATCATTGCGGGTGCGGTCTGGGGCGGCATTCCCGGTGTCCTGAAGGCAAGATTCGGCTCTCACGAGGTCATCAACACGATAATGCTGAATTTCATCGGCATCGCTCTCGTGAGCTACTTTACGCAGTATTTCTATAAGGTCCCGGGCGACCCGATCCTGCAGACCGCGCCGATCGGCGAGAATGCGACGATCCCGAAGCTTAGCTCATTCATTCCGGGCCTGCCGGCGGACGTGCCGCTGAATGTCGCGTTCATTTTCGCGATCATTGCGTGCATTGCCGTTTACATCTTCCTTTGGAAGACAAAATGGGGCTATGAGCTTCGCGCCGTCGGCGAGAACCCTTCGGCCGCAGAATACGGCGGCATTTCGCCGAAGAAGCAGATCATACTCGCGATGACGATCTCCGGCGCTCTTGCCGGAATGGTCGGCGTCGGCGAAGTCCTTGGGACAAGGCATAATTTTTATAACGGATTTTCGGCGGAATGGGGCTTCCTGGGGATCGCGGTCGCATTGCTCGGCCGAAATCATCCGCTTGGCGTTTTTGCTGCAGCACTGTTCTTCGGCGTGCTGCTTCGCGGCGAGATCTTCGTAGATGCTTTCACCTCGAAGGTCTCGAAGGATCTTGGTTGGGTACTGCAGGCGATAATCATCCTGTTCGTTGCTTGTCTGCAAAAATATTCGAGGAAATAGGCGATGGGCGAGATATTCACTTTAGCTTTGTTATTTTCATCGCTTAGGCTTGCGACGCCTCTGATCTTTGCGGCGCTCGGCGGACTTTTTTCTGAGAGGTCGGGCGTCATCAACATCGCGCTCGAAGGGCTGATGCTCGCCGGTGCGTTCACCGCTGCGGTCGTAACTTATCAGACCCGCGATCCTTATATCGGAGTCCTTGCCGGCGTTGCCGCAGGTGCCGCTCTTGCGTTCGTCTATGCCGTCGCGTGCATCAAGTTCGAGGCGGACCAGGTAGTCGCCGGAATGGCGATCAACTTCTTGATGATCGGCCTCCCGGCCCTGATCTCCGGCGCGATCTACGATTCTGCCGGTTCGACGCCGCAGATCGACAAGATCCTGCAGCTCCCGGAATTTTACAACCGCATTTCGATCGCAACGATCGTTGCACTCGCTCTGGTTCCCGTCTGCTGGTGGATAATGTACAAGACGCCGTTCGGGCTTCGCATCAGGGCGACGGGCGAGCATCCGGAAGCGGCCGAGACGGCCGGCGTGAACGTGATCCGACTTCGCTACATCGCGGTGACGATCTCGGGCGTGCTCGCTGGACTCGGCGGTGCGTATCTCTCGATCGGGCAGTCATCGCTCTTTACGCGAAATATGACCGCGGGCCGCGGCTTCATCGCGCTCGCCGCTCTCATACTTGCAAAATGGCGTCCCGTTCCGGTGCTCGGCGCGTGTTTGTTTTTCGGGCTGACCGAGGCACTTTCGATCCAGATCCAAGGCGCATCCTGGGCACGGATCGGCGGCGAAGAGATCCCCGTGCAGTTCATCCAGATCATCCCGTATCTGCTGACGATGATCGTACTTGCGGGATTCATCGGTTTGTCGCGTGCTCCGAAAGCTCTCGGCATCCCGTACAGCAAGGGAGATTAGGGCTGCCTTTTTTAGAAGCGTCTTTCGTTTTATGAGCACAAAGAGTCCGCGTGATGCGGCCGAATTCATCCGATCCCGCTTTAGCGAACCGATCTCGACCGCCGTCGTCCTTGGAAGCGGCCTCGGGGCATTTGCCGATGAGATCGAAGATGCCGTTCGGATACCGTATGAAGAGATACCGGGATTTGCGCGTTCGACGGTCGAGGGCCACGCCGGCCAACTCGTCCTCGGAAAGGCCGCGGGCGTGAACGTCGCCGTTCAGCAGGGACGATTCCATTTCTACGAAGGGTATGAGATGGAACAGGTCATTTTCCCGACACGCACGTTCGCATCGCTCGGCGCAAAGAATCTGATCCTGACGAATGCGGCCGGCAGCCTGAATACGGATTTGAGGCCCGGCTCGCTTATGGTCATCACGGATCACCTGAACTGCATGGGTGTAAATCCCCTTCGCGGGAAGAACGACGATTCCTTCGGGCCGAGGTTCCCCGATATGACCGAGATCTACGACCGCGGATTCCAGCAGATCGTCGAGGATGAAGCGGCGGCGATCGCGGCTAATGGAGCGGCCTTCAGCCTCGGACGCGGCGTTTACTGCGCTCTTTCGGGCCCGACGTATGAGACGCCTGCAGAGATACGTATGTACCGCCTGCTTGGCGCCGACGCGGTCGGTATGTCAACCGTCCCGGAGGCGATCGCTGCGCGCCACGCAGGCCTTCGCGTACTCGGCATCTCTTGCATCACGAATCTTGGTGCAGGCCTGAGCGGAGAGATCATCCACCATGCCGAAGTGATGGAGACGGGTGAGCGGGTCAAAGGCGTTTTCAAGGAACTCTTAAGCCGTGTGATAGGAAGGATCGGCAACTAGGAACTAACTTATGATAATTGGGATTTGCGGCGGCACCGGTTCCGGGAAAACGACGATAGCACGAGCGATCGTCGATGCCGTCGGCTCTGAGAACGTCGTCCTCATCGAACAGGATTCCTACTATCGGAATCTTGCAGATATGCCGCTTGACGAGCGGCACCACGCGAATTTTGACCATCCGGACGCGATCGACAGCGACCTTCTCGTAAATCACATCAAGCGGCTAAAGCTTGGCCAGTCGATCGATATGCCCGTGTACGATATGGTGACGCACACGCGCCGCGACCACGTCGAGGTGATCGAGCCGCGACGCGTCGTTATCGTCGAGGGCATCTTGATATTTGCCGAACCGCGGATCCTTGAGCTTCTCGATGTTCGCGTCTTTGTCGATACGCCGGACGACATTCGATTGATGCGGAGACTGCGGCGTGATATTACCGAGAGAGGAAGAACCTTCGAGCGAACCCTCGATCAGTACGAAAAAACGATCCGCCCGATGCACTTCGAGTTCGTCGAGCCGTCAAAGCGTTTTGCAGATATCATCATCCCGGAAGGCGGCCAAACCGGCGTAAGCGTCGATTTTCTATGCGGACTGGTTCGAGAACGGATCGCCGCCGGTGCATCTTGAGAAACCTTGCTTCTAATTTGTACTTGGGATAGAATGCAAGGTGCGGTTGAGAGGGCTGCATTAGCGGTCCGTTAGCTTCGGCTACTCGGCTGCTTTTTTTATGTATTTGCTTTACTTGGACGATTCTGGGTCGGCAGCAAACAAAAGTGAGTCGCACCTGGTCCTTGGGGGCATCTGTGTACATGAGAGTCAGATAACCCGCCTTAGCAAAGCTTTGGATGACCTTGCATTGGGATTCGCACCGACAACGCCGGACGAGATCGAGTTTCACGCCTCTGAGATCTTTAATGGAAGGTCCGCTCCGTGGAGCAGTATCGCTGATAAAACAAGCCGCGCCGCCCTGATCAAATCGGTTCTTAAACTCGTTGCTGATGCTAGCAGGTCAACTTGCACCTTTGCTTGCGCCGTTCATAAAGATTCATTTCCCGATCGAGACCCAATGGAAATTGCCTTTGAGGACCTATGCAGCCGCTTTGACCAGAAACTCAGGCGGATCGAACGCCGTGGCGAGAAACAGAAGGGCTTGATAATCGTGGATGAGAGTGCCTATGAAACCTCTCTTCAGAAGCTTACACAGCAGTTCAGGACCCTGGGAACGCGCTGGAATGTTATCCGGAACATAGCCGACGTGCCGTTTTTCGTAGATTCGAAACGTTCACGATGTATTCAGCTCGCCGATCACATTGCATACGCGGTCTTCCGCCGTTACCATGCTTCCGATACCAATTATCTAGACGTGATACTAGACCGGTTCGATCGCGACAATGGTGTTCTCCACGGCTTGTCGCATAAGCGTTCGCCGGGCTATAAATGTTCGTGTCCGGTCTGTTTTGGACGGGCAACTAGAGGGTCTGCTCGAAAAGGAACCCGTAAAGGTGCGAGACATGAGCCAACCGATTAGTTTACGAATATTAGAGGCCGCGCGACAGGCAAGGACGCGTGCCGTTGCTCCATTCTCGAATTTTCAGGTCGGTGCGGCCGTTCAGACGGAATCCGGCGAGATCTTCAGCGGCTGCAATATCGAGAATGCGAGCTACGGTCTGACGCTCTGCGCCGAACGCGTCGCGATCTTCAAGGCGGTCTCGGAAGGCGAACGGCAATTTTCCGCTATCGCGATCGTGGTCGATACCGACGACCTGACGCCGCCGTGCGGCGCGTGTCGGCAGATCATTTGGGAGTTCTGCGGCGACATTCCGGTCACGATGGCAAACCTCGCCGGCCGCTCGGAAACGATGCAGATGCGCGACCTTCTCCCCAAGGCATTTGATTCCGGCAATTTGAAATAGAGAACCGCTCTTTGCGCCACTTCTTCCGTTATGTGCAAGCTAAAATTCTTCGTCGTCTCTTTGCTCGTTCTTACGCTCGTCTTTTCCGGCCGCGGCCGCCGCCCGTGTAGTGCCGGCCGTGCGCGTCGACCTCCTGATCGTTGGCGGAACCGTCGTGACGATGGATGGCGCAAAGCGCGTCATTGAGAACGGAGCAGTGGCCGTGCGAGGCGACGAGATCGTCGCGGTCGGGCCGACCGCAGATCTTTCGAAACGATATCGGGCACGCTCGGTCATTAACGCGCAGGGCAAGGCCGTGATCCCTGGCCTTATCAATACGCACACTCACGTTCCGATGACGCTTTTTCGCGGGATCGCGGACGACCTCGACCTGAACGAATGGCTTACGAAATACATCTTTCCTGCCGAGGCAAAGAACGTGAGTGAGCAATTTGTGCGGGTCGGCGCAAGGCTCGGGCTTGCTGAGATGATCCGCGGCGGCACAACGACGTATTGCGATATGTATTACTTTGAGGATGCGATCGCGGAGGAAACAAAGAAGGCCGGTATGCGCGGCGTGCTGGGCGAAACGATCATTGATTTTCCTGTCTCCGATAACAAGACACCCGCCGAGGCACTCAAATACACCGACAGATATCTTGCAAAATGGCAGCACGATCCGCTGATCGTCGCCGCTGCCGCACCGCACGCACCGTACACGGTCTCGACCGAGAATCTGAAACTCGTCCGCAAGCTCTCGGACAAATGGAAGGCACCCGTTCTCATACACGTCGCCGAGACCAAGAAAGAACGTGACGACATCCTCGCAAAATACGGTAAAACGCCTGTCGATTATCTGGCGAGCATCGGCTTTCTCTCCGACAGGACGATCATCGCGCACAGCATTTGGGTCACGGACGAAGAGATCGGCGTACTCGAACGCGAGAACGTCGGGGTCGGACACTGTCCTCAGTCGAATATGAAGCTCGCGTCCGGCGTTGCTCCGATCCCTGCGATGCTGAAGGCGAACGTCGCCGTCGGGCTTGGCACCGACGGAGCCGCGTCCAACAACGATCTCGATATGTGGGAAGAGATCGATACCGCGGCAAAGCTTCATAAGAACCACTCGGGCGACCCAAAAGCCGTCAGCGCGGAGCAGGCCTTCGAGATGGCGACCATCCGCGGTGCCCGCGCGCTGCACCTTGAGAAGCTCATTGGCTCGATCGAAGCGGGCAAACGTGCCGACATCGCGATCGTCGGCCTCGGTTCGCTGCATCAGACGCCGTTCTACAACGTGTATTCGGCTCTCGTCTATTCAACGAAGGCTTCGGACGTTGAGACCGTCATCATCAACGGCCGTGTCGTAATGAAAGCCCGTCGGTTGCTCACGTTGAACGAAAATGCTATAAAAAAAGACGCAAACGCATACCGCGATAAAATCATCAAGAGTTTAGGCAATTGATCGGCGGGCACTTAAGGAGTGGTAAGATCACGCCTTTTATTTGCGTTTTTTAAGATTTTCTCGGGTCGCTCAGCGTGAGTCAGCAAGGTTTGTCGGCTCTGGCCCTTTACGGAGATCGCCTCGTCAAAAGGAGAAAGGATGCCGTTGAACGTCAGACTGATTTTTGTAACATCGCTTTTGATCTGCGGCTCGTTCGCCGCCGCAGCGACCGCTCAGGTCCCCGCGACGCCCCAAAGTTCGCCTGCGTCGCAAGTTCCCGAACAAACTGCTCCGCCGACGCCTGCCGTAACATCCGGCGACCTTCTCCGTGCACGTATTTCCAAAGCAAAGGCCTTCATCGCCGTTCGCAATTACAGTGCGGCAACATACGAGCTTGAGAATGTACGACGCGAATCTGCCGACCCGGCGATACTTTCGGGCGTGAACGTTCTGTTGATGAACAGCTACCTCGAGCAGGGCGATTACAAACGAGCTCAAGACCTTCTGAGGGAATTCTATCGCGAGCAAAAGACGACAAAGCCCGGTGCAAATGCGAACTACCTCGCCGTCGCCGGCCAGATCGTAAAAGGTGCTCGTAATCGCCTGGAACGCTATCAAATGCTCGGCTTAAGCGTCACCGACCGCACTCTACCGCTCGAGGCCGTGAACGACCTCGAAAAAATGCGCGAGACGCTCGAGGTCGTTATCGCTGAAGCGAAGGAAATGGGCGCGGACCCGAAAAAAGCAGGCGATGCTATGGCTCTTCTTGAAGAGGCCACGAACTCGCGCAGTATGCTCGCACGGGATGAATATGATTCCCGACGTTGGCGTGACGAGGTCGCGGATGCCCGCGAGGACATCGCGAATTCGCGTTCCGTCGTGATCAGCGCCATTAGCGGCGTGCCTTCGACGACTGTCGCCGAAAATCAACCTGTTCCTGAGAAAACGGCACCGACAGCGGCTTCTGCCGCTCCTGCGTCTGCAGCAGCCTCGTCCGCGCCGATCTCGCTTGAGGCTGTTCGCCCCGCATCCGATCCGATCGTTGTCGGCTCGCGTCCGCGTCAGGCCGAAACCTCAGCAGCCGCACCTCCGCCCGCGAAACCCGTTGCAAAGCCTTCACCCGAAGCTAAGAGAGACCAGGCCGCCGCTAAGTCCTCTGAGAAGAACGAACCCGCCGAACCTGCTCCAAAGGCTGAACCTCCGGTTGAGACCGGCCCGTTAAGTGTCGGTGCGCTTACGGACTATGCAACGAATCGCCCTGCCCCGATCTACCCTTCATTTGCGCGTACCGCACACGCTCAGGGCGTCGTTCGTGTCGATGTGATCGTCGATGAAGATGGCGAGGTCGCCTCGATCGAGAAGACGAGCGGCCCGTCGCTCCTGCAGGGAGCGGCAAAGGATGCCATCCGAAAATGGAGATTCAAGCCCTTTGAACGCAACGGCCAGCCGGTCAAGGCGGTCGGCTTCGTCACCTTCAACTTTTCGCTTTAGCCCTTAAAATTGAGACAAGACCACGTTTTTCCGGTTTCTTGCATCTAAATCACCCGTACTATTTATTGCCGTTTTAGATTGAAGTTAAGGGCGAAGCCTGACATAATTTTCAAGGCCTGACTATTTAGCTCTGAGGATCCCTTAAAGCGGTTAGTTCCCACCTAAAAGGTGGCGATCCAAGGCAATAATTAGATCTTAGACCTACGTTCATACGTACTTTTCCGTAAACCTGCCCGCCCGACCTGCGTTGTTCTACGGGTTTGTGTCCAAGGATAGAACTCGACCCTATGTTCAAGAATAGAACCATTTTGTTATTGGCGATCGCTGTGGCCGTCGTCGGAGTCCTCGGAACCGTGATATCGGAGCGAACCAAAGCTGCGGCAGCGACCCCGCATCTTTCCTGGATCACGGTCGATGTCAACGAGCTGAAGACGATGCAGGTATTTGCCGCAATGGACGGCCGCTTCCTCTCGCCTGAGATCGTGACGGTAAAGAACGGCATCGCCGTTCTTCGTGTGACCGATGAGGAGATCTCGCTCATCTCTGAACACGCACACAAGGCCCTGCATAAATGTGCAGGCTTTATGGGACACACGGACGAGCAGGACGCTCTCGACACTATCGACCGCGTTACCTCACCCAGGACGCCAGCCGTCACGGGACAATATACCATCGACAATGCAGCGACCGTGCAGCCGCTGATCAGCAGTCTTACGGCCTCGAATATCGTATCGACGATCACGTCTTTGTCGTCGTTTACGACGCGATATTACAACTCGCCGACGGGCGTTGATTCGGCGTTCTGGATCAAGGACACCTGGACAGCCCTCGCGGCCGGACGCAGCGACGTCACCGTCGAGTATTTTAATCACACCTGGGCCCAGCCCTCGATCATTATGACGATCCAGGGCACGACTAGTCCGCTGGAGGTCGTCATCTTGGGTGCGCACCAGGATTCGACCCGACTTGGTTGCTCGCCGAGTACGACCTGCCAAACCCTTGTCGCCCCCGGTGCTGACGACGATGCTTCGGGCATTGCATCGCTGACCGAGGTGATCCGCTCGGCGATGGCGAACAACTACCATCCGGCAAAGACGGTAAAATTTATGGCCTACGCTGCAGAAGAAGGAGGCCTTCTCGGTTCAAAGGCGATCGCCACTTCGTATCAGAATACGGGTGTGAATGTCGTCGGAGTTCTCCAGCTCGATATGACGAACTACAAGGCTCCTTCGACCGACATCGCGATGATCACCGATCACACTAACGCCGATCAGAATCAGTTCGTGCGGAACCTCGCGGCCACCTATCAGCCGAGCTTGGTAGTTTCTGATACGCAATGCGGATATTCGTGCTCGGACCACGCATCTTGGGACTCACGCGGATATGCCGCTTCCTTCCCATTCGAAGCTCCGATGGGCTCGGATAACCCATTCATCCACACCGCGAACGACACGCTCGCAAACAGCGATCCGACCGGGAATCACGCGCTCAAATTCTCGAAGCTGGCTGCCTCGTATATGGCAGAGCTTGCTAAAGGCACACTCGTGCCGCAGGCTTCGCCGGGTGAGAAATTCGCTGACTTTGACGGCGACGGCAAGACGGACATCTCCGTTTTCCGTCCGTCGAATACGGTTTGGTATCTCCAAAGGTCGCAGGCAGGCTTCCAGGCGAGCCAATTCGGAATCTCGACCGATGCACCTGTTCCCGCGGATTACGACGGCGACAGCAAGGCCGATATTGCCGTCTATCGCGACGGGATCTGGTATTCGATGCTCAGTGCGACAAGCACCGTGAATATCACGAGCTTCGGCCTCGCTGGTGACAAGCCGCAGCCGAAGGATTTTGACGGCGACGGCAAGGCCGACAAGGCCGTCTATCGCGTCGGCACTTGGTACGTGCTAAAGAGCAACGGTTCGCAGTTCTACGCGGCTCAATTCGGCCTCGCGGATGATATTGCCGCCGCAAGCGATTACGACGGTGACGGAAAGGCCGATCTTGCGGTCTTCAGGCCCTCGTCGGGTACTTGGTACGTCCTCGGATCGACGAGCGGCTTCTCGGCTCGGCAGTTCGGCATCTCGACCGATAAACCCGTGCCTGCCGATTACGACGGCGACGGCAAGACCGATCTTGCGGTCTATCGCGACGGCATTTGGTACCTCCAACGTTCGACCGCGGGCTTTACTGCTTTCCAATTCGGGCTTGCGGCCGATGTTCCCGCCGCGGGCGACTACGACGGCGACGGTAAAGCGGACGCGGGCGTTTATCGCGACGGAACTTGGTATCTGCTGCGTTCGACCGCCGGATTCGCCGCAGTTTCGTTCGGGCTGCCGGGCGATAAGCCGCTTCCCTCGACCTATGTGCCGTAAGCCTCGCAAGGCACGGCACCTTTAACTACCGAATGGCACGGATCTGCTCTGCAACTTGTCCGTGCCATTCTTTTTTTCATATCATTCTCTTCAAGTAAATGTCGGCAGAACTTTCGCTATCACGCCAACTCTCCCCCGAGGAGATCGAGCTCAAGAAGAAAGAGCGCGTCCTCGAACGCCTGAAGGATCGCCTCGCTTTCAAAGAGGAAGATATGGCCGATCTTCGCGGCGAACTTGAGCGTTTCGAAGCTCAATACTCGATGCAGGTCGGCCGCCTTTACGCTGAGATCGACGAGATCGAGGCCGCGATCGCCGAAGAGGAACTAAAGCTCGTCCCTGACGACGAGGAGATCAAGAAACGCGTCGAGGAGCTGCGTCGCAAGGCCGAGGAATCCGCCGCCCGGGCCGCCGCTGCCGAAGCCGCCGAGAAGGGCGACTGGAAGCCGACCGCCGAAGCCAAGAAGGCGTATCACGATCTCGCCCGGACGATCCACCCCGACCTTGCCGTCGATTCCGAGGAAAAGGAACGCCGGCATATGCTGATGGCCGAACTCAACAAGGCCTATTCGAGCGGCGACCAGGAAAAGCTCGACCGTCTGGCCGACGACCTGCGGCACTCGCCGGCGCTTGTCCCCGGCGATTCGTTCGGCGATCGGCTGGTGCGCGTCATCCGGCAGATCGCCCAGGTGAAGGCCCGCTTCACCGAGCTTGCAGAAGAAGGCCGTTCCGCCCGTGCATCCGAAACATATGCCCTTTTCCTCAAGGCAAAGGCCGAACGCGAAGAAGGCCGCGATATGATCGCCCAGATCGCCGCCAGGACCGCCGTCCACATTATGCGGGCGAATCGCCGCCTGCAAAGCCTTCGGACCGTCAACACCGCCGCAAAGGCCTATGTTCAGGAGACCTTCGGGATGAATATTGAGGATTTTCGCGAAACCGCCTCAAATAAGGGGCACAAAAAGCCTGTTGACAAGGAACGCTGATTATGTAAACTCTATCTACAGTCAGCGTAAACAGATTTGCGTTGCTCCCTCTGGCCTTCTCCGGAGATCTCGTTGAGAGGGCCGCTTTACAAGCCAACGACAAGGTTTTTCGCACGAACGTGCTCCACGTACGGGAATGCGAAAAAAGAGGGAGGCGGTGTGGGAGACGTCTCCCTCGTTTTGCGCCTACGCTTTTAGATCGCCCGCCCGGCTGCGGCGCCTGAAGCCCACGCCCACTGAAAATTATAGCCGCCGAGCCAGCCTGTTACATCGACGACCTCGCCGATAAAATATAGCCCGGAAACGAGTTTTGACTGCATCGTACGCGAATCAAGCTCGTCGGTCGAAACACCGCCGAGCGTAACTTCGGCGCGGTCCCAGCCCTCGGTCGCGTCAAAGAGGGCATTCCAATGCTTTAGTTTGGCATCGACGGCCAGCCTTGCCTGTGCGTCAAGTTCCGCAACACGTTTCTTGGCCGTCCGTGCCCCAGGAAAGGCGTCAATGACGCGTTTTGAGACGTGCTCGGAAAGTAAGCTTGCGGCCTGCCGCGGAGACTCGGAATTCTGCTCAAAAAGAGCGCAAAGATCGACGTCCGGCATCAGGTCGATCGAAACTGGCTTCTCGGGCGACCAATAGTTCGAGATCTGCAGGATCGCGGGGCCGGACAGCCCTCGATGCGTGAAGAGAATATTCTCGCGGAAAGAGCGTCCGCCGCATCGCACTTCCGCATCAACGGAAACGCCCGCAAGCTCCGGGAACGCCTTCCCCTTTAGCCTCAACGCGACGAGCGAAGGCCGCGTCGTGACGATCGCGTGGCCGAATTGTCGTGCAACGTCATAACCGAAGCCGGTCGCCCCGACCTTCGGGAACGAAAGGCCGCCGGAAGCGATCACGAGGTTTTCCGTCTCGAAGGCGACACCGTCCGTGCTTAGGACAAAATGCCCGTCGTGCTGCTCAACCGAACCGATCCGCGAATTTGCAAAGACCTCGACCTTCGCCGCCTTCGCCTCGGCCGCGAGCATCTCGACGATCGCCCGCGAAGATTCGCGACAAAAGAGCTGGCCATGCTTTTTCTCGACAAACGGAATTCGGTGCCTCTTCACAAGGCTGATGAAGTCCGCAGGCGTAAATCTCGCTAGGGCTGACTTGGCGAAATGCGGATTTTGCGAGATAAAATTCTCGCTTCCCACGTCGAGATTAGTAAAGTTGCAGCGTCCGCCGCCGGAGATCAAGATCTTTCGCCCGAGCTGGCCGCTGCGTTCGAGAACGGCGACGCGCCGGCCGCGTTTCCCGGCCTCGATCGCACAGAAAAGGCCCGCCGCACCGCCGCCGACAACGACCGCATCAAAACGCCTAGCCTGCAAGATAGCGATCCTTCAGCACGTTCACGTGATGCCGCACATGCCCGACGCAGATGCGTGCAAGAGCCCGCACCGAAATGGGATTTCCGCTCGCGACGCCGACCCGCTTCAAAGCCGCTTCGTCCATATTGTTGAGCATCAACGTGTTAGCCGCACGAACGTACGCGAATTCATCGAGCAGGTCTGCAAAACTTCGCCCGTTCGCGTTCGAGTACAGCGTATAGCCTGAGTCCTCCTGATCGAAAGTTGCGAGCGGCGTTTCATCGCCACGCGAAAAACGCAGCATTCGGTACGAAAAGATGCGCTCGCAATCGATCAAATGGCTGAGCACTTCCTTGATCGTCCATTTACCGGCGTCGTAGGCGTAAGCGCCGCGATCTTCCGGAAGGCCCTTGAAAACGGAACGCAGCTCATCGGCCTGTTTGGCGTATGCATCGCGAATGTCGTCTTCCGGAACGAGGGCGATATAGTTGCCGTAGGCCGGCGCATATTCTGTAGGTTCGAGTTTGAACATAGGTTTTTGTGTTGTCTGCTAGAATAACAAAGAATCGGAGAATAATATGTCACGAATTCGCATTTCCATCTTGGCGTTCATCGTCATTCTTATGTCTTCGCTCGGTGCGGCAGCCCAGAACGGCGGCAAGGCCGAGCCGAACAGGATAACTGTTTCGACCGCCGGTACGACCGTTCGCGGACGCCTTTCGAACGGCAGCGAGATGGAATACGTGTTCGCAGCAAAAGCAGGCACCGTGCTTACGATAACGAACCCGACGCCGAGCGCGTTCGATTTCCGTGTGTTCTCGGAGGAAGCGGAGGTCGAGACCGAATTCGAGAGCTCGCGGACGCTCACCCTTACGCTGCCTGAGGACGGCGACTACCTCTTCTTTGTACGGAAGAAGGCCGGCGGGGCAAGGTCCGCATCCTTTCGCATCACATTGAAGTTCGCCGACTGATCGAGCGGTCAATGCTCGGACAATAGCCGTTGCACTGACCACGACGATCGTATCATATGTGCCAATGGCTCTTTTCTCCGGTCGAACAGAAACATCGCCACATCACGCCTGCATAAATGCCCCGTTCAGACGGCTGCTCATATTTCTGGCGATAAACGCCGAACGCATCTTTGCCTCGTCCGCCACTTCACCTGAAAAGAATTCATCGATCGTCGAATAAAAGATCTCCAGCCAGCGGCCGAAGTGTTCGGGCAGGAGCGGCGCCTTCTCGTGGAGGTGTATGTGCGGGATCAGCGGACTGTTGAAATAGACGGGCCGTCCGAACAAGACCTTTTCCCAAAAATCCGTAATAACGGGAATGTGCTTATCGAGATTCAGGTCCTTGAAATGATGGCCGATCTCTTCGTCAGCCATTGCCGTTTCGTAAAATTTCCAGAGGAGCCTTTCGAGGTCCTCGCGTTCTTCAATATCCTTCATTGCAAAAAACAAAAATGGCCTATTCGGTCGTCACTGTATCTTCGCCCTTGAGGGCAGCGTGAAGCGTGTGCCAACTGAGAGACGCGCATTTTACGCGTGCGGGAAACTCGAGCACGCCCGCGAATATCGTGAGCCGTCCGAGGTGATTCTCGTCCGTATCGGCATCAAGCTCGCCGGTGACCATTCGATGGAATTCGTCGAATATCACCTCGGCTTCCTCGCGGCTTTTCCCTTTGACGAACTGCGTCATCATCGACGCGGAGGCCTTCGAGATCGCGCAGCCCGAACCCTTGAATGAAACATCCGTTACAGTATCACCGTCGAGCTTTACATAGACCCGAAGGCGTCGCCGCAGAGCGGATTATTGCCATCGGCGATGCGGTCGGGCGACTCGATCTCGCGAAAGTTCCGCGGATTCTTGTTGTGTTCGAGGATAACCTCTTGATATAGATCGTTTAGTTCTGACATTTGTTACAAACTTTCAAATAAGTCCCAACGTCCTGCTACTTGTCCGCGTCTCCTGTCTCGCTCACCTTTAGCGACTTGTCGAGAAACTTCTGCATCAGGTCCGCGAGCGGTTTGGCGGCGTTGTTGTCGGCATCTTTGTGGGCAAAGATGAATGTGCCGTGGCCACCTTCCGCATAGATCATCATCTCGGCGTTCGCATTTCCGGAGACTTCCTTTAGCTTGCGCGTGTCGGCCGCGGAATCTTTATCATCCTCGGCCGCAACAAGCAGGATCGGGCGCGAACCGTATTTCTTGATCGCGGGCTCGGTCGGCAAGTTGTCAAAATAATCCAGGCCCGGCGAAAGCAGTACGACCGCCGCAATATCCGGATGGTCGCCCGCGTACATTATCGCTATGCTGCTGCCGTAGGACGCGCCGACGAGGCCGATCTTCTTCGGATCGACATTCGCCTGGTGCGAAAGGAATTCGACGGCCGCATTAACGTCGCTTAACAACGCCTTAGGGTCCGCACCCTTGTTGAGATCGACCTTGACATCGGAACCATCCGCCTTTTTCACCGATTCGCCGAAACCTCGCCCGTCGATCGAAAGCACCGCGTAGCCATGGAGATTCATCCTTTCGGCGAACTCGTCATACGTGTGCCTATTCGCTGTCCATTGGTGCAGCAGAAGAAGCGCAGGCGAATTCGGCCTCTGTGCCTTGTAGAGACTGCCTACGAGCTTGACTCCATCGGAAGAGTCGATGGTGACGGTCTCGGCCTTTGCCCGAAACTCCGGCGCAATGGACGGTGACGGTGCGGCGTTCGCAGCGTTTGAATTCTTCGGCGTGTCGTTAGCCGCAGGCGAACCGCACGCGGCGAAGGCCGCGGCAAGAGCAATAATAGCGATGAACCTCATAGTATTTTCCCCCACGGATCCGACCAAGATCCTACGCGAAAACCTCGATCACCTCTTTGAACGCTTCAAGGAACATAGAAGGTTCCGCACCGAGACCGATCTATTCCAGCTATTCCTCGCTGCGAGTATCACGCAGTTTTTCGACATCGGCCAGATCCTGAAGCCGGCCGACGGCCTCCTTATTTGTAATAAGGTCTTCCCGCGATATGTAATAGATCTCACTGCCACCGAGCATTGCGGCGTTGCGCCTAGTCCAACAATCTTCGAATTCCAATCCATCCGCACCGAGCAAAATGTCGATCCGTCCCGGAGCTTGCCCCATCGTGTAAAAGTATTCGGGGCGAGTAAAATCAGACGGAGTCAACCCTCCAAGTGGAGCACCAAAGTCGGTGAGTGCTCGAAAGAGTCGGTCCGCATTCTCCGCGTCCGTTGCGACCCAAAGGTCCAGATCTTTGGTGTAGCGCGGTTCGGAATGCCGGATCACGCATATCCGCCAACTATCAGGAACCTAACCCCTTCTTTTATGAAAACCGCCAATAGATCTTTGAAGTCTTGATTCACTAAGATCCTCTCCTTTCATCAGATGGGCTTCGACGACCATCTGCCAAACTGTATCGAACACGACCTCATGCGGTTGCGCTCGCCAGTATTCTATGTCGGGATACTTCTCGGCATCTTTGAGCCGGCCATACCACGCTGTCATCTTTCGCTCTTGCTTCATTCGAAAACCTCGATCACCTTTTGGATCGAATCGGCGAGTTTATCGACCTCTTCCTTCGTATTATAGAACGCGAACGATGCCCTTGCGGTTGCGGGAACTTCGAAGAACTGCATCACCGGCTGCGCACAGTGGTGGCCGGCGCGGACGGCGATGCCGTCCTGATCGAGTATCGTGCCAATATCGTGCGGGTGTATATCCTCGATAGTAAACGAAAGCACGCTCGCCTTCTTTTCCGCCGTGCCGATGATCTTCACCTTCGGGATGTCGGACAATCTTGCCGCCGCGTATTCGAGAAGCGAGTGTTCGTAACTCGCGGCCGCTTCGAAGTCGATCGTGTTCAGGTAGTCGATCGCGGCGCCGAGCCCGATGCCGGCAGCGATCGCCGGCGTGCCTGCTTCAAATTTTTCAGGCACGGGCGCGTATGTCGTCTTCTCGAACGAGACCGTGCGGATCATACCGCCGCCGGTCTGATACGGCGGCATCGCGTCGAGCCATTCACGCTTGCCGTAAAGTATGCCGCTTGCGGTCGGCGCGTACATCTTGTGTCCGGAAAAGACAAAGAAGTCGGCATCCAGGTCCTGCACATCGACCGGAAAATGCGGCACGCTCTGCGCGGCATCAACAAGCACCGGCACGCCGAATTTGTGGGCCGTTTCGATCATCTCCTTGATCGGATTGATCGTGCCGAGCGAGTTCGACACATGCGCGACCGCGACGATCTTCGTGCGTGCGTTCAGCAGTTTGTCGTATTCATCGAGGATGAGCTCGCCGCGTTCGTTCATCGGGATCACGCGGATCTTCGCACCTCTCTCTTCCGCGATCGCCTGCCAGGGAACGATGTTCGAGTGGTGCTCCATCGCCGAGACGAGTATCTCGTCGCCTTCGCCGATGAACTTTCGGCCGTATGAAGACGCGACGAGATTAATACCTTCGGTCGTGCCGCGTACGAAGATGCACTCCTTTGCCTCTTTCGCGTTGATGAACCGTTTGACCTTCTCGCGGGCGGCCTCGTATGCGGTGGTCGCGTGCTGCGAGAGATAATGGACACCGCGATGTATGTTCGAATGTTCCTCGGCCAGATACTTCGACGTGCGGTCGATCACCGTCCGCGGCACTTGCGACGACGCAGCGTTGTCCAGATAGACGAGCGGCTTTCCGTTCACCTCACGCGAGAGCACAGGAAAATCCGCCCTGATCGTCTCAACGTTCCAACTTGTCATTCCTTTTACAGCTTTCATTTTTTCTTTACCACAGATGCCACTGAGAACATCGAGTTCAGTTGCCATTCGTTTGATGCCGTTCTTCAACATCCGCACATTGAAGTTCATCAGCAAGCGCCGAAATGATCGCGTCCGTGATGTCACTCCATCAAGATAGCGCCGTGCCCTATGTACTCTTCGTGGTTCGGTCCCATTCTCTTTGGTCAGATCTCAGCCCCGAGCCTATTCAGCACCGCAGCATCCAGCTCCGATTTTATCGCCTCGATCCCGATCTTATTTATGATCTCTTCGGCAAACCCGTACGTGAGCAGATTGCGTGCGAGCGCGTCGGGCAGGCCGCGTGTAAGCAGATAAAAAAGCTCCTCTTCTTCGAGCTGTCCGACCGTCGCACCGTGCGCGCATTTGACGTCCTCATTGAAGATCTCGAGCTGCGGTTTCGTATCGACGCGTGCGTCATTCGAAAGCAAAAGGTTCTTGTTCGACTGCTGCGCGTCAGTTCCGTGCGCACCTTCGCGAACGAAGACCTTGCCGTTGAAAACGCCACGCGAAGTGTCATTCAGAACGCCCTTGTAGGATTGGTGCGACGTGCAGTTCGGCACCGTGTGATCGATGATCGAATGCGTGTCGTGATGCTGTGCTCCGGAGAGCATATAAAGGCCGTCAACGAGGGCCTCGGCGCCTTCGGCCGTGAAGACGGCTTCGATGTCGTGCCGCGTGATCGCACCGCCAAGGTTGATGCTGGTTGCGTCGTAACGCGAGCCGCGGCCTAGCCTCGCTTCGGTAACGCCGTAATTGAAGGCTTCGGCCGAGTCCTTCTGAACGCGATAATGCGTCAGGTTCGCGTTATCCTCGACGAAGATCCGCGTCGCGGCATTCGTAAACCCCGCAGCCTCCGAGGCGAAAGATTCGACAAGCGTCGCGCGGCTTCCGGCCTCCGCGATGACGACCGTGTGCGGGAAGATCGCTTCGCTTTCTCCCGCGGAATGTTCGATGACGATCGGCTCCTCGACCGCCGTTTCCTTCGGTATCCGAACGATGCGATACGCGGCGAACGCCTGATTCAACGCCGTGAATCCATTTCGTTCGAAGCGAAATTCGCCAATGTCACCAAGAAGCGAGGCGACGTCCTCTGACGGCAGCTCGCCGACCTGCCAATCGCGTGCGGCGATCGCCGAAACGTTCGTGTATTTCCAGTCTTCGAGGCGTACAGAAGGGAATCCCTTCTCCGCAAAATGCGCGAACGCCCGCTCGCGGAGGCCGAGTGTTTTCGCGTCCGCCGTCTCAATGAACTTCTTAAATCTTTCAGCGAAACCGGTCGCCGGTGCCGCTCCCATTTCCACAACCATGTATATCTACCCTTACAAGACTGAACTTCGCGTCAGCCTTTTCGTCCTCGCAATTATGTTCGTGCAGTAAGAATTCCTTCGCAATTGCCAGTTTTTCTAAATTCTCGGCCCTGGACTTTTTGTCGTCCACGAGGGTCGTCTTGTCGTAATCAAAAAGAAAATCGTGTCGCGCAAGAACGCGATCCACTCCTAGGGCCTCGGCCTTTCTTCGAAGATCGTCGAGGTTTTTCGATTCCCACAAAAATTTCCGGAACGTCCAATCCTCAAAAAGATAATCCGAAACGTACGGCCGATCGAGATAGTACGTATCCCGTCGCATATTGATGAGCCAGACCTTTTTGGCCAGGCCCGTGTTCACCATTTGGTAATACGGATAATGATCGAGCTGCCGCGCAAGATAGGCATCGCGGGTTTCGCCGCCAAGCACGACGCGTACCGGCGAACGCATCGCGAACCACGCAAGCGACGTCGCAAGTCCAAGAACCGAGGCGGCAGCAAAGGCGTAATACCAAGCCCTTTCGGTGCTTCGCTGGGGCGTCCGGTTCCCGGCGGCCGCGATCGCGATCGCAAGCAGCGGCACGATGGGCAATAGGTATCTGATCTGCTCGCTCGAAAAAAGCCAGAACAGAAAGTATATGCCCGCGACGGCCGCAAGCGCGCCGATAGCCGGATCGTCCTTTCGTCGAACTGCAATAATGATGAGCGGCAAGCCGATCAGGAATGCGGCTCCGAGCACACCGTCATAAAGGTTCGCGTCCTCGGGCTGTGCCGCAAGTGAGAGGCGAAAGGGCGCCGTAAGATAATTGATCGGTGCACGGTCAACGCCGCCGTACTGTGAATTCATCAACTGGAACAGGTTCGAACGTTCGACGTCCCAGCCCGGAGCTTCGCCTTTCCAGACGCTTAGATAAAAAGGAAAAAGCGGCGAACCCGTCGCGGCCCAAGTCCTTAAGTACCACGGCGAGGCGAGTACGCCGCCAAGCACAATGGCCAGGATCGCCGTGCCGGTGAGCTTCGCGGCCGCGGCCTCTTGTCGCACCGAGAGCAGCAGCACGAGCGCCAAACGCGGCAGCAAGGAACAGCGTAGTAAGCTTGATCGCCAAGGCCCCGCCGATAAATATCGCAAAGAAGATCAACGTCCGCGTTTCGCGAGTTTCGAGCCAGCGAAAGATCGAATAGACGGCGAGCGTCGCGTAAAGGGCCAGAGCGACATCCGTGTAACCGCTCGAAGCCGAATGAAAGACCGTTGGAATGCATGCGACCACGAGAACCGCGATCAGCGACCAACTTCGCGAGACGTTCAGCTCGCGTGCCCATCCGAAGATCGCCGCGAGCAAAAGCGGAAGATAGAGAAATGCGACTGCACCCGCCGCCGTCTCGCCCGCACGCAAACTGTAAAGGCCGCCAAGGAGCATTGCCCACACGAATTGCATCTCGCCGCCTAGAGCTAGGTAACTAGCGATGTTGCCTTCGACGAACGCGTTGCTGTGCTGAGCGATGTAGGCCTTCGGCAACGCGAAATGATAAAGCAGCGTGTCCTTTGCGATCGGCGGGGCGAGGGCCGCGACAAATGCAATGAGAAGGGCTATCGCGATCAGTATCAGGAAGAACCGGTCGGACGAGCTCGCCGGTTCGGGCGTGCGGCTCTCTTCTTTTGCCGCACGCAGCCGCATCACGCCAAGGACGCAAAGCCCGACGCCGACAACTGCCGTACCGATCGCGGTGACAAGATCAAAAAAACCCGCAACTCCAAGAAAGAACCAGACGATCGACCAGATGGCCGAGCCAGCGGCAGTAGTCCCGGCGATCTCAAGAATGTGCGAATCCGTCGGCCTGCGTTCGCCGCGGAGGAACAAGTTCAACAACGAACCGAGCCCGAACCACGCGAGAAAAAGCAGCCCGGCCGCAAGGACGCCGACGATCGAGTCCACAGCCTCAGGGCCGAACAGCGGGCCGCCGCCAAGGCCGCTCAGTAACGAAGGCAGGGACAGCAGGTCGGTGCTCCGAAATGCCGTAAAAACGACAAGAAGGATCGCCGCCCAAAGCGCGACAACGAAACCGCCGCTCGATCTGTCCGCCGCTGTGGTTGACATTTATTTACCGGCCGCCTTTACCCAGTCGTACCCTTTTTCTTCGAGTTCGAGCGCGAGTTCCTTCCCGCCCTCTTTGACGATCTTGCCGCCCGCGAGGACGTGAACGCGATCGGGCTGAATGTAATTCAGAAGCCGCTGATAGTGCGTGACGAGTATGATCGCGTTCTCGCTCGAACGCAGTTTGTTGACGCCCTCGGCGACGATCCGCAACGCGTCGATATCAAGGCCTGAATCCGTCTCATCAAGGATCGCGAGCTTCGGTTCGAGCACGGCCATTTGCAGGATCTCGTTGCGTTTCTTCTCGCCGCCCGAAAAGCCTTCGTTCACCGAGCGCTTGAAGAATTGCGGGTCCATCTCGACGACCTTTGCTTTCTCTTTCAGAAGATCGTTGAATTCGAGCGGGTCGAGTTCCTCTTCGCCGTGGTGCTTTGCCTTTTCGTTGTAGGCCAGCCGCAGGAATTGCGAGTTCGAAACGCCGGGCACCTCGACCGGATATTGGAACGCCATAAAAACGCCCTCGCGTGCGCGTTCGTCCGGTTCGAGTTCGAGCAAATTCTTCCCGTCGTAGGTCACAGAGCCCGATATCACTTCGTAGGATGGATGGCCCGCGAGCACCTTCGACAACGTCGATTTTCCGGAGCCGTTCGGCCCCATGATCGCGTGAACCTCGCCCTTACTGACCTCAAGGTTCAAGCCCTTCAAGATCTCCTTACCACCAATGCCTGCATGCAGGTCTTTTATTTCTAACAACATAAGTTTTTCGACGAACGCCCGCCGTAGTTCACGGACCCGGACGCTCAAAACCTGATCTCCTCGATCATCGGATTATCGGCTTCGCCATTTCGAGCCCTGGCACGCCGTACCATTCTTCCGGCGGCGTGTCGCGCACCCACGCATAGCCGTGTTTTTCGTAAAGCTCTTTTGCGCCGGGCGTAAAATAGGTCGTGTACAAAAAGATCCGTTCGTGCTCCGTGGTCCGCGCATGATCGTCGATCGCATCGAGAAGCATATGGGCGATGCCGCGACGCTGGGCAAACGGAGCGACGGCCATCGTGCGGACGTAAAGGCCGCCTTCTTCGGTCGTCAGAGAGACCGTACCGGCAACCTTGCCATCGACCGCGACGACCCACTGCGGGCCTTGCCCGAACCGCTCACGAACTTCCTCGGGCGATACGGCAACGACAGCGAAGGCCTCGGGCGTGTAATGCTCCCGCAGCCTGCCAAAGGCATCGCAGACCACCTGCGAGATCGCCTCGGCGTCGTCACGTTCCGCAAGCCGGACCACCGCCGCGCTCGCCGACGCTTTTTTGGTTCCGGCCGCGAGATGGATCTCACCTTTTAGATAGGTAACGGCATTCCCGCCGATCTTGACCCGATCGCCGGCGAGCTCGCAAAACAACTCGCCGCCGCGTTCCGAGACCTGCTTTGCAAAAAGTTCATTCTTGCCGAGCCGCTTTGCCCAATAGGGAACAAGCGTGCAGTGCATCGCACCGGTCACGGGATCTTCCTGAACGCCGATGCGTGGAGCGAACATCCTCGACGCAAGATCGCAGGTCTCACCGGGTGCCGTCACATAGACCCGCTCGTATCCCAATTGCGCGATCGCGTGAAAGTCCGGCCGCAGTTCGCGAACGGACCGCTCGTTCTCGAGCTCCAGGACCACACCGTTGTTGATCGCCTTCCATATCTTGTTTGGCGCCGCACCAACTGCCTGAGCGAGAACTTCGTCCGGTGCGATCTCGGTCATATCGTAAGCAGGAAAGTCCATAACGAGAAGGCTATCTTTTCGTTCCACGCTTAAGCGGCCGCTTCTCTCGGAATGAAATACTGCGATGTCTTGCTCGAGTTTCAGCTCGGTAAAGATCACGTGAGCCGAAGCAAGCGTTGCGTGCCCGCAAAGATTGACCTCGACCTTTGGCGTGAACCAACGGATCGCGAACCTGCCTTCTTGAGGCACAAAGAAAGCCGTCTCCGCAAGGTTGTTCTCCGCCGCGATGTTCTGCATCACGTCATCCGGCAGCCATTCGGCCAACGGCACTACCGCCGCCGGATTTCCCCGAAAAAGCGTGCTCGTAAAAGCGTCGATCTGATAGATATCGAGTTTCATCGTTCAGCTCGCTTTGGCGGTCAATTCCCGCCCCCATACCTCACGGCCAAATTTGGCCGTCAAGCTGCGTAGGAGAGAAATCGAAAACTCTCGATCAGAGATCTTCCCGCTTAGGTCCTGTCTTCCTAGCAATGCGAGACAGTATTTTGGACCGATTTCCAGTCGCTCATCCTGCGAGAAAGGTATTCTCGATCGGCCGCGGCAACTTTTCACCATTCTGAAGCCCCTCAAGCTCGTCGATCTCTGCGATCCAACGACCGTCATCTTCTAGTTCTATTGCTAAATTCATATCAATTGGTTGCGGACACCAACTTCGGTTTTGCCTTACTGAGATCGATCAACATCCGCTCAGATGAGATCACAAAATGGTTAAATCTTCCGTCTCGTACCCTTTCTACCAGGACATTTCCGTGATCTTTCCAACGCCTACTCAACTTTCGGATCAAATTAGGCTTGAAATATTCGACATTCCAAGGCGAAAGTTCATAACTGATGGTCAGGTAAAGAGTTGACGGATAATCCTGCATTTCTTTCCAGGTCTTTTGCTCAGGAAATCGCGAATGTTTTTCCGCCTCAAACGACAAAACAAAGTCATCCGGAAAACGCCATACCTCTTTCGGCCGTAAAAGTTTCGTATTCTCAGAAGGTGGCGCGGCGACATCCAATTTTTCGGCTAACTCTCTGTACGAATCGCTCCCGATAATTGACTGCCAATACCCATCACGGAAAATCGCCCCGCTTTTCGTGTCCGCGTTTTCGTAAAGTGACCAACCACCAAGCCAATAGCCCTCGGGGAATTCATTTGTGAACAAAATGATCGGCTGACTTCCTTCATTCACAAACTCGACATCGAGGTTTACAAAAAACAAGAGTTCGTCCTTCCGTCTTTCGAGCTCCAAGTCAGTGACACGCCCTCGAATCACCAAGCCACAATTCTCATTCCCGCACTGACCGAACGATGGTAGCGCGGCGCACGTTACAAACAACGCAAGCAGGAATAGTGAGATCCGGTTCGAAGACATCCTACTACCCAACACTCCCCTCCAGCTTCAGACCTAACAACTTCTGTGCCTCGACGGCGTATTCCATCGGGAGTTCGCGGAAGACCTCTTTGCAAAAACCGTTGATGATGAGCGAAACGGCGTCTTCCTGCGAAATGCCGCGTTGCTGCAAATAGAAGAGCTGCTCTTCGCTGATCTTCGAGGTCGTGGCTTCGTGTTCGACGCGTGCGGTGTTATTCATCACCTCGATATAAGGAAAGGTGTTCGCCTCGCACGTCGAACCGATCAGCATCGAGTCGCACTGCGTATAGTTTCGAGCGCCTTCCGCCTTCGGCATCACTTTGACGAGCCCGCGATACGAGTTGTTCGAGCGGCCAGCGGAAATGCCCTTTGAGACGATCGTTGATCGCGTGTTCTTGCCGAGATGGATCATCTTCGTTCCCGTGTCGGCGATCTGCGCGTTGTTCGTTAATGCGACCGAATAGAATTCCCCGATCGAATTATCGCCCTGCAGGATCACGCTCGGATATTTCCACGTTATGGCCGAACCGGTCTCGACCTGCGTCCAACTGATCTTCGCATTCGCGCCGCGACAGGCGCCGCGTTTTGTCACAAAGTTGAAGATGCCGCCCTTGCCGTTCTCATCGCCTGCGTACCAATTCTGCACGGTCGAATATTTGATCTCGGCGTTGTCCAATGCCACAAGCTCGACGACCGCCGCGTGCAGCTGATTCGTATCGAATTGCGGTGCCGTGCAGCCTTCGTTGTAAGCGACATAACCGCCTTCTTCGGCGACGATCAGCGTGCGTTCGAACTGTCCGGATTCCTGCGTGTTGATGCGGAAATAGGTCGACAATTCCATCGGGCAGCGGACGCCTTTCGGGATGAAGCAGAAGGATCCGTCCGAGAAAACGGCGGAATTCAATGCCGCAAAAAAGTTATCGCCGACGGGCACGACCGAACCAAGATATTTTTTTACAAGCTCGGGATATTCCTTGATAGCCTCGCTGAACGAGCAGAAGATCACGCCCGCCTTCTTGAGCTTTTCGCGGTAGGTCGTCGCGACCGAGACCGAATCGAACACGGCATCAACGGCGACGTTCGCAAGCTGCTTTTGCTCAGAGAGCGGAATGCCAAGCTTCTCGAAGGTCTTGATCAGCTCGGGATCGACCTCGTCCATCGAAGCCTTTTTCTTCTTTTGCTTCGGAGCGGCGTAGTAGGTGATGTCCTGAAAATCAAGGTCGGGGTATTCGAAATTCGCCCAGTAATTCGGCTCTTCCATCTTGAGCCATTGGCGATACGCCTTCAGGCGAAATTCGAGCATCCAATCCGGCTCGTTCTTTTTCGCGGAGATGAGCCGGATCGTGTCCTCGCTCAATCCCTTCGGGATCGTCTCGGTCTCGATGTCGGTAACAAAGCTGTACTTGTATTCCCGATTTGTTAATAATTCAGCTGCTGTTGACATTTTTTCCTTACCGCCGAGGGCGGCCGATCGCGTCCCTCGCGTTCTCTATTTGCTCAAGACCTCTTTCTATACTCCATGCGGCTCGACCGTCCTGTGGATCGAATGTACCTTGTGGAACATCGCATCGACAGAGCTTTCATTCCCGACGAGCTGTGCGAGCGTGATCTGCGACAGGGCGTTCTCGACAAGAGCATGAAGGCCGATGATCACAGGGCGAATGCCGCAGTCGCCGTTATGTACGCACGAATCGAGCACGCCCGTGTAGCTGCCGCAGTGCTTATTGAGCACGTCCTCGTCAAGCACCTTGATTATCTCGCTCAGGCGAATATCCTCGGCCGGACGCTGAAGCGAATAACCGCCCTTCGTGCCGCGCGTCGAATGAACAAAGCCTGCCTTGTTCAGGAGCCACATCAGCTTGCCTGCGTTCGCCGTCGAGATGCCTTCGCGTTCGGCTATCTGCGGCAGCGTGAGGCTTGCACCGTCGGGCAAGGCCGCAAGCTGCACAAGACAGCGCAGTCCATACTCTTCCTGTGCAGAGATCTTCATAAAAACCTAACTTTACCGATCAAACCTTGGGCATTTGGAGGCCCGTAAAAGCACAATTTTCCGCAAGGACAGTATCTCAAAACATTATTTTTTCGTCAAGATTGTCGACGGCTGTCCGCCGGGTTCTCAAAATGCCGCCAAGGTCGCCCTTTTGGCAAGGTTCGTCTAAACTATCCCGAGGCGTGGCCCGCACAAGATCTTGAACGCGAGCTTTCTCCTCGTCTCCTATGATGAAGCTTACCGTTCTTGGCTCCGGCTCCTCGCATCCGCATCCGCTAAGGAGCAGCACGAGTTTCTGGCTCGATACGGAAAAAGGCTCGATCCTGCTCGATTGTTCGGCGTCCGCGGTCCACAGAATGGCTCAGGAAGGGCTGCCGTGGGCGGATCTTGACGCGATCTGGATCTCGCATTTCCACCTCGACCACATCGGCGGCCTCGCACCGTTCTTGTTCGGGATGAAGCACGCTCCTGCAACGCAGGAACGGCGAAAATTGCTCAGACTCGTTGGGCCGCAAAGGTTCAGGGACGTGATCGTGGCTTTCGACCGTGCCGCGAACTACCGCCTTTTTGAGCAGCCGTTCCCGGTCGAGATCGTCGAAGTTTCGGCAAATGAAGCGTTCGCTCCGCTCGACGGCATCTCGGCAAAGGCCTTTAAGACGCTGCACAAGCCCGAGAGCCTTGCGATTCGCCTTGCTGACGGCGAACGCTCGGTCGTTTACACCGCGGATACGGGCTTTGACCCGAAGATCGGCGAGTTTTCGAAGGGTGCGGATCTGCTGGTCGTCGAATCATCGTTCGTCGCGAACAAGCCGGTCGGGACGCATCTTGAGCTTTCAGAAGCGATGGAACTGATCAAGATCGCCGGGCCGAGAATGGCGCTTCTTAATCACCTTTTTCCCGAATGGGACGGCGTAAACGGCGAGAACCTCGTCCGGGAGTATGTGTCTCCGTGCGAGGTTCTGCTTGCGTTCGATGGGTTGACGATCGACGTCTAGGTTTGGATCTGCCGACGTGCAAGGTCCATCAGGTCTTCAGGCATCCATTTGTCGAGCACCTGGCCTTCCGCCTCGGCGATGCCCTCATTACGGTTTCGCCAATTCTTCGAAGGGTCGTCCTCGCGAAGCGATTGTTTCGGGTAGTTCTCGACCTGTTCGAGGCTGATAACGATGCCGTGTGCGACGTCCTTCCAGTCTTCATTCTGGATGCCGCGAAGCACGACCGGCAGGCCGGATGTCCAATCTTCCTCGGGCACGATGTTGTCGTATTCCGGAATAGTCAGGAATGCAGTATCAGGGAACGGCCCGCTTCCGAACTTGTCAACTATTCGGCTTTTTACGGCATCATAGGAACCATTCGGCTCGGACTTTCGCAGGTCAAGGGCGAACTTAAATATGTCAGTGACGGTCGGTTTCTCGGCCATGAGTAAACATTAGCACAGAAGGCCGCGTATTCGGTATCGGGGACACACCGGTTGAAGAAAATTTGCCTTTCCGGCCTCAAGATGCGCTACTCTTTCTTCTTTGGAATCAAAAATGAAATTAATTCTAGCGGCCTTTTTCTCACTTGCCTGTATCCTGCCAATTTTCGCTCAGAATGAGCAGGCACCGATCGTCGAAAAGGAAATCAAATACCGGAACTGGAAGCTCCCGACGGTGCGGGACATCTCGGCCGAGCTCGACCTCCGCGAGATCTCCAAGGGAAAGAAGCTTGTCGTTGTTGTTTATTTTGCTCCTTGGTGCCCGAACTGGCGGTTCGATGCGCCTAAGCTCGAAGCGTTCTACAAGAAATATCAGTCGAAGGGGCTCGAGATCGTGGGTGTCGGCGAATACGACCCCGTAGATCGTATGAAAGCAAATCTTGATTCGCTCGGCATCACGTTCCCCGTGGTTTACGAATCCGTAAGCCGCGCCCAGCGTCAGGCAACGAAGCACGCCGAATATCGAAAAGAAACTGGTGACAAACGCTACACGGGCTCGCCCTGGTACATACTGCTTGACCCTGCGAAATTCGAAAAAGACGGCGAAACGCTCGTAAAAAGGACGGACGTGATCAACGGCGAGATGATAATGACCGAAGGCGAGGCATACATCCGCAAGGCACTTGGGCTTCCGGCAGAGGCCGCGTCAAAGGCGGCGAATGCCGCAAATTCGGCGGCTGTTGAGGTTTGCGACCCGCAGAAGCCGGTCGCGATCAAGAAGCCCTGAACGCCCGCGATCACTGCGGCATTACGTTCAGCGTATCGATCAGTTTCTTAAGAACGTCGCGAAGCGGATCTTTCGCCGCGACGAACTTGCCCGCAAGCGCGAGGTCTTCGCTCGAAGCTACAAGGTCGGTCGAGCCCTGGATCGTCGGCAGGTATTTCCGCAGGCTCGTTTTCGTGCGGAAGTCGGACTCTAGCTCCGCGATACCGACCCTCAAATTTCGGATCGCCGCGATCACACGCCGTTTGTCCTGCTCATTCTTCTGAACGGCGGAAGGCGACAGCCTTCCGGCCCTTGCGGCTGCGTCCGCATTCTCGATGGCTTGCGCGATCGGCCCAAGAACGTCGATGAAGAGCGAGACCGTTCGACCGCTGGATCTCTACCTTCTCGCGAGCCGTCCGCACATCGAGCGGCGCTACCTTTGAGACCGGTGGTTTTGCGGGCTGAGCACGCCGCGGGCGCGACTTCTGGGCCGACGCGGCTCCCGCAAGCATCAAACACACGAACAATAACAAAGAACCTGACCGAAAAAGCCTCATACTCTCCCTTCCTGTTAAAAGCCGCCCGAAAATCTTATCATAAAGGATGTGGGGGATCGGAGTTTAGAGGTATCAAAGCTCGGAAGAGTTGGCTATAAGGACGCGCTCGACATTCAGGCTCGGCTTGAGGCCGAGGTGATCGCCGAGCGGCGAAAGGACTACCTCATCCTTCTCGAACACCCGCATACCTTCACTATCGGCCGCCGGGCGACGAACGAAGGCGTACTGGCAACTGCGGAGGTCTTGCGCGAACGCGGCATTGAGGTCTTTGAGACCAATCGCGGCGGCCGCGTTACTTATCACGGCATCGGCCAGGTCGTCGGTTACCCCATTATCTCGCTTTCGCCGCACCGCGAGGACGTTCATCGCTATGTCCGCGACCTCGAAGAAGTTTTGATCCGCTCGATGGCCGACTTCGGGATCGAGGCCTTTCGGATCGAAGGCCTCACGGGCGTTCATACCTCGCAAGGGAAGGTCGCTGCCATTGGCGTACACATAAAACGCTGGGTCACTACGCACGGTTTTGCCCTGAATGTCTCGACCGACCTGAGCTTTTACAATTGGATCATCGCCTGCGAGGGCGAGCCCGTGACCTCGATGGAAGAGATCCTCGGACGTGAGATCTCGCTTGCGGAAGTCGAGGATGTGATCGTGCGGCGATTTCGCGAAGTTTTTGAATATTCAGCGGCAGGAACGGCGGCCCTGCCCGTCTAGTTCCTGACCGACAAAGATGATATCCAAGGAGGTTTTTTACGTGAAACGAACATTCATTCTCTCAATGTCATTCATTCTTGCCGCGATCGGCGCCGCGTGCGGCCCGTCTGCAGCAAACAATGCGAACAGCGCCGCGAACGCAAATGCCGGCAGCGCAGCACCAAATACGACCGTCACCGCAATGTCGCGTCCGGATAAGATCGCCGAAATGATGAAGGCGCGCGGCGAGCAGGATTCCGCAAAGCCGATCCTGAAGATCCTTGAGCCAAAGGAGAACTCGGTCGTAAATGGCTCGGACGTCGAACTCAAACTCGAACTCTCCGGCGACCTGAAAGGATATATGCCGGGAATGGACGAGGCAACGCACACCGGGAACCACATCCACGTGATCCTCGATAACGAGCCATACGAGGCGTATTACGATATTACGAAGCCGTTCGTCCTCAAGAACGTTCCCGACGGCCAGCACACGATCCGCGTTTTCCCGTCGCGGCCCTGGCATGAAAGCTACAAGAACGAAGGCGCGTTCCAGATGGTGACATTCACCGTAAAGAACGGCGGTGCGGACGCCTCGAAGCCGACGACGACCGCCGACGGGAACACGATGGCAAATGCAGCCGCTTCGCCCGAGGCAAAGGCAGCGAACGCCGCCGGAAAGGTCGATCCGAAGAAGCCGCTTTTGACCTACAGCCGTCCGAAGGGCGAATACAAAGGCGCCGACGCCGAGAACATTATGCTCGATTTCTGGATCACGAACACCGACCTCACGCCGTCCGGCCGCGTCGTCGGGACCGATCCATGCCCATGCCACGTCAAATATTGGGTCGATGGGACCGATATGGGACAGTTGAACCGCTGGGATCCGATCTGGCTGAACGGGTTCGCTCCCGGTAAGCATACGATCAAACTCGAACTTCAGGACCGTAACGGAAAGTTGATCGAGAACGGCGGATTCAACTCGACGACCCGCGAGATCACCGTGACGAAATAACCGCGGGCTTTAGGAATACTGTGTTTTCAATGTAGAATTGAGGCTTTCGGCCATCCGAAGGCCTCTTCTTTTTTGGAGCGAACAAATTTTATGCGACGCGATATAACTTCGTGGTACAGCCACAACTTAGGAATGGAGATGCCGCTTGTTGCCTACGGACACGCGGGCTATCCGCTTTTGATGTTCCCGACGGCAGCGGCCGATTACCTTGAATATGAGCGCTTCTATCTCGTTGATGCGATCAAGGACTTCATCGAGGCGGGCAAGATACGGGCTTATTCGATAAACTCGGTGAACAAGTACAGCCTGCTCAACCGCGAAAGCTCGCCTTCGTGGAAAGTTGAGATGCTCGCTCGCTATGACCGCTACATTATGGAAGAGGTACTGCCGCTCATCCGGAACGAATGCGGGCAGGACGCTCGTCCCTTGACGACAGGCGCGTCGCTCGGCGCGTTCCTTGCGGCGAACACGTATTTCAAGCACTCCGATCAATTCCGCGGCACGATCGCGATGAGCGGCAGCTACGATATCTACAACTATCTCGAGAACTATTTCGACGACAACGTCTATTTCAACAATCCGGCGATGTACCTAAAGAACCTCGACGATGACTACCATCTCCCGAGACTTCGCAAAGCGGATTCGATCGTGATCGTCACCGGCCAGGGCTCGTTCGAAGCACCTGACCGGAGCCGCGAATTCTCAGGCCTTCTACATTCGAAAGGCATTCCGCACCGGCTCGATGTCTGGGGCTACGACGTGAACCACGATTGGGTCTGGTGGCGTCGGATGCTGCCCTATTACCTCGGCCTTTTCTGCGGAGACTAACCGTCGCCCTTCTTTCCCTTGCGTTTTGGTGGCGCACCTTTTTCAGCCGGCGGGTCTTCGGTCTTCGCCGGCTGTCTTATTTCCGGACGTTTGATCGTTGATGGGATATCGCCGGCTGGCTTATCGGGTTTGCCGTCGCCGTCGGGCGTTGCGTCGCCCGCGTTGTTCTCCTTCGGCAACAATGCCGGATCATCCTCGATCTTGGTGCCCGGCGTGAACTCGATCCCGGTCTTTTTGCCCGCGATGTCCGCTTCCTGAAGCTTTTCAAGCTCCTCGCGTTTGTTTCGCTCCATCAGCGACTTGATATCCGCGGGCATCGGCGGCGGCGCCGGGAACGTGTCCCGCGGCTTGCCCTTCATGAACTGATTCATAAAGGCGTTGAAGTACGGCAGCGCGCCGTGGCCGCCCGTCATACTGTTACCAAGATTCGTCTTCTTTGTCGGATTTCCCATCCAGACGCCGGTCACGTAGGTCGGCGTGTAGCCGATGAACCACACGTCGGTGTGGTCATTCACGGTCCCGGTCTTGCCCGCGAGCTGCTGTCCTGCGGCACTCGCTCCGGGAGCCGTTCCGCCGCCGGCCGTTACACCGCGCATCATCGAGACCATCGTCAATGCCACGTATTCGCTCGTCACTCGCGAGCTCGAACCGTCGAACTCCTCTAGAAGCGCGCCGTCACGGTTGTAGACCTTTCGGATCAGATGCGGTGTCATCCGAACGCCCTTGTTCGGGAACGTCGAATACGCCGAGACCATCTCAAGAAGCGATGCTTCGCTGGCCCCCAAAGCCGACGGAAGGCTCGGCGCCATTGGATTCGTGATGCCGAAACGCCTAACCATTTGCGCACCGGCCTGTATGCCGACCTGCTCGAGCAAATGAACCGCAGCGAGGTTGTATGATTTAGCAAGAGCGACCTTCATTGGGACGTTCGGGTGGCTCAGGCTGCCGTCGTAGTTGTGCGGCGACCAGCCGCCGCGTTTAATAGGCGCACCGCTTACCGTCATATCCGGCGTCATTCCGTCCTCGACGGCGGCGGTGTAGATGAACGGCTTGTAGGACGAGCCGGTCTGTCTGAGGCCCTGCGTCGCGTTATTGAACTTGTTCGTGTGAAAGTCGTAACCTCCGACCTCGGCGACGATCTCGCCGGTGTGCGAATTTATACAGACGATCGCAGCCTGAACTTCGGGAACTTGTTCGAGCTCGACCTCAAGCGTCTTCTTCTCGTCATCGACCTTCTTGATCTCGAATTCGGCAAGATAGCCGGGCTTGAGCTCGGCGGTCGGCCGCTTTCCGCTTCGGCCCATATCGCCGGGACGGACGACGGCCTTATACATCCCGAACCGAACGCCGACCTCATCGCGCCGGGATTCGCTTTTACGACGAGTCCCTTGATATATTCCCCGGCCTCGTACTGATCGCCGTACCAATCGGGATGCTTATATGATGCAAGAGCCTTGTCTATATCCTTTTGGTCGGTAAAGAGCGGCTGATCGTTCTCGTCAAGCAGGATATTCTTGTAATCCGAACGCCAGCGCTGGCCGCGGTCGTAGTTGCGCAAGCCCTCGCGTATGGCCTTTGTGGCCTCTTTTTGGGCGGCAACGTTGATCGTCGTATAGACCTTTAGGCCGCCCTGAGCGACGCGGGTCGTATATTTTTGTTCGAGATAACGCCTGATCTCTTCAACGGGATAGTCCCACGCGGTCGATTTCGGCAAAGCCTGATAGTAGGCCGTGTCGGCAAGCTTTATGGGCTTTGCCTTGGCGGCATTCACCTCTGCCTGCGAGTATTTCTCGGGGAAGTACTTCGCCATCTGATCGAGCACGAGGTCGCGGCGTATCTTTGCCTTTTCGCGGTTGCGCGTCGGCGAATATTCGGGCGATTTCGGGATCGCGGCAAGCAGTGCGGCCTCTTCGAGCGAAAGATCCTTCAGGTGCTTTCCGAAATATGTTTCGGCCCCGGCCTCAAAGCCATATGCACCGGCCCCGAGAAAGACGTAGTTCATATACATCTCGAGGATCTGATCTTTCGTGTAGAGTCGCTCGATCTGAAGGGCAACGGCCCATTCATTCACCTTTCGCGTGTAGGTCTGATCCTTGTAGAGGAAAAGATTCTTGGCGAGCTGTTGCGTGATGGTCGAGGCGCCTTCCGTGCTGCCGGTCGTCACGTTCTTGAACACTGCACCGAGAATGCGGTACGGATCGATGCCGATGTGATCGCGAAAACGATAGTCCTCGATCGCGAGCAGTGCGTCGGTCACGCGATCCGGAACGTCCTGGATCTTGATCGGGATACGTTTCTCGATCGCGAACTCGGCAAGTATTGTCTCGCCGTCGTCGGCATAGATCGTCGTTACCTGCGGCGGGCGATACGTCGCAAGGGCAGAGACTGCTACCGTGTAGCTGGAATTATTCAGGTAATATGACGCGAGAACGCCTGTCAGGCCGCCTGCGGATAACGCGAGCATCAGGGCCGTCAGGAACATCGAAAGGCCGCTCATCTTCCGACGCGGCGCCGACTTGCTTTCAACAATGGTACTAGCTTCTTTCGCCATAACTTACCTTTTAGTTCACGAACCTTCTCATTCTGACGCTCACAACGAACCCGATCGCAACGAACGTCGAAAGGATCGCCGATAATCCGGCGCTCATCAGCGGGAGCGGAACACCGATCACGGGGAGAAATCCGAGGGCCATTCCGACGTTCATAAATATCTGGAACGCGAGCCCGCAGACGACCGACATTATAACAAGCATTCCCGCACGGTCAGAAGCTTGTCTTGCGCTCGCGATCATCCTCGAAAGCAGGAGTGCATACGCAAGCAGGAGCGAGACGCAACCGATAAACCCCGTATTTTCAGCAGTTACGGCGAATATAAAATCCGTCTGCGGCTCCGGCAGGAACTTCAGAACGCTCTGCGACGTTTCCGGGTCGCCCTTGATGCCGGAGATCCCGCCCTTACCGACCGTGATAACGGACTGGATCGTGTGATAACCATAGCCGCGCGGATCGACCTTGTCGGGATCGATGATGGCAAGGATCCGCTCCTGCTGATAGCGTTTTATCTTCCCCGTCTTGACCCCGACGATGTACGCCGTCGGGACCATAACGGCTGCCAATACAGTTCCGATGACGACATAGCGTATCTTGATGCCCGATAAAAAGAACATTGCCGCCAGGATCGGGAAATACGTGATCGCCTGGCCGGCATCTGGTTCGAGCATAATGAGCGCAAGCGGGCCGGCAAAGATCGTACTGCCGATCAACGCCTCACGCAGCGTCAGGACGCCCGATTTCCTTGCGCCGAAATACTTCGCGAGCATCAGCACGGTCGGGATCTTCATAAATTCCGACGGCTGGAACTGCCCGACGAGCGGCAGGCGCACCCACGCTTTCTGGCCGTTGATCTCGACGCCGAGCGGCGTTAGCACGAGAAGAAGCAGCAGCAGGCCGAACGCGTAGAATATCGGCGCCGCGTCGATCAATCTTCTGTAATCCGTGAAGGCAACGACAAGGAAGGCGATGAACGCGACCACAATGCCGAAGATCTGCTTCGACCAATAGCTCTCGGAGGGAACGGCGTTGTGTATCTGCCAAACGCCGAAAAACGAGATCAGAATGGCGAGGACCGCCGTCTGCCAATCAAAATCTCGTAATCCGCGTTCTGTAAGAGCAACCATTTAGGATCTCGCCGGGGCGGTGTCTCGAAAGAGAATTCGCTATCGGGCGGCAACCTCCTGCGTTGCCGGCGGCGCACCGTCCCTTCGCGAAAGGTAGGATTCGTACATCGCCTTGACGGCCGGTGCGGCGTTGGCCGCGCCAAAGCCCGAGTTCTCGATCAGGGCGATGACGCTCATCTCCGGCTTGTATGCTGGCGCAAAGCTTACGAACCATGAGTGGTCCTTGTTCTTTCCGGTATCTTTTCCGACCTCGGCGACCTGCGCCGTTCCGGTCTTGCCGGCGATGTCAAAGCCCGGAATGCGTATCGAGCCGGCCGTTCCGCCGGCGTTCACAACGCCCCACATTCCCTTGAGCACAAGGTCCCATTGTGCCGGCTGAAGTTCGATGAGCGTCGGTTCCGGATGCTGGAACGTAAAGCCCGGACGCGCCGGGATGTAGTTCGGGTCGCCTTCTTCGCCGACCGCGGCGATCGGCTTGAACTCCTTCAGGAAGTGCGGGATGTATTCCTTTCCGCGCATTCCGACACTCGAGACCGCACGCAGCATCGAGATCGGCGTAACAACGACCGTATCCTGCCCGATCGACGCATAGACGGTGCGGATGTCGCTCCATTTGCCTTCGTGTTTGATGACGTATTTCATCCACGTTTTCGGCGTTTGCGGCACTTTCTCATTCGGCAGGTCGATGCCCGAACGCTTGTCGAACCCGAAGGTCTCGACCATCTTGATGATGCCCTCGATGCCCATTTTCAGGCCAAGACGGTAGTAGTATCCGTCGCAGGAACGCGTGATCGCGATATCGAGCGGCGGGCTGCCGTGATTGCCCATGCAGCGTGTGTGCTTATTGCCGATCGTGATGCCGCCGCCGCAGAGAACGTTCGAATGTGCAACGGTGATCGCTCCCTCCTGAAGCGCTCCTACCGATTCGGGGATCTTCCAGGTCGAGCCCGGCGGATATCGTCCTTGGATAGCACGATTTAAGAGCGGACGCGTCTCATCCTTCCAATATTCGGCGATCTGCTTGCGGCCTTCGGGAGTAGAGGCTCCTTTGACGAAGATGTTCGGGTCAAAGGACGGAGCCGACGCCATTGCAAGGATCTCGCCCGTGTTCGGATCCATCGCGACGACGACGCCGCGTTTTGTTACCGATTTTGCAAGCTGATCTTCCGCCGTCAATTGCAGGTCGAGGTCGATCGTCGTGACGAGGTCCTGCCCGGATTGCGGCGGGACCGTCTCAAGTTCGCTCTGGACGCGTCCGCGACTATCGACGATGACCTTCTTATAACCGGGCCGCCCGCGAAGATATTCGTCGTAGTACTGTTCGAGGCCGCCTTTGCCGATGATGTCGCCCGGGCGGAAGCCTTTGTCCTTGTAAGTGTCGGATTCGAGCTGCTTCGGGCTGATCTCGCCTACGTAACCGAGTACGTGTGCGAGCGTCGTCCCGAGCGGATAGTTCCGTTGCGGCTGAAGTTCGACCCGAAGCTCCGGGAATTCGAGCGAATGGGCCTCGACCCACGCGATGTCCTCGATCGTCGCATTCTCCTTAAGTACGAGCGACTCGAATTCGTTCTGCTTCTTCAGCACGGAAAGACGTTCTGTGACGAATTGCGGCTCGAGCTTGAGGCCTGATGCGTAGTCGGAAGCCTTGTCTGCGGCCGATGCGTGTTTGAGGCCGTCGTTAGAGATGACGACGTTGTAGATCGGCCTGGAATCGACGAGAATGCGGCCCTTGCGGTCGAAGATAGCGCCGCGCGGTGCGGGGATCGGTATCAGGCGAATGCGTTGGTTCTCGGCGCGGTCGCTGTAATACTCGCCGTTGACGACCTGAAGGTAGTATAGGCGGGCGCCCAGAAGAGCGAGCAGAATGAACGCGATCACCTGTATCGCGCCGACCCTCGCTCCGAGGTTCTGAACTTGATCGTGGATCTTCATCAAAAACGCCCTTCTACTTTCTACTTGCTCAGCCGAATGGGGTTACGCCGTCGGGTCTGTCGACGCTGAGCGAACATCTCTCGTTTTCTGGGCTTGAGTTTACCGGCCGAGATCGCATCAAGGAGCAAAAAGGTCAAAGTACCGGCGATCATCGTCCCGATCAGCGAGTAGGCACCGACAAAAACGAGCGAACCTGCCGGCTCCTGTCCGAACAGCTTGTGGATCCCAAAGTAGATCAGGCTGTTCAAAATGCTTGCACCGGCTATGATTGGAATTCGCAGAAGCAAGTTGTCCAAATAAACACGGCGTGCGATCTCAGCGACGCCGAACGCGATCACCGTCATCGCGAATCCGCTCGCTCCAAGCAAGCCGCCGCTCAAGGCATCGACGGCAACCCCGCCGATCGTCGCAAAAAGCAATGCCCGTATGGAATTCCGCTGCAAGGCGGCGTAAACGACGATGATAAGAGGGAAGTCCACGAACATAAAGAACTCCGCGACGTTCCGCAGCGTCCACTGCAGAATGACGGCGACGATCAGCGCTATCGTGAGCTTTACTCCTTCCATCTACTTCTTCTTCGGTTCGGGCGCGACCTGGCGTTCGAACTCAGCCTTTGCGGCGGTTGATACAAAAGCACGCCGACCTCCTGCATCGAATCAAGTTTTGCCGCGGGCCGGATCTCGATCTTGTGCGCGGTCGTAGCCGAACCTCGCACGACATTTACGATCTCACCGATCTTCAGCCCCGCGGGATAGATCCCGTCTTGCCCCGTGGTGAATATCGGCTGCCCGACCTCGACCTCGGCGGTTCCGGGGACATACTTCATCTCGAGGATATCGGTCTTTCCCGTACCGACGACGACGCCCAACGCGTTCGTCGACCCAACCTCGCCAACTATGCCGCCAACGCCGGATTTGCTGTACGTGATGAGATCGACCTGCGACGTGAGCGGGCTGACGGCCGTAACACGGCCGACGATTCCGCCATCTGTCACGACCGGCATATTGAGAGCAACGCCGTCGAGACTGCCGCGATTGATGATCGAAGCATTGAACCACGCCGACGGATCGCGGCCGATGATGCGCGCCGTCAGTACCTTGTACTTACTCTCGTCCTTCAGGCTCAGCAACGCGCGCAGCCGTTCATTCTCGCTCGAAAGGCCGTCCTTTTGCCGCAATTCGACCTCAAGCTCCTGAACCCGCTGTTTCAGGGTCGTGTTCTCATCCTGAGCTGATCGGAGATTGGCGATCGAAGAGAAGTAGTTCGAGACGGCGGCAGAGACGGTAGTTACCGGCGATTGGACGAAGTCTGCGGCCGTTTGGGTCCACGAGCGTACCACGAGCTTGCCCGATGTGCTTTCGCGGGCGTCAAGGGCCATTAAAATGAAATTAAGTAAAAGGAGGGCGATCATCAGCCAGGGAGCCAATCGCCATACTTCCTTTTGACTACGCTCAACCATCGCGATCGGCCCAACGGGTTAGGCTTCTCAGGCACATTCCGGCAAGCGTGGGTATCCTGCCTCTCGTGTCCCGGGAACCTTTGGCCGTGAACTCCTTAGTTTCCCGTCATCATCGAGTTATCCCATTTTACGCGTTTGAGGAGCTCGAAATCCGAAAGCATCTTGCCTGTGCCGAGCACGACCGACGAGAGCGGATCTTCTGCGATCACGACCGGCAGGCCGGTCTCGATCATCAGGCGTTTGTCGAGATTTTTCAGAAGTGCTCCGCCGCCTGTAAGGACGATGCCGCGTTCGACGATATCCGCCGAAAGCTCGGGCGGCGTCCTTTCGAGAGCGACGCGGACGGCGTTGATGATCGTCGAGATCGCATCCGAGAGGGCCTCGCGGATCTCTTCGTCCGTCATCGTGATCGTCTTCGGGATGCCTTCGATCAGGTTGCGGCCGCGGACGTCCATCGACAGCGGCTCTTCGAGCGGGAATGCGCTTCCCAACGCGATCTTGATGGCTTCGGCGGTGCGTTCGCCGATCAGCAAGTTGTATTTGCGCTTGATGTACTGCGTGATGGCATCGTCCATCTCGTTGCCGGCAACGCGTACGGCTCGCGAATAGACGATTCCCGAAAGCGAAATGACCGCGATGTCCGTCGTGCCGCCGCCGATATCGACGACCATATTGCCGTGCGGCTCCGTGATCGGAAGGCCGGCTCCGATCGCCGCCGCCATCGCCTCTTCAACGAGATAGACCTCCGAGGCCTTTGCTCTGTATGCCGAATCCTCGACCGCACGGCGCTCGACCTGCGTGATCTCGGACGGGATGCCGATGACGACCCGCGGGCGCACCCACGACTTGCCGTTGTGAGCCTTTCGGATGAAGTGCTGGAGCATCTTCTCCGTAACCTCGAAATTCGCGATGACGCCGTCCTTCATCGGCCTGATGGCGACGATATTGCCCGGCGTTCGGCCGAGCATCTCTTTGGCGTCGCGGCCTACCGCCTCGACCTGATTCGTCACCTTGTTGATCGCAACGATCGAAGGCTCCGAGACGACTATCCCGCGTCCGTTCGCGTAAACAAGGGTGTTTGCCGTTCCGAGGTCAATTGCTAGATCGCTCGAAAATAAACTAAATAAAGACTTAAATGCCATCTTCCGCTTCTTAAGTTCCCTAAGCTTTTGTAATTAGATCCGTTTCTCGAACCGGGGAGGGAAAAGCCTGAATCTGCCGCGCGTCCTGCAGAAAAGGCACAATGTAAGGCCGCCTGTCGCCCAAAACGTCTAATTAGAATAGAATACACTTTATTTGCGCCGCATTTCTACTCGAAACGACGGAAGTTTGGGAGTTTAGGGATTTTTTTGCAGAAATTTTCCACCGCCGACGCTCTTCGGAAAAAGAAAAGCGGCCGGGCCCCAATGACGAAGGCCCGGCCGCATCAATGATACTCGGAGCTCCTAAAGGCGAAGCTCCAGCCTCTCGAACCCGAGGTGCTACGGATTCGCCGTTATCAGGATATCCGAGATATTGTCGCTGACCGTGATCTGCGACGACGGATACGTGTAACGACGCGAGGCGACACCGATCGTGTAATTGCCGGCCGCAACGTTCGTGAACGAGAAGTAGCCGAATGGATTCGTCAAAGCACCGGCTCGCGTAACATCTCCGGAAAGGAAAACGCGTTCATAACCGACGCCCATTCCCGAGCTGTTCACAACGCGGCCCGAGACCGTATAGGTCGCCGGCGGCACAGAGGATGACGGTGCCTGCACGTTGACGGTTATCGGCTGCCCCGTTTTGTAGAAGCCGATGGTCGCCGTCGTCGTGACGGGTGCGCTCGTCGAATCGAACCGGAAGTTGTAGGTCGTGCCCCAGCGGATCGCGTTCGCGTTTTGGTTTTGAGCGAACGTCTCGCTTGACCACGTCAGCGAGCCGCCCGACTGATCCGTCGCCCACGGCATACTGCTAAAACCGCCGTTTCCGACCGTTCCATCGTTCGCCCATCCGGGGTGCTGCGGCGGTGCGTGGAACCCGATATTCGAGATGCTCGCGGTGCCGACGGGCACGCTGAAGGATTGAATACCGCGATCGAGGTTCTGGTTGTAGATCGCGTATTCGTAATGCCAACGCCCGGCGTAGGGTTCGTGACCTTGTACGCCATGATCGCAACACCGTCCGTCCCCGGGGCAGGTTGAAGCTCAACGGTCGTCGCTCCCGTCCATGCCATGATCGCGGGCTTCATACGAACGGTCGCAGCCTGCGGTGAGAAGCTGAACGGGCTGTTCGTGCCTGTCACGGAATACTGACGGTAGGACACGTTGTTATACATATTGCACTCTCCCGGATGCGACTGGCACCAGGCATATTCGTGCGGCGTAATGTACTGCCCCTCGGCAAAGTATTTTGCACCTGCGTTCAACGAAGTGTTGAGGTCATCGATCTCGACAAGGATGCGGTGCGAGGTTCCGGTGTGCGAATGGCCCGTGTGCGAATTGTTCGGCGTTGCGGAATCTCCCCGCGGAAAAGCGCCTGTGAACGGGTTGATCCAGGCACGCGAGCCGAGATTCGGCCCGGCGTTAAGGCTCGCCGAATACGGATCGGAACATCCCGAGCCGAGGTTCGACCCGCCGACGCCGTTGCAGCCCAGGCTGCAAATGTTCATCGTAAGGGCCGTGAAGGCGTGCTTCACGTTAGACTGCCCGATCTGCTCCATCCTGTCGCCGCTTGCCGACATCCTGTAGAGATTCTGCGGGATCACAGGGTGATCGTTAGACGGATTCGCCTGCCAATGCAGATTCTCCGTGCCGAAGTTGCAGGAATCCGTTGCGACCGCGAGGCCGACCTGCGTTCCCGAACTTGAACCGAACTGTGCAAGGCCCGAAAGGTCGCCGACTATCACATCAGGCCCCGGAACGGTTCCGTCCGAAGGCGCCATTGCCGGCATATCTTCGGATTTGACCTCTCCGTCAACGATCTGCGAACTCTCGATCGTGCGGAGCCTTACGTCAAGGCCGATCGTGCCGATCGTCAGGCCGGCGAGATCCTTGCGTCCGAGCGAGGCCGCAAAATCGTTCGTTACGACGAGACGGCCGTTCGAGGCAACAAGGCCGCGAACCATTGGATTGTAGGTGTATTCCTGGCCTTCGACGCGGAAATAGACCATACCTGTTCTGGCATTTCGCAGGACGAGGTCGCCGCCGTCCTCCCAGGCCTGATTTTCGAGAACGAGATCGTTCAGCGAGATCGCCGAGCGGCCCCTGCCGCCCGAAAAACTGCCCACAAGATCCATCGAGCCCGGATTCGGGCCGCGAAGCTCGTCGTTGAAAACGAGGACCGTAAAGAACGAGTTCGCTTTTACGGGCATATCGATGATGACAGTGCCCGCATTCGCGTTCAGCTTGCTCAGATCGGCCCGCAGCGATACGGTGCCGCTCTCAACGAGCATTTTTTCTAGGGTTCCTGAATAGCCGTCGGGCTTTGGTTTCGCACCCGAAAGCAGGGCACCCGATCCGCTGTTAAATAAAAACAGGAATGGGAGCAACGCAATTAAAATTGGCTTTAACATAGCTTAACTCTTGATCACCTTTACCCAATGGGCCGGCGCGGCATTTTGCCGTTCTTTGTCAGTCTAGGATGTTTTGTCGCGGAGACGTATCCACCTTTTTACACCCGTTCGGGTGCTAATAGCAAGTCTTTTGTATAGTATTTCTAAGGGAACGCATTATCCTCGGCCAATGTGCATCGGCCATTTTTTGCAGGTTTTATGAAAAGCAGCTGCACAGGCGAGCCAGGCGAACGGCGAAAGTCGGTCGCACTGCCTGTCCTCCCAAACAACGAGAACGCCACTGCGAAGGTCCCGCATTCGCGTGTGAGTCGTTGGCGCGCCGCCGCGCTCATTCTGCTTACGGCCTTGATGACGGCCCACTTTATCCAATGGCGGATCTCAGGTTCGACCGTCTCACCGATCGAACCTTCCGAAGCAATGGAGACGCTCAGCCGAGGCGCCGTCAACGCCGGATTCATCTTTTTTGCGCTTGCGATACTTTCGACCCTTATACTCGGCCGCTGGATCTGCGGCTGGGCATGCCACGTCGTCGCCCTTCAGGATCTTGCCGCCTGGCTGCTGAAGAAGATGGGCATCAAGCCTCGGCCTTTCCGCTCAAGGCTCTTGATGTTCGTCCCGCTGCTTGCTGCACTTTATATGTTCGGGCTTCCGGTGCTGAACCGGTTCCTTGCACCGCCGCCCGGCGAAGGCTTCATTCCGCAATTTACGAACCACATCGTAACGCAGGATTTTTGGAGCACTTTCCCGACGCTTGCCGTCGCGATCCCGTTCCTTTTCATCTGCGGGTTTGTGACGGTGTATTTTCTCGGCTCAAAAGGCTTCTGCACTTACGCCTGCCCATACGGAGGCTTTTTCGGCGTCGCGGATAAACTTGCTGTTGGCCGGATCCGCGTGACCGACGCCTGCGACCAATGCGGTTTCTGCACCGCCGCCTGCACGTCGAATGTCATCGTCCACGCCGAGGTGCGCGAACACGGAATGGTCGTCGATCCGGGATGTATGAAATGCCTCGACTGCGTAAGTGTCTGTCCGACCAACGCTCTCTATTTTGGGTTCGGAAAGCCGTCGCTCGGCGCGCCTAAGAAGGTCAAGAAGACGTATTCGCTCACCTGGCCCGAAGAGATCGGGGCTGCGGTCATCTTCTTTGCAAGTCTTTACGCCGTCTGGGATACGTATCAACTGATCCCGATGCTGCTTGCATTGGCTCTTGCCGGCATCACGACGTTCATCGCCTGGCGAACCTACCGCCTTTTCGTCTCGAAAGACCTCTCCCTTTATCAGTTCAACCTAAAGAACACCGGCAAGGTAACGCACGCGGGTTCGATCTTCCTAGTGCTGTCGCTCGTTTGGCTCGGCCTTACGGCACACAGCGGCTGGATACGCTATCACGAATGGCAGGGCGCCAAGGCCTTTGGATCCGTTCATCTGCCGGACGAGGTCGCGCTCGCGCAGGCCGACCCTTCGCAGTGGCTCTCGGCCGCAGATAAAAAGAATATCGCCGCCGGCCGCCTGCATCTTTCGACCGCCCGTGCCAACGGCCTCTTCACCAACGTTCAAGCACTCTCAAAGCTCGCATGGCTCGAATTCCTCGACGGCGATTCGGACAAGGCAGTTGCAACGCTCGCAGACGCTTCCGCACACGAGAGCGGTGCGGCAAAGGCACTTGCGGATTACTACCGAGGCGCCATTCTTAACCGGACAGGCAAACACGTCGACGCGATCAAGAGCCTCGACGCCGCGCTTGCCGAACGCCCCGACCTAACGCTCGCACTCGAGCAAAAAGGCGAGGCGCTTTGGGGACTCGGGCGGCAGAAGGACGCCTTTGATACTTGGTCGCAGGCCGCGAGAGAGAATCCGAACCTCCCGCTTACGAATGCTTTCCTCGAAGGTGCCGCAAAAGCGGCAGGCGATCAGACTCTCGCCGCGGAGTTTCGAGCACGGGCCGATCAGTTGACGCCGAACGACCCGCTCTTTCACTGGATGCTTGGGATGCGGCTAAAAGGCGCAGGAATGGACGAGCTTGCGGAACAGCATTTCGCCCGTGCGATCGAGCTGAATCCGCGTTTTCGTGCGGCCAAAAGGTCCTAGGCCGAGGGCTGTTCGCCGGAATGCGGCTTCTCGTCCTTTGATGGCGGGCGATATTCATCCACTTTTGGCGGCGTGCCCGTCGGTTCCAGCGCCGCCTTCAGCACTTCGGAAATATACTTGACCGGAATGAATTCGAGCTCCTTCTTTACGTCATCCGGGATCTCGTCCGTATCAGGTTCGTTCCTGTCAGGAAGGATGATGCGGCGGATGCCGGCACGGTGCGCCGCCATCACTTTTTTTCTTTAACGCCGCCGACCGGAAAAACAAGTCCCGAAAGTGTGATCTCGCCCGTCATCGCCGTGTCCGAGCGCACCTTTCTGCCCGTGTAAAGCGACGCCATCGCCGACGCCATCGTAACGCCGGCCGAAGGGCCGTCCTTCGGGATCGAGCCCGCCGGAACGTGTATATGTATGCCGTTGTGCTTGATGAGTTCGGTGTCGATGCCGAACTCGGCCGCGTGCGACCAGAGATAGCTACGTGCCGCCTGCGCGCTTTCTTTCATAACGTCGCCGAGCTGGCCCGTAAGCGTAAGGCCGCCACCGCCCGGAAGCAGCGTCGTCTCGATGAAAAGCACTTCGCCGCCCATTTCCGTCCACGCCATCCCGGTCGCAACTCCGGGCGGCAGTTCCTTGCGGGCCTCCTCGGGGAAAACACGCGGCGAGCCGAGGTAGCCGCGTATCTCTTCGGCCGAGATGACGACCTTGTCGGTCGAACCCTGAGCGACCTTGAGAGCGACCTTCCGTGCAAGATTGCCGATCGAACGCTCAAGCTGCCGCACGCCGGCTTCGCGCGTGTAACGCATCGTCAGAAGGTTGACGGCGTCGTCCCTGATCTCAAGCTGCTCCGGCGTAAGGCCGGTTTCCTTGATCTGTCGAGGAATAAGGTATTGCTTCGCGATCTGAAGCTTTTCGCGGTCGCTGTAGCCCGCAAGCTGGATGATCTCCATCCTGTCGCGCAGCGGCATCGGGATCGGCGAAAGCTGGTTCGCCGTTGCGATAAAGAAGACCTTCGACAGGTCGAACGGAAGGTCCATATAATTGTCGCGGAAAGTATTGTTCTGCGCCGGATCGAGGATCTCGAGCAGTGCGGACGCGGGATCGCCGCGAAAATCGTTGCCGAGCTTGTCGATCTCGTCGAGCATCAGTACGGGGTTGTTCACGCCGACGCGCCGCAGCGACTGAACGATCCGGCCGGGCATCGCGCCGATGTACGTGCGTCGGTGGCCGCGAAGTTCCGCCTCGTCGCGCATTCCGCCCAAGCTCATTCTGTCGAATTCGCGTCCCAATGCACGCGCGATCGAACGTCCGAGGCTCGTCTTACCGACTCCCGGCGGCCCAACGAATAGAAGGATCGGGCTCTTGCTGTCCGGGCGAAGTTTGACGACCGCAAGCGATTCGAGGATTCGCTCCTTTATGTCCTCAAGCCCGAAATGGTCCTCATCGAGGATCTTTTGCGCTTCGGCAAGGTCGAGCTTTTCTTCGCTCGACTTTCGCCAGGGCAATTCCAGCACGTATTCGAGATACGTCCGTATTACGTGATAATCCGGCGCGGACTGCGGAAGCTGCTCCATTCGCTTCAGCTCGCGGGTCGCTTCTTTGCGGACGTCGTCGGGAAGATCGGCCTTTTCGAGCCGCTCGCGGAGCTGTTCGGCCTCGGCCTTTTCGCCCGTCTCATCGTCGCCAAGCTCTTTCTGGATCGCCTTCATCTGCTGGCGAAGGACGTAATCCCGCTGAGACTTATCCATCTCATGCTGAGCCTCGGTCGCGATCTTCGAACGGATCTCCATTATCTCGAGTTCGCGTGCAAGAGCTGCGTGCGTGAGCGTCAGAAGTCCGTCAACGGTGCTTGATTCGAGCATCTTCTGCTCGGTCTCCGTGCCAAGCTCAAGCACGGAAGCAAGAAAATACGCAAGCTGAACGGGATCCTGCTGCGAAAGGATCGCCATACGGATCTCGGGCGGCACGTTCGGAAGCAGTGCGAGTGCCTGCTGTATCATTCCCTGAATGTTGCGCTTCAAGGCCTCGACCTCTTCGGGATCGACGACCTTAAGTTCCGATTGCACGCGCACCTTTGCGCGCATATACGGCTGCTCGCTGATCCACTCCATCACCTCGAACCGCACCATTCCCTGCACGATGAGCTGCATCACGCCCTCGTTGCGCATCATCCGCTTGATGTTCACGATGGTGCCGATCTGATAGAGATCGGCCGGAGTGGCATCATCGCCGGTCACGTTCTCGGCCTTTGTGGTAAGGCAGGCAATGAGCTTTTCTTCTGATGCAAGAGCGGCCTCGACGGCGCGCGTCGAGCGCTCGCGGCCGACCGCGAGCGGAACGACCGTTTCGGGGAAGAGCGTCGTGTTCTGCAATGGCAGGACCGGGATCTCAAGTTCCGCGGGTAGGTTGTCGATCTGTTTTTCGTTCTCGCCTTCGGGGATATTATCAGCCATTTGCACCTTTCCTTAAGTGGATCATCAGGAGGCCGTTGTCGAAATTGTGCTCGACACGCGCGCCTTCGATCGAAGCAGGGAAATTCAGGGTCTTTTCAAAATTGCTATACGTGATCTCCATTTGATGGTAGTTCGCACCGACGCCGCACGAGCGGTCGCGTCTGGTGCCCGAGATGTAGAGCGTCTTTCCGTGCACCTCGATCACGATGTCTTCAGGAGAAACGCCGGCTAGCTCAACCTTCACGATCCAGCCTTCGCCTGTTTGATAAACGTCAGCCGCCGGGTACCAAAGGTTGCCTGACCGAACATTGCGTGAGGCCGAAATGAACTGGAAATGACGATTTATGGACTTTGCCATATTGAAAATTGGGACTATTTATTCTGCCAGAACCCGGCGCCGGACGAGATCTCTTCCAATGTTTCGGCGATCGCCTGCTCGTCCTCGCTTTGTAGTGCGACATCCGCCATCGCGATGATGCCAGCAAGCCTTCCGTCCTCTTCGACGACGGGAAGACGCCTTACTTTTCTTTCACCCATGAGCCTGACGGCCTCGAAAACGTAGTCTCCGGCCCGATCGTAAAAAAGGTCGGTGGTCATAATGTCGCCTAGCATCGTCTCGGGCCCGACGCCGTCGGCAACGCCGCGGACGACGATGTCCCTGTCCGTGACGATCCCGACGATCTTGCCGTCCTCGACGACGGGAACTGCTCCCATATCGCCGTTAAGCATCAGCAACGCCGCTTCTTTGAGCGAGGTGCGGCGCTCGGCCGTTCTTACGTTCGAGGTCATTATCTCGCGGCATTTCTTGCGCGCGTAGGCAGCCCTTTCTTCATTGGTCATCGCCGTATCTCCTTATCTCTATTGTGTTCGCAACGCGGCAAAAAGACAAGATACTTTCCGCCGGCCTTCTAAGTTCACCTTTCCTGCCAAATATCTTGCAGGAGTTGGTAGAATATAGAACGTGCTTTTTCGTGAAACGATCCTTGTAACCGGTTTTCCGGGTTTTCTTGCGACCCGCCTCGTCGAAAAGTTGGCGCGCAGCGAGGTCCAGTTCTTCCTGCTCGTTCAGCCGCAGTTCGTCGAACAGGCTATGGAAGAAGCAGCCGCGATCTCTGAGGCGACATCTACGCCGCTCGAATGTTTTTCGATAATCGAGGGCGACATTCGCGAACCGCACCTCGGAGCCTCGGAAGAAGACCTCGAGGCGATCCGCCGCGAAGTGACAAGCGTTTTCCATTTTGCGGCGATCTACGACCTCGGTATCGACCGCGACTCCGCCATTGCCGTGAATGTCGAAGGAACGCGGAACGTGAATGAGCTCGTCGGCGAGATCGCGAATCTGCGGCGGTACAACTACATATCGACCTGCTATGTCGCCGGCGAACGCACGGGCCGCATTCTCGAGACCGAATTGGAACATTCCGCCGGCTTTAAGAATTTTTACGAAGAGAGCAAATACCTCGCCGAACTCGAGGTCGAAAGGCTGAAGGAGAAGCTTCCCGTAACGATCTTTCGCCCGTCGGTCGTCGTCGGCGACTCGGAAAGCGGCGAGACCGCAAAATACGACGGCATCTACTATTTGATCCAATATCTTCGAAAGGCCCCGATCTTTCTACGCATCCTAAATGTTGGGAATAAACGCGTTAGGCTTAATCTTGTGCCGGTCGATTTTGTTGTTGACGCGATCGCCGCACTTTCCTCCGATGAGGATGCAGAAGGCAAGACGCTCGCGATCGCCGATCCAGAACCGCTCACGACGTCCGAGATCTTTGACGCGATCGCGTATTCGCTGACCGGCCGAAAGTCCGAGTTCGCGCCGTCGGTCGCCCTGACGAAATGGTTCCTCAACACGTCGATCTCGCCCGTTATCACAGGCCTTCCGCATTACGGTGTGCCATATTTCTTCATCGAGCAGGAATATGACACGGCCGTCGCCGACGAGCTTCTAAAGAAACACGGCATCGCCTGCCCGCCGTTCTCTTCCTACGTCGGGAATCTGATCGATTTCGTGGAAGAGAATCCCGAGCTGTGACGCGTGTGCAAAGAAATCTGCGGCGCATGCATCAAACTTTCTTTTAAGCTATTGTGATGCAGCAGATATATTCAAAATTCCGGCGCATCGGCCTTCTGCCTTTGATGCTGCTTGCCGCAGCCGCAGCATACGGCCAAGCGGGCCGCGTTCAGCCGACGCCCGTACCGACGCCTACGCCCGAAGAACCGCTGAAGATCTCGACGCAGGAAATAAAGCTGAACGTGCTCGCCTTTGACGAAAAAGGCAGCTTCTTCAAGGGCGTTACCGCCGACGATCTCGTCATCCGCGAGGACAACATCCTGCATCAGCCCGCAAGCGTGCGGTACATTCCGGCCAATGTGCTCGTCATAATGGACACAGGCGGGGAACTTCGTTCGGTAAAAACGCTCGACAAGACACGAAGGATCGCACTTGCGCTCATCAATTCGCTGCGTGCTGAGGACAAGGTCGCCGTGATGTCATACGCGAACAAACCCGAACTGCTTTCCGGTTGGACACTTGAACGCGCCGCTAGCCGCGCCGCCGTCAACAGCTCGAATTTCGGCACCAGGTCGGCCTTCGTCGCCGCGTTGGATATGGCCGCGAAGATGTTCGCCGGGACCGAGAGCGACAACAACCAGCTTGTGCTGATCACGGACGGGACCGACAGTTCGGTGAGTGCTGAGAAGAAATCCGCCGCCTTTGATCGCCTGCGGGCGGCAAATATCACCGTACACGTGCTGAGCTTTGCGGCAATGGAAGCCGCCGACATCGAGCCGCGGGCAAAAGGCATTTCCAAGACGCCGCCTCCGAAAGCAATGCCCGACCAGATCGCCAACGACCTGCCGAACGGCGCTCGCGACGTCGCCAAAGCCCCGAAAGCAAAGACCTTCGTCGTCGATCGCCCGTTCCTTAAGAAGCTGAAGGCCCGCGAGGCCGACCTGATCGCCTCCGAGCAGCAGCTCGAGAAACTTGCCGAAAATACGAACGGCGAGTTCATCGGCCCGATGTCGATAGACGAAATGGAGGATAAGACCGGCCTTGTCGCCCAGATGATCGATTCCTCATATGTTGTTACGTATGTGCCGAAAATGCCCGTTTCGGCAGAGCACGGCGTGGCGGAAAGGCATATCGAGGTCACCTCAAAACGCCGCGGCCTCATCGTGCAGGCAAAACGAAATGTCCTGCTGATCGAACCGGGAACGAAACGGCCTTAAGGTCCGAAAGAAAAGATTTCGCAACAACTTGGCGTGCGGATGCGTGAAAGACATTGCCCGGTTTTTCGTGCTAAACTGCACCTTCGCCCGGCCTCGACAAGGATCTTTACAATGAACGGGCGAAAGTTTTCGATAAAGGGTACAAGATTGTCTCGCATTTCAGACCTTAATCTGGCCACACGGCCATTCCGGAACCGCGTCCTGCCGTATTTGGCAGCGGCGGCGCTTCTGCTTGCCGCGGGCGTGCTCGGCATCGTCTGCCTTGCAAAGCTCAAGCAAAATTCCGACACGAATAAGGTTCTCGCCGCACGCATCGAGGCCTCGAATGCCGAGATCGCACGACTAAAGGGCGAGGGCGAGAAGGTTCGCCAACAGCTCACACCCGAACAGCGGACCGTCCTGAGCGCCGCTCATCGCCTCGTCGCGAACAAGGCGTTCGGCTGGTCAAGGCTCTTTGCCGACCTCGAAGGCGTTCTGCCCGGAAGCGTCTCGGCCTCGCGGATCTCCGTTCAGCATATCTACACGGACGGCGCAAAGGTGCGGGCCGAACTCGAGCTCGGAGTCATCAGCCGCGATTACGCCGGCGTGCAGCAGATGATCCAGAATATGCAGAATTCTGGCCTTTTCCTTGCTGAACTCCGCGGCCAGGACCTGCAGAAGACAGACCTTTCCGTCTATACGGAATATTCGCTCCGCGTGGTCTATTCGCCGGGTTACAGCTACACAGCACCTTCGCCCGACATCGCGCAGAATTCAACGGGAGGCGGTGAATAATGGCTGAGATCGAACCGCCCGTTGAACAGGCCGCACCTGAAGCACCAACGCAGGACCCGACGCTTTACTCCCGCCGCCCGCGAAAGGTTTACGCCGGGATGTGGGGCCCGCTCGAGATCGCGGCAGTCGCCGTAAGCGGCTTTTTCGTGTTTGCGGCGATCGCGCTGTATGCGTTCGTTGTAGCTCCTTCGAACAACGAGGTCGTAAAGAACCGCTCGGAGGCCGACCGCCTCGAAGCCGAAAGGATCTCAGCGCAGACAAGTACGGCCAGATCACTACGACCGAAAGCCAGGTCGCAAAGCTGCTCGACAGCGCCGATAATTTCGAACTCCGCTATCTGCCCGCCGCCGACAACGGCCGCAGTGCGTTGTACCAGCGGATAAACGGGCTTATCGCCGCCTATCACCTCGTAAATACGAACGGGCCGGATTACCAGCCGCTTGAACCGATCACGGAAGGCACCTCGAACAACCAGTCGCAGGAAGAACGCGGACGCGAGCGTTTTCGCAGCCTGTTTCCCGGCGTCTATGTGACAACGACGGTCGAAGGTTCGTATCAAGACCTTCGCCGGTTTATCCGCGATATCGAGACCGGCGGCGAGTTCGTTGTTATCTCCGCGATCGAGCTCGCACCTTCGGACACGCAGCAGAAGGCTGACCCGACAAAGCCGCCTGCTCAGAATACGGGAGCGCCGGCCGCGTTCGATCAGAACGGATTTCCGCTTGCCGTGAATCCCAACACGCAGGCCGAACCGCAAAAACCAAAGGGCAAGACGCACGGCGAGATCGTCTCGCTCCGCATCGAGATGGCCGCGTATTTCCGCCGGCCGAATTTTGCACCGCCGATGGCGAATGAAGGAGCGACGCAGTAATGGCAGCTCGCGTAATGAACGATCCGAATGAACGCAAGAAGCTGATCGCCGCGATCGTGCTCGGCGCGCTAGCGATCGTTGCGCTCTTTTACGCGTTCGGGCGAGGTATTTTCGCAAGTTCGCCAAAGCCGGCCGCCTCAACGCAGGCCACTCCGACGCCGAAACCGTCGCCCGCGGCTCCCGGTGCGTTCTCGCTTCCGACCGCCGACGAACAGGCCTTTAACGACACGACGACGCCCGTCGTAATGCCCGCGAATATTCCGGCGCCCGACCCTGGACGCAACATATTTGCGTTCTACGAACCGCCGAAGCCGACGCCGTACAGCCCGACGCCGTTCGTTGCGCCGACGCCAAAGCCACCGACGCCTACGCCGACGCCCGCATACGAACTTGTCGGGATCAATCCTCCGACCGTCTATGCCGGCACCAACGGGATCCGGCTTGAGGTGACAGGCGACCGCTTCGAACCGACCTCGCACATCTACTTCAATCAGACGGAATTCCCGACGCAGTTCGTAAGCCCGCAAAAACTTGTCGCGAACATTCCGGCAAATCTGCTCACGACCGAAGGCTCGCGGCAGATAATCGTCCAGTCGCCCGACGGCAAGAAGTACTCGACGCAGTTCATGCTCACCGTGCAGGCGCCGCCAAAACCCGCGTACACGTATCTCGGCATGATCGGCCGTAAGCGTTTCAATAACGACACGGGCTACTTTATGGATACGGGAAGATCTGACGGTAAGCCGTTCGGCCTTAGGATAAACGATGTCGCAGGCGGCCGATTCCGACTGATAAAACTTACCCCCGGCGAGGCGATGTTCGAGGATACTTCGCTCGGCTTCAAACACAGGATACCGATCGCGCAGGCCGCCGATGTGCCGGGCGGGAACCAGTCTTTCCCGATCGGCCAACCGAGACGCGGAGGCTATCCGCAGATCAATCAGGGCTATCCGAATTACACGCAGCAGCAACCTGTGCAGCAGCAGATCGATCCGGCGAACTGTCCGCCGGGGATCCCGTGCAACAACCTCAGGCCTCAGCGGACGCCCGTGAATCCGCCTCAGAACGGCGATAAAGGCTCAAAGGAAGATGTGGACGACAACGATCAGTGACCGCCGGCAAGAAAGCGGTATGACCCTGATCGCCGTAATGGCGGTGATGGCGATCTTCGCCGTCGCACTCCTCGCGGTTGCCCCGACGATCGCCACCGAGATCCAACGTGAACGCGAGCTCGAGGCGATCGCACGTGGTGAAGAGGTCGCCGACGCTATCCGGCAGTATGTCGAGTTCTACCGCGGAGCGAAACTTCCGAATTCGATGGACGACCTTCTCGAAGGCCTCCCGGAAGGCAGCCGCACACGCCAGATCCTGCGTCCCTCAGCCGCGATCGACCCATTGAGCAAGGACGGAAAATGGCGGCTCATCCCGGCAGATGGAAAATCGCTCGCTCCCTTTGCAAAAAGCGTTCAGGCCTTTAACGGCGGCCTGCTCCCCTCGAACCCGAGCCGGATGTTCGACCGCTGGGCGATCGTCATAGTCAATTCGCTCAATACCGAGACAGAGTCCGACAAGACGGCCCCGGTCGAAGAGGATGTCGAGATCCTTACCGAGAACACGCCTTTTATCGGCGTCGCAAGCCAGGACCGCGGGAAGTCGATCGTCGCATACTACGGCATCGAGAATCATTCAAAGTGGATCTTCACGCCGCTATTCCGGGGCACGGGCGTCTCGATGCAGCCCGGAGGCGGTGCGGCCAATGCTCCCATGAACGGAGTGCCCTTTCCCGGAAACGCGGAACCGAAGCCGGTGTTCCCCGACTAGGCCGCCGCGGCATTTGACATTACATTCTACTTGATTTAGAATTATTCTAACTCTAAAAGGAGGAGTTGATATGCATAATACAAAGATCGATATACCAAAGGACGCACGTGAAAAGCTTATCGCCATTCTTAACCAAAGGCTCGCCGATGCCGCCGACCTGAAGTCGCAGGCGAAACAGGCTCATTGGAACGTAAAGGGAATGAGCTTCATCGCTCTCCACGAGCTTTTTGACCGCGTCGCCGGTGAGGTTGATCCGATGGCGGATGAGATCGCCGAACGCATCACGTCGCTCGGCGGCACCGCGCTCGGGACCGTCCGTGTTGCCGCACAAAATTCCGAACTGCCGGAGTATCCGCTCGAGATCTCGGACGGCGCCGACCACGTTGACGCTTTATCGACCGCTCTCGCCGAATTCGGACGCCGTGTACGGGCCGACATCGACAAGACCGAAGAACTCGGCGATGCGGACACGGCCGATCTCTTCACCAGCGTTTCCCGGAGCATCGACAAGCTGCTCTGGTTCGTTGAAGCGCATCAGCAAAGCTAAGCTCGGGCAGCATTTCCGTCCGAAAAAGATAAGAGGCTCGCCGGTGAACGCCGGCGGCCTCTTTTCGCTGGAACCTTGAATTGATCGAGCTATTTCCAATAATCCTTATCGACGCTCATCCATTTTTCCGGATCCCAAAGGTCGGTGCTCAGGTTCGCATCCGCCTTTATCCGCGTGTATTCTTCGCTCGTTGTGTGCTTTCCATCGACAAAGAACAAAACCTCGGCAGCGACCCAGCCGCCGCCCGCCTTTACGTATTTATTGAACTGAGTTTCGCTCACGTTCTTCTTTTCCTTGCCCGTAAGTTGGATAAGACGCACGAAAACGAGTCGTTTTTTATCGACCCAGAGCTGCGGCGAGCGAACGTCGCCCTTATCGGCCCCAAGGACGTAAACGTCCCGGCCCTGCCATTTCTCGACGTGGATCTTCTCAAGATCGATGCCCATTTTCCTTACCTGTTCGATCGTCGTCTGAGCGGGCTGTCCGTAGACATCGAACCCGACGACCATCAGCGGATGTACGAAGTTGCGGCCGCCTTTCGTCACGCCGTCCTTGAAGGAAAACATCTTGCCGTCCGCGAATAGGATACCGTCGCCCTTTTCCGTCGGGGCAAAATCGATTCGCAGATAGCCGGGGACCTTCATCGCTTCATACCACGTTGCGACATCCGTCTTTCCGTCCGGGAGAAAATTGGTCGTCTTTTGCTCGAATGTCAGCGTCTTGTACCACTTGCCCGCGTATTTTGCGTGCATCGCGTTTTATGAGGTCGCTGCCATTCTTTATGTCGCCGGCAAATACACTTGCCGCAAGCATTGCCATCAGCCCGAAGGCACAAAGATACTTCATAATCAAGATCTCCTTTTGATCCTCTGTCGGCAGGTTTTACGAAAATGTATGCGGTTTTGTTTTGGAAGATCGTAAAAAAACCAAGGAGCGCTATTTCGATTCGTATTCGTAGATCTTGTATAGGTCCTGATCTTGCGGGTCAGCGAGATCTCGACGGACAAGGAGCATCAGATCGACGCCCGGCCGGAGCGGATAGACGCCGACGAATTTGTAATGCGCGGAGTATTTCTCGACGACCTGCGTATCCTGATCGTTCTTCTTTGCAACGATCATCTCCGATGTATTCGCATCGACGAGGCTTCCGTAGAAGTTCGCGTGCGGATAATCATTCAGATACCACGTGAGCGGCCAATAATCGGGCGAAACGATCTCGATCGTAGAGTCGCGGCCGGCCGGACTTTTTGCCGCAAAATGTTCGATCTCCTTTACGAGGTCGAGCATACCGCGTTTCGTGTGCGCGTAAACGTAGCCCATTTCCTCGTCGTCATATCGAACAAAATTCAGGTCGTACGCCTGGTAGGCAAGAAGCGTAACCGCAAGGGCCAATGTCAATACGCCGGCTAGCTTTGCAGCGACGAAGCGCGAAGAGACGATCTCATTGATGCCGTAGCCTGCGATCAGGCACATCGGGAGATAGAAACTTAGGGCGAGCCACGGCGTTTTGTACGGAATGATCGTGTAGGCCGCAAGCATTCCGAACGCCCAGAATGCCGAGAATGTCGCGAAACGGTGCTTCGGCCGAAAGAACGCGATCGCTCCGCCGAGGCCCGACAGCAGAAGCAGCGGCGATTCGACCTTCATTCCCCATTTCAGATAAGCGAGCACGCCGTTCTGCGTGTGATCTTTCGTGCCCGTCTTCGTCCAGAGCATATAGGCTTCGACCGCACGCGAAAGGCCTTCCGGATATGAGAAATACGATGAAAAGAACACTGCAAGGACGAACACGAACGCGACGCCCGAAGCCGAGATAAGCAGCAACCGATCGGCGCCTGAACCTAGTGCTATGACGAAGCCTTTATAGCTGAGTTCGGGCTCGGGGAAGGCATAGAGTTTCTGTGCGCGACAGGCGAAAAGGAACATTGCCCAGGCCGCGAGCACGGCCGCCGAAAGCACGCAGAGCATATAGAAAGCAAAAGGCTCTTTTACGCTCGCTTCGCCGAGATAATACGTGTGCACCCATTTGAGAGCACTCAACGAATAGCCGTAGAAAACGACGGCGCCTGAGATCACGGCAAAGTGCAGAAAACCAAGGCCGAACCACGCGGAGCGATCGGGTTCCGGCGTACGCATACGCTGCCATATCCGAGCGGCAACGGTCGCGATCAGCATCGTGCCGATCGAGATGAACGCCGTCTCTTTCGTCGCAAAAAGAAGTGCGGCCGAGGCGGCAGCAAGCAGAAGATAGATCGGGCGGCCAGACTGCCATTCGAGCAAACTCTTGAGGACGAGCAGGATCAGCACCGCCTCAACTATCACGACCGCGACCCTGAACGCCCACAACGCGACCACGCTGCTGCCTGCAAAGTACGTCGCAATGTTCAGCCCCGGCGGCAGAAAGCATGCCGTAAGGAGAAGCAGCATCCAGAATTTCGCACCGATGCCTGCGCGCTCCTTCTCGATGAACAGCACGACCGCGACGACGATCGCGAGCGTGCAGAATGTAAAGAAGGTCTCGTGAATAAAATATCGCGAGATGTAGGTCATTCCGGGCGAAAGGGCCAGGAAAAGGGCGGCCGAAAGGCTTCCGATGCGGCCGAGATATCGTTTGAGATAGAACACGAGCACGACCGTCAGCACACCGAAGACGGCAACGCTCGCACGCACCGCGAACGTGTTCAGCCCGAATATCTTCGAGAAGAAGAGTGAGATGTAATAAAGCGTCGGCCCGTGGTAATTTGCCGGGTCGTATTTGTAAACGCCCGTGCGAAAGAGCGTCGTCAGGAAGAAGCCGTTCACGCCTTCATCGTGATGCAGCGGCTTGAGCGTAAGGTCGTAGAAGCGGAAGAGGAATGCCGCCACGGTGATCGCCGCGGAGGCGCAAAGCCAGAGCACATCGGGCTTTCTTCGTTCAGGAATTCCTTCGATCTTCTCGGTCTCGTGCATCAGCGGGCAACGGCGAACTCAGCTATTTTACTTTATAAAGGCGGTACTGTCCGCTCTCGGCCACGAGCGGGAATTTCGAGAAATAGTCGTCGTTCGCCTTCAGGTCGCTGCGTTCGATCGGCGAAACGAGCACGTAATCGATCCCGTATTTGCGAAGCAGTATGTCCGCGACACCACCGCCAAGATAGATCGACTTTACGTCCTTCTCGCGTTCGGCGTAATCGATGCCGTGCGACGACAGATGCCCTGTGTAACGCATCAAGGACCGGCGTCCGGAAAGCACGACCGCGGAATTGTACGTCGGGGCATTCAGTATGAGCGAGGCCGGAGCCGTCTTCGCTTTGATCGCCTCTGCGATCTTCACGCCGTCCGCGTCAAATACTTTTATAACGTTCTGCCCGCTCGCCGTTCGATAGACATCGAGAGCACCCGATGCGACAAGCGTTACGAACGCCGCCGCGGCTGCGGCCTTCAGCCAGATGCCTTTTTTCTCCCACGCCCAAACTATCGCTAACGTAATGAACGGTATCGAACCTGCGAACCAGTAGATCAGGATCTTGATATTGTCCCATTCCCACGGCGCAAGTTTCGCCGCGTTCGCGATAACGAAGATCACTGCAAAAGGAATGTAGAAAAGCGCCGCGCAACGCAGTTCGTGGTGCTTCTCTTCCGAACCCTTTCGCCACGCAAGGTAAAGTCCGGCGGCAATTAGCGGGATCGCAAGGCCCGTATTCAAAAGCCAGAAGTAGAAAAAAGTTCTTGTCGCCTTTATCCCAGCCAAAATTCCAGCCGATGAACTTCGACGCGTCCGACGCCTCGCCCGTCATAAGCCAAGCCAAGATCGGCACGGCAACGATCGACACGCCGAGCGCGAATGTGAACCATTCCTTCCAACGCCTTATGTAAAACAGAAGGCACGCCGCCGCGACCACGAAGATCACCAAAAGGCTGTGCAGGTGAACGAGCGGCAATGTGCCGACGAGAGCGCCGAGGATAAAGAGCGGCACGAACTGCGGATGTCGCTCGGCGATCTCGTCTTCGCTTGCGGAAAAGAACATCCAAAGGCGGTCGATCGCCATTATCGCAAGCGGCATTCCGAGCAGAAGGCTTCGCTGCGTGATAAAGAGCACGACCATCGAATTGCCCCAGCGAAATAGATCCGTGATCGTGTAATCGTGGGGCAATGCCGAAAGAAATTCGAAAAAGCCTTTGTGCTGCGACCACAGGTCCTTTGCAAAGAAAAGGAAACCGAGTCCGCCGCTGAAGAAGAGCAGGAACGGCGCGATACGGCCCGCAAGCTTGCTTGAGGTCACGCGGACGGTGAACCGCTCCAGCAGCACAAGGAGTGAGAACGCCCACGCGACATCCTCGACGACCATCGCCGCCCGCAGCGAAGCGCCAAGTTTCATCGTGATCGCGGTCAGAAGGTCGGCAACGAACGGATACGCGAATTTCACGCCGGCGAACGATGGATTCGCGGGCGGAAAATTCTGCCCGTCCGTAAAGCTGAAGATCGCTCCGAGATGGAACGGCAGGTCGCCGAGATTTTGCGAGCCGCCCGTAAAGATGCCGTCCGGCGTTTGGTAGATCGCCTGCGAAAAGAAGAGGCAGAAAAGGATAAAAAAGAACGAGTAAAAACAAGCCCGCCGCCCGTGCCTGCGCTTGCTGAAAGTTCGACATTGCACGCTGACGGTCGCGTGCGAATTTCTGCCTTACGTCCGCTCTAAAAAGTACGGCCGAGGGCAGGAGCGTCGCAAGTACCGACACGGCGGCGGTCGTGGTTGTCAGCCCAAAGAAAAGCGTGATGACGAATCCCGCGATGCCCGCGACGGCGCACGAAACGATATTCCCCGCGGCAAGCCTCCACAAGAGTCGCTCTTCGTCAAAGAATAGGTATGTAAAACAAAGCCCGCCGAACAGAAAAATAGCGAGCACTATGAGGGCAGCGAGCATATCAGGCAGTTCTAATCTTACTCGAAACCGCGTAAAGAGAGCATTCTCTCGACGTATTTTGCGATGACATCGGCCTCAAGATTGACGGCGTCGCCGGCCGCGAGGGTTGAAAGATCGGTCATTTCCCAGGTCTTTGGGATGACGGCGATGTCGAATTCCGCCTCTCTGAGCGCGGCGACCGTCAAGCTTATCCCTTCGACAGCGACCGAGCCCTTGAAGACTAGATACTTCGCAAAATCAGCGTCAAAGCCGATCGTGACGGTGCGAAAATCGCCTTCATCGCGTGCGGCAAGGAAGCGTCCTTTTGCATCGACATGGCCCTGAACGATGTGGCCGCCGAGCCTTTGTGTTGCGACAAGCGCACGTTCGAGATTCACGCGCTTCCCGACGTCGAGCCGATCGAGCGTTGTCCTAGCCAGGGTTTCAGGTGAGACGTCCGCGGAAAAACCGTCTTTCCCGACATCAAGCGCCGTAAGGCAAACCCCGTTGACGGCGATCGAGTCGCCCTCGGCAATGTCTGCCGTAATGAGCGAAGCCCCGATGCGGAACACCGCACCGGCCTCGCGTCTTTCGACATGCTCGATCACGCCAAGTTCTTCGATCAGTCCTGTGAACACTTTGCAGATAAAAGTCGGGGCCTAGAACCAGCCTTTCTTGTTGACGATATACGTGTGTACGAATTCCTCGTCCGATTTCGTGAGATACATAATGCCTTCGACGATGCCGATGATGCCCATTACCATTGACGGAATTCCGCACAAAAGCAGCACACCGACGATCCACGTCACGAGCATAATGATGCCCTCCGTGTTATAGCCAAGAACGAATTTGTGGATGCCGAGGCCGCCGAGAACGATCCCGAGAACGCCCGCAAGCACCTTCTTATCCGCTCCCGGAACGGCCGCACGATTCTGCGGCATCATCGGCCCGGCATTGTATGCCGGCAGCATCGCGCCGCAGTTCGAGCAAAGGCCGCCGCCGGCAACATTATGGGAGTGGCAATTCGGACAGGTTACGTATTGTGTCTGCATAGTAATTGGTGCGGCCCGCGTCACTCGCATGGCTTATAGACGCTTACGAATTATATTCTAAATCGTTCGCGGATTGTAAAAACAGCAAGCGGCGTGAAATAATCCAGCATCTAGATCATGGCAGAACCCGCATTGAACAACGCGCCGCCGGCGCTCACAAAAGGCCCGAACGGTGCACCCGAGACCGCATCTCTTGCCGACCTTGTCGAATGGTTCATCACGCACGATGAACGCGTCGCGAGGGTTCGGCATCCGTATTCGGACGAGCTCTTCAAATGGAAGCAGGAGGACGACACCGAGAATGGCGTTGCGACCTATCCGTTCGAGAATGCGGAAGCGCGTTTTGCGATAGGCGTGATACAGGCCGCAGCCGAGAACAACACCGAAGAGCTGCTGAAGGCCTGGATAACCGACGTTGTCGAGGCCCTTGGCCGGGCAAAAGAGGCGAAAGAAGAATTGACGGGCACCTACAACCTTGATGCCGACGCAGAGGCCTTCGCTCTAAAGAAGGCAGAGAAACTGCCGAGCGCGGTCGAACGCCGTTTGTATCTCTCAAGCTGCTGGCTCGATCTTCTATGTACGGCCGAAGCACGCGTGCTCGGCTGGATCTATCAGGAACTCTACGGAAAGCCATTCGCTCCCTAGCGGAAAGTTCGGCAGTTCGCCATATTGCCCGTCTTAAAACCGCGCGAGAACCATTCGACCCGCTGTGACGAACTCCCGTGCGTGAATGAATCCGGGACAACGTAGCCCTGCGTGCGTTTCTGGATCATATCGTCGCCGACGGCGCTTGCCGCACGAAGTGCTTCTTCCGTGTCGCCGGCCTCCAGCCTGCCCTGTGCGGCGGCGTAATTCGCCCAGATCCCCGCGTAGCAGTCCGCCTGAAGCTCAAGCGCGACCGACCCGCGATTTCCCGCTCCCGATGCCTGAAGACGCTCCATCGTGCCCATCAGATTCTGTATGTGGTGGCCGAATTCGTGCGCGATCACATAAGCCTGAGCAAAATCGCCGGGAGCCTTGAACTCTCGCCTGAGCTCGTTAAAGAAGGCAAAATCGAGATATAGCTTCATATCGCCCGGACAATAGAACGGCCCCATCGCCGCGTCGCCAAGCCCGCACGCCGAGCGCGTCTGGCCGGTGTAGAGAACGA
>LLEU01000060.1 GCA_001567505.1 Acidobacteria bacterium OLB17 | reverse complement strand
CCCGCGTACTCGCTCGACGCGAAGATCGCCGAACTTGATGCGGAAAGCGCGCTCGCTGCGCTTCGCTCAAGCGGCGACGCTCTCAAGCGCGTCACCGTAAAGCAGTACGACGAATGGGTCGCCTCGGGCCTCGTCGAACATCGCGATTCGACATCGAAGGCCCGCCGAAGCTACTTTGCGCTTGAGACGCGCGAGTCGCGCGACAAACTTCAGCAGGCACGAACGGGAATTTCGCTCGAGTCCGTGCAGAATATCCTTCGCATCTATGTCGAGGGCCTGACGGGCCGCGAGGTCGAGGTCGCTCCGCTTTCCGCCGTCCCGCAAGAGAGCCGCATCGGCGACGGAAAAACGATCTTCCTGCCCGCGGCCGTCGCGGAATTCGGCGACGACGAACGCGATTTCAAGCTCTACAAAGTGCTCGCGGCGCACGCCGCCGGGCAGATCGAATTCGGGACATACGCCTCGGCAACTGTTGAGCTGAAAGCGGTTTACAGCGAACTTGGCGCCTTGTATTCTGCGACGGCCGAACAGCGTGATGCGTTCTCGCTCGCCGGCTACATCGAGGACGTGCAGAAGGGCGAAAAGTATCGTCCGGACGATGCGGCCGCGTCCGCAAAACACGAACTCCCGGCGGACGGGGATTATCGATCGGTGCTCGCCGTCTTTCCCGAACCGCGCCTTGCGCGCCGCATTTTCGGCACGATGGAGAACGCGCGCATCGACGCATGCCTGCGGTCGGAATATCGCGGACTGCGGAGTGACCTCGACCTTATGCGGCAATTCCTGCGGCAGAAGCGGCCGTACATTTTCGATGTGCCGGCCGAGCAGGTCGCCTTCGAGCTGCTCTTTCAGATCACGATGTGCGGAGGCGCGACCGACGACGCGATACAGTTCTACCCGCAAGTCGTCGATGAGATCGAGGCCGTGCTCGATCGTTTTGTTCGCGGGCGTGAGAACGCGGAACGTTCGACCGTGGCCGACTCGCTCCTTGCGGCAAGCCGGGTTTACGATCTTTTTCAGAACGTGATGCCGGAACGCGCCGAGGAGACCGACCAGCAGGACGACACGGACGAAGAGGGCGAATTCGCCTACGACAGCAAGGACGCGCAGGAATCCGTGACCGAGGACAAGGTGAAACGCGAACGCGAGAAGGCTGCCGAGGATGTCTCGGAACTCTTCAATGCGTGGAACAGCCTCGATGACGACGGCGAGCCAGACGACCTTCGCGGTGCGGAATCATGGGCCGGTGCGGAGATCCCGGAGCAGGCGCTTGAAAGCGGTGACGTCGCCTTTGCTTACGACGAATGGGATCGCGAATTGAACGATCACCGCGTCGGCTGGAGCCGCGTCATCGAAAAGAAAGTGAAAGAGGGCGACCGCACGTTCGTCGAGCTGACACGCAGCCGCTATCGCGGCGTGATCTCGTCTATCCGGCATCAGTTCCAGTTGATGAAGCCCGAGAATCTTACGCGCATACACCGCCAGCTTGACGGCGAGGACTACGACCTTAACGCGCTCGTCGATCTTGTGATAGACCGAAAGGCCGACGGGCGGCAGAACGAGAATATCTACACGAAACGCCTGCGGCGAGAACGCGATGTCGCCGTCTCGATCCTGCTCGATCAGTCAAGCTCGACCGCACGAACGATCACGCGAAATCCCCTGCAGCCTTACACGCATCCCGGCCGCCGCATCATCGAGATCGAAAAGGAAGGCCTCGTCCTGATGAGCGAAGCGCTCGAGGCCGTGGGCGACATCTATTCGATCAACGGTTTTACGAGCGAGGGCCGTCGGAATGTAAAATTCTACGTCGTAAAGGACTTCGCCGAGAAATATGATACCGTCGTCGAGAAGCGCATCGGCGGCATCAACTTCGAGAACAACACGCGGCTCGGTGCCGCGATCCGGCACGCAGCGAACCGCTTGCTGCGGCAGGAATCGCGAACAAAGCTTCTGATCGTACTTACGGACGGCCGCCCTTACGACCACGATTACGGCGACGCACGATACGCCCGCGAAGACGTTCGCGAAGCCCTGACCGAAGCGAAAATGTCCGGCATCACGCCGTTCTGCATCACGGTCGATCGCGAATCCGAGGCCGAGCTTCGCGACCTTTACGGCGATGTCGGCTACACGATCATTGACGATGTGCTCTCGCTGCCCGAGCGTATGCCGAACATCTATCGGCGGCTGACCACCTAAGGTTTGCGGGACAGCAGATGTGCGCCCTCGCGCATCATACTTTTCGTGTGAATGCTGCGTATCCTTTGGGGAGGTGAACGTTATGAATCTTGCATTGCTTGCCGCATCTTTCACGATCTGTTTCCTGTTCGGATGTTCGCCGCCGGGCGTTGCTTCGGATACGGTCATGTCCACGGCGTCGGGCGATGCGGCGTTCACGGCCGAGACCGTCGTGACGGGTTTGGAGGTCCCGTGGGCGCTTGCGTGGCTGCCGAACGGCGACATTCTCGTGACGGAAAGGCCGGGCCGCGTTCGGATCGTCGAGAAAGGAAAGCTTCGTGAAAGGCCCGTTTTTACGGTGCCTGACGTTGAACCAAGCGGCGAGAGCGGCCTGATGGACATCTCGCTGCATCCGGATTTCGCGAAGAACAATTTCATCTACCTCGCTTATTCCTACAACGCCGACGGCAAGAAGGTAAAGGTCGTCCGCTATGTTTACAAGAACGGCGAGTTCACTTCGCCGAAGACGATCATCGAGAATATTCCCGGCGCGCGAACCACGCCGGTATGCGTGCGCGCTTTGGGCCGGACGGAAAACTTTACGTCACCACGGGCGACTCGACCGATTGGGATCTCGCACAAGATCTCACATCGCTCGCCGGCAAAGTTCTCAGGCTGAATGACGACGGCAGCGTCCCGAAGGACAACCCGTTCGCATCGCGCAAGGACGCTCGGCCCGAGATATGGACCTACGGCAACCGCAATCCGCAAGGCATCGCGTGGCAGCCGGGCTCGGGACTCGCTTTCGAGACCGAACACGGGCCGAGCAGTTTCGAGGGCAAAGGTTCGGGCGGCGACGAGGTGAATATTCTCGAGGCCGGAAAGAATTACGGCTGGCCCGTCATACACCACACCGAGACGCGCGAAGGTATGGTGTCGCCGCTGCTTGAATATTCGCCTGCGTGCGCGCCCGCGAGTGCGATGTTCTATACGGCGTCGGCGTTCCCGGCCTTCAAGGGAAATTTCTTCTTCGGCTGCCTTCGCGGGCAGCGGATAATTCGCGTCGAGCTTGACGGGCGAAAGGCCGTCAGGCAGGAAGACCTCGTAAGCGGCAAGTTCGGCCGCATTCGCGATGTCGCGCAAGGCCCGGACGGCTTTGTCTATTTCACGACCTCGAACCAGGACGGCCGCGGGCGTCCGGCCGAAGGCGACGATCGCATCCTTCGCCTCGTGCCGGCAAAACCGGCACCGCCCGAAAAGCAGGAGAAGAAGAACGGCTAATGCCGCTTTTCAACAAAACGATCCAAAAATGAAACGACCAGCAAAAGCGGCATTGATCGCCGCCATATTCGCCCTCGCCGTTCTCGCACAGCACGGCATCGCACAGACGCGCCTTACGCCGCACAAAGTTCAGCTAAAGAACGGCCGAGCTTTCACGCTCAACCTGCCCGAGGATCTTGAGATCATTCCGGCGGCAGAGGGCCTTAAGCGCGTGCGTTTCTTTGCGAAGTCACCCGACGGCCGCGTCTTCGTGACCGATATGTACAACCTGACCGACAACAAGCGCGGTGCGGTTTACATACTCGACGGTTTCGATGAGCGAACCGGAAAATTCGCGCGTGTGATCCCCTATATGACCGGCCTGCGGAATCCCAACAGCTGCCAATTTTACACGGACGCATCGGGCCAGGCGTGGTTCTACCTTGCGGAAACGCATCAGCTCACGCGGCGAAGATTCACGCCCGGCGAGACAAGGCCGAGCGACGATAAGCCCGAAGTGCTCGCAACTTTCCCCGATTACGGCCTGAGCTACAAGTACGGCGGCTGGCACCTGACGCGTACGCTCGCTTTTGCTCCGAACGGGAGATTGTACGTTTCCGTAGGTTCGTCGTGCGATGCGTGCGTCGAGAAGGAGAAGGTGCGGGCGAGCGTCATCTCGATGGAGCCGGACGGCACCGATCAGCGAGAGATCGCAAGCGGGCTTCGCAATGCCGTCGGGATGCGCGTCATCGACGGGCAGGTTTATGTAACGGGCCAAGGCGTCGATCATCTGGGGTTGAACAAACCGGACGAGGTCTTTTACGCGCTGAAAGAAGGCACCGACTACGGCTGGCCGTACTGCTACTCGTCAAAGGGCCGCGTCTATCGCGACCCGAAATTCAAGCGCGCGGCGGGCTGCCGCGATGTGCCGGCGCCGTACGCGTATTTTCCCGCTCACGCGTCCGCACTCGGGTTCGATCATTTCAGCGAAGCCGACACGGATCCGATCTTAAAGGACGCGTTCCTCGTCTCGCTTCACGGCTCGACCAACAAACGCGTCGGGCACGGCTACAAGGTCGTGCTAATGCGCAAGGGCAAGCCGCTTGAGGACTTCATTACAGGATTTCTAAAAAAGGGAACGGTGTTCGGGCGGCCGTGCGACATTATGAAGATCGGCACGAACGCCTTCCTGCTGACGGACGACAACAAAGGCATCGTTTACCTTGTGCGGAAGAAGGGTACGACGCCTACGATCGCCGCAACTCACGAGCCGTCTCCGAAAAGTCCGGCAAACACAACGGAGTCGAAGATCGAGCAAAAGCCGACCGCTCCAAGCAGCGGTTCGGCATGCCTTGGAGCGGCCTTCGTTCTGTTTGCTTCGTTATTAACAAAAGGCATCTAGCCGCCGATAAGCACGGTCGGACAGCCCATCGTGATCTTGTTCGGCGGGCCGACTGCCTCAAGGATAGTGTCGCCCTGGCGGGCAGCCGGGAAATTGGCGATCATCACGGTCGCTGACGGCGTGATCACGATTCCTGGGCCGTGCGGCGGGGCCGGCAGAGGTGTCCCACACAAATGAATGTCGGAGCCGCCGGCCGCGCTTGTTATCGCGCTACCCATCGAGGCGGCCGGCGGCCGCCTTTGTTGCCTCTTCCGCAGCTTTTACTCCCGGTGCGGCGG
>LLEU01000059.1 GCA_001567505.1 Acidobacteria bacterium OLB17 | reverse complement strand
CCCGAGACGACCGGCGTTTCGAACGGCGTTGCAGGCCTCGGTCATTCCGTCGATGACGTCCGAGAACGACCGCGATCACTTCCGGGCCGTTCGGGCGAAGCAAAATTCAGGCAGTTCGTGACCGCGATCGGCTTTGCGCCGACGCAGGCGACGTTGCGTGCCGCTTCGGCGACAGCGAGTTTTGCACCCTCGAAGGCGTTGATCCCGACGAATTTCCCGTTGCCGTCAAGGCACATCGCTATCGCACGCCGCGTTTCTTTCACGCGAATGACCGCCGCGTCCGCACCGGGAAGCACGGCCGTGTTCGTCCGCACCATCGAATCATATTGCTCATAGACCCAATGCTTCGAGCAGATGTTCGGTGAAGCGAGAAGCGTTGCGAGGGCCTTTGTAAGATCGACGCCGCTTGGCTTCAGATCTTCGGCGGCGGCGTTCTGCGCGGCCGGCGGTGCGATCGGCCGTTCGTATTTCGGGGCCTCATCCGTCAAGGCAAGCACGGGAAGGTCGGCCTCAACGCGTCCGTTATGGAGCACCTTCAAGCGGTCGCCTTCGACGACCGTGCCGATCACGACGGCATCGAGATCCCATTTATTGAAGATCTCGACGACCTCCTTCTCGCGGCCTCTTTTTGCGACGATCAGCATCCGCTCCTGCGATTCGGAGAGCAGCATTTCGTATGCCGTCATTCCGGTCTCCCGCTGCGGGACAAGCGTCAGGTCAAGTTCAAGGCCCGTGCCGGCGCGTGCGGCCATCTCGACGGACGAACTCGTCAATCCGGCGGCGCCCATATCCTGTATGCCTTCGATCGCACCGGAACGCATTGCCTCGAGACAGGCTTCGAGCAAGAGTTTTTCAAGGAAAGGGTCGCCGACCTGAACGGTCGGGCGTTTTTCGAGTGCCTCCTCGTCGAATTCAGCGGATGCCATCGTCGCGCCGTGGATGCCGTCGCGGCCGGTCTTCGCACCGACGTAAAGCACCGGATTGCCGATGCCTGCGGCCTTTCCGAAGAATATCTGATCCTGTCGCACAAGCCCCAGTGCGAACGCATTTACAAGCGGATTCAGGCTGTACGATTCGTCAAAAAACGACCTCGCCGCCGACCGTCGGCACGCCGAAGCAATTCCCGTAATGGCCAATGCCGGAAACGCAGCCTTTCAGGATCGATTTGTTGCGATTGAGCACTTTCTGGCGTTCGGCCGAAGGCGGTTCGCCCGCCGGATCGGCCATCGGCCCGAAACGCAGCGAATTCATCGCAGCGACCGGCCTTGCACCCATTGTAAAGACATCACGGAGAATACCGCCGACGCCCGTTGCCGCACCCTGAAATGGCTCGATGAATGACGGGTGATTGTGCGATTCCACCTTGAAGGCAACGCACCAATCATCACCGATATCGACAACGCCGGCGTTCTCGCCCGGCGGTACGATGACTCGCGGGCCGCGTGTCGGCAGCCGCTTCAAATGAACTCTGGAAGATTTATATGAGCAGTGCTCGGACCACATCACGCTGAACACACCGAGCTCCGTCAGGTTCGGCCGACGTCCGAGAAGCTCGCAGATCCGGGCGAATTCTTCTTGTGTCAGGTTGTGCTGCTCGACGGTCTCCGGCGTGATATTTGAATCGGTCATCTGTAAAGCCTGCTTTTGTGGTCAAAAATAAAACAGATACTTTACCCCGTTCGGGTAGCGAATGTCGATCCGTTGGTGCGTGATAACGTGAGACGCGGCCGTCACGCAGGCCTGTCAAACCGGCGTAACGCCTTTTGGAACAATGGCTTCAGCGGCATTGGCCGCCGTCACTTCACGGACGGAATTTCCCGTCCGCGGTAAACGAAGACAGTCTCGCGGAAAGCTTTCGGCTTTATGCCGTCGAGCAGGGCGGGGCCGTTCGGACGCAGTTCCTTCAAGATCGGCTCAAAGCCTTTCTCCGAGTTATCGAACTGCTCCTTCCCGCGATAACGCGTTACGAGGATCAGGTCGAACGTGCCGCCCGCTTCCGGTCCGGCCTTCATCATATCGAATGACGCGATCACGTTCCGCTTCTTCGCTTCTTCGCGGTAGAGCCTCCAGTTATTCTCGTAAAAATACTCCGCCTGCTTCGCGAGGCCTTCCTTGAATTTCACGAACTCGACCACGGTGTAAATTGGAGCGTCCGCAAGCGCGATCACCTTGTTGATCTCTGCCTCGAGCGTTTCGGTTCGGAACCTTCCGTTCCGCTCGTAGGTCGTAAATCCTCGGTCGTCCTTAACGAGCGTGAGCGGCAGATTCCCCGCCCATTTGTCGCTCACCGTGCGATATGCAGCGTTCTCATCATTCTCGTCAACGGCCTTCAAGAGATACGCGGGCATTTCCGAGTGCATCTCGGCAAGGAATTTCGGGACGTCGCGATCGATCTCGGCAAGGTCGTCGAGCGAGATCGTGATGAAATCCACCTTCGCTCGATACTTTTGATGCAGCTTTACAAGCTCGGGGAATTCATCGCGGCACGGGTCGCACCACGTCGCCCAAAAGTTGATGACCATTGGGCGATTCAGCGGGCGAATGATGCGTTTCAGGCCGTCCGAGCTCACCTTCAGCACTTTCGGGCCTACGCGTTTTACGGGCACATTTCCCTGTCCGAACGCAGTGGAAGCGAATACGAATATCGCCAAGAACAGCAAAGATCGGGTAATTCTCATTCTCTTTAACGCTTTATCCAAAGAGGCGGGGCAAACGGCTTTCGAGATTGCGCGGCAGGAGTATCTCCATTGCGTCATCGACCGTGATAATGCCGGCAATATCGCCTTCATCATCGACGACCGGCAACGCCAAAAGGTTGTATTCGGCGATCATCTGGGCCGCATCGAGCGCGGAATCCGTTGGGTGTGCACGACGAAAATCCGTTCGCATCACTTCGGAAAGTTTCTTTGTCGGGTCGGCAAGGATCAACGACCGAAGACTGATCAAACCGCAGATCTTCCAACTGTCGGCTGCCTCCACGATGTAGAGGTAATAGATCATATTCGGCGTTTCGGCCATACCGCGTAAAGAAACGATCGCTTCGGCGACCGTCAGGTCGCGAGAAAGGTGGACGAACTCGGTCGTCATCAAACCGCCTGCCGTATCGTGTTCGAAGGCCATCAGCTCCGCAACGTCGGCCTTCTCGTCCTCCTCCATCAGGGCAAAGAGCTGCTCGCTCTTCTCGTCGTCCATCTCGTCGAGGACGTCAACGGCATCATCGGGCGACATCTCTTCGAGAATGTCGGCGGCGCGCTCTTCGTCGAGTTCCTCGAGGATGCGGGCCTGTGCTTCGGTGGACATCTCTTCGAGCGTGTCGGCCGCGATCTCGTCATCAAGGCTCTCGACGACCTCGGTGCGATGGATCGGCGAGAGCGTTTCGGCAAGCTGGGCGATCTCGACCGGATGGAGCCGCGAGAGCTTGTCCTTTGAAGACTTTAGCTGGACGGTGACGGTCGTCGTGTCGGTGGCGAGATAGCCGACGTCCGCCCAATCGATCACCTCGACCGCGCGATCGCTGCCGAAAAAACCCTGCGGCATCAGCCGTCGGACAAACCCCTGGAATGAAACGTCCGCTCCGGTGACACGCCAAACGTGGCCCGTGTCGATAAGCTGAACATCATTTACGCGAACCACGCGCTTGCCGTCCACGTCAATGAGCTGATTGTCGAGAACGTCCTTCTTTAGCAGCACCTCGCCCTCGCGGCGGATGAATGGCGTAAGGTCGAGCACGGCGATGCGCATCTTCGCTCCGCTTGAAGAAAGCTCGGCCACATTTTGTCTCGGAAGGAAGAAATTTCTACGGCGGTATCGAGCCACCAGTCCAACGACGGGCGGATAATCATCGCGCCCGTAACGAACGATCACGTCGTGTATGACCGCGATCTTGTCGTTACTTTTGTCCAGGACGGGCCGGCCGACGAGTTGCGATAAGTAAAGCATTTCTCCGGTTAAGTTTTACCACAGAAACGCGATCGGCGGCACTGCGCTATAACGCGGCAGGGTCTAGATAAAGTCCTCGCCCTTTGCCTTCATTCCGCGACGCCACAGTTCGCGATAGGACGTGAACCTGGCAACGAGCGTGTTGAACTGGTATCGCTGGGCGTAATTGAGCGTACGATTGTCGGAAATACGGCGGATCTCGGCGTCGAGTCTCGCCTTGAATTCAAGCGGCGGACGCTTCGTCGCGCCGTTGAAATAGATGTCGAACTCGATCTTAAGGCGACGGATCTGCTCTTCGAGCCGCGCAAGCTGCTGGTCGATCTCGACGACGCCTTCTGCCTGCTGCCGGGCGATCCGTTGGAGCTTTCTTCCCATTACTGTCATATGCGACTTTCCCTTGCGATCAAATGTGTACGAGCCGGAGAGGTGAGCGAGGCGAACCCGAAGCTCGGGCGCCTATACTTAGGAAATTGCGATTGGCGGCAAGTTTCCTCAAAGCGAGAGTAAGTTAATATAGAAACGAATGAAAAACCGCCCTTCGCCGGAAAAGAATGCTGCCCTGCGGTCGCTGCCGTCGGTTGACGAGTGCTTTCAGACGCTCGCGGGGACAAAGCTCTCGGCAAGGCTCGGCAAGCGACGCTTCACCGACATTATTCGGCAGGCGATCGCAGACACGCGGCGGTCGATACTGGCCGGCGAAACGATCGCTGATGCTTCACACGCCGTTGAAGCACGTGTCCTTTCGCTCGCGGAGGCATCTCTAGCCCGCGGGCTGCGAAAGGTACTGAACGCGACCGGAGTCATCCTGCACACGAACCTCGGCCGTGCTCCGCTTTCGGAAGAAGCTCTCGAAGCCATCGAGAATGCGGCCGCCTACTGCACTCTCGAATACGACCTGAACACCGGCGGCCGCGGCGTTCGTGCGCCGCTCGCTGAAAAGCTCCTCGCCGACCTCACCGGGGCCGAGGATGCGGTCGTTGTGAACAATTGTGCCGCTGCGGCCTACCTCGTCCTGAAGACATTTGCGGCCGGTAGGGACGTCATCGTCTCTCGCGGCGAACTCGTCGAGATCGGCGGGGATTTTCGAGTGCCCGAGATATTGGCGGAGTCAGGTGCGGCGATGCGCGAGGTCGGCACGACGAACCGAACGAGCCTCGAAGACTACGATGCCGTACTCGGCCCTTCGGCCGCGATGATACTTCGCGTGCATCCTTCGAATTATCGTGTTGTCGGCTTTACCGAACAGGCTGCCCTGCCGGAGCTTGTCGAACTCGCCGAAAAGAACAACATCATTCTGTTCGAAGATATAGGTTCGGGCGTGTTGATCGAGCTTTCGAACTTCGGAGTGAAGGACGAACCGACGGTCCGCGATTCCGTTGCGGCCGGCGCGCACCTCGTCGCGTTCAGCGGTGACAAATTGCTCGGCGGGCCGCAGGCCGGCGTGATCGTCGGAAAAGAAGGCCTCATCGCACGGCTTCGCCGCGACCCGCTCTATCGTGCATTACGTCCCGATAAGCTCATTTCCGCGGCCCTAGAGGCCACGCTCCTCGCCTACGCACGCGAAACGGCCGAGGGCGAACTACCCGTTATCCGTATGCTCGCCGAAACCGCAGCGTCGATCAGAGAGCGTGCAGCAATGGTCGTCGAGGCGACCGCTGAGGCGTTCGAGGAGGCAGGATTTCGCGTTGAGCTTCGAGACGGCTTTTCAACGACGGGTGGCGGCACGGCACCGCTCGCAAAGCTCGAAACCTGCCTGATCGCGATCACGCACCCCGAGATCTCCGCCGACACGATCGCCGCACGGCTAAGGCTTGGGACGACGCCTGTAATTGCACGGATCGAGGAGAACACCGTCTGCATTGACCTGCGCACGATCGAGAATGCCGGTGAGCTTATCGCCGCCCTTTTAGCCTTCGCCTCGAACTAGCCGTTCTTTCGGGCGAATTCCGCCATAAACTCTACTAGATGCTTGACGCCCGAGATCGGCATCGCATTGTAGATCGACGCCCGTATTCCACCTACCGCACGATGCCCGGCCAGCCCGTTCATCCCGTTCTCTTCCGATCCCTTTACGAACATCGCGTCCAGCTCCGCGTTCGGCAGTTTGAACGTGACATTCATTCGCGACCTCGCCGTTCGTTCCGCATGGCCGGCATAAAAACCGTCGCTCTTGTCGATCGCTTCGTAAAGCAGGCGGGCCTTCTCTTCGTTGAGCTTGTCGATGCCGGCCGGGCCGCCGCGGGCTTCCAGCCATTTGCAGACGAGCCCGAGCATATAGATCGCCCATGTATTCGGCGTGTTCGCCATCGAATTGTTGTCGGCGAGAACTTTATAAGTGAGCAGGTCGGGCAGTTCCCGCGGGCTTCTGTCGAGTAGATCTTTCCGAATGACGACGAGGACGAGCCCGCTCGGGCCGAGATTTTTCTGCGCACCGGCGTATATCAAGCCGTATTTCTCGATATCGATCGGCCGCGAAAGGATATTTGACGACATATCGCAGACGACCGGAATAAGCCCCGCGTCAACGTCGTAGTCGAATTCGACGCCGTCGATCGTCTCGTTCGACGTGTAATGCAGATACGAGGCATTTGGTGAGACGCGGAGTTCGCCATTCGCGGGGACGGCCGTAAAGCCTTTATCTTCAGCGGAATAGATCGTCTTGATCTCGCCGTAACGGCTCGCGATCTTTGCCGCCTTCTTGCCCCAATAGCCCGTGACGACATATTCGGCCGTATCGACGGGAGCGAGCAGATTCATCGGCACCATCGAGAATTGCAGCGTCGCACCGCCCTGCAGGAAGAGAACCTCGTAACTCTCCGGCAAATTCAGAAGCCGCCGAACTCGATCCAACGCGTCCTCAAGGATCTCGCCAAAAAGAGCCGAACGATGGCTTATCTCCATCACGCTCAGGCCCGAACCGCGAACGCTTGCAAGTTCAGCGGCGGCCTCCGCGATCACCTCCGCCGGGATCATCGCCGGGCCGGCCGAAAAGTTGTAAATATGCTCGCTCATCCCTGATTCTGACAATATCACACGCATCCCGTTTTCAGGGGCAGCTTGGTTCGCCTTTAGGCCCTTGTTGCGATAGAATCTTCTGTTCGAATCAAACTCGAAAAGAAGCTTAGGCATCAAAAACCTTGGCAGTTTCTATCGAACTTCGGAGGATTTAATAAAGTAATGTTTCGCAAACGATCATTTTCCCTTGTGGCACTGCTTGTTTTTGCAGTGGGTTTCACAGTGGCCGTATCGGCGCAGACGGCACCGACGAGCGGCACCGTCTTTATGAAAAAGGACGGGAAAAAGGTTCCCGTCGAAGGCGTTCTCGTCGAGGCTTACAGCCAGAGCACTAAGATGTCGCCCGTCAAGACGGACAAAAAGGGGTATTTTACCTTCGCCGGCTTGATGTGGGGCTATAAATACACGTTGGTTGTCAGCGGCCCGGGCATTCGACCTGAGATCCAGCCCGGTGTAGCGGCCGGTACAACGAGGATGGAGATCGAAGTTGTGCCCGGCGACGGAAAACAGTACACCGAAGCCGAAGTTCGCGACGCTCTTGAGAAAGCGAAATCCGGCACGACCACGGATCCGCAGACGGAGGAAGAGGCAAAGAAGGCCGCCGCCGAATATGAGAAGAAGAAAAAGGAATACGAGGCAGCAAAAGCAAAGAGCGAGGCTAACTTCGCTACTGCTCAGAAGCTTCTAAAGGAAGGCGATGCCGCTCTTGATGCCAAGAACTATGACCTTGCGATCACGAAATTCGAAGAAGGCTTTAACAGCGATCCCGAATTTGCCGGCACCGCTCCGACCTTCCTTGCGAAGAAGGCCGATGCCCTGCGTCAGCGTGGCATCGAAACCTACAACAAGGGAGCAAAGGCGGATAAGAGCGTAAAATACGAGATCTTCGCGACCGCCCGGAAGGATATGGGGGACGCCGCGGAATTCTACAAGAAAGCCCTTGATATGGTCGCTGCGGCACCCGCAAAGGACATTACTCCGGAAAATGCGAAGGCGCTGAATTCCTTCTCGCTTCTCCAGATAAAGGAGCTTACGCGCATCGCAGGCTTGACCGGCCAGGTCGATCCCCGTCTGCCGGTGATCGCTGAGGAATATGTTCCGAAGTACATCGAATCCGAGCCCGACACGGCGAAAAAGACCGCCGCCCGAGTGAATCTCGCCGATATGTTCCTTGCCTCGGGCGACATCGAAAAGGCGATCAAGAATTACCGCGAAGCCCTGGCCGTTGACGGGAACAACGTTGACGCCCTTGTCGGCCTCGGCCTTAGCCTCGTAAATTCGGGCTATGCGACCGGCGACAAGGCCCAACTGCAGGAAGGCGCGAATTACCTCGGCAAGTTCGTTTCTTCGGCACCCGACAACCATCGCCTGAAAAAGGATGCAGAAGGCCTGCTCGGTACCCTGAAAGGCGAGAAGATCACGCCGCAGAAGATAAAGTCCTAAGCGACAGCAGCTTCGAACGAACGAAATGCACGCGCCCGTCGGAAAAACCCGATGGGCGCGTCTTTTTTGTCACAAAGCATACGGCTCCGGTGTTCTCTTGTTACAAAAAGACAGGAGATGCAGATTCAATAACGTATGCGATCAAAACTAATAACCTCGGCCGCGATCCTCTCGGGCCTTCTCGTAATAATCATCGTCTTTGGCAACATCGTGATCGTTGCCCAGAAAGAAAATGTTGCCGGTACTTGGACGGCCCGCGTCCGCAGTTCCGCCGAAAAGCACAAATGGGACGATGATGACGACCTTGTTGACGAGATCATCGACGACGATAAGTCGGGCGAACCCCGACTGCAGATCAACCTGAAACGCAACCGACGCAACCGCGATTGGTCAAACGGGAACAGCTATCGATTCTCGGAGATCTCCGGCCTTACGCAAAACCAGACACAAAATGGGCCCGTCAGCTTCTCCGTTGTTCGCGAGGCGGGACGCGTAGATTTTGTCGGCAGTTTCAATAACGGCAATGGCTCGGGCACTTTTACTTTCACTCCCGACCGCTCGTATTTTGACAGGATGCAGCAGCGTGGGTTCGATTTCTATAAAGAAGAGCCTGCGGAAGAGAATATCGTACGATCGTCGTTCGAAGACCGTGCCCTTGCTGCGTTCTTTCTGAACGTGACGGCCGCCAAGGCGGACGACCTCGTAGCCGCGAACTTCGGCAGCCTCGATATCGACGACCTTTTCAAAGCAACGATCTTCAAGATCGACGGCAAGTTCATGTCCGAGATGAAGGCCACCGGTTTTCCCGACCTTTCTATGGAAGATCTGGTAAAGGCTCGCATCTTCAAGATCGACGCAAACTACGTCTCGCAGATCCGTGCAATGGGCTACGACAGCGGTGATTTTGAAAGGCTCGTCAAATTCCGCATCTTCAAGGTCACGCCGGAATTCCTGAACGAACTCCGTTCCGCCGGACTTACGAACATATCGGCAGAGGACATCGTAAAATGCCGCATCTTCAATATCGATGCCGACTTCGTCCGCAAAGAACGCGCGAAAGACCCGAATGTCACGATCGAGGATCTCGTCAAAATGCGTATCGGCATCGGCAAGAACTTCCTTCGGGACGAGTTTTGATCCTATCGCGTACTTCGCGCGATACCTGCAGGCACCGCCGCGAAGCGCCGATATGAAAATGAGCTGACGGCACTTTCCGTCAGCTCATTCTTTATTTGCCGCTGCCGGACGCAAACCGAACCTCAATGCGATGTACGGTATGACGTTGAAGACAAATATAAGGCTCTCATAGATCGCCATTGCCAGTTAATTAACCTGGCTGTATGCCTCTTCCGACATCGGGAACCAAGTCGTATGCAGGCGATAAATGAAAGAGTGTCCGAGTGTGAAAAGGGCGAACCAAACGATCAGGATCGCATAATTAAGGAGCGTGCAAAAACCGAGGAACCGACGAATCTCTTGGGCGGTCATAGTGCCTCCATACCATCATCCTATTCGAACTGCTTACGAAATTCCGCAAACTCCGCCTTCAGCGCCGCAACTTCCTCCCGCAAAGCTGCGATCTCATCGCGCAGTTCGCCGATGCCGTTCGCGGAAGGCCGCGAACCGGACGAAGAAAGCGCGTCAGCGACCGACTCTTGCGTAACCTCGCCTGAAAGAAGATGCGCAAAGCGTGCCTCCTTGCGGCCGGGCAGGCGTTCGAGCTTGGCGACGAGCGGCTCGGGACGCCTGCAAAGGCGGTCAAGAGCTTCCTGAACCTGTCCGAGATCGTCGAAGGTGTACATTCTGCCCGTTCGTTCGCGAAGTTCGCCAAGCGTCTGTGCTCCGCGAAGCAGTAGAACGGCGAGCAGTGCGGTCTCGTCCGGCTCGAGCGAGAAATAGCTCGGCAGCATATGCTTGTATTTCGGCACGCGGCTCGTGCTCCCGTAGAACACGTACACTAGATTGCGGTCGCGTAGGTCGTCGATCGCCTTAGAGACAGCTTCGGCATCGAGCGTCATTACGGGTTCGCGGTTGTTCTTTTGATTGCAGGCCGATACAAGGGCATTCAAAGTGAGCGGATAATATTCCGGCGTCGTTAATTGTTTTTCGACAAGGGCACCGACGACCCTCGCTTCTATTTCACTGAATGTTTCGGCCATGTGACTTTAGCATTTCCTAATTTACAATCTATTCGGATGGAAATACTAATCCTGCGAACCGACGATGAGATCGAGCAAGCCTTCGCGCGTCTCGTAAATGCACCTTGTCTCGGCTGCGACACCGAGACCTCGGGCCTGAATTCTCAAACCGGAAAGCTCTTCTCCATACAGTTCTCGGACGGCAGCCTTTCGGTCCTGCTTCCGATAAGCGAAGGCGTGCGGCTCGGGCCGTTAGCAGGCCTGCTCTCCGACCCGAAGATCACAAAGATCTTTCACAACGCACGTTTCGATCTCGACTTTCTTAACGCCGCGGGGATTTTGACCGAGAACGTCTTTGACACAATGATCGCAGAAAAGGTCCTGACGCGCGGCGCCCATCAATCCGCGTCGCTCGCCGACACACTCTACCGTTATTTTGCTGTCGATCTCGATAAATCGCAGAGGAAGAAATTCAATGCGCGCTGGGACGGCGTGTGGACGGACGAGCTCGTGGATTACGCTCTCTCGGACGTCGTCCATCTGCCGCGTCTGATGAAAGAACAGATCGCGTGGCTCGAAAAACTCGGCCTACTTGATGACTATCGGGAAAAGCTCGGAGAGATACGATGATCTTCTCGGCTTTTCGGCCTGCTGGATCATCTAAACGGTGATGAGGTTAGACCAAGTTCACAGATACGGGTCCGTATTGACGATCCTCCTGGTCGTCACCTTCACCCTTACGGCAAACGCACAGAGGCAAAGTTTTTTTGTCGCCCCGCAGGCGACCGATCCCACGATCACGACCAACCTGAACGGTCATTACGTCTCGATAGACCGCAGCGTTGCTCCGAAGAATCAGCTTTTCGTCTTTTTCCCGGGCACACATGGTATTGCTGCGAACTATGAAATACTCAACAACACCGTTGCCGAGATGGGTTTTCACGCGATAAATCTGACCTATCCGAACGACGAGCCGGTAAATCAGCTCTGCGGAGGAACCAATACTGACCTAGATTGCTACGCCAATGTGAGGCTCGAGATTATCGACGGCACCGATCGCACGCCGCTCGTGAACGTCGATCGTGCGAATTCGGCCGAGAACAGGATCATTAAGTTGCTCATCTACCTTCGCAACCAGTACCCGGCCGACAATTGGGGCCAATTTCTCATTGATGATTCGACGATCAATTGGTCGAAGATCATTGTTTCAGGGCATTCTCAGGGCGGAGGGCACGCAGGTATTATCGGCCGATACCATTCGGTCGCCCGCGTCGTGATGTTCGCGGCAATGGATTTCAACGGACGGACGCAAACCCCGGCCAACTGGATTGCCCGGCCCGAAACGACACCGAATGCATCCTCGCCGGATAAATTCTGGGGATTCTCACATACCCGGGACGAAGCGATCAACTTTACGAGGCTGACCTCGGTGATCTGGCCCGCATACGGTATGCCCCAATTCGGTCCTGTCGTAAACGTTGACGGCGAAAATCCGCCTTACGGCAACACCCATTCGCTAACAAGCAACATCGAGTGCCCTACTTTCCACGGCTGCGTCGCTGTCGATTCCGGCCTCGTTATAGAGAATGGCGTCCCCGTCTTTACGCCGGTTTGGCAGTATTTGTTCTCGAACACCGTGTCGCCTCTGAATCTCAGTTCGATCCAGTTTCTGCGAGCGGCTCAGCCTGTCGGCCGGCCGCCCGTCGGCATTTCGACAAAGTATTATCGGATCCGTATCAGCGGAACGGGTTTTGACACAAGCTCTCAGGTATTTGTGAACGGAGTCGGTGCACAGACGGTCCTCGTCAGCGCCGATCAGCTGCAGGCGACGCTTCCGGCTGGGAAGATCGGAAGCGTCGGCAACTCAAGTGTCCAGGTTCGCGGCTCAAACGGCGCAGTGTCGAATGTTCTTGCCTTTTAGCTCCTTTACCAGCGATGGTATGCGGGGTGGCCTTCCTTGACGGCGACGAACGTGCCGCGGCAGGTTGCACAGACCTTATTGTTTGCGGTCAGTTCGGCCTCGATCGTCGCACGGTCCTCTTTTGATTCAACAACGCGGGCGCGCAGGTAGATAGTTGCGTCGAACGGCGTCGGGCGTAGGAGTTTGACGTGAAAATCGGCAGTGACGGTGCAGTCGGGCCGGTCTTTGCCGTCGCGCTTCATCATAAAATACGCCGCGGTCCAGTTCGAGTGGCAGTCGAGGAGCGTGCCGATGATCCCGCCGTTCAGCATTCCAGGGAATGCCTGATGTTCGGGCTTTGCGTGGAACTCCGCGACGAGCTCGTCCCCGTCCGGAAAACTGTTTATCCGCAGGCCTTTGTCGTTCGCAGGTCCGCAGCCGAAACAAATGCTCTTTGGTGAATATTCTTGTTGAACTGAGAGATCTGACATTATTTTTTGCTAAAAAGATCGGGTGTCACTTTTTCCTCGAACCAATCGGTCAGGCCCTCGATGATCTCGAGATGGATCGGCCTGCCTCGCCATGCTTTTACAACGAAGATGAAAAGCATCACGGTCGTCACGGCCATAAAGATGCCATTCGCGGGCCGTGCAAAATTCGCGATGGACGTTACGATCCCAAGCAGGAATGAGATCGCAAAGATCCCTAGATGAGCGGCCACGCCTTGCGCCGCATGGAATCGCGACCTCGCCTCGCTTTTTGGCAGCAAGATAAGCAGAATGAGGCCCGCGACCAGGCCAAAATACCACGGAATGTACGGAAGTGCAGTAACAACATTCTCCGGAAGGCCGACCTTATCGACGCGCCGCTTTTTCGGGTCCTCGACCGCAGCGGGACTTGCCGCCGCGTAATATGCAGGTGCGTAGCTTTCCTGCGGCGCCTGATATGCACCGAAATCCTGCGGCCCGAACTCACGCGTCTCCTGTTCACGATCCTCGACGCTCGCGAACGGCCGCGTCTCACCCTCGGGCGTCGGCCGGGTCTGTCCTGCGGCTGAAGCCGCCTTCGCCTTCTCGGGAAAGTCCGGATCGAGTGGATTTGTGTCGTATTTTGCCGACATTACACGATATAAAACGATATTCTTGCTGAAACAGTTCGAATTTTCTAGCGGATCATTCAGCGACCTCGATCCCAAGTTCGTCCAGCTGGCCCGGATCGACCACGCCGGGTGAGTCCATCATCAGGTCCTGTGCCGATGCCGTTTTCGGAAACGCCATCACGTCGCGGATATTCTCAGTCCCGCAAAGTATCATACACGTCCGCTCGATGCCGGCGGCAAATCCTCCGTGGGGCGGCGTGCCGTATTCGAGGGCATCGAGGAAGAATCCGAAACGCTCGCGCGCCTTTTCGGGCGTCATTCCAAGGGCCTTGAAATTCAGGTCTTGTATCTCCTTTTGATGGATACGTATCGAGCCGCCCGCGCATTCATAGCCGTTTATAACGGCATCATACGCCTTCGCACGCACGCGCCCAAGAAGATGATGCTGCGCCGGATCATTGACGGCAGTCTTGAAAAGCTCGACATCCTCATCCATGGGCGACGTGAACGGATGATGGGCCGCAACGTATGTGTCCGTCTCTTCGTCGTACTCGAACATCGGGAACTCCGTCACGATCAGCGGCTTATAGGACGAACGATCTATCAGATCCTCCCGCCGAGCGACCTCAAGCCGCAAAGCTCCAAGCGACGCGGCGACTACCGATCTTTTGCCGGCGACGATGAGCACGGCATCGCCAGGTTCAGCACCAGCGACCGAGGCAAGTTCCGCGATCTTTGCTTCACCAAGAACCTTGAGAAGTGACGACGTTATGTCAGAACCGGGAGCGACGGCGATCGGGTTCTTCTCTCTGCCGGCGTCAGGAGCCCGGTCGCTATCGCTCGCGGTTCTGACAGGGATCTTGATCCACGCAAGTGCGCCTGCGCCGTAGCGTTTCGCATATTCCTGAAGCTCGTCCGTCTGCTTTCTGGAATAATCCGACCGGCCTTTTACGACAATGCATTTCACCTCGCCGCCATTCGCGATGGTGTCGCGAAATGGGGCGAAGTCGGTGTCTTTCAATTCCTCCGAAAGATCGCAAAGCTCCATCTCAAATCTTAGGTCGGGCTTGTCCGAACCGTATCGCCGCATTGCCTCGGCATGCGTCATTCGCGGCCATTCCGAGGGAAATTCCACGCCGATCAGCTTCATCACATGGTTGAACATCCCTTCCATCTCGCGATAGACCTGTTCGCGATTGACGAACGACATTTCCATATCAAGCTGCGTGAATTCCGGCTGACGGTCGGCGCGCAGGTCCTCATCGCGAAAGCAGCGAGCGATCTGAAAATACTTATCGAAACCGGCGATCATCGTGATCTGCTTCAGGATCTGCGGGCTTTGCGGCAACGCAAAGAACTTGCCCGTGTGTATCCGCGAAGGAACGATAAAATCCCTTGCGCCTTCCGGCGTCGATTTGAGCAGGATCGGCGTTTCGATCTCGATGAAGCCGCGGCCGTCAAAATATTCGCGTATCGCGGCGACGGCCTTCGCACGCATCCTGATGTTTTGCTGGAGCTGCGGCCTTCGCAGGTCGAGATACCGATACTTAAGCCGCAGGTCCTCGGATGCAAGGTTCTGCGAGCCCGTCTTTTCGAGCTCGAAAGGCGGAACTTTCGCCGTATTGAAGATCAGCATTTCTTCTGCGTGAACTTCGATATCCCCGGTCGCAAGTTTTGCGTTATGTGTGCCTTCCCGCTCGACAACGCTGCCCTTTATGCCGATGACGAACTCGCCGCGGATATCCTTCGCTTTCGCGTGGGCGTCCGGCGCCGTTTCTTCATTGAGGACGACCTGCGTAACGCCGTCGCGGTCGCGAAGGTCGATGAACGTGAGCGGGCCAAAATCGCGTTTTTTTTGCGACCCAGCCCATCAAAACAACGCTCTTGCCGACGTCTACCGTCCGCAGCTCGCCGCAGGTGTGCGTGCGTTCCAAACTACCTAAAACATCCAACATAAATTTTCTCGCTCGCGAAATTCGTTCCTTTTGCACGTTCGCAAGACAGGCCCATTCAACAAAGAACGCCTTCGAGTTTATGACAAACGAAGGGCCGCAACGCGAAGATCAATGCCTGACGCGCCGGGCCTTACGTATTATTGTCATTGAACCGAACGGCGTTCATCCGAAATAAAACCTTGCAAAATAATACAGCACCGGCGCACCGAAGAGCAAACTATCAAGACGATCGAGAAAACCGCCGTGGCCCGGCAGGATCGACGCGGCATCCTTCGCTCCCGAGCCTCGTTTTATCGCACTTTCGGCCAAGTCGCCGAGCACGCCGAGAGCGGCAATGACGATCGCGGCCGCGATCCCCGGCAAATACGCCATTTCGTGAAAGAAAAGCACGATCGCAAGAGCCGCAAAACCGGCCGCCGCGAGCAGGCCGCCGATCAGTCCCTCTACGGTCTTGCCCGGCGAGATCGCGGGTGCAAGCTTGTGTTTGCCGAGCGCACGCCCGGCGAAATAAGCTCCGGCATCGGACCCGAAGACAACAAAAAAGAAGAACAAGAGCAGTTTTGACGAAAGCACGGCATCAAAACCCACGCGAACGGCGATCAGGAATCCGCCCAGGAACGCGAGATAGAAAACGCCTGCGATCGTCACGCCGAGGCCGCCGAGAAGCTTTGAAAAGTCCTGCCGAAAGCGGAATGCCTGAGTCGCAAATGCCGTGATGACGAACGCCGAAATGACGCACAGCAGCAGATCCGGAGCTTTTGCCGGAGCATCAAAGATGAATGAAACCGTAAGTGCCGCCGCCCCGAGATACGCGATGCCGGCGTCGGCCTTCAACTCAAGCTTTTTTGTGAGCAGGTAGAATTCAAAAAAGTCCCGCACCGAGCCCGAAGACCGCGATCGCAACGAAAAACCAGAATGCCCACGGCAGCCAGATCGGCAGAATGATGGCCGCAACCAGGATCGGAAGGGCGACGGCAGCCGTCAAAAGACGCGTTTTCATAGGTCGGTCATTTCTCCTTCGGCGGCGAACTCGAGCTCAAGCCGCCGTATCGGCGGTCGCGTTTCTGAAAATCGATTATCGCCTCAAAGAGCTGCCGTCGGCGAAAATCCGGGAAAAGCGTCGGCGTCACATAGATCTCGCTGTACGCGATCTGCCAGAGAAGAAAGTTCGAGATGCGAAATTCGCCGCTCGTTCTGATGAGCAGATCGACCGGCGGAAGGCCGCTCGTGTAAAGATTCGCTTCGATGCTCTCTTCCGTGATCTCGCCCTTTTTCGCCGCAAGGGCAGCCGCCCGCACGATCTCCGCACGCGATCCGTAATTCAAGGCCACGTTCATCACGGTGCCCGTGTTCCCGGCCGTCAACTCTTCAGCAGCAGCAAGCTGTTCCCTTACATCTTCGCTCAACGCGGCGACGTCGCCGATAGTGCGGAAGCGTATATTATTCCCGTGCACCTCGCGAAGCTCACGTTTTAGGACGCGTTTGAGCATCGACATAAGCGCAGAAACCTCAGCTTTCGGGCGTTTCCAGTTCTCTGTGGAGAAGGCGAACAACGTTATCGCTTCGATCCCGAGACGCGCCGAGGTGTCGAGGAGCGAACGTACGGATTCCGCGCCTTCACGATGCCCGAAAATACGCGGGCGGCCGCGCATTTTCGCCCAGCGGCCGTTCCCGTCCATAATGACGGCGATGTGCCGCGGCATCCGCGACGGGTCGATCTCGGCGAGTAGTTTGCCTTCGGTTGAATTTCGTTTGACGATGCCGTCAAAAGCAGCTTCGATCATGCTTTACGGTATTGGACGGAAACGACCGCCGCGAGATTGATCGGCCCGTAGATGTGCGGATAGATCTCTTCGTTGGTTGACGGTTCGTTGACCACGCGCGACATCAGGTATTCGGGGTCGATCTCGAGCACAGCAAGCTCTGAGCCTTTCTCATAATATCGCTCGATCACGCCTTCAAGCTGCTCCGAAAAACTGCAGTGAATAAAGCCTTCCCGCTCGAGGCCCGCCGGAGCGTACATCTCAGAACACATACCGTCCCATACCTCTTTTTCGACGATATGGTAAATGAGCATTTATTCGGTCAAGCGCCTCCGCTAGTCGTATTCGACGCTCTCGAGCGTCAGGCCTTGTGCAGGCGCGGTCTTTCCGCACAGCGTCCGATCTCCCGTCACGATCGCAGTCTGAATTGTATCACCGTTCTTCGTGCCGTGTCCGACATCGAGCAAAGTGCCTACGATCGAGCGCACCATATACCGCAGAAAGCCCGTCGCGGTGATCCGAAATTCGATGAGCGACGCTCTTGCACGCGGATCCCAGACCGTCTTTAGGCTTACGTCCGTAATAAGCCGAACCTTGTTATCCGTCTCCGTGCCCGCGGAGGCGAACGCTGACCAATCGTGTTCGCCAAGGAAAAGCCGTCCGGCCTCGGTCATCTTCACAACGTCAAGCGGCTTTGCTTCGTGATGCGCAAAGCGCCGCCAGAGCGGCGACATCACGGGTGCGTTAATGATGCGGTAAACGTAGGTCTTTTGTTTGGCGGAGAACCGAGCGTGAAAATCGTCAGGTGCCTTTTCGGCCGACATAATGCGAATGTCGCGCCAAAGGTTGCCGTTTATCGCGGCTCGCAGCGTGTCCGGCGTAAAGGGCTTGTGCATCACGATATTCGCGACCTGGCCTTCCGCGTGTACGCCCGCGTCGGTACGTCCGGAGCCCACGACCTTCACGTCCGCATCCTCGAGCATCCGACAGACGCGTTCGAGCTCGCCCTGGATCGTGCGCGAGTTCTCCTGCACCTGCCAGCCGTGAAAATCGGTCCCGTCGTATTGGATCAGAAGTTTGTAATTCGTCATTGGCAAAAACTCGGTTGCGGCGTGTTAGATAGAACGAGCAACGGCCTCCGCAAATCTTTTCGCGGCATGCTCTTCCATTCGAAAATAGAGCGCAGGTTCGATCAACTCGAGCTCCATCAACTGAAAACCGCTCGAGGCGCTCGGTACGAGATCGACGCGTGCGTACAACAGCTTTTCCGGTATCACCGAGAGGGCCTTCGCCGCGGCATTTCTCATTGCATCAGTCGCTTCGACGGCCGAGATGATGCCGCCGTGTTCCTCCTGGACCCGAAAATCGTGGGTTTTCGGCTCTTTTAGGATCGCGTGGCTGAATTCGCCGTCAAAATAGAAGAGCGAATATTCGCCTGTCCTTACGATCTCATCCAAGAACGGCTGAACGAGGAACGGCCGCTCGGCAAAAATGCTCTCCAGCGAAGCATCGAATTCGCGTAGCCGAAAAGTGTGCTCGGCCGTTGCGCTCACACGCGGTTTGACGATCAGTTCCGGAGCGTCGAGTTCATCGAGCCAGCGGGCAAAATTCGCCTGCGAATACTGCGTCTCAAAGAGCGTCGAAACGATATCGACGCCGCTGTCCCGGAGCTCGCGGAGATAGATCTTGTCGAAATTCCACTCGACGACCTTTCGCGAATTAAGGAGCCGTGTCGCAGCTTCGATCTCGGCAAGAACGTCAAGGAATTCCACAGGCGAGCGCTGATAGTCCCACGTCGTCCTGATGACGACCGCATCGAACTCGCTCCATTCGCGCATGCGCTGCCGCCACGGGACCGTCTCGACGCGTATGTCCAACTCCGCAAGCGGAGCGACAGCAAGCTCGTCGTCCGAGACGTAGCCCGTAAGATCGTCCATCGAAAGGAAGCAGACGGCCTTCACGCGTTGTTTGCCCTGCTCCCCGGTTTTATTGCCGGCACACCCTCGGCACACATCGGACATTCTTCGGCCGAAAAACTCTCGACATCCATCTTTACAAGTGCCTTACGGCCGATGCCGACATCGGCCTTGCCGTTCGAGCGGTCGATGATCGAGGCTGCCGCAACAACATTCCCGCCGCGGCGTTCGAGTTCGGCGATGCATTCGCGAGTCGAACCGCCGGTCGTGATCACGTCCTCGACGACGAGGATCCGCTCCTTCGGCCGCAGCTCAAATCCCCGCCGAAGCGTCATTTCGCCATTCTGTCTTTCCGTCCAAAGGAAGCGGACATTCATCGCCGACGCGACCGCATAACCGATCACAAGGCCGCCGATCGCGGGCGAAGCGACCGTCTCGATATCAAGATCGGCGAAAAGCTCGGCGATCTTTCGGCCCAAGGCGTTCGCATCCGCAGGGAACTCTAGTGCTTTTGCACATTGGAGATACTCGCGGCTGTGCCGGCCACTCGAAAGGATGAAATGCCCTTCGAGCAACGCACCGCGCTCGCGGAACATTTCGAGAATTCGGTTTTCCGCATCCATAAATTTCGCGTGATTGAAGCAAGCACCCAAAAGTCTGCTAAAATCAGGTAAAAGTGAAACGGTATCCTAACCTAATTTCCAACTCTTTGCTAATAAACGAGACGATCTCGCTGCTGCGCTCCTTTAACGGCCGAGCTTCGGCGGTCAGTGTCGTGGATTTCGTGATGAAGATCCGGCGTCCCGATCCGCTGATGGCAAAACTGCTCGTCGCCGACCTGATCGAACGCGACCCGCGGCTCGAACTTTGCGAAGAAACGGTCGTACTTGTCGCGGATGACGGCCTCGACGGCGATATCGCGGATACCGAGTTCGTCGTCTTTGACCTCGAGACCACGGGAGCAAAAGAACCGCATCGCGTCACGGAGATCGGGGCGTATCGCGTCCGCGGCCTTGAGGTTCAGGATACATTCCAGACGCTCGTAAATCCTGAGACGAGCATTCCGCCGTTCATAACCGCGTTGACCGGCATCAGCGACGAGATGGTCGCGAATGCGCCGCGGTTTGCGGAGATCGCGGGCGACCTCCTTGAATTCATCGGCGATGCCGTCCTCGTTGCGCACAATTCCGCGTTCGATATGCGCTTTCTCAATCACGAGATCGGCCTCGTCTTTCCGGAGTACCGCCTTGCGAATCAATGCCTCTGCACGGTGCAGCTTTCGCGGCGGCTGCTTCCTGATATCGAGAATCATAAGCTCAAGACCGTAGCGGACCATTACTCGATCGATCTTTCAAATCATCATCGTGCCGGGGCCGACGCCTATGCGACGGCTTACGTGTTCATCAATCTATTGGATCAGTTGAGGGGCGAAGGCGTCACCGATCTTGCGACGGTGCACGGCCTTGCTTCAAGACGAAGAAAATATGCTAGACGAAAGGCAGCCTGAGGGCAGCAATAAACAAGGGCTTGATATACGCCCGACACCGCGAGAGGAAATGAACCTCACGCCGCTTGATTCTTTCCCGTACGAATACGCCGGAAAGGAAATTTGGGTCGAGTTCGAGATACCGGAATTTACGGCCATCTGCCCCTTTTCGGATTTTCCCGATTTTGCGACGATCAGGCTGCGATATGTGCCGAATAAGCTCTGTGTAGAGCTAAAGAGCCTGAAGCTCTATATCAACTCGTTCCGCGAGGTGAAGATCTTCCACGAGCACGTCATTAATCTCATACGCGACGATTTCATTGCCGCCTGCGACCCGCTCGCGCTCGAGATCGAGGGCGATTTCAACGTTCGCGGCAACATAAAGACGGTCGTAAAGGCAAGCTACAAAAAAGGCCTGAATCAGGAACCGGCGGCAGCGGCATTAGAGCTCGAAGCCAGATGTTTGGCGCACGCGCGCTCGACGCGTGCCGCGACCTGTATCGCGGTCGCTTCGGGGTCTTTTGAGGATGAGTTCGTGATCTCGGAAACGATCAGGAATTTTGCCTTCTCAAGCAGCGTCTGCTCGCGGAATGAGAGCCGCTTTTCCCTGCTCAGGTATGTAAGTTTCTTCAGGACGTCGGCCGCGGCGAAGATGTCGCCCGATTGGAGCTTTTGCATAAACTCGCGCGACCTCGATTTCCAATCCGACGATGCAGATTCGAAATCCTCTGCAAGCCGAGTGATCAACCTCTTGCACTGCGAGTCGCTAATGACGGGCCGAAGGCCGACCGAATCGACATTTGCCTCCGGGACGAAGATGGAAGACCGGTCGCTAACTACGCGAAGATAAAAACCCTTTACCTGGGTATCGCCGATCCGGCGTTCAGTTCGAGATTCCACCGAACAAACACCTTGTCCGGGGTAACAAACCTTTTTTCCGACTTCGAGCTTCATTGCCGCTTCGATCCACGTGCCTCAAACGCTGAGCAACGTGTGACAAAATGCTGTCAAACCTTGCATTTACAAGGTTCGGCGGGCAAACGATAAATTTAGAAAGTAAAGGCAGTATAGCACAGGCCGCGAGGATTTGCGAACCTATTTTTCAAAGGCGGGAAGCTCGATCCGAAAGGTCGAACCCTTTCCGAGCGTTGATTCGACCGACGCGTCCCCGTTGTGCAGGCGCGCGAGATGCTTGACGATCGCAAGCCCAAGGCCCGTGCCGCCCATTTCACGCGAACGGGCGCGATCGACCCGATAGAACCGTTCGAAGATACGCACGAGATGCTCAGGCAGGATGCCTTCGCCCGTATCCGAGACGCTGATGAGGTCGAGGCCGTCCCGTCTCTCGTGAGAGACGGTCACCAGGCCGCCTGTACGATCGAATTTGATAGCGTTGTCAATGAGATTTACGAGCATCTGCTCGAGCCTGCGCGTGTCCGCAAAGACCCGCACCGCCGGATCGACGGCTGACTCCAAGCTGACCTCACGCGAACGGGCCTTCGCACCGAGTGCCGTAAATATCTCGCTCACGAGGCCGTGGAGATCGACCGCCACGGGCTCGACGGCAACGCGGCCGGCCTCGATCTGCGAAAGTTCGAGAATGTCCGCGATGAGGCTGTTCATTCGTTCGGCGTTCCGACGGATCACGCCTAGGAATCGGCGATTATTCCCTTCGTCCTCGATGCCGCCGTCCTCAAGCGTTTCGACGAAGGCGAGTATCGAGGTAAGCGGCGTACGCAGCTCGTGCGAAATATTCGAGAGGAACTCCTGCCTTACGACCTCGAGTCGGTCAAGCCGCGTTGTTTCGTAAAAGAATGCGATGGCTTCGCGGCTCGGCGAAAGGAGCAGCGGCGAGACGTGAACATCGAACTTCCGGTCTCCGCCCGCCGTCTCGAGCCTGATCTCGGATTCGATCCCGGAAACGAGAGCCCGGCGAAATGCTTCGTGAAGGTCGAGGTCGCGGATGATCTCGCTGATCCTTCGCCCTTCCGGCGATGTGTTCGGTGAGAAGGCCTTTCGTGCGGCCTCATTCCATCCCGAAATACGGAAACTCTCATCGGCAACGAGTACGCACTCGCGCGTGGTATCGAGTATCGCTGACAGGATCTTGCGCCGCTCGGTCTCTTCCATCGACGCTACTTGCACCCCACGAATCTGTATCCGACGCCGATAACGGTTTCGACCGACCCGCCGCAGCTTCCGAGCTTCTGCCGCAGCCGCCTGATATGCACGTCGAGCGTCCGCGAATCGCCGAAATAGCTGTATCCCCAAACGCTGTCAAGAAGCTGCTGCCGCGGTGCGACTCGGCCGATGTTGTCGATCAAATGTTCGAGCAGCGAGAATTCCTTCCGCGTAAGTTTAACCGGCTTCCCTTCGCATTCGACACGTACGGCCTCGCGATCGACGAGAAGCCGTTTGTCGCGATAGATACGGCCCTCTTCCTTTTCGCTTCGGCGAAGGACGGCGTTCACGCGGGCGATCAATTCCTTTACCGAGAACGGTTTAACTATGTAGTCATCCGCGCCGATGTCGAGGCCCGCGATGCGGTCCGCCTCGGACGACCTCGCCGTCAGCATTATTATCGGCGTATCGGCCGCTGCGGGCTCGCGTCTGATCCTTCGGCACAATTCCGTGCCGCTCATGCCCGGCAGCATCAGGTCGAGAATGATCAGTTTTGGGCGGGCACGTTTATCGAGAGCAAGATGCAGGCCCTTTTCTCCCGATTCGGCCACAATTGGCCGAAAACCCGCACGGCGAAGGTTATATTCGAGGCTCTCGGCGATGTCGGCGTCGTCTTCAACGACAAGAATGTGCTGGTGCATAAGGTCAAGAATGCATCCCCTTTAAGCTCAACGCTAACATCCGCGTGTTAATTCTTTGTGAACTCTCAGGACCCATTCTTCCTTGAAAACACAATTCTATCCGCACGGCAATTCGCAGGCAATCCAGACGGAGGCCGCGCTCAGGCCACGAAACCTTTCGGCTCGGTGCGGCGTATATTTCATCTGATACTTCGTTATACTTAGGATGATGCGGACCTTTGCGAAGAACAAAAAATGGATTCGGCTCATTTCAGGGCTGTTCTTTGTTGTCCTCGTTGCGGAATTCGCATCGCACGGCGCGATCTGCGCCGTGGTCGTCCACCATACTGCCGACGAGATGACCGCTTCGCAGCACGACAGCGAAGATCCTTGCCAAACTCTCGTCCTTTGTTCGAATAACCGCGAAAAGGAACGCCAAACCGCTTCTTTCGCACACGATAAAGTTCAGCACAATGGCCTCATCGGCGGCTTCCTACTGCCGTCCGACGCGGATCTCGGCCGGGCCGCGGCTTCATTCGCGTACGCCGACTCAAAGCCGCTGTTCAGGCCGCCGGACCCCCAATTTCGCCCACCAAAACTTTCCTGACCCTGCGAATTTCGCACCTTTTGGCCTTTGAACCGCCTTTTCCGGGCGCGGTACTACGCTGATCTGCCTTCGGGCGTCCTGCGCGGGCCGCGTTCTCGAAGGGCCGCAAGGCCTTGCCACAGGACGTATCCGGCGTAGATCGAACATTGTCACGCATCAATGCCCTTCGCATTCTGGCCGCGTCCTCAACCGATTGAGATCAGGAAGGTTTAGAAATGAAGAGAATATTTTTCCCATTGGCCGCGATGCTGATATTCGTCGGCGCATCGACTGCCCAGCAAACGGCCGGTTCGATCTCCGGCACCGTGGTTTACGGCCCGGATAGAGCGGTCGTCCACAACGTCTCCGTAAAGATCAAGGAACTCGACTGCGTCACCGCCACGGACAACGTCGGCGCGTTCCAATTCACGGGCCTAAAGCCCGGCACTTACCATCTCTCGACCCACATCGAGGGCTTTAAAGACGCAGCGAAGACGGCCGTCGTGAACGCTGGCGGCTCGACAACGGTCGAGATCGAGATCCAGCTCGCTGGCGTTTCCGCAGAAGTGAGCGTGTCCGGCGATGAGGCGTCTCAGCAGGTGACGTTCTCGAACGTTGCGACGCTTGATTCCGTTCAGATAACGGCAAAGCCGACCACGGGCCTCGGCGACGTGCTCGCGGACGAAGCGGGCGTTGCAAAGCGTTCGGCCGGCCCCGGAGCTTCACGGCCGGTGATACGCGGGTTCGATGGCGACCGCGTCAAGGTCACGACGGACGGCGTTGGCGTCGGTTCGCTCGGGGCACAATCGGGCGACCACGCCGAACCCGTCGATACTCTCTCCGTCGAGCGCATCGAAGTGATCAAAGGGCCGGAGACTCTGCTCTATTCGAGCGGAGCGATCGGCGGCGTGGTGAACGCTGTCTCGGGCCGTGAGGAAGAAGCTCATCCCGGCTTGCGCGGCTATCTTTCGACCTCTGGCGGCTTTCCGGGAGCATCCGCTACCGCTGCGGGCGGATTTCAGTATGGCCGTAAGAACTGGCTCGTCTGGGCGAATGCGAACGGCCAACGCTCGAACGCGTATTCGGCCGGCGGCGATCGCGGCAAGGTGCTGAATACATTCACGCGCTCGGCCGGCGGAACGGTCGGGCTCGGATACTACGGCGAAAAGGCATTCTTCAATGCGTCTTTCGCGTATGTGCAAAACCGCTACGGGATCCCGCTCGACATCCGCGAGGATGCGCCGGAATCCCGCTCGATCAGGATGCACCGGAACGACACGCGCTTTAGCTTCGGATACAACGACGGCGCTCTCCCGTTCTCGAAGATACGCATCACGGTCGATCTCTCGCGTTATCGGCATCAGGAGATCGCGGACAGCGTTGTCGGGACGACATTCCGGAACGACACATCGGCCGTTCGCGGCATTTTCGAACAGAAGCCGTACGGCAGGCTGAGCGGAAAGTTCGGCTTCGAATTCTCCGCCCGCGATTTCTCGACCGTCGGCGAAGAAATGCTCATCGACGGCCCCGTAAAAGAGCACGCATATTCGGGCTTTGCGTTCGAGCAGGTGAAGTTCGAAAGGTTCGCGTTCGAGTTCGCGGGCCGTTTGGAGCATCGACATTACGGGCCGCGGAATTCGATGCTTCCGGACCGGGAATTCTCGGGGGTTTCCGGCGCCGCAAGCGCTAAGTTCGACGCATGGAAAGGCGGGAGATTCGTCGCAAGCTACAAACATTCGTATCGGCCGCCGGCGCTCGATGAGCTTTACAATCACGGCCCACATGACGGGACCCTCGCTTTCGAGATCGGTAACACCGCTCTTCGCCCGGAGATCGGCGACGGAGTCGATCTCTCGTTCTCGCAGAACACGGAACGTTTCCGGGGCGAAGCGTCATTCTACTACTACCGGCTCCGCGATTACGTCTTTCTTGCACCGACGGGCGCGTACGATGCCGACAGCGGATTCCCGATCGCGCAATATCTGCAGGGCACAAGCCGATTCTGGGGTTTCGAATTGCAAGGACAGGCTAAGCTCTCGAAGTTCGTAGATCTGCTCTTGGGCGCCGATAGTGTTCGGGCGACGCTTTTCGACGGAAGGCCGCTCCCGCGGATCCCGCCGCTTCGGGGACGCATCGGCCTCGATATTCACTACAATTCCTTCAGCATTAAGCCTGAGTTCGTAGCGGTCGCAAAGCAGGCGCGCACCTTCACCGGCGAAGCCCCGACCGCTGGCTACGGCGTCGTAAACCTAACGGCAAGCTACGTTGTGGTTCAGAAGCACCTCGCGCATCTCTTCGGCGTAAGTGCCTTTAATCTCAACAACAAGCTATATTTCAACCACGTTTCTTTCATCAAGGACATCTCACCTGAGATCGGACGCGGGATAAAATTCAGCTATACGGTCCGCTATTTTTGACGCGCAAAACGGCCGCATTCACACCTTGCGAAAAGAGGGCTCTCGACGGCCCTCTTTTTATTGGCTTCGCATCGGACTGGAATGTCGCCGCGATTACTCGTCTCTAAAAATATCCTAAAGTAAGCCTTCAAAACGAATATCAGTATGTCCTGTCCACTCTGCTCTTCCGCCGCAAAAGAAGCCCTCGTCGCAAAAGGCATTCCGATCCTGGACTGCACCGACTGCGGCCATCGCTTCTACAACGTGAATGCCACGCCGTTCGCCCCTGCCGAGATCTACAACGACGCCTATTTTGACGGTGGGGGTGCGGGATACTCGGATTATCGGGCCGACCGGCAGCTGCTCGTCGAACGCGGCCGGATGTACGCACGAAAGCTTGAGCGTTTCACGTCGCCGGGCAGGATCCTGGATGTCGGGGCCGCATGCGGCTACATTTTGAAAGGCTTCGTTGATGAAGGCTGGGAGGGCATCGGCCTTGAGCCGAATGCGTCGATGGCGGCATTCGCGGCCGACGACGTGGGCGTTGCCGTTCGCACGGGAACCCTCGAGGAGACAGAGATCGATGGAAAGTTCGATCTCGTCTCAATGATCCAGGTCGCCGCGCATTTCTACGATCCGGCCGCGGCCTTCGCTCGGGCCCGCGGCCTTCTCGCTGAAAATGGACTTCTCCTGATCGAGACGTGGGATCGCGCATCCTTCTCGGCCCGAATCCTGGGCAAGCACTGGCACGAGTACTCGCCGCCGAGCGTGGTCCATTGGTTCACGCCTAAGGGCCTCACGGATTTCCTCTCGCATAACGGTTTCGAGAGGATCGCCGGCGGCCGCCCGTCGAAATGGATCAGCGGCGGACACGCCCGCTCGCTCCTAAAATATCGCCTCGGCGAACGTAAGATACTCGACCTCATCCCGTCCTGGATCAAGATCCCGTACCCTGCGGAAGATCTTTTCTGGGCATTATTTCGCAAGCGTTGATCGGATCGGCGTTTAGGCGAGAACGCCGCGGAAGGTCATTCGGTGCAGAGGGCACGGGCCGTGTTCTCGGATCGCGGCAAAATGCGACGCGCAGCCGTAACCTTTGTGCCCGTCAAAGCCGTACTGCGGATATTCTTTGTGATATTCGCGCATAACGGCGTCGCGATAGGTCTTTGCAAGTATCGACGCCGCGGCGATCGACACCGAGACCGCGTCGCCCTTTATGATCGCCTTCTGCGGCAGACGAATTCCCTTTAGTTCGAGAGCGTCGATGAGCAGATAGTCAGCTGCGGGCGAAAGCGCTTCGATCGCCGCCCGCATTGCTTTTTTGGTGGCTTCCAGGATGTTGATGCGGTCGATCTCATCTGCCTCGACACGGCCGATCGCAAACGCGGCGGCAGTCGCCTTCAGCTCCTCCGCGATCGCTTCACGCTTTTCGGGCGAAACTTTCTTTGAGTCGTTCAGGCCTTTTGGCAAGGGTTTTGAAAGGTCGAGAATGCAGGCTCCGGCAACGACGGGACCGGCAAGGCAGCCGCGGCCGACCTCATCGACGCCCGCGACAAAAAGAAAACCTTCGCTGCGCGCCATCTGCTCGAAATCCGAGCCAAGCTCACAAACAAAGGCATCATCGAACGACGAGACGCGAGGATCCGGCGAGGCATTGATTCCCTGCCTTCGATCTCTCGCGTCCGTCCTTTTCACTTGTGTTCTGCTATGCGTTCTTCTTTGCGCGCGTATCGCGTTCTTTGATCCTGGCCGCTTTGCCGCGAAGATCGCGAAGGTAATAGAGTTTCGCACGTCGGACCTTGCCTCGGCGGACAACGTCGATGTGATCGACGACGGTTGCGTGCAGTGGGAAGATGCGCTCGACGCCGACGCCGAAGCTCACCTTTCTGACCGTCACCGTCTCGCGGACGCCGCCGTGTTTGCGTGCGATGCAAACGCCCTCGAACGCCTGCAGGCGCTCCTTGTTGCCTTCCTTGATCCGAACGTGCACGCGAAGCGTGTCGCCGGGCTGGAACGCGGGAATATTCTCTTTGATCTGGGTCTTTTCGACTATATCAAGTCTGTTCATCTCATTATTCGGCCAGAGGTCAATCCGTAGTTTCGGGAACCGTTCGAGTTCCGGAGCATCCGAGCTTATAAACTCGGCCAACTACTTATTCACTTTCACCATTCTCTCCCATAATTAGGTCCATTCGGACCTTTTTTTGTTTTTTCGAGCGCCTTTTGTCGGCGCCATTTCTCAATTTCGGCATGATGGCCGTTCAGCAGGACATCCGGAACTTTCATTCCGCGAAATTCTGCAGGTCTTGTGTACTGCGGGCAATCAAGCAGCCCGTCAGAGAACGAATCATTCTCGGCAGAGGTCTCGCTTCCCAATGCGCCGGGAAGCAGCCTTACGATCGCATCTACGACGACCGAGGCAGCGGGTTCGCCGCCTGACAACACGTAATCGCCGATCGAGATCTCTTCATCGACAAGCTGTTCCGCAACGCGTTCATCCACGCCTTCGTAACGCCCGCAGATAAGCACGAGGTGCGATGCTTCGGCCGCAAGTCTCACGGCCGAGGCCTGCTTAAAAGGCTCTCCTTGCGGCGTCAGAAGCACGACCTTGACGCCTTCCCGCCGGTCTTCTCGGCCTTTGCGGCCGGTCAGTGCCTCGATCGCGGCAAAGAGCGGTTCAGGCTTAAGCACCATCCCGTCGCCGCCGCCGAAAGGCCTGTCATCGACCATTCGGTGCTTGTCGGCCGCATATTCGCGAATGTCGTGGACGCGGATCTCGACGATCCCTGCCAATTTTGCTCGGCGTATGATGCCGAATTCAAAGATCGAACCAAAATACTCGGGGAAAATTGTCAGGACATCAATTTTCACCTAGAACTCCAACAACCCTTCAGGCGGATCGACCCGAATGTAGCGGCTTTCCGGCAGCACCTCTACGCAGATCGAGGCCGCGAACGGGATCAGATAATCCCTTCCATTTCCCGTGACCACGAGGATCTCGCATCCGCCGGTACGCATCACCTCCGTCACTTCGCCAAGGGTCTCGCCGTGGATCGTCTCGACCCTGCAGCCTGCAAGCTGCCAATCGTAGAAGTCATCGGCCTCGAGCTCGACCGCTTCGGATTCCGCGACGCAAACCTCGGCGTTTCGAAGCTGCTCGGCGTCATTCGCCGAATCAACGCCGGCGAATTTCAGCACGATGCGCTCGTTCTGCGGCCAATGATCCTCGATCTTTGCGGCCCGAGTCTCGCCCGTCTCAAGAACGAGCGTAACGTCTTCGAGCCCGTCGAAACGTTCGGGAAAGTCGGTCGAGAGGTCGGCGATGACCTCGCCTTTCAAGCCGCGAGGCCGCGCAATGCGTGCGATCGCGACAAGCTCATCGCTCCCGGCCACTTCAATCCTCGATAAGGTCGAGATGAAAGCGTTTTCCGTGCTTTTGGCCGGCCGCAAAAAGGATGTTGCGTATCGCCTTTACGGTGCGGCCTTCGCGTCCGATGATGCGTCCCATATCGTGGGGCGCGACCCGAACCTCGAGCCGGACGGTCTTGCCGTCCACGACCTCGGCGATCTCGACCGCGCCGGGCTCACCGACGAGGGCCGTAATGATCCTTTCAACTGCCTCTTTCATCTGATCTCCAAAACCTTTCGAGCAAATTCCGGTTATTCGGCCGCAGCAGCTTCCTCACCGGCCGGAGCAGCTTCAGCTTCGGCAGCCGGAGCTTCCGCCTCTGCAGGCGCTTCCGCTTCAGCAGGAGCCTCAGCCGCGGCAGCTTCTTCGGCGGCGGCCTGTTCGGCAGCAGCCTTCTCGGCCTCGGCGGCGGCCTTTCGGCCTCGGCCTTTTCGAGCGGCGATGCGGTCGGCCTCGGCACGTGCATCGGCCTTTGCCTTCTCGGCGGCCGCACGTTTCGCTGCACGCGCGGCATCGGCCGCAGCACGCTCTTCTTCGGTCATCACCGGATTGTGCTTGATAAGGCTCTTGACGGTCTCGGTCGGCTGAGCACCAACGCCGATCCAGTACTGGATGCGGTCGTGATTCAGCTTCACATCGGCCGGATCCTGCATCGGATCGTAGGTGCCGAGATTCTCGAGATATTTACCGTCGCGTTTCGAACGCTTTTCCTTTACCACGACGCGATAGAAAGGATGTTTCTTCGCGCCAATTCTCATCAGACTGATTGCTAGCATAATTTATAAGTCGAGAGGTTGATCTCTCTTTTTCCTGAAAGCCTCAACGTCGCTTCTTGTGTCGTTTCTTCTTCCTGATACTTCTTGACGGCGCTTCCTGTGCGTCGTCGTCCGAATAGTCTATTGCCGAACCGCTGCCGAGCATTCCGGCCAGGCCGCCTCCGAGCATTCCGCCCAAACCGCCCGCGAGCCCGCCGGCCATCTTCTTTGCCATTCCGCTGAAGAGGCCGCCGCGATTCATCTGGGCCATCATCTTGCGCATCTGCTCATACTGCCGCAGAAGCTGGTTGACCTCGCTGATCGACGAACCCGAACCGCCCGCAATGCGGGTTTTGCGGCTCGCATCGATGATACGATGATCGTTCTTTTCCGCACGGGTCATCGAACCGATGATCGCCTCCGTGCGTTTCATTTGATGCTCCACCATCTCGGACTGCTCGTCCGTGATCTCGAGGCCGCCCGTCATCTGATCGGGCAGCATCTTCATCAATTTCGACATCGACCCGAGCTTTTTGAACTGGCCGAGCTGCTTCTGAAAATCCTCCAGCGTGAACTGGTTCTTGGTCATTTTCAGAAGCTGCGCCTGAGCTTCTTCTTCATCGATCTTGCCCTTTACCTCTTCGATGAGTGAAAGGACATCGCCCATCCCGAGGATGCGCTGTGCGATCCTGTCGGGATAGAACGGCTCGATCGCGTCGTATTTTTCACCGACGCCGACGAATTTCACGGGCTGGCCCGTGACCTGGCGTATAGAAAGCGCCGCGCCGCCGCGAGCATCGCCGTCCATCTTCGTCAGAACGACGCCCGTGATACCGACGCGTTCGTGGAACACTTCGGCCGAGCGGACAGCGTCCTGGCCGGTCATCGCATCGGCGACGAAAAGCACTTCGATCGGCTTCGTCTCGGCCTTGATCGCTTCGAGTTCGGCCATCAGCTCGTCATCGATATGAAGACGGCCGGCCGTGTCGATCAAGAGCGTGTCAAAACCGAGTTCGTTCGCGTGCTTGACCGCACCGCGGACAAGCGTTAGCGGATCGTCCGTTTCCTTTGCTTCAAAGACCGGAATGCCGACGGCATCGCCGACGACCTTCAACTGCGCGCGCGCCGCGGGCCGATAAACGTCCACCGAGACAAGCAGCGGCTTTCGCTCTTGATTATCGCGGAGCCAACGCGAGATCTTGCCCGTCGATGTCGTCTTACCCGAACCTTGCAGCCCGACGATCATCACGACATTCGGCGACTGCTTCGTAAAGACGAGCCGCGAAGACGTGCCGCCCATCAGAGCCGAAAGTTCGTCATAGACGATCTTTACGACCTGTTCGTGCGGTTTTAGCCCGTTCCAGACCTCTTCGCCCTCGGCCTTTGCCCGGACGGACTCGACAAAATCTTTCGCGACCTTGTAGTTTACGTCCGCTTCGAGCAACGCCATTCGGATCTCGCGAAGCGCGGCATCCACATGCTCAGGCGTCAATTTGCCCGCACCACGCAGATTTTTCAGCGTATTCTTGAGTTTATCCGACAGCGATTCGAACATTTAGACACACTTCGGCTGCAAGAGTCGAAACTATAAATAGTAGTGTTTCCGCCCCAAACTGTCAAACTTTTGAACCAAATCCACCCGCAAACAGCCCCGACCGAGCACATAGTACGGCCGTCGATGTTGCGGGAAGCGTTTCAACTCCGTGACCATTTGAAATAAACGGTTGCGAGCGGAAAAGGCGTTCTTATCGACCTTGGCCCGTAAGTGCGGACGCCTTAGCGAGGACGCGGTCGATGGCGTGGATGACGGGTTCGGGGTTGATCGAGAGGATGCAGCGGGGTTCGTCGAAGGCGCGGCAGATGTCGCCGGGGCAAGGCTGGCACGGGAATTCATTGAAGACGATCTCGCTTGGAGCCGTCGTCCACGGGCGCCAGTGGACGCGGTTCGACGACCCGAAAATGACCACGGACGGCGTTCCGACGGCGGCCGCAATGTGAGCGATCCCCGAATCGTTCCCGATGAAAATGCCTGCGCGGCGGGCAACTGCCGTAATTTGGGGCAAAGGAAGGCCGACAAGGCTGAGGATCTCGCAGTTCGCGGCCCTTTCGACCGCCTCGATCACCGGCCTTTCGTTCGGAGCGGCGACCGAGGCGACCGTAAACCCTTTTGCGGCAAGGTGTTCGGCGGCCTTTGCAAAGTTCGCGGCGGGCCACGTCTTCGTGTCATAAGCCGCTGCAGGATGCATCAGCGCCAACGGCCCATAATCGCCGAGGGCCTCGCCGATCGCCGCATCCGCCTGCGGATCGGCAGGCAGGCTTGTCGGCTCCGAGCGATCGACATTCATCCCGGCAAGCCCGAGGATCGCAAGCTGCTGCTCGACGGAATGCAGTTGATCCGTACCCCAAAGGTCGGCCGGCGAGCCGTAAAGATGCGTGTATGTGCGCGGGAAGCGGTAATGAGAAAAGCCGAGGCGGTATCTTGCGAGCGTGGCCGCGGCGAGCGTCGAGCTTGTCGAGCCGCCGTGCAGGTTTATGACCGCATCGTACTTGGCGGTTCTGAGCCTGCCGGCTGCCTGTAAACGCGTCCGCGCACCTGCTCCGATACCCTGCACCCCGACGCCCTCAAAACCCTCAAGGAGCGGCGATATTCGATCCTCAAGCAGGATGTCGACCTCGGCATTCGGCAGCTCGCGGCGAAGCGTCGTCAATACGGGCGTCGCGAGCACCGTGTCGCCGATCGACCGCAGGCGTATCACGAGCACGCGGCGAACCCGTCCCCAATCGATCTTGTCGTTCTTTCGCAAGTTGGAATGATCTCGCTTACTTCTCGGCAGTGGCCTCTTCGACGAGCATCACGGGAATGTCATCACGGACGGGATAGACGAGCGAACATTCGGGGTTTACGCACTTTAGCTCGTCATCGCCGCGAAGCTCGACCTTCGCCTTACATTTCGGGCAACGCAGGATCTCTATCAATTCGGGACTTACAGCCATATCTACAAAATAATTGCGCCCGTGCCCCTGCCGCAAGTCCGCGAAGGCTGCCGCAAAGAGAAACCCCGACGATCGAGACCGTTCGCCGGGGTTTGGCCAATTCGAAAAAGGAAGCGGTTTATCAGGCCGTGGCTTCGACCTTCGTGCCGCATTCCGGGCAGAATTTTGCTCCCGGAGCCAATTCCTGCTGGCAGCCCGTGCACTTCTGCTTCTCTTGCGAAGAGCCGCACTCCGAGCAGAATTTTGCACCTTCGCGAAGCTGGGCGCCGCATTTGATGCACGGCACCTTTACGACCTCGATCTTCGAGCCGCATTCGGCACAGAATTTTGCCGCGGCCGCATTCGGCTTGCCGCAATCCGGACAGGCGACCGTCGCAGCCGCCGGAGGAGCTGCTCCGCCGGGTGCAGCTGCACCTCCCGGAGTGCCCATTCCGAATGCGTTCGCCATTTGGCCGCCGACCGCAAATCCGGCCCCGAGGCCTGCACCGAGGCCCGCACCGCCGCCTTCGTTCTGAGCGGCATCGCGAAGGGCATCAGCCGCCTGGAACTGCATATACCGCTGTGCATCGCCGAGCGCTCCCATTGAAGCACGCTTGTCCATCGCGGCCTCGACCTCTTCGGGCAGCGAGATGTTCTCGACGTAGAATTTCGTTACCTCAAGGCCCCAGGACGAGAAATCCTCGTTGATGACGCCGCGGATGCGGTCGCCAAGCTCTTTGTATTGCGAGGCAAGGTCAAGGGCCGGGATCTTGAGTTCGCCGAGGGCGTCCGAAAACTCGGTAACGACGGAGCGTTTCAGCTGGCCCTCGATGTCCTCGGTCTGGAATTTCGCGTTCGTTCCGGCGATCTCGCGGATGAACGCCGCCGGATCCGACACACGCAGGCTGTAGCCGCCGAATGCCCGCAGCCGGACGATGCCGAAATCCGCATCGCGGAGCATTATCGGGTTCGACGTGCCCCATTTCATATCCGAGAACTGCTTTACGTTGACGAAGTAAACCTCGGACTTGAACGGCGAGTTAAAGCCGTATTTCCAGGCTCCGAGCTTGGTCAAGATCGGCGTGTTGCCGCCGTCGATCTCGTATTTTCCGGCCGTAAACACGTCGGCGACCTGGCCTTCGTGTACGAAGACCGCAGCCTGAGATTCGCGAACGATGAGCTGAGCCCCGTTCTTTATCTCCTGCCCGGCGACCGGAAATCGATAGACAAGCGTATCGCCCGAATCATCAAGCCACTCAATGACCTCGATGAACTGATTTAGTGCCTCTTGTTTTACTTTGTCGAAAATACTCATAATGATGGCGTCTCCTCAACCCGTCGATATTTACGAAGAATATGCCACAAAGTTCGGCCAATTGAAAGCACGGCGTCTCGCGACGACGATCCCGGTCGGGGCGTAAGGCTTCCATTTGCAGACATCCGTAGAGGCGATAGAACGGCGTCTCGGGGTCAAAAAAAAGGTGCCGCAGCAATTTCCGCCGCGGCACCGAACGTCTCCATCCCTTTTTTGCCAAGCCGGTGTTTAGAGGCCGAGCCGCTGAGACGTCCCTTGGAAGCAGCCCGTATAGACGAGGCTGCCGTCGGGAGCGAAAAGTTCGAACTGTCCGTTCTCCGTGAAGGAGTTGCCGTCGTGGCTTAGCCTCAGATTCGATCTCTGCTTGACCAAATAGATGAATGTGTTGTCCGGCATAAATGAATAGTGCCGGTTCGTATAGGTGTAGCCGCGAAGCGAAGTACGTTTCCAGACGGTCGCTCCCGTCGAGCGATATGGCCCTTCGACCGGGGCCGTGTCCTCGACCCAGCCGGTCCCGCCTGAATTGAATGTCTGCATTATTCGGATGGTCGGCGTTCCGGGCAGCGGTTCGCCGGTCGCGCAGTCGTATTCCAACGGCACGTTCACCTGCTCCCAAACGCCCACGAGCGACGGGCCGAACAGGTCAAGGTCCTTGGAGCCCTGAGCGAAAGCCGTCGATGCGAAAACCAGCACAAATGCGGCTGCGATGATCTTTATTGAATTTCTTGCGTTCATTTTCTTCTACCTCTTTTGTTTCGGATTTGAGTTTTCTTGACTCTATCTACTAAAGCGACAGGCGGCGGCCGATAGTCTCAAAAAAGCACAAAGCTGTGCAAAATTTGGTGATATACTCCAGAACGTGGACGAGAAGGCGAGGGATCACCCCCAGATCACCCAGATGCTCCGCGATTGGAGCGAGGGTGATCGATCCGCCCTGGACGAGCTTCTACCCGTCGTTTACGCCGAACTCCATCGGCAGGCGGAGCGCTTTCTGCGAAAAGAGCGGCCGGGCCACACGCTGCAAACTACCGCTCTGATAAATGAAGCGTATATTCGGCTGATCGACCGGCAGGACGTGAAGTGGGAAAACCGCTCGCATTTCTTTGCGGCAGCGGCTCAGGCAATGAGGCGCATCCTGGTCGATCACGCTCGCACCAAACACCGCGCAAAGCGTGGCGGCGACAATATTCGCCTTTCGCTTGAAGAGGCCGAAGATCTTGCGATAAGGGAGAACGGCGTCGATCTGATCGCTCTTGACGAGGCTCTGAATAGACTCTCTGCTTTCGATCCGCAGCAGGCTCGCGTCGTCGAACTTCGGTATTTTAGCGGTTTGAGTTTGGACGAGACCGCGGACATTCTGCAGATCTCACGCGCAACGGTCGCCAGGGACTGGGAGGCCGCCCGCGCATGGCTGCATCACGAGCTCACCAGATAGTGCTCTAATGGACTCCCAAAGGTGGCAAGAAGTCAAAGAGATATTTTACGCCGCCATTCAACGCGCTCCGGATGGCCGCTCTCAATTCCTCGACGACTCGTGCGGCGACGACGCCGAACTTCGCCGTGAGGTCGAATTGATGCTCGCGTCCTCCCTTGCGGCTGGCAATTTTCTGCAGGAACCCGCGATCGGTGAGGTCGCCGAAGAGGTCCGCGGCGCAAGCGGTAAGCTCGACGCCGGCCGGGAATTCAGCTACTACAAGATCGTCAAACTCCTTGGCCGCGGCGGAATGGGCGAGGTCTATCTCGCCGAAGATACTCGCCTTGAACGGAAGGTCGCGTTAAAGCTCCTGCCGTCGGCATTTTCCCCCGATGCCGGAAGGATCCGCCGCTTCGTCCGCGAGGCGAAGGCAGCATCGGCCCTTAACCATCCGAATATCCTTACGATCTACGAGAACGGCGTCGTCGATGACGTGCCATTCATCGCATCCGAGTTCGTTGAAGGAGATACGCTCCGCCGCCGCCTAAAACGCGGCCGTCTTCCCGTCGGACAGGCCTTGGACATCGCCATACAGGTCGGCAAGGCCTTAAAAGCAGGGCACGATGCCGGCATCATCCATCGCGACGTCAAGCCCGATAATGTGATGATCCGACCGGACGGCGTTGTCAAACTGCTGGATTTCGGGATCGCAAAGCTCTTGCAGCACAGCTTTGCCGAGGATGAGAGTACAACGCAGGGCACGATAATCGGGACAGCGAACTATATGTCTCCCGAGCAGGCACGCGGCAAGGCGGTCGATGCTCGCAGCGATATTTTCAGCCTTGGGCTTGTTCTGTACGAAATGCTCGCGGGCAGAAAGGCGTTCGATGGTGAGAATCCGATCGATGTGATCAGCTGCATCCTCCATAAGGAACCGACACCGCTTTCTCAACTTGCTCCGGAACTTCCTGCCGAACTCGACAGCATTGTCGAAAAGGCAATTAAGAAAGACCGCGAGGAACGCTGTCAGACTGCGAGCGAATTGCTCAACGGTCTCGAAGATCTCCAACGTGAACACAGTCGCAAATACGGCTTTGAACCGACCGGAACGGATCCGGACAAAGTAGGCACGCTTCCTCGCGAGGCAACAATTACAGGTTCGGGCGGCGAGAGGACGTCCGCCGGGAAAGCTCCCGTTACAGGCGTCATACACCGCCGGCGTACGGTCGTTATCGCAGGTGTTGCGGCGGTGCTTGCGGCCTTTGTGGCCGTCTTCGCCTACTGGAACTCATCGAACCGGGTCGCACCACAAAAGAAGGTCGGATCCATCGCCGTAATGCCTTTTGCTAATCAGAGCGGCAGCACTGACACCGAATATTTATCGGATGGGATGACCGAAACGCTCATCAGCACGCTCTCCCGACTGCCGGGACTCAGCGTCAAGTCGCGCTCTTCCGTCTTCGCATACAAGGGTAAGAATATGCCTGTGCGCGAAACTGCAAAAGAGTTGAACGTACAGGCCATCGTGAACGGCAGCGTAACAGTGCGGGGAGCGAACCTGACCCTCTATGCCGAGATCGTCGATGCCGCAACCGAGAGCGTCCTCTGGAGCAAAACCTACGATAACCAGCTGTCGGAGATCCTGACGCTGCAGGAAGCGGTGGCGCGTGACGTCCTGAAGACCCTTGAAGCAAGGCTGTCCGGCGATGACGAAAAAAAACTCACCAAGAACTACCCGGAGAATGCCGAGGCCTATCGCCTATTCCTAAAAGGCGATTACGAATGGAATAAACACTCCGAGGCGTCGATCAACAAGGCGATCGAATATTACAGTCAGGCACTTGAAAAAGATCGGAACTACGCGCTCGCTTACACGGGTTTGTCAAAATCCTACGGCGTCCTCGGCAACAACTACATTCCGCCGCAAAAAGCCCTGCCGAAGGCTCGTGAATATGCGGAAAAGGCCCTTGCGATCGACGATTCGCTAGCCGAGGCACACGATGTAATGGGTGCGATACTGCTCTACTACGATTGGGACATCGAGGGCGCTGAAAGACACGTCAGACAGGCCTTGGCGATCGACCCCAATGATGCGGCGGCGCTTACAGTCGAGGGCAGCCGACTTGAAGCTCTCGGAAGGTTCGACGAGGCTCTTTCGGTAAGACAAAAAGCCGTCGCGACCGATCCGCTATCTCCGCTTTATCAATGGATGCTCGGTACGACCTACTACTTGCGAAAGGAACCCGACCTGGCGATCGTGCCCGTAAAGCAGGCCATCGAACTCGACGAACACTTCGCACCGGCATACGTATTCCTCGGCGAGGCCTACGAGCAGAAAGGAGCCTATGCCGAAGCCATAAAAGCTTACGAAACCGGCGCCGCAAAGACGGGACAAGACCCGAAGATCCTCGCGTCGCTCGCTCACGCATTCGCAAGATCCGGCGACCGCAGCAAGGCCCTCGAGACTCTCGCCGAACTCCGCAGAATAGCTGAGCAAAGGTATGTTAGCTCGTACTCGATCGCCGTCGCCTATGCAGGCCTCGACGATAAAGAACAGGCCCTCGCATAGCTCGAGAGAGGATTACGGGATCGATCCGCCGATATGCTCTGGCTGCGCGTCGAGCCGATGTTCGCCCAATTTCAGGGTGATCCGCGGTTCCAGAGCATCCTCGACCGCATCGGCGTAAAACAATGAGCTGCTAAGGCCTTTGCTCGGGCTCGCTGAGCCCGTCGCGAAGATACCGTGAAATTCCCCAGATAATGACGCAGGCGGCGAAGGCACCCGCGCAGTCGAGCAATACGTCGTAAATGGACGAGGTGCGGGCCGCGTTAAGGCTCTGGTCGAGCTCATCGAGAACGGCGACCGCGGCCGCTAGCAGAAAGGAAAGTAAGATCGGGCGGCGAAATATCCTGAAGGCATTCCAGGCAAGCAGCACAAGAACGAAGTATTCGGCAAAGTGTGCGAATTTGCGGATCAGAGCGTGGATGAACCTGATCGTCTCGGGAGGAGAATTCGGCAGCAGCCACTTCAGGAACGGGCCGATGAAGCGTGACGTCTCATCCATCGCGCCAAGGCCGGTGCCGAGAGCAAGCACCACGCCAACCCAAATAATAAGCGGCACGTACGGCAAAACCGTTCCGCGCCGCAAAAGGAGGTCGAACATTCAATCGAAACTACAACTCTAACGCCCCAAGGCCGAAAATACGGCCAAGCCACCGCCGAAGAAAATCAGAACATAACCGGCAATGACCAAAAGCAAAGGAACAAGCCCCTGCTTTTGAACGAAATAAAAGACGATCCCGGCGATCGGCTGGCAAAAGGAATTCGCGAGGGCCCAAAGGGCCTTCTCACCCGTTGACCTTCCGGTCTGGATCGCAGTAACGATCAGCCAGATCGCGCCGACCAGGACCAACAATGAACCCACCATTGACAGCATACGGTTATTCTCCTTTAGATTGATCTGCCCCGAAAGGCTGAAAAGCAAGCAAAGAATAGTTTAATTTCGGATGAAACTCAACTATTGCCTTGCTTGCCTTTAGATCTGCAGAGCTGCGTGCCTTACGCTGCGGCAGCACCGGAGACGACCTCGATGATCTCTTTGGTGATCGCGGCCTGACGTATGCGGTTCATATTCAGCGTCAAAGTGTCGATCAGTTCGCCCGCGTTCTTCGAGGCTGAATCCATTGCGGTCATCTGCGAACCGAAGAACGAAGCCGAAGATTCAAGCATTCCCCGATAAAGCTGGGTCTCGACCTGTTTGGGCAGCAGGCGGCCGAAGATCTCGGCTGCCGGCTGTTCGTAGATATATTCCGCGTTCGGCCCCGTTTCGGCTCCTTCTTCCTCAGCGGTGACACGCGGTATCGGCAAAAGCTGCCGGATCACGGGACTCTGCGAAAGAACGCTCTTGAATTCGGTAAAGACGACGAAGACCTTGTCGATCGACGTGTCCTCGGTAAAATCGGCGATCAAGCGGGCGGCAACATCGGCGGCGTCTGAATGCTTTACCTGACCGCCCATGATTCCGATGTATTCTTCGCGCATCTCGACCTTGCGCCGTTTGAAGAAATCACGCCCTTTTCTGCCGACCGCAACAAGGGAAGATTCCTTCCCGCTGTTCTCGTTCAGGAAGTTCTGCGTCGCCTTTATTACGTTCGTGTTCACGGCACCGGCGAGGCCCTTGTCGCCGCTGATAAGCACGATGAGGTATTTTTCATCGCCTCGCTCATCAAGCAGCGGATGCGAAAATTCGTCCGCGACCTTAGCACTGATGCCGCCAAGGACATCCGACATCTGCTCGGCGTAGGGACGCGCAGCCACGACCTTGTCCTGTGAGCGCTTGAGCTTTGCCGCCGCGACCATCTTCAGGGCCTTCGTGATCTGCTGTGTGTTCTTCACCGACTTAATGCGTCGGCGCATATCTAACAAACTAGCCATAAATCAAGTTCTCTGATAAGGAACTAAGATATTCTTGAGCATCGGAAAATGCTTTCTATTTAAAGTGACCAGGGACTTTGCCTCGACCTCAGCAGTTGCTGCAATGATCGCATCGTTGAGATCCACCCCGTGTGACGGACCAAAATCACGCCGATAAAATCCGCCTTTTTCTGCGATCTCACCGCTTATCTCGATCACATCAAGGGTCCTCAAAAAATTCCTAACGATCGCCTCTTCATCGCTTCTAACACCAGCGAACAACTCGGCGACCGTAATGGCCGAAACCGAGGGGAACGACAGCTCGGTGAAATATTCCACAGCCTCCCGTCTATTCCTAAGTACATCGATCAGGATATTCGTATCAAGGAGCTCATTCGCCATTGCTTTCCGTCTCGGACCAATTCCCGGAACGACTTGATTCCCTTCTCAACGCCTCAAAGAACTCGTCAGAGAGGTCGTCGCGATCCTTCCAGATGCCTGCCGCTGCCTCTATTGCATCGCGACGTTCGGACTCAGAGATCTCTCGCAGTTCAAACTCGTCGATAAATCTGTTCACTGCCTCCTTTACCAGCTCGCTTTCTGTCTTCCCGGTTTTAAGGGAAAGCAAATGGAGTATCCCAAGCTGCGATTCAGTTAGTTCCACTTGTGCCGTTGTCATAGCCAACCCCCCAGCAACATATTACACCTTCGGGAACCGCGGCATTCTCCGAGTCGGAGACCGGCGAAAACTTGCCTACTTTCCGGCGGCAGCCGATGTCTCGGACGAGCCGCTATTCCAGCGTTTTGCCTTGAAATCCTCAACGGCCTCGGCAAGTGCGGCCTCGATCTCGTCGTCGAGTTTCTTCTTGTCGCGGAGCGATGAAAGAGCGGCCGGATGCGATGCCTTGATGAATGATAGAAGCTCGCTCTCAAACCGTCTGAGGTCCTCTACCGCGATATCGTCGGCGCGTCCCTTTGTGACCGTCCAAATGATCAGGACCTGATCCTCGACGGCCATCGGAACGTACTGTCCCTGCTTTAGGATCTCGGTAAGGCGGCGGCCACGTTCGAGCTGTGCCTGCGTCGATTTATCAAGATCCGAACCGAACTGCGCGAATGCGACGAGCTCGCGGAACTGTGCAAGGTCGATACGAAGCGTACCAGCAACGGATTTCATCGCCTTGATCTGTGCCGAACCACCAACGCGGGAGACCGAGTTTCCGACGTTGATCGCGGGGCGAACGCCCGAGTTAAAGAGGTCGGACTCAAGGAATATCTGTCCGTCCGTGATCGAGATCACGTTCGTCGGAATGTAGGCCGAAATGTCGCCTGCCTGTGTTTCGATGATCGGAAGGCTCGTCAGGCTTCCGCCGCCGCGTGCATCCGACATCTTAGCCGCACGTTCGAGAAGGCGTGAGTGTAGATAGAAAACGTCGCCCGGATAAGCTTCGCGGCCCGGCGGGCGGCGGAGAAGGAGCGAGATCTCGCGGTAAGCGGCCGCCTGCTTGGAAAGATCGTCGTAAACGGTCAACGCATGACGTCCGTTGTCGCGGAAATATTCGCCCATTGCGCATCCGGAATACGGAGCAAGGAACTGCATCGCTGCCGGATCCGAGGCCGAGGCGTTCACGATGATCGTGTAATCCATCGCACCGTACTCTTCAAGCTTCTGTCGGACCTGTGCAACGGTCGAGGCCTTCTGTCCGATCGCGACATAAACGCAGATGACGTCCTTGCCTTTCTGGTTGATGATCGTGTCGATCGCGACTGCGGTCTTTCCGGTCTGGCGGTCGCCGATGATCAACTCACGCTGTCCGCGGCCGATCGGCACCATCGAGTCGATCGCCTTGATACCGGTCTGGAGCGGTTCCTTCACGGGCTGGCGATCGATGATACCCGGAGCGATCCGCTCGACCGGGTAGTAAGTATCGGTCACGATCTCGCCTTTGCCGTCGATCGGGTTTCCGAGGGCATCGACAACGCGGCCGATGAGTGCGTCGCCAACGGGCACGCTCATGATCCGGCGCGTGCGTTTTGCTTCGTCGCCCTCTTTGATCTTCTGAAAATCGCCGAAGAGAACGCATCCGACCTTGTCTTCTTCAAGGTTCAGAGCAAGGCCGCGGACCGCGTGCGGGAATTCGAGAAGCTCTCCGGCCATGACCTTTTCAAGGCCGTAGATCTCGGCGATACCGTCGCCGACCTTAATGACCGTGCCGACCTCGGCGACCGTCATTGACGCGTCAAAATTCTCGATCTGTGCACGAATGATCTCGTTGATCTCGTTAGCTTTAATGCTTTCCATTGTTTTTTCGCTGTCGCCGGTCGAGCCGGCAATTAAAAATTCGAGTTCTAAATGATCCTAAAGATAAACTGTCCCGTTCGTTTACGCCGCTGCCAACTCCTCGCGAAGATTGTCGAGTTTTGTCCGCACGGACGAATCATATACGGTCGATCCGATGCGTGTTACGACGCCGCCGATGATCTCGGGATCGACGCCGTACTCGATCTCGACCTTTCGGCCGGTAAGCTTTTCGAGATTTGCCTGGAAAACGCCTTTCTCGCTCTCCGGCAGGTCGCGGGCCGAAACTACCGAGGCCACGACCACGCCGCTTCGCTCGGCCAGCTCCTCTTCGAAGCGTTCCTGTATCTGCGGCAGATCGCCGATGCGGTCATTCTTCACAAGAACGCGAAGAAAATTCGCCGTTGTCTTTGATGGCCCGGCCTTTGCGATGAGCGTTTCGAGCAACTTTTCCTTTGCTGAATGCTGAATAGATGGGTTTGCGAAAACGGACTGAAGGTCAGGGCTCGATGCGACCATCTCATTCCAAGCGTTAAGTTCGCCCTTTACGCCGGCGGCCTCGCCGTTCTTCGTAACAACGTCGGCCAGGGCGATGGCGTACCGCCGTGCGATCGTTTCGGTGCTCATTAGTTCAAACCTCCGATCTCGGCAATGCCGGTCTTGATAAGGCGAGCATCGACGGCACCGTCGATCTGGCTGCGAAGACGCTCTTCGGCAAGACGAACGCTCTCCTCGGCAGAAAATCGGCGAAGGGCACTTTTTGACTGATTGGCAAGGCGATCGAGCTCGGCCTCTGCCTGCGCTTTTAGGCGTGCGGTGTCGGATGCGGTCATTTCCGAGAGTTCCTTTTCATCCGCTTCGGCCTCGGCCTTTGCCCTTGCGAGAATATCGGCCTTTTCCGTGTCTTTTTGTGCAAGTTTTCCTTCGATCTCGGTCAGGCGCTCAAGGGCGGCCTGTTTTGCGTTCTCAGCCCGAATAAGCTCTTCGCGGATCACTTCGCGCTTCTGCTTGAAGGCATTGCCCAGCGGCTTTCGAAGCACGAAATACATAGCCACGACAAAGATCGCAAGGTTGACGAATTTCCAAGCCTCGAAGCCCGGAATATTCATCCATTCGTTATAGAACTTCGAAAATCCGCTCTGCGCACCGCTCGATGCGGCTGAAAGTAAAAGGCTGTTAACTACGGCGATGATCATATTCCACTAACCTTTCAAAATAGTTGCCGTAATGTGATCGGCCATCTTCTCGACACCTGCCTGTAGTTCGCGGCGGGCGTCGGCCGCCTGCCGCTCGATGTCGGCCCGGCCGCTGTCTAGAGTCGCAGCGACCTCTTCCTTGACCTTCCCGAGCTTCTCATTCCTCTGAGCAACGGCCGCATTGTGCCGCTCCTCGATGATCTGATAACCCTCATTCCGAGCATCGCGGATCTCGCTCGAATAAGCCGCTTCTTTTCTAGCGACATCCTCGAGGATCGCCCCGGCCTCGCCGCCTTCGTGGCTTTTGGCCTTTTCGCGGGCCGAAAGCACTTCATTTATTGGCTTGAACAGGGTTTTATTGAGTATCCAGATCATGACGAGGATGAGCGCGATATGTACGAACATCGTCCCGTCGGGAAAAAGTTGGATAGCGGCGATCAGGTGCATATAAGCGTGTTTCCCACGGCCTGCAAACAGCAGAAAAGCGCCGTGTACTCAAAAGGTTTAAGACTAACACGCGCCTAATTTAAGGGTCAAGGAAACAAGCCGCGCTCTTTGCCCGTCTTTTGGTGGTTACAGAGGGCCTGGCCCCATTGGACGAGAAAAATGCCCTCTCAAGGGCAGAAACTGCCGCTTGAGAGGGCATCAAACGCAAAGATACCGGGAAGTGCTACCTTGCGAGCCAGCCGTCGCGGATCTTCTGCTGCTTGGCCGTCAGCGTCGGAAGGCTAACAAGTTCGTAACGCTCCTGGTCGCGGGTCCCGACGACCATCTTGATCGTCTGTTCCGCGCCGTCGCGCTTGACGGTGAATTCGGTCTCCTTGCCCGCAAGGTCCCGAAGCGAACCGAACGAGATCGGCTGTCCGTTGATCTTTTCGACGATATCTCCCTTTGCAAAACCCGCAGCCTTTGCCGCACTTCCCTCTGCAAGCGTGCTGATCAAAAGGCCGCCGTTGCGAAATCTGCCGCCGAAGCCAAGATCGGCCACTTTCTCCATCGTTTTGTTAAGCCGATAGCCCGCGTAACCGAAGATCTCGTCATAATTCGGCACATCGGTTCCCCAAACGTACTTTTCGTAGAAGGGATGATAGTCCTTCTTTGTAAGTTTGTTGACGATCGAGATCATATCCTCGGTCGTAAATCCGCGGCCTTTCTTGTAGAAATCGTTAAAGAGGGTCCGCATCACATCGTCGAGGCTGTAACGTCCGTCCGAATCGTTACGGATCGAAAGATCGAGAAGCGCGCCGAGATTCTGCCCCTGCGTGTAATACGAGATGCCGAAGGCGACCGGCGTGTCATAACCTGCCCAAGTCGAGACCGAAGCATTCGCCGGCGAGACGTACTTGCGAACCTCATTGCTCTCAACACCGGCCGCGGCAGACGCTGCAGAATTCAGGAAACTCTCGACCGTCGAAAGCCCGCCCCGATATCGCGACACGACACCGTAATAGTTCGTGAAACCCTCCGACACCCATAGAAGCGGCGTCTCGTTCTCGACCGCGTAGTTGTAAGGCCACATCTCCGCGGGACGGATCCGCTTTACGTTCCAGAGATGGAAATACTCGTGGGCCGCAGTTCCGATGATCATCTCGGGCGTTGCCACGTTCCCGGCAGGTGCGAATGCGACGAACGAGTTCAAATGTTCGAGAGCACCGCTTGCATTGGATTCCGGCGGCATAAAGAAATAGAACGAAATGTATTTCTCGTACGGCAGGCCTCCGAACATCTTACTGTCTGCTTGCGCGACCTTCGAGAGCATTTCGGTGAACTTCTGTGCCTTTTCCTGGCTGAACGTCCCGGCGGGCGTCGCAACAAAATAATGCGGCTTGCCCTCGACCTCATATTTCACAAGGTCGAATTTGCCCATTTCGGTCGGCGCGTCAACCAGAACATCATAATTGTCCGCGACGAAGGTCATCGGGTCGGACGTCTCACGCAACGCAGAAATTAGGTTCCAGCCGGCCGGGATCTTGAAATGAACATTCGCAGGCGTGTTGCGATGGCCTTCGGCTTCGAGGAAAAGTTCGATCCCCGTAAAGAACGCAAAGTCATCCGCGATCTTCGCCTGGTTCAGGGCAAGCACCGTCGCACGATAATCGTAATCAACACGGATCTGCTTAATGCCTTTCGTGTTGATCGACCAGGTCTGTTTTTTGACCATACGCATCGGCAGGACGCGGCCGTTCGCATCCGTGATCCGAAAACGCAGGACGTTCTTGTAGTAATTCTCGACCGTGTACCAACCGGGCGTCCATGTCGGGAGACTTAGGCGGAGTTCCGGCTGGTTGATGTTCGCGATGTCCGTCGTGATGTGGAATTCCCGAGTTGCCGGATCAGAGAGAGTGACCGTGTAATCGAGCTTCAGTCCCTTTTGGCCGTAGGCAGCGGACGAAAGCAGAACGAATAGTAAGGGGACGATAAGTCGAACCCTGCTTTTAAGCATAATTTCACCTCATTATTTTCTGTCTTTTACTCATTTCAGCAGAGATATGTTTCAATTATTGCAAATTGTCGACGCTGCGTCCGTTCTAGTGAGACGATCGGCGCCGCATTTTTGCCCGATACGATTGAGCTTTATGAAGACGATATTCGCAACTGCCATCATCACCCTGATCCTCTCGGCCGCCGGATGTATTACCGGCAAACCCGTGAATGTCAACACCACCGCCGCTGCGAACGCGGTGAGTGCCGAACCGACCGGAACCCCTATGGCCGGCGTCGGGAAGGTCGATATTCCGGCTCCTGAAACCGTCATTCAGGCCCTCTACAAGGCGCACGACGCGCAGAAGAGCCCGTTCTTTCAGTCAAAGGACCGCGCCTTGGTAGATAAATTCTTCAGCAAGCCGCTCGCCGACCTTATCTGGAAGGACGCGACCACACACACGAGCGATGTCGGCGCGATCGACGGTGATCCGCTCTACGACGGGCAGGATCTTGAGATCAAGGACCTCAAGATCGGGAAGGGCGACATCGACGGCAAAAAAGCGACCGTCACGGTCTCCTTCACGAACTTCGGTGAGCCGAAGTCGATCAAGTTCGAAATGTCGGCCGGGCCCGAATCCTGGAAGATCGACAACATTGTCTACGGCCAGAGCGGCAGCCTAATGGGCTGGCTCAAAGAGACCTATGCCTCAAAACCGGACACGGCCGAGAGCGGCTTTGCCGGAAAATACCAAGTCGGAACAACGAGCTGCACGGTGAAGAAGGTCGGGGCGAATTACGAGGTGCGCTGGGCAAAAGGCAGCGGCGTCGAGATCTTCAAACCGACGCTCGACGCTCTCGCCTTCAATGCTGACACAAAGGACGGCGGCGTCAACAGCTTTTCTTTCGACGACGAAACGTTCAGCTCGGGAACGTTCTATCGAGCCGACGGCAAGTCGTTCTCGGTCACTCGTGCGAAATAGCCGCAAAAACTCGAAAGAAGAACGCTACTCCCACTCGATCGTTCCGGGCGGTTTTGACGAAATGTCGTAAACAATGCGGTTGATGCCGCGTACTTCGCTCGTAATTCGAGAGGAAACGCGGGCGAGGAAATCGTGCGGAAGGCGTGCCCAATCGGCGGTCATTCCGTCGGTGCTCGTAACGGCCCGAAGGGCGGCGGCTTGCTCATACGTGCGGAAATCGCCCATTACGCCGACCGACTGCACGGGCAGCAACACGGCGAACGCCTGCCACACTTCGTCATAAAGGCCCGAGTCTTTCAGCTCTTCGATGAAAATGCGGTCGGCCTTTTGTAGGATCGCAACCTTCTCGGGCGTAACTTCGCCGAGTATCCGCACGGCAAGTCCCGGGCCGGGGAATGGATGCCGCCGAAGGATCTCGTCGGGCACTTTCAGGTCGCGTCCAATGAGGCGAACCTCGTCCTTAAAAAGCTCGCGGAGCGGCTCGATGAGCTTCAGGTCCATCTTCTCGGGCAGGCCGCCGACGTTGTGGTGCGTCTTGATCGTAACGGATGCACCGCGAAGGCTGACGGACTCGATCACGTCGGGATAAAGCGTTCCCTGCACGAGCCATTTCGCCTTTTCACCCGTCTTGGCGGCATCCTCAAAGACCCTGATAAACCGAGCCCCGATCGCCTTTCGCTTCTTTTCCGGATCACTCACGCCAGCGAGGTCCGCGTAAAATTCAGCAGAAGCATCGACGCCGGTCACATTCAGCTTCATTGTGTCGCGATAAAGCCGAAGCGTGTCCTCAAATTCATTCGCACGCAAGAGTCCGTTGTTCACGAAGATGCAGCGCTGCCTTTCGCCGATCGCCTCGTGTACGAGCATCGCCGCAACGGTCGAATCCACGCCGCCCGAAAGCCCGCAGATGACCGTGTCCTTATCGCCGACCGTCTCGCGGATCTTCGCGATCTCATCCGCGATGAAACTCGACGCCGTCCAATCGCCCTTGCAGCCGCAAATGTTGAAGACAAAATTTCGCAGGATCTCGCTTCCCGCCGGCGTGTGCGCGACCTCAGGGTGGAACTGCACGGCGAACATTCGGCGATCCTCGTTCTCGATCGCCGTGATCACGTCGCCCGTAGTTGCCGTCGAAACGAACCCTTGCGGCATCTGCGTAACGTGATCGCCGTGGCTCATCCAAAACGTCCAATTCGCTTGGCAATCCTGCAAAAAGCGGCGTCGAATCGCTCAGCACCTTGAGTTTCGCATGCCCGTACTCGCGGCGTGCGGCAGGTTCGCTTTTTCCGCCGAGATCCACGGCGATGAGCTGCATCCCGTAACAGATCCCGAGTATCGGAGCGTCGATCGCATCGTAAAAATTTGCCCTCAACACGCGGCGCGTCATCTTCGGTCACGCTCGACGGCCCGCCCGAAAGGATCACGCCCTTCGGCCGCCGCTCGAGGATCTTTTCGACAGGTGTGTGAAACGGAAGGATCTCGCAATATACACCGAGCTCGCGAATTCGCCGCGCGATCAGCTGTGTGTATTGAGAGCCGAAATCAAGGATTGTGATCAGTTCGTGCTGCAATGGACCGGCCTCTTCTAAAATAAAGAAGCGATTATACGTGAGCGATCATCGCATTGGAAATCGGCCGGCCGTCGCCGTATCGGAGGCCGTCTAAAAGCAGCTGCCGACTTTCTTTATGTGCTTGTACGCATCCGCGATCACGGCCTCAAGCACCTTTTCATCCACATCCGCAAGACGCTTGATGTAAAGGCAGCTGACGCTCGTCGAATGTTTGCCGAGCTTCGCAAGCAGTTTCGGCTGCTTTGGCGAACCGCAGACAACATAAAGCGAGAGGTTCTGTTTTCGCGGCGAAAAACCCGTGATCATCCAGTCGATCTCCCGGCCGTCAGGGTATTTGTATCGAAGGTCGCCAAAACCGACGATCGCCGGACCCCACATTTTCGGCTCCTCGCCGGTCGCACGTTCGTACAGCTCGACCAGTCGCTTTCCGTCAGCGCGCCGGTCGGCATTCTCGATCGACGCAATGAAGGCCGGAACGCTCGCCTCTATTTTCTTTGTCTTAAGCTCGATTTTCGCCATTGTATCGGCCCTCTCGAGCGCAGGATTCTATATCTTTCCCGTCGGCTTGCAAAATTTGCTTCACGGGTCCCAAAGGCCCGCCAAAGCTTGACAACTTTTCGCGAAATTCCTAATCTTGAGGTTCGCCCTCAACAGGGCCTGCTGCGTTCAGCTTTATCCCTTAACGCAAGCAGTTGACACCTAGCGTGGGCAAGCAAGTTTAGCCTCATTGAGGCAAATGCAGTTTGTAAGCTGCTTTTGAAATAAGTTCCAGCCTCACGAAGGCGAACGATTTTAGCCTCCTATTGAGGCACAACAGTCATTCCGCAGTAGCTCAATGGTAGAGCATTCGGCTGTTAACCGAAGGGTTGTAGGTTCGAGCCCTACCTGCGGAGCCAATTCTAAGCAAAGGCGGGCACCGATCGGTGCCCGTTTTTGTATTGTGACGTAGAATGTGACGTACCTTCTATTGAGTCTCATCAAGCTATGAATCTGTCATCAAGTCAGGTTTCGCCGAAATTCAACGCTTTGTGTGAACCGACGCATGGGCCCTTTTCCTGACGAGTAAATAAGTTCTGGTTCTTTGCTCCACAGCCGAAGACCCTGGTTCGCTTTAGCCTCAGTACTCTTGGTAGCGTTATCCTTCTTTAGCTTCAGAGCCTGGTCGGACCCAATGATCGTGGAGTCGCGGTCAACCAACTCACGGTTCCTGATAACCGTGATCTCTTGCCTTTGCTTGCCAGTCATACCGCTCTTTCCAATCTCAACTATTTCACCACCTGCATCAGCTGGCTATAGTTATCGATCACATCGTACTTGACCTGGTCGGAGGTGATCTTCGCAAAAAACTTTCTCGCGCATTCGATCTTCGATCTTTCGATCTCGCGGAGTTGCATAGATGATAGCGAGCCTTTGGTCTCAGCAACGAAATAAATGTGCTTTACGGCCCCTTCCTTGAATGAGATCGCCCAATCAGGGTTGTAGTTGCCGACCGGTGTTGGGATCGAGAACCCTTTAGGCAGTTTCGCGTAAACGACCACCTCCTCGCTAGTGTCGAGTTCTTTAACGAATTCGCGTTCGACCGTTGAGTCGGTGAAGACGTAATCGTAAACATGTCGTTTCAGCGGATCGCCCGCCCTACTGAGATCGTGCTTGGCCTTGTCCTGCGTAAATATCTCCACGCCATGCTCATCGTTCAAAGGGTTGTAAGCCAGGTGTTCTACGATCACGGTCGCTTTCTGCTCGTTAATAAGCTTGATCGCGCCCGAAATAAAGTCCTCCGGATTTACTCTGAACTGGCTAAATGTCGCGTTATTGATGCCGGTGAGGATGGCCGCTACAGTTTTCCTCGTCAACTGCGTACCGGTCGTAACCTTGCCGATTAGATCGTATTTAACATCGGAATGAACGGAGACCTTCTCGGACAGTATGGCGGTTTCCTGGAGCTCAAAACCGTCGCCCGATCGGAGGTCTTCGATCGTAGTCGAATTCCCTTGCTGCCCGCGTTGTACTACATACTGAAGCTGCATGACCCGAAGTTCACGGTCAAGGCATTTGACCGCCTTATCCACAAGCTCGGCCGAATCAAAATCGACCGTGTAAGCCGCTTTCCTGTTTATCCGGCTCCAAAGCTCCTTGAACTCCTTTTTCTCAAAGTTCGCGTTGAGCGGATTCACCTTTAATGTGAGATCGTTCTCGATCGACGGCATCTGTGACTCTGAGAATACGCTGTCGACCAGCTTGATAACTTGCTCCTTGTATTCCGCAAGTTGTGAGGGGAGCTCGGCGAGGGTATCGGACTCCCTCGCATGGTGATATTCCTCCGTGATCTTTCGATCAACATCCACGTACCCGTTCTGGATCAGGTAGAACTCGAGGTGGCCGGCCATCGCATCGGTCATTACAACATCGCCAGCTGCGGTGCGGAGAATCTTGTTCTTGAAGTAGGCTTTGTCGGCAACCTTTGGTCTCTCGGAAAGCGATTCGCGGATGTCCCTCTGTAGGCCTTCGACGAAATCGTGATAGCTTTCGCTGGCGACCACTGTCAAGACATTCACATCGTGGACGATCGTGGGATCATCGATGCGTTCGCCATTCTGGTTTACCGCGAGGCGCATTCCCCGCCCGACCTCTTGTCGTCGCGAGATCGTATTGTCGCTGTGCTTTAAGGTTCCGATGACGAATACGTTAGGGTTGTCCCAGCCTTCGCGAAGCGCTGAGTGAGAAAAGATAAACCTGGTCGGTTCTTCGAACGAAAGGAGACGTTCTTTGTCCTTGAGGATGAGATCGTAGGCGTCAACGTCGTCTGTCTCGCCTTTTGTCTCGCCGCGTCCAGCGACCGTGGGGTCGACCATTCGCTTGCTTTTCTTGTCGATCGAGAAATAACCGTTGTGCGTCTTGCCGGGCGGTATCTCATCAATGTATTTGGTATATCGGTCGTCGAGCAGCGTTCGAAACTCGGCGCTGATCGCGGCGTATTCCTCTTCGAACACCTTCGCATACTCGCCGCCAACCTCGCCATTCTCATCGTAAAGGCGGTATTTCGCGACGGTGTCGATGAAGAAGAGCGAAAGGACCTTGATGCCTTGCGGGAACAGTGCTTGCTCCTTCTCAAAATGAGCTCGGATCGCTTCGCGGATCTGTATGCGCCTGAGCGATGCTTCGCTTTGGTCATTCGCGATCTCGCCAACCGAGACTTCCTTACCGTTTGTGAACGACACGGTGTTGGTCCGGGCGTCAATCTCGGAAACAACAAATCCATCGTATTGATCAAGGCCCGAATGCTGATGAAGGTCATAGCCCTTGGCAACCTTTGCCGTTTGGCGTTTTTATGTTGCCGCTTTTCTGTTTGACCTCAAACTCTAGCCTCGCGACCGGAGGCTTGCTTGCGGAGATATCGATCCCGGCGAGGTACAAATACGCCTTCGTGCCCCGTAGGCCTTTGACTGAGATACCGCGTACGGCGATCTTCTTTACAAGCTTCTGATTGTACGCATCGAGTGCATCGAGACGATATATCTTGTTGTAGGTCTGATTGTGCGTGGCGGAGTAACGCAGCATCGCCAGGGCCTTGAACTCCTTCAGCGACTTCATTGTCGCGTCACCGCTCATTTTCTGCGGTTCGTCAAGGATAAGGATCGGTCGGTTTGCTTTGATGACATCTATCGGCCTTCGTGATTGGAAATCGTCGAGTTCTTCGTATATCCGACGGGCGTCCTTGCCGGTTGCGTTGAACGCCTGTACGTTGATTATCATCACATTGATCCCGGCGTCAGACGAGAAACTTTCGAGGTTGTGAAGTTGTTTTGAATTGTAGATAAAGAACCGGGCTTGCTTGCCGTACTCTTCGAGGAAGTGCTCTTTCATCACCTCGAAGGATTTGTGCACACCTTCGCGGATCGCGATGCTTGGCACGACGACAATGAATTTGCTCCAGCCGTACTGACGGTTTAGCTCGAACATCGTCTTGATGTAGCAATACGTCTTCCCGGTGCCGGTTTCCATCTCGATGTCGAGGTTGAAGGCACATCCGGTTTTAGTGTCATTAACGAGATTGGTCGAAACAGGAAGATTCTGTCGGCGTTGAATCTCCTGCACATTCTGGAGGACACGATACGGACTTATGCGAAGGTCCTCGTTTGCAAAACCGGCTATCTCTTCCTCGGGCAGTGCGGCAAGAAGAGTGTGTGCTTCCATCGAACGGCCGGGATCGACGCGATACCTTACGCCTTCGGTTTTTGGTTGGCCCGCAAAGCAGTCCACGACCGCATTGACGGCGTCGGTTTGGTATTCTTGGATCTTGAATTTGAGCTTCATAAACTAGACAACGATCGCCTGGAGGTACTTGAGTTTCAATTCCTCATTGTCGAAATCCTCTGTGTAGAGTGCATATTTGAAATTCCCCATGTCCACACAGTCCCGTAGGGCATCGGTAAACTTTCGGCGATAATTCTCCTCCGCGAAGGCAGAGTGAATAAATTGCTCGTCGCGTTGGTTGATATATTTGGTCTTTCCGCCTGTCTTTGCATTGATCGTATCGATCACGATGTCCAGAATGGCCTGTCTAAGCAGGGCTGCACGCTCGCTCTCGGACATTAACATTGCGAGGTTCAAAAAAGCCTTGAAATCGAATATTCCAAGCACAGTTGTTTTGGTAATGAAATCTGTTTCGTTACCAAAAACATCAGTTACTGCTAACTTCAAGTCTTTCAAGCGTTTCCCGCGAAGCACCTCATAGCCGTTTTTCCGTAATTCATCTCCATTTTTCTCAATATAGTTGTCAATGGTGCGTGGAGTTACTTCAAAGAATGCCGCTATTTGTTCTTTGAGCACGACAGTCTTGCCTTCAAAGGGGATCGCCTTTATTCCAGCGGCCTTTTCTATTTCTTGCAGGGCGTAAGGATTATTAAGGACATTCTGGCGATCTATTGCCGAATTTGTCAGGTCTTTGCTCATGTGATGGGCCTTTAGTTTCTTATATTTACCACAACTCGCCGAAATACTTTTCGGGGAGTCTTCCCCTCGCTAAATACTCCGCACCTCCGTTCCGGGTGACATTTGGTTGAATATCTGTTCGGCGTTGATCTTGGCGTCGTCGGAGGCGAAGCCGGAGTCGCGGAAGACGACGCGGAGCGGTTGGCGTTTGGCGAGTTCCTTGATGAGGTCTTCTGAGACGCCGTCGTCAAAGCAGGCGGCGAGGGCGTTCTCATCGACAAAGAAGACCTCAAACCCTTTATTCACCACAGAGGACACAGAGTTCACGGAGCTTTTATTTGATGCCTCTGTGCTCTCAGTGTTCTCTGTAGTAGAAATTCTTTCGCGGACGATAGGAAGAGAAAGATCCACGCCCCAGTCGAGGAGGACCTGGAAGAGGAGATCCTCGGCGGTGCGGTCTTCTTTGATGTTGGTGACCTGGTCGAGCAGATTTGCCTGTGCCTGTTCGTCGGGCGAGTAGTAAACGTCCTTCATATTGGACGAATCGATCTTCAGCACGCGAAAGCCGATGTCGAGATTGACGCCGTTCAGCCCGGCTTCGTCTTTGATCGTTTTCCCTGCGCGTCTAATACGTTCCATAGTTACCGCGGAAATCTCGGAATAACCGTCCTTCCCCGCCTCACTCTTAGCATCAACAGCGGCAGGAATCTGTACTAAAACATAATTTCGTCTTCCACCATCTTCAGAGTTAAGCTCCATTACAGAGTGGGCTGTCGTTCCCGAACCCGCGAAGAAATCCATGACTAGGTCGTCATTTTCAGTAATGATTTTTACGATGTCCTTCACGGCGTAGATGGACTTTGGGAAATCAAAATAGCTCTTGCCGTCGAACAGTTTCTTGATGACCTGAGTGCCATTAAACTCCGGGAAGTATTTCTTGTCGGTCCAGATATTCTTGAAAATCTGATTCTCGTAATATTTATTGAAGATAAACACTGACCCATTGACTAACTCGGCCTTGAAATATTCGTTTTGATTTCGGTCGTCGAAGGTCTCGGGAGTTGTCTTCCAGCTGAACTGTCCGTTCGGCGTTTCAGGGTAGACCTCGTGAAAGTTGGCCGTCTTCTTCGTGGTGATAGTCTTTAAGTCCTCGCTTACGTAAAGCGGGTACCACATTGATGGCTTAGCCTCACGACTCGCACTGGTGCGAGCCCGCATGAACCCGTCGTAGCGGAACTTTCCCTTTTCATCCTCATAAATAAATTCTTCCGCCTTTTCGTCATCAATAACGACCTCACGGAAGTAGGCTGATTTGATGTCTCTGGCGTAGACGAGCATGTATTCCGTGCAGGGGGAAAAGAACTTCTCTTGGTTTCGCCCTTTCGGATTTATGTATACCGTCACCAATCCGAGGCGGTTCTCGTAACCAAAGACCTCGTCGCAAACCTCTCCGAGATTGTAAATCTCATAATGGTCGATCGTGATGACAAATATTCCGTCTTCTTTAAGAAAGTTCCTTGCGAGCCGGATTCGGGCATACATCATTGACAGCCAATCGCTGTGATACCGACCGTTCGATTCAGTATTCGTCACGGCACGAAGTCCGTCATCGGTTCTCAATCCTGCGTCAACCTCGTATTCCCTCTGAGCGGACGAGTAGTCATTCTTATAAAGAATGTCGTTCCCCGTGTTGTACGGCGGGTCGATGTAGATCATCTTGACCTTGCCGAGGTAGGTTTCCTGGAGCAGTTTGAGGGCGTCGAGGTTGTCGCCTTCGATAAAGAGGTTTTTGGTCGTGTCGAAATCGACCGATTCCTCGCGGCACGGACGCAGGGTCTTGGCGATCGGTGCGTTCGCCGTGAGCAAAGCCTCACGCTTGCCCGGCCAGTTTAACTGATACCGCTCCTGCGGCCCTTCGACGATGCTGCCCGACAATTCCTGCCTGAGCTGATCGAAATCGATCGCCCGCTTTACCTCGCCCTTTTCATCCCGCGATTCCGTCACGCAATTCGGGAACAGCTCGGCAATACGAGCAATATTCTCGTTCGTAAAGTCGGGAGTATGCATCTTCAGTTTTTCCATAAGAGTTTTAGCCACGAATTAACACGACATTTACACTAATAAGACTATTTATTGGCACTCAACGCTTCGATCTGGCCTTTAATATCGCGGAGTTTGGCATTGATCTCAACCTGTCGGTTGAACTGTTTTTCTTTACGAAGTTTTGCGTTTAGCTTCTCGGCCTCGCGCTCAAGCCGGCGGATCTCACCGGCCCTCGCAACCGTTACAGGAAACGCCTCGTCACGCCGCCGTCCGATCGGCATCATGGCCGTCAGCATCTGTTCGTAAAGCTTTCCGAGATCTATTGACGAGAACAGCGGGATCCTTTCGGCGGAATTTGGAAACCAGTCAGTTTCGAAATATGTCTCGGTCACCCATTTTGACGAATCCGCTTCGCTCGGCCGCTTGTACGCCGCAACGACCCGCGTCCGGTTTCCGGAAACCACTTCGTAAACGGCCAGAAACGGTATCGCGTTGTCGATCGAGCGGACAACATCCGCCGCGAGCTCATTACCTTTCAGTTCGACCACGAATATCTCGACCTCAGGTACTGTCGGCGAACCGGGAAGATTTACCGTCTCCGGCGAGAGCTTGTATGCCCAGGTTATACGGGCGATCTGGTCGATGATCTTGCGCCGAAGAGATGCTGAAACTCGCGCGTGTTGGTAGATCTTGCTCTTTGGTAGATTCTTGCCGACGCGGGCATGTGGGGGATAAGAAAACAGCACCACTTTCTCCTACATCATTTCCTGAACAACAATGAACGCGATCAGCTCAAAATCATTAAGGCCCGAAATATCGCCCACCAACGCGGTCGTCTTTCCAACGCGGAAAAGGCTGTCGAGATCGCTCTCGTCCTTAACCTCAATTATAGACTGTATGGCTCGATTCAGCAGTTCCGAATAGACCTCCATATCACGGCCGTCATTCGTTGCCTCATTGAAGAGCCGACAAGGTTCGGCATCCGCGACGCTTCGGCCCGCGCAAGCAGTGCGAATAAGGTCGAGCAGCTTCTTGACCTGCGTATGATCGATCACAACCTTGCCGCCACTATCCACATAAACAAGATAGTAAGGATGAAGCCGATTGTGCTGCGTGATCGACACGCCTTCATTTCGGTTCCGAAGCGCAAAGATCGCACCGGGGACAAGCCCGATCTCAGGCCGCGGAGCGACAACTGCATGAAGACCGCTCGGGAGCGTAGCGACATCATCGCGGCCTTTCATATAGTTGACGAGATCCATTCGGAAATCGTTCAAGCCAAGGTCGGTGATCGCAACACCGGTCTTGAGATCCTCCATGTCGATAACCTCGTCCTGCAGCCGTCGAAGCTGCTCTTTGCGGTATGAAAGATCGTTGGCCTTTGCGCTCAAGGGATTGTCGTCACCGGTAGCGGTCACGTCGGCAATCACCATTCGGCTCTCGACGCGGTCTTTGAGGTTGATGTATTCGTCGAGCGAGATATCGGGCCAGTAGTTTACTAGCTGGATCGATTCATTGGTTGAGCCGATGCGGTCGATGCGTCCGAACCGCTGAATTATGCGAACTGGGTTCCAATGGATGTCGTAGTTGACAAGGTAGTCGCAGTCCTGGAGATTCTGACCTTCCGAAATGCAGTCTGTCCCTATCAGGAATTCGATCGTTCGCGATTCCTCCGGCATCAGCAGATCTTTATCCTTCGACCTTGGCGAGAACAGCGTCAAGATCGACTGGAAATCATAATGCTTATTGAGCGTCGATTTGGGCGAGTCTTTCCCTGTCACTTTCGCCGTGTGGAGTCCGTACTTCTCGAGCATCGAGCCCGAGATGTGTTCGTAGAGGTAATCCGCCGTATCGGCGAACGCGGTGAAGATCAGAACCTTCTTATTACCAGGGTTGATCGGCGATGTGACCTTACTTTCAAGCAGAACTCTCAAATGCTGGAGTTTTGTATCATCCACCGGCGAGACCTTCTCCATCTCTTCTAGCAAGTAATTGATCTTTTCAAGGTCGGCTTTGAGATCGTGTTCGAATCGCGGCAAGTCCAGATCGGAGAGTTTGATCTGGATCTTTCCGCCAAGCTGCATGTCTTCCGGATCGGAGAAATCATCTTCGTCCGGTTCGATCGACTCGACCGCGCTCGATACATCTGCAATGTCTGCATCGATGCCCGTTTGCTGAAAAGCCTCTATCTGGCCGAGCGTTCGAAGATTCTTGTCCCGCAGCTTTCGGAGGGTGATCCGAAACGCCTCCACCGAACTTTCAAGTCGCTTTAGGAGGTTGATGGTCATCAACCGCTGGAGGCTTGTTTCGCGGTCAACCTGCTTGAACTTGCCCTTGCCCTCATGAACCTCCGTATCATACATCTCCTCGTACGTAGCAACTCGGCTGTCGAGGATGTAACTGACCGGAGCGTAGACCGCGAGTTTTAGCAGGGTAAGCTGCGCAAAAATATCGTTAAAGCCGATCACGTCCGAGCGTTGGGTCAAGGGACAGTGGTTCGAGATAGGCTTTCGACGTTCGGGAAAGGTTCCGATGTCGGTTGTGTCGTAATACTTCTCAATGTGTTTTCGCGAGCGGGCGATCGTGACGCTGTCGAGCAGTTCGAAGAAATCAAAATCGAGCGACCTCATGATCGCTTCCGGGGTTCTTTCTTCAGGCGGGAGTTTTGACCATTCGTTGAATGCAAGCTGAGCCCTGCGGAATATTTCCTCGACGCTCCTTTCAGTTTTCAGGTTGCGGCTAAGGTTCTCCGAGTCGCCCTCGTACGCAAGTGCGAGTTGGTTTCGCAGGTCGGCGAAGCGATTATTCACCGGTGTCGCAGACAGCATCAAAACCTTGGTCTTTACACCTTGCTTGATGACGGTGTTCATCAGCTTCTGATACCGGGTTTCGCGCTCGTGAAACTGATCGTTATTTCTGAAGTTGTGCGATTCGTCAATGACGACAAGATCGTAGTTGCTCCAATTGACTTTGTTGAGTGGGATACCCAAAGATTCGCCGCGTGTCCGCTGCAGGTCTGTATGGCAAAGTACGTCGTAGTTGAACCTGTCCTTTGCGAAAATGTTCGTCGTTAGGTTTCGATTATAGTTCGTCCAGTTTTCTGCGAGCTTTTTCGGGCAGAGCACAAGTACCGCCCGGTTGCGAAGCTCATAGTATTTAATAACTGCGAGCGCGGAGAAGGTCTTACCAAGACCGACGCTATCCGCGAGAATGCAGCCGTTGTGTGTTTCCAACTTATTGATGATGCCCGTTACTGCATCGCGCTGGAAATTGTATAGTTTTTTCCAAACGAGGCTGTTCTTGTAGCCCGTGAGGTCGTTTGGCAATACATCGTCGTTGATGTCCTCGAGGAACTCATTGAAGATGTTAAAGAGCATTAGGAAGTAGATCCGTTCAGATGAGTTCTCCTTATAAACCGACGCAATGTGGTCGCAGATTCGCTGCGTGACATCTTCGAGTTTCGATGGATCGGCCCATATCTGCTCGAAGAGATCCAAGTACGTCTTGGTCATTGCCGGCTCGTCGAACTTGGTAATAAAGTTTGATACCGCATCGCCCTTTTGGTATCCAAGATCGACCGCTGTGAAGCCCTGTAAAGGCATGTATGCGACATTTTCAGATCCATCTTCGATGCAAGCGAATTGTTGCATCGGGGCCTTAGTTTTATTCGATCGGAACGTCGCCTTCTTGGCGATCCACTCGGCACATTCCTTCGCGATCGCGCGCTGGGTGAGTTTGTTCTTCAGCTGAATCTCGAACTCAGTTCCGTATATACCGCGTTCGCGCTCGACGCGCGGAATCACATACTCTCGTCTCTCTTTGCGGAAGCCGTCTGTCGCCTGTTGTGGAACAAACGTCGGAGACGTAAAAATGAAGTCGAAACCCTCAACCGCCTCCAGCTCAGTTCGGAGCGCCTCAAATGCGTAGATCGAGAAGGTCGCGGCTGCGATCCGCAACCGTGAGCCCTCAGCAAGAGATTGGCGAAGGTTGTCCCCGAAAAAGTGACTAAGATTGTCGATAACTTGCATGCAGTCTCGATACCAACTGGTGAAACCGATTATCTAGACATCAGATCTTCGAACTCAGATCTTTAGACCGAGAACCAAGAATATCTGCCTCGAAAAGAAATCAGGGTTCAGCAGGACCAGAATTCAGTCCTAAGGTCACTAATTATAGACCGAAAGTTCCAACGGTAGAAGGGAATCTCGTCTAGTGCACAGGTCCTTTGCTTAGGTAACTTGAAGAGAAATCATGCCTATGCGTTGTTTCGAGATGATACTTTGTTGGAGAAAGTTGTCGCAGAATCAGCTGTTCTTCGCCGCGAGGACGGCGCGGATCTCGCCGTAGGTGTAGTCTTCGCCGAGCATTTCTTTAATTGGGGAAAGCCAGCCTTCGGGGTTGTCGCATTCCTGGATGGCCTGTTGGATGGCGGTGATCTTCTCTACAGGTACGAGTTCGTCTAGATGTATCTCGCCGGACTCGACGAAGCGTGCAAGGTGGCCTTCGATGGTTGATACGCCGAGGTTACGTTCGGCGGCGATGTCGCTTATCGACATTCCATTGCGGAACATACTGAATGATGTATGATGCGTAGAAACTTTAGACTTGCCACGCTTCTCAGGGCTCTTGCTTCGAGTTCGGCGTTTCAGATGTATTCGCGAATTGAGAGAATGTGACGCACAGTATCGCTGAACTTCCACAAGAAATGCTCGTCCGTACTTCTCAAATTTGAGATCGCCAACACCGGACACACGTTTGATTTCGGTTTCGTTCTGCGGCAGATACGTTGCCATTTCTATCAGCGATGTATCAGCGAATACGACGTAGGGAGGCGTGTTGCCGCTCTTGGCGAGATTCGCACGGAGACGACGAAGGATCTCAAAAAGTTCCTGAATGTACGGCGGTGATTCGCGTTCGACCAGACCGGTCTTCGTTTCGGTGACCTTGCTCCTTACCAGTTCAACCTTGCCGTTTCCTCGAAGGATGTCCATGCTGGCGTCAGTCAATTGCAATACGGGATACTCACCGTCTGACTTCTTCAAAAGCCCGAGATCGATCAGTTCCTTAATATGATCGAACCAATCGTCGCGCGGGATGTCACCTCCGATACCGTATGTCTTTAGCTGCTTGTGCTCTTCGCGGATGGACTTTGCCTGGGAGCCGCGGAGGAAATCGATGATGTACTTCATCCCGAATCGCTGGCCTGTCCGATACACAGCGCTCAACGCCTTTTGCGCAACCACCGTACCGTCGAAGTATTCGAACTTGGTTGTGCAGTTGTCGCAATGTCCGCAGCGTCCTGCGAAATCTTCGCTGAAGTATTCGAGTAAAAACTTGCGGCGACAAGTTTTGAGGTCGCCGTACGTAGCCATCTGGTCCAGCTTTCGCAGCATGATCTCCGTCTGCTGCGGATTACCATCGACCGCCGCGAAGCTCCGAAGTTTCTGCACGTCGCCCCACGAGAAGAACAGAAGCGAATTGCTCTGGAGGCCATCACGCCCGGCACGACCTGTTTCCTGGTAATAACTCTCGATGTTCTTTGGCAGATCCATATGCACGACGAAGCGCACATTTGATTTGTCGATCCCCATTCCAAATGCGATCGTCGCAACGATGATCTTTGCATCGTCATTGAGGAACGCGGTCTGATGGCGATCGCGAACCGCTTTATCAAGACCGGCGTGATACGGCAGGGCCGCGTAGCCTTCTGCTTGAAGATCATCCGCAAGCGAATCGACCGATGCGCGACTCAGGCAGTAAACGATGCCGCTTTCGCCTTTTCGTTCTTCGAGAAAATCAAGAAGCTTGTTGTAGGAGTTCTGTTTCGGCTCGATCGCGTAGAAGATGTTCGGACGATTAAAGCTGGAGCGGAAGACTTCCGCATAACGGATCTCAAGGCGCTCGACGATGTCTTTACGAACGAGTTTGTCCGCAGTCGCCGTCAACGCGATGACGGGTATCTGAGGGAAGTTCGTCTTTAGCCGCCCGAGCTGAATGTATTCCGGACGAAAGTCGTGACCCCAACTCGATATGCAATGTGCCTCGTCCACCGCGAATAGGGAGACGTTAATTCCGCGAAGAAATTCTATGAACTTGTCTTCGCTCTGCAGCAGCCGTTCAGGGGCGACATACAGCAACTTCAAGCTGCCGCTGCGTATCGATCTGAAAATCTCGACCTGCTCTGCCGCAGTCTGTGTTGAATTCAAGAAAGCCGCTTCGACTCCGTTCGAGCGTAATGCGTCAACTTGATCCTTCATCAATGCGATCAACGGCGAGATCACAACTGTCAATCCATCGAGTATCAATGCCGGGATCTGATAGCAGAGAGACTTCCCGCCGCCCGTCGGCATCAGCACAACGCAATCTCGCCCCGACAAGACACACGAGATCACCGCCTCCTGATTCATTCGAAAAGAATCGTATCCGAAGCGATGTTTAAGTATCTCGCTCGCCTGTTCCAAGTCCGGGACTTTCATTGGACCTTTAGGTGCACGCCATTGTAGCGCGACAGCTACATATATGGTGAGTCTCTCAATAGTAGCCTAGCAACCCAGGGAACCGTCCTTGGATTGTTCAATCAGCCGTTCCTCAACTTGCAATTAGGCGACGCCCCGGCGTGCAATCAGCCGCCTCAAGGTTCGCGATTTGGCTCTTCTCATGTCCGATTGAGGTAAATGCAAAATCCACTAGGCGACGGCCATATCGCATATATGTTGCATTGAGAGCTTGGCAGTCGGTAGGTTTGAAGTAGCATTGGGCATTGTTTGAGTGATTGGAACAAGTTCGATACCCGCCAAGCGGCAAGCTTGATTTTACTTCACTCAGGGTTTTGACAACATCGCCGATCGACATCGAAACGACGGCCTTGGAGATCAAAGCCGTAAATACGATCCGAAACGAGGTTATGCCCTTCGGCCCTGACCCGCTCGAAAAAGAGAAGCTCGACACCTTGCGTCGAGCCCCGAGAATGATACGCGGGTTCAGGCATTTCAGCAAGAAGGTTACTCCGGCGTCGCAAGTTGCATAGCCGAATAACCTAACGCGTACTTCCAATTATCGACTTACGAAAACGCTCACATTATGAACGAGGCAGTTTCTCCGCCAAGAACCTGGCCATTCTGGCGACGAGATCACGTTTAGGTTTCTATATTTTGGGTCTAACCTCGCGGCGAGTAGTTTTTCTGAATAAGCTTCTCAAAAACGCGCAGAAATGCCATTCTACACTCGCCGTTTAAGTCGTAGTGTCTCCTCGGTCCGAAGCACTCCACCTAAACTAAGTCAGTAAGTCTTAACGGTCTTTTCTCATTTTCCGAGGTCTTTTTGCTTTGTGGGCTTGACAATTTGGGGGCTTTCCTTTGATAATTGGGCAGATTTTAGACTAGGTTTGTCGCGTTTGGTTACGCGAGATCGGTGATTCGACGATGCAGCTTCTCCCTCGTGCGGCTTTTGTTGCGGCCTGTTTGTTTCTTCTGCTTTTCCTCACGAATTCGATCACATCATATAGTCAAAACGGGAACGCGGCGGCCGCGACGCGCACGAGTGTGCAGTCAGGGAACTGGCATACGGCTTCGACCTGGCAGAACGGCGTCGTACCGTCGGGTAATGACAACGTTGTGATAGCGAGCGGGACGACGGTCTCGCTTTCGGCAGATGCAAATGGCACGGGCACGATCACTGTCGAGGACGGCGCAATCTTTGATATGCGCGACAATGAAGCTTCTGCGGGAACACTCATCGCACTTGACGGGAGCGAGGTGCGCCAAGCGGGGAGTCGCTCCTACCCGGCGATCACCGCATCGTCGATACAGCTTGCATTAAACAGCACTTATATCTATCAGGGAGTAAACTCCAGCATCACCGATGATGTCCCGCATCCGACGTACGGGAATCTCGTCATAAGTGGTACGGGCAGTAATGGATCGGTTTACACTAGCCTGACCGTCAACGGCAACTTGACCATCTACCTTTCGAATAGTCGCGAGCTGCGTTTGCGACCGAATGCCACCTACAACTTCGGCTCCTTGAATATAACGCGCGGTGTATTCGTTTTGAACGGCTCGTCCGGGACGACGACGATCAATGTCGCCGGCGATGTCCTTACATCGGGGACTGGTACGCTTCGGGGAACGAATAGCAGTGGTTCGACGGTGTTGAACGTCGGCGGCAGCCTCACGAATAACGGCGTGTTCCAGCAGGACGACGGGGACAGCACGGGGAATTTCACCGTAAATTTCAACGGCAACTCGACTCAGCATATCGCGGGGACGAACCCGATCGCGTTCGAGCAGCTGACGGTCAGTAATGCGGTAGGCGTCGCGCTCGATCGGGACGTCTCGGTCGATAAGACGCTGACATTCTCTGCCGGCAGTATCAACACGGACGAAAGCACTCTGCTGCTTGGCTGTGCCGGGACGATCGCGAACGCCGGCGAAGGCCGCTTTGTGGAAGGCTATCTTGCGAAGGAATTCTGCGCGACAGGCGCGTTCTCATTTCCGGTCGGGACAACTACCGGCTACTCGCCCTTTTCCGCGAATGTCACGTCGCTTGCGGCAAATCCTTCGCGGTTGACCGTCGCGGCGTTCGAAGGAGCGGGCCCGGGCGTGGAAGCGGCAAACTCCGTCTCCCGCTTTTGGAATGTCATCGAGGATGGCGATCTTACGGCGAACTTGTCGTTCAACTATCGCGATGCGGACGTCACGTCGCCCGCGAACGAAGCGAATTATTCTCTCGTCAAACGGGAGGGAAATTCAGCTCCCTCTGTCGTCTGCACGGGAGCAGGCTGCATCAATGCCGCCTCGAATATCGCAACGGCAACGGGCGTTTCGACATTCTCGCTTTGGTCGATCGGCTTTCCGGTCGCCCCCTCGTCGGCAGAAGCGATCGTCACAGGCCGCGTCTTGACCGCCGAGGGCCGAGCTATCCCGAACGCGTTCCTGACGGCGATCGGCAGCGATGGACGTATCCGTTACGCCCTCGCAAATCCGTTCGGATATTTTAGCTTCCGTGGGCTCGCGGCCGGCGAGACCTATACCGTCTCGATCCGCTCGAAAAGTTTCGAGTTCGCATCGCCGGTTCGCGTCATCACGTTAAATGATGCCGAGTCTCACCTGGACTTCGTTGCTTCTGCACGATAGACGCGCGCTTCTTTCCCTACTTCGCAACGAAAAGTTCGTCCACGTTCCACAACGCATACGGCAGCATCGGGCTCGGCGAGATATTGCCAACGCGGATGTTCGCGGCCGACGCGACGTGTCGTGTGACAAGCGGGATCACGGGCATCTCGTCAGCGATGATCTTCTGGATCTCATCAAAAAGGGCTTTGCGTTTCGCCGCGTCGGTCTCTGCCGCCTGCTCATCGAAAAGCTTGTCGAGCCGAGCTTCCCATTCCGTAGCCGGCGACTTCTGCATCGGCGCCCATTGATGGATCGCACCGCTGCTCTCGATGAACGCCGCCATCGTGGACGGTTCCATATCGCTTACGGAAAGGCCGTGCAGGATCGCGTCGTAATCGTGGCTCTTGCTCCAACGCGCCGTGAGATCTTTTGATTCTATCGGCGCGACCTGCATCTTGATGCCGAGTTTTGCGAGGTCTTCCTGAATGACCGCGGCCGTAAGATTGCGCGGCTGATTCTCTACCGCAACAAGAAGCGTAAATTCCACGCGCGTGCCTTTTGCGTCGTAAAGTTCGGGAGACTGCTCGGTGCCTTTTTTTATAAAGCCCGCTTCCGCAAGCAGTTTTTCCGCACCGGCGAGGTCGTACGTGTCGGCCGAGATGTCCTTGTTGAGCCAAGCTTTGTTCCCCGGCGAAACGAAGCTGCCCATCGGCGTGGCGAGGCCGCGAAGCGTTGTCTCGGCGATGGTCTTCTTGTCGATCGCCTTTGAGACGGCCTTCCGGAACCGCACGTCCGAGAACCACGCGTATCTTGGAAGCGCGGTCAGGTCCTTGCCCGCCGCGTCCGTTTTGTTCAGATTAAAGAACATATGGTCGGTACCCATTCCGGGGCCGACGTCGATCGCTTTGATCGGCGAACCCGGTTTTCCGAGCGATGCAAAATCCGACGGACGGATCCGATCGACGATATCGACCTCGCCTTGTTCGAGCTTGGCGAGGGCGGCGTTCGGGTCGGAGATCACTTCGAACACGATCTTATCAAGATACGGAAGTTGTGTGCCGCTGGCGTCCTTCTTCCAGTAATTCGGGTTGCGGGCGAACGTCAGCCGTTCGCCGACAGCGGCGGATTCGACAACGAATGGGCCGCTCGAAACGATCGTCTTCGGGTCGGACGTAAGCGGCCACGCTTCGGAAAGCGTGCCTGCGTCAAGCGAAGGCTTCAGCACCTTTGCCGGCAGCACGCCGATGTTGATCATATAGTTCTCGACGGCCGCGACCTTCTGCGGGAAGACGAGCTTCAGTTCCTGCTTGCTGACGACCTTTACGCCGATCTGCTTTCCGTCGCCGATCGTCATCGCGCCTTTCCAAGCGGGCGAATTCGTCTTCTCGTCGTAGATGGCCGCCATCGTGAAAGCGACATCGTCGGCCGTGATCTCCGAACCGTCGGAGAATTTCAGCCCGTCGCGAAGTTTCACATCAACGGTGACGCCGTCGTCCTCGCGCTTCCACGATTCGGCGAGAGCAGGCACGTATTTTTGCGTCGAATGGTCGAGATCGACGAGCCGGCTCGTAAGCATATAGAACGCCGTGTCTATGGTTGCCTCATCCTTTGCCATCAGGTAATTGAAGGTCGTCGGCGCCGTGCTCAGCCGATAGGTGAGCTGGCCTCCGCGGGTGGCATTCGCGACGGTCGGCGTAGTATTTGCGGCCGGGGCACCGCAGGCAGAAAAGAGGGAGACGATGGTCAAACAGAGGATGAGCAGTTTAATTTTCATTATTCCTTGTTCGTCAACGGCCGGAGAGATCTTCGCCTTCATTATACCCGATGCGTTGAAAAACGTGCGTTAATAGTTGAGAATATCGGCGTGCCGCGGTTGCGGTGTTCGAACCTTCATTTTTACCGGTGCTTCATTTTTTTATACGCAAGGCGGTTCAGGGAGTTTTGCTTCTGCTGATAACTTCGGCGGCCGCGTTCTTCCTGCTTTCTTCGGCGGGAAGCGACGCGTTCACATCCCTGCGTGAGGATCCGCAGATCTCGCCGGCAACGATCGAGAAACTGCGCGCGTCCTACGGCCTTGATCGACCGGTCGTCGAACGCTATGGACGCTGGCTCGCCTCTGCGGTGCGCGCGGACCTCGGCGAATCGTTCTACTATCGCGTTCCCGTCACGGAACTCGTGCTCGCAAGGTTCGGATCAACTGCCCTGCTCGCATTTGCGGCCATCGGCATCGCAGCATTGATCGCCGTCGGGCTCGCATTCGTGAACGTCCGTTCGCAGAGCCGAACTCTCTCAGCGATCACCGATGCGGTCATTCTCATTTTTGCATCGACGCCAAGGATCGTCATCTCGCTTTTTGCCCTCGCCATTTTGGTTTACGGCGCGATCACGTCCGTTTTTTGGCTGTCCGCGATCTCACTTGCGGTGCCGCTGATCGCGATCCTTCTCGCGCAATTCAACCAGAGCCTGCACGACGCAATGAGCGAAGATTTCATTCGGACCGCACGTGCGAAAGGCCTGAGCGAGACGACGATCATCCTGCGACACGCGTTTCGAGCCGCGATAAATCCCGCATTGACGCTCTTTGGACTTTCGCTCGGCGCGTTGCTCGGTGGTTCAGTGATCGTCGAAACGGTGATCGGCCGTCCGGGCATTGGTTCGTTGACGGTCTCCGCCGTCAGGAATCGCGACATACCGCTTCTGATGGGCGTGATGATCGTCGTCAGCATTGCTGTTTGGGCAGGAAATACGCTTGCCGAAGTGCTGCAGTTCGTAAACGACAAACGGATCCGTTCCGCGGAGGCCGAATGAGCAAGAACACCCAAAAAGGCGGCCTTTCGATCGCTGCAAAAGCGGGCGTCGGGCTACTCATGTGTTTTGGTTTTGTCGCCGTCTTCGCGGACTTCCTCGCTCCATACGACAGTTCCGAGCAGTCGAGGCATTTGCCGAATGCACCGATCTCTACGTTCAGTTTTTCGAACGACGAGGGCAGCTTCTCGCTGCTGCCTCGGATCTTCGAGGCGAAGATGATCGACGCATTGAAGCAGGCCTACGAAGCAGATCTGTCACGCTCGGCATCCGTCACTTTTTTTCCAAAAGGCTATCGCTATCACCTGCTGGGCGTCGTCCCGCTCGAACGCCACCTTTTCGCGACGAACAGCGACGAGATCCGCATTCATCTCTTGGGAACGGACGCGCTCGGGCGCGACCGCTTTTCGCGTCTGCTCGCAGCGATCCGTTTTTCGCTGATCGTTTGCACGATCGGTGCCGTCCTCGCAAGCCTTCTCGGGATCGCGATCGGACTGATCGGCGGATATTCGGGCAAGATAGTTGATACGGCGATCGCGGGCGTCGCGGACGCGGTCATCTCGCTGCCCGCGATGATCGTCATCCTTGCTGCCCGTGTCGCATTTCCGCTCGAGCTCCCGCCGCTTACGGCCGCAGCACTGCTCATCGGCATCTTCACGCTCACGGGCTGGGCCGAAATGACGCGGCTTACTCGCGGACTTGTAAAACGCACGCGGACGCTCGATTATGTGACCGCCGCCCGCATTTCCGGTTTAAGCGGCGGAAGGATCCTGATCCGCCACATCCTGCCGAACATCGCACGGCCGCTGCTTACGCAGGCGACCCTTATCCTGCCTGCCTTTCTGCTTGCAGAGGCGACGCTTTCCTATCTGGGCGTCGGCCTTCAGGAACCGGAGCCGAGTCTCGGGAATATGCTCGCGGCGGCGAACGACCTCAATCAACTCCGCGAGCACGCCTTCGTCCTCTTGTCGCCCGCGATCGTGATCGCTTTGTTCGTGCTCGCGGTGCGTTTGGCCAATAAGGGAATTGCAAAAAATGAAGATCGCAAAACTGCTTAGCGTCGTTATTGTCGTGCTTCTTGCGGCGAGCATCGGCATCGCGAAGCCGAATTTCGTCCAGGTGCGAAACGGGAAGTTCGTTGTCGGGAATGCTCCGTATTTCTTCGTCGGAGCGAACTATTGGTACGGTGCGCTCCTTGGCCGCGAAAAGGACAAGGCACGCGGCATCCGCCGCCTCCGCAAAGAGCTTGATATGCTTCGCGGCCTCGGCATTACGAACTTGCGCGTGCTCGCCGGAGCCGAGGGCAGCGGCCTGTTGAACGGCATCACGCGCGTCGGCCCGCCGCTTCAGCCAGAGAAAGGGAGCTTCGACGAGGATGCTTTGAAGGGCCTCGATCTGCTCCTGTTCGAGATGCGCAAACGCAATATGCGCGCCGTCGTTTACCTCAGCAACAATTGGGAATGGAGCGGCGGCTTTCAGCAATATCTCCTTTGGGAAGGCCGCGTTGATGCATCCCTCGCGACGCGAAAGCCGAGCTGGGACGAGCTGCGTGACACGGTCGCTCAGTTCTACACCTGCCGTCCCTGCATCGCGGCCTACCAGACCCAGGCGGCCAAGATCGTCTCCAGACGAAATACGCTCAGCCGAATCGCCTACATTGACGACCCGACCATTATGGCTTGGGAGATCGCGAACGAGCCGCGGCCTATGCGTCCCGCTTCGAACGATGCGTACCTCGATTTTCTGCAGGCGACGGCAAAGCTCGTCCGAAAGCTCGACCCGCAGCATTTGATCACGACGGGACACGAAGGCCATATCGGCACCGAGAGTGTCGAGCTGTTCGAGCGGGCGCATTCGGACCCGAACATCGACTATGTCACGATCCACATCTGGCCGAAGAATTGGGGCTGGCTCGCCGATCCCGATCTTGAGAAAGCGCTTGCGAACGCCGAGAACGAGACGCGAAAGTATATCGCCGAAGATCTCGCGGTCGCGGGAACGTTGAACAAGCCGTTGGTGATCGAGGAATTCGGCTTTCCGCGCGACGGCCGAAGTTTTGACACGAATTCGACGACGCGCCTACGCGACCGCTACTTCGAACTGATTCTGTCGAACCTTGGCACGACGGAACGCGGAACCGTCGCCGGTGTGAATTTCTGGGCGGTCGCAGGTATTGCGAGGGCCGCGAACGCCGACCACATCTGGAAAGCGGGCGATGACTACACGGGCGATCCGCCGATGGAAGAGCAGGGCCTGAACTCGGTCTTCTCGACCGACAGATCAACGCTTCGGATCCTCAAAAAAAGCCGCCGCCCGAGCGAGAGGGCTTTAGAGCTCGACAGCCTTTCCGGTATCGTTCGATTCGTGTGCGGCATCTATGACACGCTGCACGGCGAGGCCATCCTCGAACGCCGCCGCATATTCGATCGACCGCCTGCTTTCGCTGATCGCCTCGACGATCTTTGGTGCGAAGTTCACGAATCCACGTGAAAAGCCCGTGTCCGCGACGCCTTCGACCGCATGGCCGAGGTCGGTATCGACCATTTGCCAACGCTTCTCGCCGCGCGGAGCGATGGAGACACCGCCATTCGCATCGATCTTCATTGAGCCGAGCGTGCCGTGCAGTTCGAGGATGTTCTTGTAGCTCGGGCCCTCCGTCATCGAGAGCGAGACGACGCCGGTCGTCGCGGACGTGAGCTCCGAGTCGGCGAATCGAAGTATGAGATTCGCTTCGTCGTCGGACGTTACGGCGCGGTCGACGCCGTCCTTGTCACGCCGCGTCTTGACCTGAGCTTCGAGCTGGCAGAAGACACGCGAGATCGACGTGCCCAAGAGCCAGTTGAACGAATCGATGACGTGCGTCCCGATCGCGCCAAGCGCACCGCCGCCGGACGCAAGGTCCGACCACCAATTCCACGCGATGTTCGGGTCGCCGCGATGCGGCGCACGGAAGAACGCCTTTACGTGACGGATCTTTCCGATCCGGCCTTCGCGAAGCATCGCGTATGCTTTCTGCCGGCCGTCTTGAAAACGCAGTTCGTGATCGATCAATGCGAGCACGTCGGCAGACCGTGCCGCCGCACACATTTCCTCGGCCTCGGCAACATTCATTGCCATCGGCTTTTCGCAAAGTACGTGTTTGCCGGCGGCAAGTGCGGCAAGCGTCATCTCGCGATGATGCAGCGGCGGCGTCGTGATGCAGACGAGATCGACATCAGGATGCGACACCGTCTCGCGCCAATCGCCGGTGGAATGCGCGGCACCGCTTGCTTCGGCGGCGGCCCTGGCGTTCTCCGGCGAACCGCTCGCTATCGACACGATCGATGCGTTCTCGACCATTTGGAAAGCAGGGATCTGAGTTGTGCGCGCAAAACCAGTCCCGATGAATCCGATCCCGACCTTTTTTGTTCATACAGCTTCAATTAAAACAAAAAGGTGCGGGACAAAACAAAAAGCCCGCCAAGAAGCTGCGGGCATACTTCGAAACTCTGTAGAAAAGGACTTAGTCGGTATTCGCCTTGACGGCACGCGCTTGCGGGGATTTTCGCCGGCTGCCGTAGCGAACGAAATTCTCGTAGGCTTCCCGGTCGCCGTCGCTCATCGAAAGGATCCTTGCGCCGATCAGATATCGATCTACCGAGAGATGAATGCCGACCTTCTCATATCGGCAGCCCATTACCTTCATCTCGACGCGGCCGGAAGGCAGGTCGATCTCGATATTTAGAGTCCGCTCGTGGCCGACGAAATATTTTTCCTGGATACGTATCGCGGGTGTAAGGAACGCGATGCCGGTTCGGCTAAGATCGACGGTCTCGCCCGCAACGGCGGCGTTGCGCGAGAGTTCGCGTTGTCGAGGATCATCGACGGCCGGTTCGAACCACACACGCATCGGCGCCGCATGGGCACGGCGCGGAGCAACTAATCTTTCCGAGAGCGAGCGGCTGAACTTGTTGATGATCTTGCGAATCATTCTGTTAAAACACTCCGCAAATGAACCCGGTCGCTATTTGACCGGCTCAGGCTCAAGCGGCTTCCCTTTGTTGTCGCGGCCTCTGACGTGGGGAAGTCCTGCTTTGTCGATCTCGAGAATGAAGGAACGCTTGCCCGACCGCCCGTATTCGGCGGGTGTGGCGGTCGCGGTGTATCGCTTCTTATTCTCAGCAATGTTAAGTGCGTAGTTATAGCCGGTCGAGGCGCTCGACGTAATATCGGGCGGAAGCAATCCGGCGGTAATAAGTCCGTTAAGGTCGGCGACGGTGTTGTCATGCTGGATCGCGTAGGCGACCTGCGCCTTTGCGATCCGTTCGAGCATTATCTTTGCTTCTTCTTCGTGGGTCTCGATCCGGAGGTTGTAGAAATAATTCTTGCCTTCTTTCCGGATCCGCTCTTCGGCCTGCGCGTCGGCAGTCTGGATGATCCAAACGCCGTCAACCCGTTTGAGTTCGATCTTCTGAAGTTTGTACTGCCGGTCATCGTCCGGATCTGGAAGATTGGCCGTTACGGTCGCGTTGTCGCCGGAGACGATCTCGCCGTTGATCTCGATCTCGGTCGGGATCGAACCCGCGACCGCCTCGAAATCAAGGGCAAAATCCTTGAGTTCCATCTCGTTCAGGCTTTCGATCGCCGGACGCAGGTTCGTTAGGAACAAGGCATCGCGGAACTTTTTTCTCCCGCAGGAGCTTATAGAACGTCCGTACCGTGTCGGCCGGGCCGCCGGCCTCGATCTCGATGGTCGCGCCTTTCGGCTGAGCAGGCTTTTCCGCCGAAGTGGCCGCATTTGAAGCCCCAGGATCGGGCGCCGCACCCTTGGTTTCGGCCGTAGAACAGGAAAAAACGAGCAAAAAACTGCCAAAGATCAGTGTCGTGCAAGCGCACTTCGTAAAGCGAAAAATTCGAATTTTGCTAAACTTAACGGACATTCGGGTACGAGTTGACGCTTCCAGGGGGCCTTGGGAGCCAATAAAGCAAAGCGACACGCTTTACCTCGACAGTATAGCGTGTCGCCTAAACTAAGTAAAACACTTTTTAATCGAGTGTTTTACCCTTGAGCCAGAGCTCACGGCCGACCATATAGAGCACAACCGCAAGGACCAGGAACGGCAAGATGCCGAGAATGTCGGAGAATGCACCCGTAAAGAACGGATTTCCGCCATGCGACCATTCTTCCATTCCCTGCTGGAAATGTTTCAGCGACGGGACGACGGCAAAGACCGCGATCAAAATACCGGCGATCGCGCCGCCCGCAATATAGCCCGACGCGAGCAGAACGCCGTTCGATTTATCGGTCTCGGCCGTGATCTGATCCTCGGTAAGATCTTTGGCGGCAAGCTTGCGACGCAGGAAGATATCCACGAGATACCGCACGATGCCACCGATGAAGATCGGCGACGACGTCGATATCGGAAGATAAATACCGACCGCGAAAGCAAGCGATGGCACGCCGCAAAGCTCCAGCACGACGGCCAACATCGCCCCAAGGATCACAAGGCCCCAAGGAAGGTTCTGCCCGAGGACGCCTTTGATGATGTAGCTCATCAACGTCGCCTTCGGCGCGTCGTAACGCTCGAGTGGGCGGCCTTCGTCATCGGTCTTGATGATGCCGTTGATGCCCGGATCGACAAAGTAAACAGGCTGTCCCTTGTCATTGACGAGATATTTGCCGACTTGGCCCTCGAGCGGGTCGGTGTTCTGCCAAACACGGTAGGTTGCCGTGTCCGTCTCGGCATATTTACCGCCAACGTGCTCGGACTGATACTTCCCGTCCTGACGGAAAAGCTTGTCTTCAGAGAGGACGAGTTTCGCTTCGGGCGAATCCGCGGCGACCTTCTGGTAGTAGGTTCGCGAGCTGTTAAGGAAGATCAGAAGCGAACCGAGAACCAGTGCCGAAGCAAGAGCGCCGACAAGGATCGCTATCTGCTGACGCCACGGCGTACCGCCGACCCAGAAACCCGTCTTGAGGTCCTGCGACGTCGTGCCGCCGTTGGAGGACGCGATGCAGACGATGCCGCCGATCGAAAGTGCCGTCACAAAGTACGGATCGGGAGCCGTCCAGCCCAGAGCAAGAAAAACGAGGCACGTGATCAGCAGAGTTGCGACCGTCATACCCGAGATCGGGTTCGATGACGAGCCGATCTCGCCCGTCAGCCTTGACGACACGGTCACGAACAGGAAGCCGAGCACGAGAATGAGTATCGCGCCGAAGAACGACACGAACGGATGCACGAAAATGCTAAGTCCGAGCTGCGGGAAGAGCAGGATCGCCGCAAGAAGGCCGATCATACCGGCCGCGACCCACTTCATCGAAATGTCCGTGTCCGTTCGCGGCAGGCCTTCGCCCTTGGCCGCACTTCCGCCGCGGAGGTCGGCAAGTCCGGCCTTTAGGCCGTGAATGATCGTCGGCAAACTGCGTCCGAGCGAAATGATGCCGGCCATGGCGACCGCGCCTGCACCGATGTAGAGCACATAAGCGCTTCTGATACCGGAAGGCGAAAGTTCGGCGATCGTCTTGCTCAATTCCGGCGCGACGGGTGTCGGGACGGCCTCGCCAAAGAGTTTGATCATCGGGATCAGAACGAGGTACGAGAGTACGCCGCCGCCCATCATCAGGCCGGCGACCCTCGGGCCGATGATATATCCGACACCGAGCAGCGTCGGGTCATTGTCGGAGTTGATCGTGCCGCCGTTATAGCCGGCCTTTGAGAAGTCGTACCCCGGCGATTCCTTCCAGAAGAAGAGAACCTTCATTATCGAGTTGAACAAGAACCCGAAAATGAACCCGATCGTGATGATCTTGCCGCCCTGGAGCGCCGCGTTGTCATCACCCGCCTGATCGGCCTCGTGAGACGCCTCACGTGACTCCTTCGATGCACCGGCCTTTAAGACCTCGGCGCAGGCCGTGCCCTCCGGATATTTCAGATAGCCGTGCTGATCCTTGATAAGCGCACGCCTGAGCGGGATCATCATCAGGATGCCGAGCAAGCCGCCCATAACGGCAACGAGCATCACGCGCGTCAGCTCCAGCTCGAAGCCAAGGATCATGATCGCGGGCATCGTAACGCCGATGCCGAATGCGATCGATTCGCCGGCGCTTCCGGCCGTCTGCATTATGTTCGTCTCGAGGATCGTTGCGTCACGCAGGCCGACCTTCGACAGCAGGCGAAACAGCGTGATCGCAATGACCGCCACCGGGATCGAGGCCGAGACCGTAAGCCCCGTCTTTAGAACGAGGTAGAGCGATGACGCACCAAAGATTATGCCGAGGACCGTACCAACAAGCAGCGGCAGCGGCGTCAACTCGCGCAAATTGGCCGAATCGGGAATGTATGGACGAAAGGTTTTTAGAAACGGGTTCTCCATCCTGAACGAGATCTCCTATTTTTCTTTGCTGACTGCAAAAGGGGAAAGTGCTAAGGAAATTTACCTTGCATTTGCTTAAGAATCAAGTATTTAAGGCATCAAAATCCGGCACGGTGGCCCGGTTCGGCAAAAAGGCGGCCGATCTTTGAGGACGCGTCCCGTCAATGAGCACCGACGGCGGCACGCCCATTTCGAACTTTCTTAAAGAGGAAGACCGCCGGAATGCATAAACAGCAAAGGACGGTAAGGATCCAAAAATCGTCGTTATAGGCGAGTACGGCGGCCTGCCGCTGGATCAACATATAGATCAGGCCGTAGGCTTGATATGTTGCTGCCGCAGGATCGAGGCCGGCGGCAATTCCTTGGCGGATCTGCTCGACGGCGTGCTGGAACGCCGGGTTGTATTGGCTTGCGTGAGCCGTGAGAATGCTCTGGTGGAATTGCTGCCCGCGCATCAGGAGCGTCGTCATTATAGCGATGCCGACGCTGCCGCCCGTGTTCCGCATCAGGTTATACACGCCGCTCGCGTTGCCGATCTCACGTTGCGGAAGCGTCGCCACCGACAATGTCGTAAGCGGCACGAAAACGAATCCGAGCGCGAATCCGCTCACGATCATCGGATAGACGATGCTGCTCATCGTGATGTCGAGATTTAGGCCCGTGAAAAGATATATCGAATAGGCGAGCAGCGAAAAGCCAAAGAGCACAAGGTAACGGGTATCGACCTTCGGGATAAGGCGCCCGACGACGACCATCGAGATGATCGCGCCGATGCCTCTGGGGCTCACGGCCTCGCCGCTCAGAACTGCGGGATATCCCATAAGCGTCTGCAGAAAGAGCGGCAGGAGCGCTGTCGTTGCATAGAGCACAACACCGACCGTCGCGATCAACCCGCAGGCGACCGCAAAATTCCGATTCAGGAAGACGCGGAGATTCACGATCGGCTCCGGCGTGTAGATCTCCCAGACGACAAAGCTTATGAGCGAGATCGCCGAGACGGCCGCCGTAAAGCAAATAAGTCCGGACTCGAACCAGTCCCGCTGTTCGCCGAGATCGAGCGTCAATTCGAGCGCACCGAGGCCGAGAGCCATCAGCCCGAAGCCGGTGTAGTCGATCTTGCCCGGCTTTTGCTCGCGTAAATACGGCGGATCCTCAACGAAGGAATTTGCCATGAACGCGGCGAGAGCGCCGATCGGCAGGTTGATGTAAAAGATCCAACGCCAGGAATAGTTGTCCGTGATCCAACCGCCCAAGGTCGGGCCGATGATCGGCGCAACGACGATCCCCATTCCGTAGAGAGCCATTGCCGCACCGCGTTTATCAGGCGGAAAGCTTTCGAGCAGGACCGCCTGTGCGATCGGCTGCAGCGCGCCGCCGCCCATTCCCTGCAGTACGCGTGCAACGATCAGGATCGACAAACTCGGCGCCGCTCCGCACAATGCAGAAGCGGACGTGAACAGGATTATGCAGATGATGAGGAAGCGCTTCCGGCCGATGTATTTGCTGATCCAGCTTGTTGCGGGCAGGATGATCGCGTTCGAGATCAGGTAGCTTGTAAGGACCCAAGTGGCTTCTTCGGTCGTCGCCGAAAGGTTTCCGGCAATATGCGGCAATGCAACGTTCGCGACCGACGTATCGAGGATCTCCATCACCGTCGCAAGCATCACCGATACCGCAACAAGCCACGGATTGAAACTCGGGACCCATTGTTGATGAAGGTCTTCGCCCGGCATCAGCGAACCTTCACCGTCGGCTCGACGCTCATTCCGGGTGCAAGCAGATGTACCTTGTCGGGTGGCGAATCAAAAACGATCTTCACCGGCAGACGCTGAACGACCTTCACGAAATTGCCGCTCGCGTTCTCGGGCGGCAAAAGGCTGAAACGCGAACCTGTCCCTGCCTGAAAACTCTCGACCTTGCCCGTGAATCGCTCGTTCGGATAGGCATCGACGCGAATATCTACGGGCTGCCCGACGCGCATCTCTTCGAGCTGCGTTTCTTTGAAATTCGCGACCACCCACACCTCGTTCGACCTCGAAAGGGCCATCAGTGGAGCCCCGACCTGAACGAGTTGGCCGACAAGAACATTCTTTTTCGTCACGTAACCGTCTTCCGGAGCGATTATCTTTGTGTACGAGAGATCCAGCTCGGCCTGTTGGACGGCGGCCTCGGCAGCGGAACGAGCCGCCAACGCCGCCTCGACCTGAGCTTCACTTACATCGACCTGCTGCGGCGCCGTCTCGGCCTGCTGAAGCCTTCCCTGCGATTCGCCAAGCTGAGCCTTACCGACATTGACCGACGCAAGTGATTGTCGGTAATTCTCCGTCGCAGTTGCGACACCGGCACGAGCCTCGTTCACACGCGAATTCGCACTCTCGACCGCCTTCCGCGCCGCCTCGTAACGCGAACGCGCATTCTGAAGGGCATTGCGCGCCTGATCGAGCGATTGCCGGGAAATATCGCCCTTCTTGAACAGAGCCTCACGACGCGAGAATTCGAGCTCGGCAAGGTTCGTATCCGATTCCGGCTGTGCGACCTGTGCACGAGCCCTTGAAAGCTCAGCAAGGGCCGTTTTTACGGCGGCCTCGGCCTGCTCGATCTGCGAGCGGCGACTCGCCGCGGCAAGCCGGCTTTCCTCGATCAGACTCTTCGTCGTCGCAACGTTCGAGCTTGCCTGGGCGTGGACGGCGCTCGTCGAGCTTTTCGTAAGCGCCGCGTTTGCGACCGCTTTTGAATACTGGCTTTCCGCGTTCTCAAGGTCGGCCTTTGCCTTTTGGAGCTTTACCTCGAGATCGGCCGTGTCGAGCTGAACAAGAAGGTCGCCCTTGTGCACGAGCTGGTTATTCTCGACAAGGACCTTCTCGACGTATGCCGAGACCTTCGGGCTGATCTGCACGACATCGGCCTCGATAAACGCATCATCGGTCGACTCGAATTGCCGCGCGTACAGCCAACAAATGAACCCCGCGACCACCGCGACCAACAGAACGGAACCGCCGATAATGAATATCCGGCGGCGCTTCCCGTCCGGCTTTTCGAGGACTATTTCTTCTGTAAGTTCTTGTGACCCTTCGGCCTCGCCCGCGACGTCGCTGCTTTCGGGCTCGGCATTTTTGCTTTCTTCGCTCATCGGATTCGACAGATCGCCCCGTTAGTAAGTAATCACTAACTTTTGCAAAATCTCTGCGGTCTTGTCAATCTGAACGATGGAAAGCCGCTTCCCATCCTTCAAGCCCGGAACCACCTTAGGAAAACACAGAATGATCACCTCCCAAACGAGTAGGAGACGGTGGAGTGGGTATTTCATAGAGTTTCAAACCACGACTTTTATCACGAGTGGAACTCGGATTGACCCGATTGTCATTATTGGCGTCGCTTGGGGAGCTAGTCTCCAATCTGATCTAATCCGCATTAATTCTTCGAGGTAGCAACTTTTTGGGGCAAAAGTCGTATTTAATATTGCGTCCAAACACCACGGGAGGCGTTGACATGGTTGGCCGGCTCGCTGCATGATAACGGTTAGCTTCCAGATGCTCTATTTTCTTATTTCTTGCGGTCTTTTCCGCCCAGTTCGCTTTCGAAGGAGGATACAATGTCGAAAAATAGACTCCAGTCGCATATTGACGTACCCGAGCGACGTACTACCGCGCGAGGCGGTAGCTACATAACTCCGTTCGACCTCATTCGCAGTCGCCAGGGCCGAGAGGCTGTGGATGCTCATGTAAGAATGTCCGAAAACGAGAAAACCAAAAACCCAGAAGAGGTAGTCAAGTTATCCCCGTCGCCTCAGAAGAAAGGGTAGGTACCTTATTCCAGATACTTATGTGGACACTCTGCCATGCCGTTTAATCTACTCTTGCTTCCGCTCTTAGGAGGCTACATTTTTGTTCGGTTTTGGAATCACACAAAAATCCACATCCTGCGTTCAGACAAGGATAGACTCTTGATCCGCGCATCAATCGCAGGCCTCTTTTCCTTGATTATAGCCTTTATTCTCGCCACATTTGTTCAAGAGACTTGGCCATGTGTCGAAGGCGAATACTGTGTATACACCTGGTGGGCACACCATGTGCCGTTCGAGTATTCTGGGATTTCTCTTCTTTCGTTTATTATTCCGTCTCTCGCGTGGTTACCCATGAATTGGTTCTGGACTCTCGAATCCGAGATAGATCGCGCTATCGATGAAGACGGAGACCCACTAGAGATAGCGCTGAAGAAATCGAAGGACCAAGGACTCCAGTTAGCTTTCACACTCGAGGACCAAAAAGTGTATGTGGGCATCGTAACGCACGTTTTCAACCCAGCTACGCCAACAACCCATATTGCCATTCTTCCGCTACAAAGTGGCTATCGCGATCCTAGAACAAAGAGAATGCATCTCAAAGTGAATTACGCGATCATCATAAAAGGGATGCTAGAACAGATTGATGATCTAGCAAAAAAGTCAGACGATCTGACGCAAACTGCCGCTGAGGCTGCAAACTCGGGAAATCGCGACCAAGAGGCCGCCTTCTTAAAAGATAGAGACTTGGTCATTGCCAAATGGGAAGATCTGCGGGGGCGGGTTAATCTTTTCGAGCTTGTTATCCCTGAGCGCAGGATACATTCGGTCTTCTATTTTGACCCTGTAACCTATAACCAGCACTTCAGCACCGAATCCCAAACTGATAAGAACCCCCAAAGATTAGAAATATGAAATCACTTCGGCGATATCCCGTGGTACGCCTGTTCCGTCTGGAGTTGGCCCTTCACGGGAAGCACTCCCGGACTTCAGGTCCACCTCCGAGATCGCAGAACTAGACTGGGTTAAGTCAGGATCTCAACTGTCAATGCGGCCGACCGCCTCGACGATATAACCTTGCTTTTCATCGGAAGGGAACTCCGCTCGGCGAACTTATGAAAAAATCCAACCTCTGCAAGGTCCGAGATACACGGCTGGAAAACGGATTGACCGTCCTGACCGACCGAATGGACGACGTGCGTTCGGCAACGCTCAGCTTTATTTATCGCATCGGCGCCCGCGACGAGTCCGCCGAATGGCACGGCATCAGCCATTTTATCGAACACGCCGTTTTCAAGGGCACAACGCGGCGCTCGACCCGCGACATCGCCGTCGAACAGGACCGCCTTGGCGGCAATCTCGACGCCTTCACGACGCACGAAGAGACGGGATTCGCGATCAAGGTCCTCGATGAGAAGCTCGACCGCGCGTTCGACCTGATCGGCGATATGCTCTGCGAACCGAGGTTTCTCGAAGATGACCTCGTCTCGGAACAGAATGTCATAATCGAAGAGATGAAGATGACCGACGATTCGCCGGAGGATCTTCTCAGCGATATTTTTAATGCCGAATTCTTTCGGGAAAGCAGCCTTGCGCGTACGATAACGGGAACGCAGGAAACTGTCCGTTCGTTCGACTCAAAAAGGACGCGCGACTATTTCGAGCAGGCTTTCACGCCGGAGAATCTCGTGATCGCCGCGGCGGGAAATGTCGTGCACGAACATCTCGTCGAGCTTGCCGCCAAAACCTTCGATCTGACGCCGCGGCCTCCGGCCACGCCAAAAGCGGCCGAGTCGCCGAAACCGTCGTCGCCCTTCGTCGTTCGGCATAGGAGCGACCTCGAACAAGCACATCTGATCATTGCGACGCCTTTCCCATCGGCCCGTGATGACGAGCGCTATGCGGCCGACCTACTCGCGAACATCATCGGCGGCGGCACCTCGAGCCGCATCTGGCAGACGATCCGCGAAGGCCGCGGGCTTGCATACAATGTCGGCGCCTCGACAACGATGTATCGCGATTGCGGCGTCTTCGCGATCTTTGCGGCCACATCGCCCGCGCAGGCTCGTGAGGTCGTCGAATTAAGTATTGCCGAACTCTCGCAGATCGTTCGTGAAGGCGTAACGCCCGATGAACTCGAACTCGCAAAGGACACGGCACGCGCTTCAATACTCCTGAGCCTTGAGGATTCGGCGGCACGCTCGGCCTCGGCCGCTCAGATCGAGATCATACACGGCCGGCAGATCTCCGTCGAAGAGACGATCGCCCGCATCGACCGGGTTTCGCTCGACGACATTTTCGAGCTTGCCGTTCGCTCGTTCCGGCCCGAGGCGCTTTCGTTCGTCGCACTCGGTGACCTAAAGAGATCCGAATTCACGCGCGAAGCTGTCCTTGATGGATTTGCGGCATAGTGTCGCCGTTGGCGTGTAAGTCAGGCTTTGTATTTGATCAGATCTGCCACGCCCGCGTTCCTGAATCCGCGAAGACGCAGCGCGCACGAATCGCAAGTTCCACAGGCGAATTCTTCGCTGCGATAGCACGACCAGGTGAGTCCGAGCGGTGCTCCGAGCTCGACGCCTTTCTGGACGATCTCGGCCTTTGAGAGGTGAATGATCGGCGTGCGTATCTCGACGCGGGTCTCGGGTCTTGTGCCGGCGTCGATAGCTGCCTGGAACGCAGCAAAGAATTCCGGCCGGCAATCGGGATAACCGCTCGAATCTTCCGCGACCGCTCCGATGTAGATCGCCGAAGCACCCAGAACTTCGGCCCAGCTCGCCGCGATCGCGATCATATTCCCGTTGCGAAAAGGAACGTACGTGTTCGGGATCTCCGCCGCTGTAAGGTCAGCTTCGCCGACCGCCAAACGAGCGTCCGTAAGGGCCGAACCGCCGATCTTCGTTAGATGTTCGATCGAGACATCAAGGCGTCTTTCAACGCCGTAATGATCTGCTATATCGTTGAACGCCTGTCGCTCGCGGCCCTCCGTAAGCTGGCCGTAGGAAATGTGAAGGAACGCCGCATCATCGCCCGCATCAAGCGCGATCGCCGCCGTGACGCACGAGTCCATTCCACCGGAAACTAGAACTACCGAAAATCCTTTGCTGCTCATCTGAGATCATTCACGACGCGATGGATACCGTCCATGAACGCAAGCACCTTCTCGTAAACAGATTCCAAAAGACCCGGGCCCAACGTCGTATGAATCTTGAACGCCGCGTCCACAACGATCCTTGATATCTCATTCTCGTGCATCGATCACTCCTTATCTATCTTTTCTTCCCTTTGCGGGAAACCACCAACCTTCGTTCTTCTCTTTTCGGCTTTGCGGCTCTGCAGGAAACCTTATTTTGATCTCCCGCAAAGACGCAGAGACGCAAAGTTTGTCGCCCTCACACGCCGTGGACGTCGGGGCCCCAGATATATTTGTGAAGCTGAAGGTTCAATCGAACCCGCAGGCCGCTCGCAACGACGGCCTCCGCGATGGGCCGCATATCGATCCCGAAGACCGGCGAGACCAATAGCTCCTTTGTGGTTTCTTCGAGGCCATATTTCTGGATCGTCTGCCGGGCGAACTCCCAATCCCCGATATCGGCGACGACGAATTTCACTTCGTCCTTTTCGGCGCGGAGACGTTCGAGATTCGGCCAATGGTTACGCTCGGCCTCGCCCGAACCGGGACATTTCACATCGAGGATGACGGACGCGCGTTCATCGACATTCTCGGTGCTCACGAACCCGCCCGTCTCGATGAGCACTTCGAAGCCGCGATCGCACAACTCCGTGATGAACGGAAAGGCGTTCTTCTGCGCGAGAGGTTCGCCTCCGGTGACTTCGACGAGGCGGCAGCCGAACTTATCGAGCCTCGCAAATATTTCCTCGAACGACATCCGTTCGCCGCCCGTGAATGTATATTCGCTGTCGCACCAGACGCATCGCATCGGGCAGCCGGTCAGCCGCACGAACGAGCAAGGACGGCCCGCGTGCGACGATTCGCCCTGGATCGAATGAAAGATCTCGGTTATCCGGAGGTCAGGCATTTTAGAAAGTTAGCTCCCAAGCAGGCCGAACCATTGATACGCGTTCAGGACCTCGCCAAGGCCGAATGATGCAAGGTTCGCAATGACGATCGCAGCGAATGCACGGGCCCAATTCACACCTTCGGTGCCGCGGAAAGCGAGCCGAAAAAGGATGCATTCGGCGACCGGCGCAAACGTCTCTGCGACGGTCAGATAAAGCCATCTGTCGAACCCCTGGAAGATCGCGGGAAGCACGATCACGACGATCGGATAGGTGCAGGCCGTGAGCCAAACGCCGGCGAGCAGCTTCTGCTTAAGCGAAAAAACGCGGCCCGAGCAGAAGAAGCAGGACCGGCGTCTCGATCAGGATGGTGATGAGGTAACCGATCGGCAAAAAATACCAAAGGCCGGTCAGCGGAAGGTTTTGGGTCTGTACAAAATCGACCTCGTCAAAGAGGAACATATGCGCGCGAGCCTCAAAGCATCTTTACAAGGAACGGGAACTCGGCAAGAACGTGGCCGATGGCGAACGCAAAATAGACGTCGCGGGCCGTAAGATAATCGACCGAAAACCCGAACCACAACACAAGAACGAGCGACAGGCTCACGATCAAAAGGCCCGTTACGAGTTTCGGCCAACCGTTCGCGTTCGAAAAAAGCGGTATCTCTTTCAGTCTCCACGGTATCGCCCGACAATCGACAAGCGGTATCAGCAGAAGCCAAACAAAATAATGGATCGATTCGAGGAAGACGTGCGTTGCGACGAGAAAATGACTCGAGACGCCCGACAAGGTCCCGCCGCCCGCGTGCTGTACGATACGCGAAAAGAGACTCGTATCTTCCGGCAATGCCGGACGGCCCGATAGCATCACCCAGAGCATCAGCAGAAAGACGGGTATGGTCGCAAGGCAGCAATGGTATGCCCGCAGCCATTCGGGCCGAGTTCGCCGGATCTGCCGTTCAAGGAACCACATCGCGACGAACGGATGCACATAAACGAGTGCAAGGCTCCAGTAGAGCGGCACGATCCAGGCAGCTCCCGCAAGCAGACAGGCGACGGCGATCGCAAGCGACCAATCGCTCCGCCGCTGACGGCCGCGAAGATAGAAGAGCGAACCGACCCAAAGGATCAGCCCCGTGTTCCAAAACGCCGCCCAAAGCTCCCAATTCACGTCCGCCCAGAGCCAATTGCCGCTTGCGAAATAGAGCGTCAGATACGCCGACGCAAGCACAACGACGCCTCCGATGCCCGTCATGTAATACGTTCGCGACCTTCCCCAACGCACGGGCATTCTCGCCACGAAGTAGCGGAACTCCATAAAATTGTGCGGCCCTGCGAAAAGAAAGATCGTAATTATCGAAAGCTGCAGAGGGAACGAACCGATCAACACGGCACCGAGAGCGCAAGCCGCGATGAACGCCGGCAGGAGCAGGTGCGCGCTCGATGCTTCAAAACGGTTGATCCGGATCTCGTACATTTATTCGGCAGGCGAAGGTGACGGCGAAGGAGCCGGATCCGGCACGATCAATGTCGCTGTCGATGCCTTGTCGGAAACCTCGATCTTGACACTCCCGCTGACGAATTTGTATTTCTGGATCGCAGCGGAAAAGATGCTTCCCTTTATCGCACGCGTCTCGATCGGAGGAGCGATATTCGCATAAACAAATGACGTGACCGCGCCGCCAGCAAAGATCAGTGCGACCGAAGCGGCGATGCGTCCCGTCTTTGTCGCAAGCCTTCCGGAGCGGAATGCCCAGACGCCGCCGAAAACGATCGCGAGCGAGATCAAAAGGCCGCCCATGATCGTCTGAGCCTGCGAGATGCCGCCGGTCATAACTGACTTATTCACGCCTTCGGTGCCGAGTTGCGCGACGAGTTCGTTGAGGTCGCTTCGCGGAATAATAAGGTGGGCGTCCTTTGCGTCCGCTTCAAGGCGGATGGTCAGACGGCTGTCGACCGAAGCTTCTTTTTTCGGTGGGTTTGGCGTCCGATCGGGCCGGGCAATGTCCGCGAACGCGGGCACGGCAAAGATCAGAACGGCAATGAACGCAAGATAACGATTTTTCATAGATTCCCCTTGTGTTGGTGTATTCGAATTTTTACGGATTATACCGTCTCATTTAGCAGAACGCTAAAATAGCGGACCGCTTGCGGCGCTGCTGCCGAATCTTCAGAATTTGCGATATCATTCTCACATATGCGATCACAACTAAAACGCTTCATCTCGCAGATGGAACCGAACTCCATCGCTATCTTTCCCGCTGCACACGAACAGACCCGCAGTTACGACACTGAATTCAAGTTCAGGCAGGATTCGGACTTCTGGTATCTGACGGGCTTTCCCGAACCGGACGCGATAGCCGTGATCGACAACAGCTCGAAGAAGCCTTTCACGCTTTATGTGCGGCCGCGCGATCCGCTGATGGAAACTTGGTTCGGGCGGCGGCACGGCGTCGAAGGTACACTGAAGCATTTCGGCTGCGATCAGGCATTCTCGATCGAGCGTTTCGGTTCGGACCTTGCGAAGATCCTCAACGGGCACGATCACCTTTATTACCGGTTTTCGGTTGACCGTGCATTGGACCTACAGATCCTCGAATACTTCACCGAGCAGCGTGTTCGCCGCCTGAAGGCCGCATATCCGCCGCACACGATCTTCGACCCGACGCCGATCGTTGGCGAAATGCGACTGCACAAGGACGCCAAAGAGGTCGAGCTGATGCAGACCGCCGCGACGATCTCAGCTCAGGCGCATATGCTCGCGATGAGGAAGGTGCGTGCCGGTATGAACGAGGCGCAGGTCGAATCGCTCATCGAGGCCTATATGCGCGACAAAGGCGCGAGTGGCGTTGCGTACAATTCGATAATCGGCGGCGGCGATAACGCCACGATCCTGCATTACGTCGAGAACAATATGCCGCTCAAGGACGGCGACCTTCTGCTTGTTGACGCCGGCGCCGAATACAAGGGCTATGCGGCCGACATCACGCGCACCTTTCCCGTCAACGGACGCTATTCGGCGGCACAGCGTGAGGTTTACGACGTGGTCCTGGACGTTCAGGAAAAGTGCGTCGAATTCACGGTAACGGGCAACACCGTAAAAGCGCGTCAGGATCTTTCGATCGAACTGCTGACCGAGGGAATGAAGAAGCTCGGCCTTCTGAAAGGAAAGACGAACGACCTTATAAAAAAGAAGGCGTATTTGAAGTACTATATGCACGGCGTCGGCCATTACCTCGGCCTCGACGTTCACGATGCAGGGCGCTATTTCGTCGATCAGCAGGCGCGCACCTCAAAGCCTTTTGCTCCCGGAATGGTCTTGACGGTCGAACCCGGACTTTATATTCCGCCGAACGACAAAACGGCCCCGGCGAAGTATCGCGGCATCGGGATCCGCATCGAGGACGACGTGCTCGTTACGAAGGAAGGCAACCGCAATCTCACATCCGCCGTCCCCAAGAACGCCGATGAGATCGAGGCCCTAATGGCAAAGGCACGCCCGAAAAAGTGATTTTGATGGAGGAGACGCGAAAGTGACCTTTGAGCTGACACGAGACCTTCCGCTTGCGTTCACGGCATTGATGACCGCGATCCTTTTCGTTCAGTCATCGCTCGACAAGGTCGCCGATTGGTCCGGCAATCTCGAGTATCTGACCTCGCATTTCGAGAAAACGCCGCTCGGCGGTTTTGTGCCCGTGATGCTCATAACGATCACGGTGATGGAACTTGTGACGGGCGTGGCTTCGGTCGTCGGGCTGGCATATTTGCTTGCGACCGGTTCGGGCATCGTGCTTTTTTACGCCTCGATCGTCGGCTCGGCAGCGATCTGCGGACTATTTTTCGGGCAAAGGATCGCGAAGGATTATGCCGGCGCCGCGATCCTCATCCCTTACTTCCTGCTCTTGATGCTGATGATGCTGCTCTCGCTTCCCGCTCGAACGGGCGCTATCGCTGGAGCCTTGTGATCTTAAGTTTTGCGACGTAATCCTTCTGGTCGGTCGCCTTTTCTGCGTCCTTTGCGGGCAGGAGCGACTCGATCTCGATCGCCCAACAGTCCATCGTCACGGACTGCGGAGCCATATTCGTATTCAGCTCAAAGGTCTTCGTTTCGTACATTCCGCTGACGGCGATCTTGATCTTCGCGTTTCCGGCCCAGATGCAGTTCGCGCCTTCCGGGCAGCGGGAATCTTCCTCGACCGAGAGGAATTTGATCTTCAGGCGGCCTTTTACTGCACTTTTGCGTTGGCCGGCCTTAATCGAAACGGTTTCGGGGGCCTGAGCGGTAATTGACATAGTAAAGAAAAGGGCCGAGATCACGGCAAGAACAGCAAGTTTCATCATCATTCTCCTAAAAAGAGGCAAAGCGGAACACCGCTCGCCGCATCCTTAGAACGGCAGCAGCCGCCGCGGGTTGCAAAATTGTTTCCGGATAACTTCGCGCCTCCGCGGCTCGTATCATAGTACGGACAGCATACTTCATCACCGTATTTGAAGGACAGACCTATGAAAAATATCTCAAAAAAACTTTTCGCACTTCTTGCGATCTTCACCCTCACGGCCGGGATCGTCCCGCTTGCGGCCGTCGCCCAATCGAAGGCCGCCGGCATCGATATCGCCGGCATGGACAAAACGGTTCGCCCGGGCGATGACTTTTTTATGTACGCCAACGGCACCTGGTACAAGAATACCGAGATACCGGCCGACCGTTCGTCTCTCGGAGCGTTCAATGCGATCGACGATATGGTCAAACAACGCACCGAAAGCCTGATCGAACAGGCCGGAAAGGCCAAGGATCCCGAATCGCAGGCCATTGCCGCCTACTACAGAGCATATATGGACACCGAGGCGATCGAGAAGCTCGGCCTCTCGCCGATAAAGAGCGGCCTTGCGAAGGTCGCTGCCATCCGCGACGTTACAGAACTTTCGCGTTATCTTGGCAGCCAATTGCGGGCCGATGTCGATCCCCTGAATATGACGAACTTCTACACGCCGCATCTTTTTGGATTGTTCGTTTCGCCGAATTTTACCGATCCGAAAAAGAACGTCCCATACCTGCTGCAAGGCGGCCTCGGGATGGAGGAACGCGATGTCTATTTAAAGGATGACGACCGTAGCAAGACGCTTAGGGAAAAATATGTCGAACACATCGCAAAGGTCCTGAAGCTCGCCAATATCGGCGATGCCGAGGCAAAGGCACATCGAATCTTCGCCCTCGAACTGAAGATCGCGAATGTCCACGCGGGCCCCGAGGAATCGGCCGACGTACACAAGGCGAATAATCCGTGGAAACGCGAAGATTTCGCCAAAAAGGCTCCGGGCATGGACTGGAATGCCTATTTTACCGCCGCAAAACTCGACAAAGAGCCGCTTTTCATCGTTTGGCAGCCCGGAGCGACAACGGGCGAATCCGCTCTCGTAGGCTCCGAACCACTCTCGACGTGGAAGGAGTACCTTACTTTCCGTCTTATCGACGGTGCATCGCCGCTTTTGCCCAAAGCATTCGCCGACGAGAGCTTTGATTTCTACGGGAGGACGGCGTACGGCCTGCAGCAGCAATCGCCAAGGAACCTGCGGGCGGTAGATGCGACGAGCAATGCCTTGGGCGACGCCGTCGGCAAGCTCTACGTCCAAAAGTATTTCCCTGCAAAGGCAAAACGCGATATCCAAACTCTCGTCAAGAATATCGTTGCGGCCTTCGGGAAGCGTGTAGATGCCCTGGATTGGATGTCACCCGAAACAAAGGCAAAAGCAAAGGAAAAGCTCGGCACGCTCTATGTCGGCGTCGGCTATCCCGATAAATTCCGCAGCTACAAGGGCCTTGTTATCAAAGACAATGATCCGATCGGCAATGCCCAGCGCGTGGGCCTTTTCGATTACGAATGGAATCTCGCAAGGCTGCATCAGCCGGTCGATAAGACGCTTTGGTGGATCACGCCACAGACCGTGAACGCCCTGAACCTCCCGCTCCAGAATGCACTGAACTTCCCGGCAGCGATCCTCAATCCGCCGTTCTTCGATATGGATGCCGATCCGGTGGAGAATTACGGCGCGATCGGTGCCGTGATCGGGCACGAGATCAGCCACAGCTTTGACAATCTGGGAAGCGAATTCGACGCTTACGGCAAAATGACGAATTGGTGGACGCCCGCGGACTTTGAGCATTTCAAAGCGTCCGGTGCAAGGCTTGCCGCACAGTTCGACGCCTACGAGCCGCTGCCCGGCGTGCACGTGAACGGCAACCTCACGCTCGGAGAGAACATCGCCGACGTTGCCGGCCTCTCGGCCGCCTACGACGCATATCGCGCCGCTTACCAAGGAAAAGAGGCACCGGCAAAGAATGGCTTCACGGGCGATCAGCGATTCTTTCTCGCCTTCGGCCAGGCTTGGCGCGGAAAGATGCGGCCTCAGACGCTTCGGGTTATCGTTGCGACCAACGGACACGCTCCGGGAGAATTTCGTGCCGACACGGCCCGAAATCTCGACGCGTGGTACAAGGCGTTTGACGTAAAACCGGGCGAGAAGCTTTATCTCGCACCTAAAGACCGCGTCCGCGTTTGGTAAACGCTAACGGAAAGGAGAACAGCGGATGCTCTCCGAAAGAATATCCGCAGATCAGGCCGAGGCAGTTGCTTCGGCCTGAATTTTTCAACGATCGCGCGGGCGAATTCGTTCGTTTTCGCGGTTCCGCCGAGGTCGCGCGTAAGCGTCTTCCCGTCGGCGAAAACAGCGAGCATCGCGTTGTTCATTCGGTCGGCAGCTTCCTTTTCGCCGATGTGATGGAGCATCTGGACGGCAGAAAGCATAAGCGCCGTCGGGTTCGCAATGCCCTGGCCCGCAATGTCGGGAGCCGAACCGTGAACGGCCTCAAATACGGCGCCGAGTTCGCCGATATTCGCCCCTGGTGCAAGCCCGAGCCCCCCGATCAAACCTGCGCAGAGGTCGGAGACGATGTCGCCGTAGAGATTTTCGAGCACAAGGACGTCGAACTGCTCGGGCCGCATAACAAGCTGCATACAGCAGTTGTCAATGATCTTGTCGTCTGCCTCGATCTCGGGAAAATCCTTTGCGACACCGTAGAAGCACTCGAGGAAAAGCCCGTCCGAAAGCTTCATAATGTTCGCCTTGTGAACGGCCGTAACTTTCTTTCGGCCATTCGCCTTCGCATATTCGAATGCGTATCGGGCGATGCGGGTCGAGGCCTTTTCGGTGATGATCTTCAAGCTTTCGACCACACCGGGCACGACGACGTGTTCAAGGCCGGCGTAAAGATCCTCGGTATTTTCACGAACGATCACGAGATCGAGTTCGGGATAGCGGCACGGCACATTCGGCAACGCCTTTACAGGCCGGACGTTCGCATAAAGGTCGAGAGCCTTTCGCAGCCCGACGTTCACGGATGTGAATCCCTTGCCTACCGGCGTCATCTGCGGGCCTTTAAGGGCGACCTTGTTCTGTTTTATCGAGTCGATCGTGCCGTCAGGCAGCGTCGTTCCGTACTTCTCCTGCGCCTGCGCGCCTAAGATCTGCGTTTCCCACTCGATGTCAACGCCCGTCGCTTCGATGACGCGTACCGTGGCTGCTACTATCTCCGGCCCGATCCCGTCGCCCGGGATCAATGTGATCGTGTGTTTCATAAAGCCAATATTATGGGACGGAGGGGTGGAAGTTACAAATGAGTTAGGGGAAGTTGGCAGAGTTTCGGAGTTACAGAGTGCCGGAGTTACAGGAAGTGCCGCACTCCGCAACTCCGCAACTCCGTAACTCTGCAACTCTGCACTCCGTAACCCACTTCCCAACTCATTCTGCTAATCTGTAATTCTTGGCTATGACGACGGATGTACTTATTATCGGCGGCGGTGTGATCGGGCTTTGCATTGCCCGCGAGCTCGCCTATGACCACAGCGTGACGGTCGTCGAACGCGGCCGCTGCGGTATGGCGGCATCGAATGCCGCAGCGGGAATGTTGGGTGCCCAGGCGGAAGCATACGGCGACGATGCGTTCTTCCGGCTCTGCGTCGAATCGCGTGAGATGTTCCCCGGCCTTGCGTCCTCGCTCCTTGACGAAACGCAGATCGACGTCGGGCTTGACCGAACCGGCACTTTGCTTCTGAATTTTACCGAGGCTGACATCGCGGCGCGCAGCGAACGTTTTGCGTGGCAAAAGGCAGCGGGCTTCGCGATCGAGCAGCTTCCGGCCGAGGCCGTCCGCCGCGAAGAGCCGTTCATCTCTACGGACGTGCTTGGCGGTTTTTACCTGCCGGATGACGGCCAGGTCGATAACAGAAAGCTTGTCGAGGCGCTTCGGGCGTCGTGCGAGATGCGGAGCGTGAAGATCATCGAGGGGACGGCGGTCGATCGTCTCGCGGTTGATAGCGGAAAGGTGACGGGCGCGTTCGCCCGCGATACGAGATTTTCCGCCGGAACGGTCGTTCTCGCAGCCGGTGCGTGGGGCACGTCCGTTCAGGCAGGCTTTGAACTGCCGTTCTTGATAAAGCCGATGCGCGGGCAAATATTGATGTTCCGAACAGCAAAACGGCTATTTAAGCACGTGATCGTCGGCCCACGCGGCTATATAGTGCCTCGGGCGGACGGCCGCGTGCTCTCCGGTGCCACGATGGACGACGCCGGCTTTGACGATTCGATAACCAACGAGGCGACCGCGCATCTCATCGAAAGCACAGCGGAGATCTCGCCGAGCCTCGGTTCCCTGAAACCGCAAGAAGCCTGGACGGGATTTCGCCCTTATGCACCGGATCGCCTTCCCGTATTGGGCCGTGTGCCGAATGCGGAAGGCCTGATCCTTGCGCTCGGACATTTTCGCAACGGGATACTACTTTCGCCCGTGACCGCAAAGCTCGCCGCTGCGGAGCTCCGCGGTACCGGGTCAATGCCAACGGGATTTTCGCCGTCGCGTTTCTATCCTGCGGCCGCCTGAACGCAACTTTGATGAAGTTTTTATTCACTTTCCCAACGATCCTGCTGCTTGCCGCTCTCGCCGTGGCGCAGTCCGGGCGAACCGCGCCCGCACCGACGCCCGACCCGACGGCAAAGCCCGCTCCGACCGCCAAGGAGCTTTATGAAGAAGCGTCGTCGTACGTCCGCGTAAAGGCCGACGAATACTCGAAAAAAGAACGTGCCCTTCAGCAGCAGTCGCCTCGACGCTCTGCTCTCCGAGCAGAAGGCCCTCGCCGCGCACAACGCCCTTCGCGTCGGGAATATCAAGTCGCCCGAAGGCGATGATATTTACTATCTCGGGATGCTGCATTGGCTTGCGCAGAACCTTGACGGCACCCGCGAGAGCCTTACGAAATATCTCGGCGGTCCGTCCGACGATCCCGGAAAGGCGCAGACCGCACGGTCGATCTTGTCCGTCGTACTCTCTAAGCAGGCAAAGCCGGACGACGCCGCCAAGCTCCTGGAAGATTACCGCAAGCACGAGCCCGGAAAGCCGACCGACGTCATTCGGATGACGGCCGAGATCGCAAAGGCATATCAGTCGGGGAAAGAATTCGCGAAGATGGTTCCCTTTGCCGTTGATGCTTACGAAACGGCGAAGATGATGGTGGACGACGCGTCGTATCGCGTTCGCGGGCTCGACGAGCTGCTTGATGCGGGAATGCTCGTTTTCGAGGCGTATCGGGACACGCACGACACGGCCCGGGCCGAGGCCGCACTCGATGATATGCGTGCGGTCGCCGCAAAGGTGAATGCCGCCGGCTTCTACTATTACGCGGGCGACCAGAAGATCAAATACCTGATCGAAACGGGCCGCAAACCCGAAGCGATGAAGTTCTATGACGACATAGACGCGACGATCAACCGCGACATTAAGGTCGTTTCGATCCGCGAGGATATTCGCCGCCGGTTCAAGGTACGCGCCGATCAGTACCGCATTCTCGGCGAAAAGGCACCGGAATTCGTCGGGATCGACGTTTGGTTCCCCGGAAAGCCGGAGTTGCTCAGCAGCCTGAAGGGGAAGGTCGTACTTCTTGATTTCTGGGCCATCTGGTGCGTACCGTGCATCGAGGCGATGCCCGACCTGAAAGAGTGGCACGAGATGTTCGCAAAGGACGGATTCGAGATCATCGGCATCACGCGCTATTACGGCGATTCGGAAGGGCTGCCCGCGAATAAAAAGGACGAGCTCGCGCTCATAAAGGCCTTTCGCGAAAAACACAAGATGCCGTACGATATTGCCGCGGCACTCGATCAACGCAACCAGCTCGCTTACGGCGCAACTCGGCTGCCGACCGCGGTCATCCTTGACCGAAAAGGCGTGGTAAGGTTCGTCGAATCCGGCACGAGCCCGCAGCGGCTTGCCCAGATCGAGGCTGCGATAAAGAAACTGCTCGAGGAAAAATAAACAGCCAATGCCGAAGAACGGCAAAGAGCCGCGGACAATTCGCACACGCGGGTTTTACGATCGCATCGCCGACGTGCAAAACCTTGCGATGAAGATCAACGGCTATCGCGATTCCGTCCGGAGATATCTGCGATCGCTCGACCTTCAGATCGGCCTCGGGTCGCAGGTCCTGGATGCCGGCTGCGGCACGGGCCTCGTCTCCCTTGCCTTTCGTGATGCGAATTTCAAATTCGGCGGACTCACCGGCCTCGATCTTTCGCTCAACTCGCTTGCGGTCGCACGCGATGAGTTCGCGGCCTCGCGGAAAGCGGCGAAAAATGTGAATTTTGTGCAGGCGAACGTACTTGCGATGCCGTTCGCTGACCGCACATTCGACCTTGTGCTGATGTGCGGCGTCCTCGAATACGTACCGCTTGACGAAGGCCTTGCCGAGGCGGCTCGTGTGATGAAAAAAGGGGCAAGGCTCGTTCTTCTTCCCGTCAAGCCTTCGATCGTCGGCTCGGTCCTCGAGCTACTTTATAATTTCAAGATCCACCCGATCGAAGCCGTGCGGGCCGGAGCGAAGAAGAGATTTCGGATCGTCGGCAGTTATGATTTCCCGATCACGGAACCGATCTCGTGGTCAAAGACCGGTTTCCTTCTCGAAAAGAAATGATCGCCAACGCGAAAAGAACGGCACCAGGGTGCTTTACCCAATGCCGTTCTTTTCATTTTGAATCGTGGCAAGAGCTTACCAGCGGTTGCCGCGGCCGCCGCCGTATCCGCCGCCTCCGCGGGGACGGTCTTCGCGGGGCTTTGCTTCGTTGACCTTGATCGTTCGGCCGAGAACCTCTTTGCCGTCAAATTCGGCGATCGCCTTTTTGCCGTCTTCGGCCGAAGCCATTTCGACAAAGCCGAAGCCGCGTGAACGGCCCGTTTCGCGATCTTCGATCACGCTTGCGGATTCAACCGCACCGGCCGTAGAAAAGAGGTCCTCAAGATCGAGACTTGAGGTCTGGAAGGGAAGATTACCAACGTAAAGTTTCATTGACATAGACAGAATTCAATTGTTCGGCCCGCAGCAATTTCGGCGGGCGATCTAATAGAAGCTTTTCTCGTCACAAAAGGCAGGACGATGCACGAGAGTGGCGATGCCGGAAGGGCAAAGATCGAAAATTTCGAGGCTCTCAAGAACTAAAAACTTCAAACCAAACTACAACCAACCCTCGACATTTTCGGAAGGCCGTTATTTCACGGCCGCTCAAAAATCCCTTGCCACCAAAGCGAACGCAAATTTCCGCCGGTGCGTTAAGGAAGGACTATCACGTTACATAATCCCTGTTCGCATGTCCGACGGCAAGTCGAAAAAGACGATTTTCGCGTTAGGGCACATTCAAGAGAGACTTGATCATTTCGAGCTTTTGGCGGGCGGCCTCCTCGCCACGTTCGATCACCTCACGGAAGGGGCGAAGGTCGAACATACTGAATTCTGCGATCTCGGGCGTGATGACGATATCGGCATCCTTGTGCTGCCCGGTGGACGCGGTCTTCAGGATCGCGAGCGACGAGCGAATGAGGATGCCGGCCGAAGACCTCGGCGGGTTTCTGAACTTCCCGCCGCAGGCCGTAAGATCGACGCCGATGACGACATCCGCACCCATTTCTCGTGCGGCCAACGCCGGAAGAGGCGCGAATGCGCCGCCGTCCACGAGAAGCTTTCCGTCGATACGCACGGGCGTAAAAAGCCGAGGAACGGCCGAGCTCGCCCGCACGGCCTTCGCGACGTCACCGCTAGAGATTCGCAGGCCCTCGTTCTTTAACAGATCAAATGCCGTAACAGAGAGCGGATGCTTCAGGTCCCGAAAATCCGCAACGCCGAACTCCCGCCGGACGAAGCTGCCGAGCCGAGCGTTCGACAAAAGTCCGTAGCGCGAAACGGTCGGAGCAAGGACCGCTGAATAGCGCAATTTTGACGCGAGAACCTCGAGCTCGTGCGGTGTGACCCCGGCGGCGATCGCGGCCCCGATGATCGAGCCTGCGGACGTGCCGGCGATCATATCGATCGGGATCTCGTTCTCAATGAGCACCTTGAGAGCGCCGACGTGCGCGAACCCGCGTGCGCCGCCGCCTGATAGTGCGATGCCGACCTTCTTCCTCATTTCGCCGCTTGTTCGTAAGCAGTTTCGAGTAGCTGCCAAACTTTCTCGATATGCCGCTCCTCGACGTGCACCGAGCCGACCGAGAGTCGGAGCGTGATGCGGCCATTAAGTTTCGTGTGCGAAATATAAGCCTTGCCGGATGAATTCACGATCCGCATTATCTCTTCATTGAGCGCGTTTGCCGCGTCGATGTCCCCGGCCTTCGCACGGAAACATACAAGCGCGAACGGCACGGGCGCCGCGACCTCCCAATTCGGACTCTCTTCCACCCGAGCGGCGAAGGTCCGCGCAAGCCGGCAGTGCTCGCGAATGCGGGCGATCAGGCCGCTGCGTCCGAAATAGCGCATCACGAACCAGAGTTTCAGGGAACGGAAACGGCGTCCGAGCTGAATGCCGTAATCCATTCCGTTCTTAACGCGTTCGGCATCGTCGGTCTTCAGGTATTCGGGCACGAGCGAGAACGCCTTCTTCAGGTCGTCAAGGTCGCGGCAATAGAGCACGGAAAGGTCGAACGGCGTAAAGAGCCATTTGTGCGGGTTCATCACGATCGAATCCGCACGTTCCCAGCCGGCAAAGAGCGGCTGCAGTTCGGGAACTATCGCCGCAGAGCCTGCATAAGCGGCATCGACGTGCATCCAGATGCCGTATTTCTCACAAATATCGGCGACCGCTGCGACCGGATCGATGCTCGTCGTCGAGGTCGTGCCTATCGTCGGTATCGCGCAGATCGGGAGAATGCCTGCTTCAATGTCGTCGTCGATCGCCTCGGCAAGCTTTTCCGGGATCATCTCGAAGCGTTCGTTGGTTTCGATCCGCCGGAGACTTTGGATCCCGAGGCCGAGCGTGATCACGCTCTTGTCGATCGAAGAGTGAACGTGTTCCGAAAGATACACGCGCATCCGCGGGGCCTCACCGCGGCCGAGAAGGCCGAGTTTTCGCGATTCGGGGTCGGCCCGCTCACGTGCGGCGGCGATCGCGTGCATCGTCGAGACGGACGCCGTGTCGTAAATGATGCCTTCAAAAACGTCGGGCAAGCCCGTCATCTGCCGGAGCCAATCAAGCACGACGTCCTCGAGCTCGGTCGATGCCGGAGCCGTTCGCCAGAGCATCGCCTTCATATCGAAGGCCGCTGCGAACATCTCCGCAAAAACGCCGACCGAGCTTGTCGAGGTCGAGAAAAGACCGTGAAAATTCGGATGGTTCCAGTGCGTGACGGCCGGGAGGATAACTCGATCGACGTCACGAAGGACCTCGCCAAAAGGTTCGCCTTGTTCGGGAGCGGACGCGGGCAGAGCATTCTTTACGTCGTCCGGCCGCACCTGCGAGAGCACAGGGAATTCTTCTATACGCTCGAAATAGTTCGCGAGCCAGTCCACGACCTCGTAACCGTAACGCCGAAAATCATCGGCCGGCATATCGCCGAATTGTGTCAATTTATCCATCGGATCCCATGTCTGGTCCTGCACGGCGGCGGGGCGTGAAAGCACAAAAAATTGCCCTTTTCGCTCGACAGTTCGGGTAATACACGTATAATATCACCTACGAATATCTCGCCAACGTTTTAAGTAGAAAGAATTCAAACGCTCCATTCAGGATCCAGGTCCCGGAAAAGGATCTGAACCTGCGGGAGCAAAAAGCGGAAAAGAAGAAGCCACCTCGCCCTAGGGCCTACGATCTCTGCCGCAAGCTTTGGAGAATATGACAACGGACGCCGAAAACGAGACCAAAGAAGGATTTATTCGCGGCCTGGGGCTTTTGGATTCGACGATGATCGTCGCGGGTTCGATGATCGGGTCGGGTATTTTTATCGTTTCTGCCGACATCGCACGGCAGGTCGGCTCGCCCGGATGGCTGCTCGTAGTTTGGCTTATTACGGGTGCGTTGACCGTCGTCGGCGCGCTTAGTTACGGCGAGCTCGCCGCCATGATGCCGAAGGCGGGCGGCCAGTACGTCTATCTTCGCGAAGCATATTCGCCTTTCTGGGGCTTTCTCTACGGCTGGACGCTTTTCCTCGTGATCCAGACCGCGACCATCGCGGCCGTCGCCGTCGGTTTCGGGCGATATTCAGGCATCCTTTTCCCTTGGATCTCTGAAACGAATTACATCATCCCACCGATACGCATCGGGACTTCGAGCTATGCGATCTCGCTCTCGACGGCTCAGCTTGTCGGCGTGCTGATGATCGCCCTGCTCACCTGGACGAACACTCGCGGCCTCAAGCTCGGCAAACTCATTCAGAATGCCTTTACTTTCGCAAAAACAGGCTCTCTGATCGCTTTGATCCTGCTTGGCCTTATCGTTGGCCTCTTTTGGCATCCCGAGATCGCAGCGGCCAATTTTGGCGATCTGTGGACGGTTCGCGGAACTCTGCAGGACGTCGGCGGCGGATTGACGGCCGCGGTCGGCTTCGGGTTGTTCGTCGGCATCTGCGTCGCACAGACTAATTCGCTCTTCTCGTCCGACGCCTGGAACAACATCACTTTCACCGCCGGCGAAGTGATAGACCCAAAACGCAACATTCCGCTTTCGCTCGCTTTCGGTACGGGACTTGTAATTACGCTCTATCTGCTTGCGAACGTCGCATATCTCGTAACACTGAAGTTCGAGGCGATCCAAAGCGTGCCGTCCGACCGCGTCGCTTCGGCGACCGCCGAGGTGATCTTTCCCGGGATCGGAGCTTTCATAATGGCGATCGCTTTCGTCATTTCCACTTTCGGATGTAACAACGGCCTGATCCTCGCGGGCGCACGAGCCTCTTACGCAATGGCGAAGGACGGACTTTTCTTCAAGCCCGCCGGACGACTGAATAAATTCCACGTGCCGGCCTGGGGCCTTGTCATTCAGGGCATCTGGTCGGCGTTCTATGTTCTTCCGCGGACGGTAAAGGTTGACGATAAAGGAGTTGTCTCGTACGGCAATCTCTACGGCGACCTTCTTACTTACGTGATCTCGGCCGCTCTCATTTTTTATATCCTGACGATCGTCGGGATCTTTGTGCTAAGACGGAAACAACCTGATGCCGAGCGTCCGTATAAAGCATTTGGATATCCGCTTGTTCCCGCATTATATTGTGTCGGTGCCGCGGTGATCCTTGCAGTTCTGTTCATATACCAGACCACGGTGACGTGGCCCGGCCTGCTCATTGTTCTTACGGGCGTGCCGGTTTACTTTATTTGGAAAAGATCGGCGTCCGAGCCGACATCTTAGAGTCAATCATTATTTTTGGAGGTTTCGATGTCACTTTTTGCGACCAAACCCATTTCGAGGATCATTGCCGAAGCTGAAGAGACCGGCGAGCACGCCCTTAAAAAGGCGCTGAGCGCACTCGATCTCACAATGCTTGGTATCGGTGCGATCATCGGGACGGGTATCTTCGTTCTTACGGGCCAGGCAGCCGGAAAACATGCGGGCCCGGCAGTTGTGCTCTCAATGATACTCGCAGGTATCGTGAGTGCATTTGCCGCCCTTTGCTATTCCGAATTCGCCGCAAGTGTGCCCATCTCAGGTTCGGCGTACGCCTACGGCTATGGAACGCTGGGCGAATTCGTCGCCTGGATCATCGGTTGGGACCTGATCCTGGAATATGCTTTCGGCGCCGCGACGGTCGCCGTCGGCTGGTCCGGCTACACAGTGAGCCTGATGCGTGAGAATTTGGGCATCAACTTCCCGATCGCTCTCAGCGCACCGCCCGGAGCGATAAAAGATACCGCCGGAAATGTCATCGGGCACGGGATCTTCAATCTTCCCGCTGCCCTGATCGCCGTCGCCGTAACTCTTCTGCTTATTCGCGGTATCAAAGAATCGGCGAGCTTCAACTCGCTGATCGTGATAATAAAGGTCATTGTCGTCGTCCTGTTCATCGTGGCCGGTATCGGCTTCGTGAATACGGACAATATCGGCATCGGATGCACGGTCGGCGCTCCCGGATGTGCGGAATTCATGCCGTACGGCTTCAGCGGGATCATCACGGGTGCGGCGGTCATCTTCTTTGCATACATTGGGTTTGACGCCGTTTCAACGGCCGCTCAGGAGGCAAAGAATCCGCAGCGGGATATGCCGCGGGGAATTCTCGGGTCACTCGCGATCTGTACCGTTCTCTACATCCTTGTCTCGGGCGTGATGGTCGGCCTCGTCGATTATAAGGCCCTTAAGGAGGCCGCCGCGCCGCTCGCGACCGCGATCGACGAGGCCTTGAAGGCAAATCAGGGTGCAACGGCAGGCGTGATGGGAACGATCCTTGCGATCTTCTCTTCCTGGATCATCAAGATCGGCGCCGTGCTTGGCCTGAGCTCGACGATGGTCGTTATGACAATGGGCCAGCCGCGAGTCTTCTATTCGATGTCGAAGGATGGCTTGCTTCCGGAATGGGCAGCTAAGATCCATCCGAAATTCCAGACGCCGCACGTCACGACGGCGATCACTGGCACTATCGTTGCGATCCTTGCGGGATTTGTGCCGATCAGCCTTCTTGGCGAACTCGTCTCGATCGGTACGCTCTTCGCGTTCGTGATCGTGGGAACCGGTATTATCATCCTGCGTTCCTCGAACCCGACCCTCAATCGCCCGTTCAAGGTGCCCCTCGTCCCGTTCATTCCGCTCGGTGCAGTGCTATCGGCGGCCTTCCTGATGAACAGCCTTCCGCTTGATACGTGGATCCGCCTGATCGACTGGATGGCCATCGGCCTGCTCATTTACTTCGGTTACAGCTACACCCACAGCCGCCTCGCGACCGAGGAAATGGCGGCCGACGAACTGCCTGCAAATTACAAGCCGCCGATCTCCGCTATCCTCGGCATCGTTTTGGTGGTCGCCTTGACGATATATCAGGTAATGGCTCCGTCAAGCGGCCTCGGCCTCGGGCTTGAACCCGATAAGAAGGCGGCTGACGATATCGGTTTGAACCTTGCGATACGCTTGTTCGCATGGCTTCTGACCGGCGCACTGGTGTTCATGATCATGTACGGAAAGCGTGGCGGCTCGCTTGCGCGGAGTGCGAAGACGAAGTCGATCGGGCTTGTCCTCTCGATCGTGAACATTCTGCTTTGGGGCGGAGTGACCTGGTGGTACTTCCAGCACATCCACGACAAGGTAGCTCCGTAACGGCCGACGGCCGTCGAATGCAGAAAGCCGCGAGGAGTTCATCCTCGCGGCTTTTCTTTTTCTCCCTGCCTGATCCAGTTTACTCGTTCAGATCGGACGGCTGCGGTGCGTCGATCTTCTCAAGAACTGCCTTGTTGATCTCGATCTTCCCGGCGGCCTCGAGACGCTGCCTTGCGGCCGCAATGTAGTCGCCGAAGACAGAGCTTCGCTTCATACCGAGCATCTGCTCCATCAGTGAACTCCGCTGCGTCGCATAGGCCGCAGAATCCGCCTCTTTACGCTGCGTTACGCCGACGATCACCCAGTTGTCACCGGACTTCAAAGGCTCCTTCATCACCTGGCCCTGGCCAAGAGCGAAGATCGCGTCAGAAAGTGCCTGTCCGCTTGCGGCGGACGGCCCTTCGCCGACGGGCGTTCCGATCACGTAGTCGTCCTTCGTCTTTGCCGTCTGGCCCTGGGCCGTGGCCGCGGCCGCAAGCGACGCGGCGTCCTTCGCACCCGAAGCGATCGCCTTTGCGATCTCCTCGACCTTCGACTGCGCCTTTTCGAGCTTGTAGGCGGCCTCGACCTCGATGCGGACCTCGGCGAATTCAGCGTCGCGAGGCTCTTTCTTATCAACGAGAACAGGCAGGGCAAAACCGTTCTGGATCGGAATGACCTCGCCGACATCGCCCGGATTTTCGAGGCCTTTAATACCTTCCTCGAACTGCGAGGATACACCGATGTCCGGAACGTCGTCGCCGGGCTTTACGTAGCCGGTCTCTTTGACCATTTCAGCGGCGCTCATATTTGCCTGCGAAGCGAACTCCGCCGCTGTTTTTGCCAGATCTTTGGACTGCTTAAGGGCCTCGTCAACCTTCTTTGCGAACTCGAGAGCGGCCGCGTAGGCCTTACGGTTACGAAGGGAGACCTCAAGCTCCTTCTTCGCCTGTTCGAATGTTTTCGGCACCGTTTCTCCGCGTCGGAGAATGAAATATCGGCCCTGATAAAGTATCGGGTCGGTTATCTGGCCGGGTTCGAGTTTCAAAAGCTGTTGATACGGATCGTCGGCCTTTGACGGGTTCTCACGCACGGGACCGGCGAGCTTGCCGCCGTTGCCTGCCGTAGCCGGGTTCTCCGACTGCCCTTTTGCAAGGGCCGCAAAATCCTCCTGCGAGACCGAACCGCCCTTTGCACGCAGCTGTGTTACGAGCTCTGTCGCTTTTGCGAGCACCTGTGCTTCGTCATCCGGTTTTGGGACACGCAGGACGATCTCCTGGCCTTCGACGCCCATCGTTTTCTTGTCGGGTGCAAGCGCGTCCCACTCGGCCTTCAGGTCGGCGTCCGAGATGGCGAGCTTCTGGCCGATCTTCTCGGTGTTGATGAAGATGTATTTGATCTTCTTCTGGGGCGCATTGATGTAATAGGACGCCTTGTTCTTCTCAAAATAGGCTTTCAGCTCGTCATCCGTGGGCTTTAGGGTCTTTGCGACCTCGCTCGGGTTCAGCGAGACGTACGTGATATTGAATTTCGCGTTCCGCTTCTGATATTCGTTCAGAACGTCCGCCTCTGAGACGGTAACGCCCGCGGTGATATAGGCTTGCAGTTTTCGGCTGCTTATATCGTCCCGTACGCTTTCCTCGAATGCCGAAATGCTGCCGTACTGCCCGATGACGGCTTCTTCATACTTTTTCTGGTCAAAAGGCGTACCGTCCGGATTCGCGCTCTGTTGGCGGATCTCGTCCGCGACCTCTTTATCCGTCGCCGTGAGGCCGAGCCTTGCGGCTTCTACACGCATCACGCGGCGGTTTATCAGCGAATCGAGAACCATCTTTGCCGGGAACTTCCCGCGGCTGAACTGGCTGAACTTTTCGCCTTCACGAACGACCTCGGCGACCGTTATCGCTTCGCCGGCGACGGTTGCCGCAACTTCCTGACTTCGGCTTAAGTCACCTGTTTCAAAAGTGTTGCGGGCCGGCGTGTAGAAGAAGATGAGTGATCCCGCCATCAGGATCGCGAATACGAAAAGGACGAGGTTGCGTGTCTTTTCAAGACGAGTAAAAAACCTTAACATTTACAAAACACCTATATTTCGAGAGTCATCTCGGAAAAAGTTGGATAGAGACAAACCGCAATTCTAGCAAAGCGCCCTGTAAAATCCAATAGAAGCGCGGCCAAAGGCGATAGTTGCCCGGTTTGCAGTTTGATGCCGTTTTGGCCGAATATATCCTTGCAAATATGATCGAGACCGCAGCAATCGTCATAAAACCCGGCCACGCGGAAGCGAGATCGACCGCGGCCGGCCTCGCAAAGTGGTTCTCCGAGCGTAATATAACGCTCGCGGGCACCTTTGACGCGAATCAGGCCGATGCTGACCTTTCGGGCTGCGGCCTTGTTGTCGTCCTCGGCGGTGACGGGACGATGATCGCGGCGGCGCGTATGATCGGGAAGGCCGACGTGCCTGTTCTCGGCATCAACTACGGCAGCCTCGGCTACCTGACCGACTTTCGTATCGAAGAGCTCGAAGCCGCCGTCGGATCGGTCGTAAGCGGCGAATTCGAGGCCGATCATCGCGTTATGCTCGACGCGGAATTGATCCGCGACGGCGAACAGATCGCCCGAGGCCGCGTCCTGAACGACGTCGTCATCAACAAAGCCGCACTTGCGCGGATCATCGCGATCGAAGCTCGGCTCGACGGGCTTTTCGTCAACTCTTTCCGCTCGGACGGCCTGATCGTGGCAACGCCGACCGGTTCGACCGCCTACAACCTTTCGGCTGGCGGCCCGATCGTGTTCCCTTCGATGAACGCCGTCGTCCTTACGCCGATCTGCCCGTTCACGCTTTCGAACCGCCCGATCGTGATCCCGGATTCCGCCGAGATCGAGCTGAAACTAGAGAACGGGAACGAAGGCGTGATACTAAGCCTCGACGGCCAGACAGGTTTCCCGCTCGTCGTCGGCGACACGGTCCGCATCCGCAAAAGCCGAACGACGCTGAACCTCGTCCAGCCCGCGAACCGCAATTATTTCGACGTCCTGCGAAAGAAACTGCAGTGGGGACGCTGAGCTAACCGAACAAGGTCGCCTGCGTATCGTCAGCATCCGGGCCTGCATCTTCCGGGAACCACTGATAACGGCCGAGATCGCATTTCCCGGCCGCGTTGAACTTAATTCCCTCAGCTTCGAGAAGCGTCTGCTGAAGATCGACAGGAACGGTCAGCTTGCCGGTCGAGCATTTGCCCTGCGAGTTGATGACTCGCTGCCACGGCACATTGTCCGTATCGGCGCCGTGCATCACGAAGCCCACCGTCCGCGCCGTATATCCTTCGCCGAGCAGGATCGCGAGCTGCCCGTAGGTCATCACACGGCCTTTCGGAATGTCGCGAAGGATCTTGTAAACACGCTCGCGATACTGCGGGTCATTTTCCTTCATCGTCTAGTCAAGCGTTCGCAGGAATGTCCGTGCAGGCGAACCATCGCCGTTCCCGCCCGTGTATTTCAGCGGCAAGCAGATGATGTCGTATTCTCCTGCGTCCACTTTCCTAAGATCGACGCCTTCGAGGATCACGACCTCGTGGCTCAAAAGCTCGACGTGAACGGGATGGCCGGGCGAACCGCTCTTCTCGATCGACAGGTAATCGATGCCGACGAGAACGACGCCTTTCTCGACGAGCAATTTCGCGGCCTCCGGGACAAGATAGCTGAAATCCGAGCGAAAGCCATCCTCGGGCGTATCCCAGAACTGCGAATTGCGGCTCTTGAATAACACGCGCTTCACGCCGCCGAGATCGCCGACGTGTTCGGGGCCGATCGCGACGACATCATCCGGAACCTCGATCACGCGGCAGCGGCCGATCAGTTTTTCGGGGTCGAGTGCATCGACGCGTCGTGCGCCGTCGATAAAATGATTCGGTGCATCGACGTGCGTGCCGGAATGAACGCCAAAAGAGACCTGCGAGACGTTTGCCGATGAACCCGTCGCGATCGCTTTGAAGGATCTGATCTCGACGCCGGGATCGCCCTTGTAGATAGGCATCTCCGGCGAAATGCCGATCGTGATATCGATAAGTTCGCTCATTTTACTTCCTCGAACTCGTTTCCTCCCTCGAGCTCTTCAAGCTTAAAGGCCTTGTTCGCACCCGAGCGGCGATATTTGCCGGCTCGGTTCATAACATACTTCTGGCGGTAGAATATCGGCCTTTTGCCCGGCTTTGCCGTCAAACGCCAAGCGGCCGTCGTCTCCGTTTCGGTAAATTTCGAAGATTGATACCAGCCGAGCTCGACGGGTTTGCCGTCCTTGAATTCATAGATCGAGACGCCCGTGCCGCCTTCGCCCTGATGCATTCCGCCGCCGAATTCGAGCGCGATCTCGTCAAGCCCGTTCCGGTTCACGTCCGCGACCCTGCCAATGTCGAACGCCCAGCCGGAATCCTGCACAAAGCTTGAGACCAGACGGCCGTTTTCGATGATCGCAAGGCCGACCATGCCAAGTCCGTTGCCCGTTTCGCAGAACTGATAGAAGACGGCCGTTTGCCGTGCTCCGGCCTTCGTAAAAGAGCCGTTAACGGCGCCCGTAAACGTCGGGGAATCTGAACAGCTATCAGAAACAAGCTTCTTCCGGACGGGCGGCAGGATCTTCGTCTCGTAGATCTTTTCGATGGAACGCGGCGGTTTCGCCTCTCCGTCCTTAGCGGGAAGCATCGGGTCGTGGACGACGATCGTCCCTTGCGCGAACGCGCCGGCAGCAAATATGAACGTCAGCACAAAAAGGAGGCAATGTCTCATAAGGCGAGAATACGGCAATTCGATATGCCCTTCAAGCTTGTCGTTCGACGCCGTATTTTGCGGCTTTGCGGCGGACAGCGTTGTGCGGATAAAATACTCATCGAATGTCCATTTCGATACCGCGGATCGCGGCCTCAAGCTATTCGAACACGGCGCCTCTCGTCTGGAGTTTTCTCTACGGCTCGCTCCGAGGTTCGGCCGAATTGATAATGGACACGGCGCCTGCGCGTTCGGCCGAGCTTCTTGCGGGCGGACGCGTTGACGCGGCATTGGTACCTGTTTTTTCATATCAAACGATCACGGACGCAAAGCTCGTCCCCGGCGTATGCGTCGGCGCAAGAACACGCGTGCGGAGCGTGTGCCTCGTGACAAAAGGGATGGGCCTGCGGGATGTTAGCAGCGTTGCTCTCGACGTCTCTTCACGCACATCCGCGGCACTCACGAAAATGATCTTTCGCGAATTCCTCGGCCGCGAACCCGAGTGGCGAGATGCCGCTCCGAATATCGACGCGATGCTGGCAGGGGCCGATTGCGCTCTCATGATCGGCGACCCCGCACTTCGCATTCCGGACGCGCCGAGCGATGCTTCCCCATACAGAAAATTCGACCTTGCCGAGCTCTGGCGAAAGATGACCGGCCTCGGTTTCGTTTTCGCGATGTGGATGACAAAAAATTCGGCCTTGCCGCTCGATCTTGCGGCCGCCCGCGACGAAGGCGTTGCGAATCTCGAAGCGATCGCGGCGAATTATACGCAGCAGATCGGGCTCGGGACCGAAGAACTCCTGACGTATCTTGGAGACAACATCTCGTATGAGATCTCGGACGAGATGTTCCAAGGCCTCGAGCTGTATTTCTCGCTCGGGGAGAAGCATGGCCTTTTCGGCTCGCTAAAGCCGCTGCATTTCGTCTAGTCATCATTCTCGTTCCTTATGGGACGAATATCAGTTTCGGGTGCCGAGCCGCCGACTTGCCCGAAGGCTCACTGCAGCGGACGTTTCAGCTCTTCCATCAGAAGCTTGTTGTTGATCTTTCCCCCATTGTTCTTCAGGTGCTCGACAAAGATCAGCGCCGTGTGGATGCGTTTGTCGATGTCCTTTATTTTGCCGATGTAGTAAAGGGCAGAGCGTTGCTTGCCACGCGTCAGGGCGTGGAAAAGCTCGTCGCCCTTTGGGTCTTGATCGAGCACCTCCCGGAATTCCTCCGGCATCGGCAGCCCGTACTTACTTTCGTCAACGGTAAGCTCGACCTCGACCTTGTCACCGGCGGCGATGCCAAGTGCGTCGCGCTTCTGTTTGTTGACGATGATGTGGAACCTGCCGCCAGACGGCATCAACGCACATTGGAACCCATCGCCGCCGTTGATCGAGCAAACGACGCGTTTATATTGATCCTTGAACGAAAGCTTGTCGGCCGTTCGCTTCTCGATGACAAGGAAATGCCAGCCTGACCCTTCGGGTGAGCTCACGAGATGCGTCTTGACCTTTACTGATTTCGCCATTCTGGATCGCGGATCTTCACCGGCAGGTTACAGCTTATAGCGGCAAGCCTGAATTTCAAATCTTTGATAAAATCAAACGCGATGACAAGAGCTGTTCAAACGATCCTGGATAGTGTGCTCGCCGGCGAAAGGCTTTCGGCCGAGGACTGTACTACGCTTCTCGAATCAAAGGACATTCTCCGCATCGGGCTTGCCGCAGACGAGATCCGCCGACGGAAGAACGACCCCGACGTCGTAACCTACATCATCGACCGCAACATCAACTACACGAACGTTTGCAACGTCGTCTGCACATTCTGTGCGTTCTACCGGCGGCCGGGGAAACCGGATACCTACGTACACTCGCCCGAGGAGATCGAAAAGCGTATAGAGGAGACGATCGCCCTCGGCGGCACGGGCGTCCTGATGCAGGGCGGGCTTCATCCCGATTTCAACATCGAGTGGTACGAGGAACTTCTTGCACCGCTCCACGCAAAGTATCCGAAGTTCCAACTGCACTGCTTCTCGCCGCCCGAGATACACAACATATCGCTCATCTCGGGCCTCGATTACGACACGATCGTGCAGCGTCTGAAGGCGGCCGGGCTGAACTCGCTCCCCGGCGGCGGCGCCGAGATCCTTGACGACGAGGTCCGCAAGCGTGTCTCGACGAAATGCACGACGCAGCAATGGCTCGACGTAATGCGTGCCGTCCACCGCAGCGGTTTGATCTCGACCGCGACGATGATGTTCGGCATCGGCGACCGCGTCGAGCATCGCGTCCGTCATCTCGAACTAATACGCGAGCTTCAGGACGAATCTCTCGCCCGCATTGACGCAACTGGCGAAGGCGGCAAATTTACCGCGTTCATCCCCTGGACGTTCCAGCGTGAGAACACCGCCCTCGGCCGCAAGATCACCGAAGAACCGACCGGCATCGACTACCTGACGATGCTCGCGGTTTCGCGGCTCTTCCTCGACAACATTCAGCACATACAGGCTTCTTGGCTTACCCAAGGCCTGAAGATCGGGCAGTCGGCACTGCGGTTCGGCGCCGACGATATGGGCTCCATTATGATCGAGGAGAACGTCGTTTCCGCCGCCGGTGCGAACACGGACGCGAACGAACGAGACCTCCGCTACCAGATCCGCGAAGCCGGCTACCGCCCGCAGCAACGCGACATTCTCTACAACTACGTCGATCGCGACGGCATCGACTCGCTCGACAAAAGCGACTCGATGAAACTCAAACAACTGACCGTCGCATTCGCCGATTGAAGCTGGATCAAATGCTCCCGAAGGGCGATTAGCCACGTGCTTTAGCACGTGGTCAACGTGCCCGATCTCGACTGGAGCGTGTGAAAACACGCGACAGGCCAAGTCGGCGGAATCCTCGCTCCGGCAGGAGCGTCATCTTTGTAGAACTCGATCCCCAAACCTTATCCCGGAGGCGGCTTTGCCGCCGACAAGTCATCACAAGACATTCGGCTAAAGCCGGGTCATTCTCCCAATCCGCTATCCACTAGCTAAAGCTAAGTGGCAATTCAAAATGCCCAACTGAAT
>LLEU01000058.1 GCA_001567505.1 Acidobacteria bacterium OLB17 | reverse complement strand
CTGCTCCCGCACGAGCTGCTCGGCGTCCTTCTCGAACAGCACTTTTGAGAATGCGTTTGAGAAATCGACTGTCTTGATACGGTCCGTAGTGGCCAAATAGCCCATTGCGTTAGAAAGGCGCCGACGGCGCTCGTCTTCAGGCAAGGCACGGTAAAGGGCAAATCCGCGCTGTTCCCGCTCCTGATAAGCCCTCACGCGCAGCTCCTCGCGGGCGGCTTCTCGGGCGGCCTCCTCCTCCCGCTTGATCCGTGCCTGCTCAAGGGTGTGGTGGGTTACGGCGCGGTCGATGTAGTTGGCCACGGCTCCGAAGGTGGCGATCTTGAAATTCGTCCGATCTGCTTCGATCTTCGTGAAATCGACGATGTAACGGGACAGCTCCTCGCCATGGCTGGCGATCATCCAGTCGGCGAGGTCCCGGTGCTTCTGGGCAGGCTGGGCGGTCATGACCTCGGTGCCAAAAAAACGTCTTATGGAAATAGCCCAAAAGCTGAATCCCCTTCCCGGTCTGGCCGGAAACCGGCGTAATTGGCTCCGTACGGTCCTCAGACGCCGGTTCTCCTTGAGGGTGAGGCTCGACCTGACTCTCGGAGAAACGTGGCTCTACGGTGGCATTTTTGGCCCGTGTGCGGCCCCGTTTGACCACCAGCTTGTAATCCTTCCCGTCGGCGGTCCGTTCGAGCGTGGCGGATCGGATCAGATAGCCGTTGGTCAGCGGCACACCTTCAAGCTCGGTAATAGCCGGTTGGAGCAATTGCTTTCGTCCGCCCGGGTATGCGTACTTGCGGCCTTCTAGCCCAAGGTCGGCGAAAAGCTCTTTCGTCCGGCGCTCGTAGGTGGTGATGTCTCGGGAAAGGATTCGATCAAGTTGCGTGTACAGGATCTGGGCCACCTCGCTTTTGAATTTCAGTACCACGTCCAGCAGTACCGGCTTGGCGTGGTTCCGCTCGATGTTGGCAATGATCGCGTCGTGGAGCTTGAAGTAGCCCTCGGCACGAGTGTGGTGGCCGTCCTGCTTGGTCGTGATGATCTTCAGGTCGGTGATGATGTTGAAAAAGTTAAGCTCCTCCTGCGTTTTGCCAGTCGCCGCGTCGTGGTACGAGTTTTTCCAAACAATCGTGTTCGCGCGGAGGCGGACAAGCGAGTCCGTGATCGTCTCGATTGTCCGGGTTCCCCACTGCTTCGCGAGGGACTTGGACAATCCCCGGAGCGAGAAATAGATCACGTTGTCGTGACGCTGATTCCGCTGGTGATGCTCGACCAGGGCGTAATAGGTTTTCTGATCCTCAGTCGTGAGGGTCCCTTTTCGTGACGCTGTGATCTCGACTTCCGCGACAACCTTCTGGCCGGTCTCGGAAACGGTCTCCCGACGCAACACTCGGGGAGCCGGTTCCCGGTTGGAATTCGAGGGCAGCCAGATAGACCACTGCTCAAGGTTCAGCTCTGAGCGAACACGTCGCTGCGGTGCGGTCGGCTGGGTCTCTTCGGTGGCAGGGATCACTGCCGGTTCGTCCATGGTGGTGCGGGAGTGTGGATGAGAGGCAAGCGAATGATACGCCCGACCAGATGCGGACACCACTCTCCCCTAAAAAGCCGGTCGGTGATCGTCTGGCCGGTCGTCAGAAAAGTTTCACACTCGGGTGTGTGTTAGAGATGGTTAACGAGACTCAGAAATAGTTAGAAAGACTTACAGCTTTCCGCGTCGTCTCAAGAGCATTGTTTCTTCTGGCTATCTCCAGAATCCGCTTACCGCCAACGCATCAAGTTCTCACCGCCAACGCACCAAATCCTCACCGCGCACGCACCAAATTCTTACCGCCCGCGCACCAAGTTTTCACCGCGAACGCACCAAGTGAACATGGTGCGCGGGAGGTGAAATTTACCGCCAACGCACCAGTCATTTACCACGGGCGCACCAAGTTTTTACCGCGAACGCACCAGGGCGGGGAATGTGACTTTATGAGAATTTCATCCGCGCCTTATGGGAATCTCATTCCGGCTTCATTCCGCGATCATGTCCCTGGCCTTGCCAGTCGGCGGGCGATTGCTAGGCTCCGATCAGCGGTTAAATCCGACTTCACAAGAGGTGATTGGAATGGCTGAATATGTTGACTTCAAGACCATCAAGGCAGAGGTCCCGGTCGAGGCGGTAGCCGCCCGGTACGGGGTCGCCCTGAGGCGAACGAATGGCTCTCACGAGAGGGGCAAGTGCCCGCTTCCGACGCATCCGACAGGGGACGACGCCAAGTCGTTTTCGGTCAACGTCTCAAAGCAGGTTTGGATCTGCCACTCGACCGCCTGCGCCAAGGGGCGACGGGGGAAGAGGGGAGGAGATGTGATCGAGCTTGTCTCTGTCATGGAGAGCTGCTCGCTCCGAGAAGCCGGCTTGCGGCTCGCGTCGTGGTACGGGATTGAGATGACCGACGGCAGAAATACAGAGGCGAAGACCACCGCTCAGGACGCTTCCTCTGAGCAACCTGAGACGACGCCGGCGAGGGCCGTGGATGATCGCTACGGGATATACGATCCGCTGGCTGAATGGATCGAGGTCCGGGCGGCGAATGAGTCACTCTCGCAGTTTGAGAAAGCCGCCTACATAGCCGTCCTCGGGCAGATCGAGGAACTCGCGAAATCGGGGGTATAACCCGAAGGGAGGACGAAAAAGATAGCCGCTGTGAAGCGGCTATTTTCAGAGTGATCCCCAGATAGGGGAGTCCCGTGACCAATCAGTGACCAAATCGTGCTGAGAAAAGAAAACTAGTGAGTAATCGAACAACCACTTTCACGGCGTAAGTTGTTGTATTTACTGGATTCGTCCAACTACTCGCTGAGTTCTACCCCGTATAAGCAACGGATTCGTAATCGAAAGGTCGTCGGTTCAAATCCGACGGGTGGCTCCATTATTTGGGGTTGACAGGCGGGAGATGTCTCGTGTATTGTCGAATGAACGCTTGGGGGCGAGGTTCCCGCGGGCGTTATTGAAAAGATCAAGCGTGGCGATTTAAGGCAACTTGCTCCACGATAAAAACTGCTAAAGAGCTGCCTGTGAATTCCAAAGAAAGGATCATGGCACTCTTCAAGGGTGTCGGATCCTTTTTTTCATTTTCCGGATCTCGGCTGACTTCCCTTATATTTACGCACTTTTTTCCCGTTTGGCCGGAGTCGGACTCTCCTGTCCTCGTCGCCACGCAAGATCTTCTAAGAAAAGGAGATTTTGCAAATGCCATTGAATTCATACGTATCACCCGACGCGCAGATCGAGACTGCCGCGCTTCATTCCGGTTCTGAACCCGACCCCACGACCGGCGCGATCCTGACGCCGATATATCAGACGACGACCTACCGCCAGCAGGCCGTCGGCAGCGACAAGGGTTACACATACAGCAGGGCCGGAAACCCGACCGTAAAGGCCCTCGAAGACCGGATCGCGGTGCTCGAAAAGGCGGAATTTGCGACCTGCTTTTCTTCCGGACTTGCGGCGACGAACGCTCTCTTTCTGACGCTATTGAAGGCGGGCGACCGCGTCGTCGTCTCGGACGTTTGCTATGGCGGGACGATTCGCCTGCTGGAGCAAACGCTGAGCAAATTCGGCGTCGTCGCGGATTTTGTCGATACGTCGGACGAACAGCTTCTGGCCGAAAGCCTTAAAGAGCCTGCGGCTCTCGTCTTTATCGAAACGCCCGCGAACCCGACCTTAAAGCTCACGGACATCGCCCTTGCCGCACGGCTTGCGCACGAGAACGGAGCTCTGATTGCCGTCGATAACACGCTTCTTTCGCCCGCACTTCAACGGCCGATCGAACTCGGTGCCGACATCGTCCTCGAATCGACCACGAAATTCTTTGACGGGCACAACGCGACGATCGGCGGCGTGCTCGCCTGCTCGGACGAAAAGCTCGATGAGGCTTTCAAATTCACGCGCAAGACGATCGGTTCGATCCAGGCTCCGTTTGACGCCTGGCTCACGCTGCAGGGGTCAAAGACGCTGCCGCTGCGCGTCTGGCAGCAGTCGGAGAACGCGCTTTCGGTCGCAGCATTCCTCAAAGAGCATCCGCGCGTTAAGCGTTTGAATTATCCGGGCCTTCCTGACTTTCCGCAGTTCGAGCTTGCTCGCCGTCAGCAGTCGGGCGGCGGCGCTCTTCTGTCGTTCGAGCTGCACGGCGGCATCGATTTCGGCATCGCCTGATGAACAACGTCCGGCTCTGTTCGCTCGCCGAGAATCTCGGTTCCGCCGAGACGCTCATCACACATCCCGCGTCAATGACGCACGGCTCGGTCGCACCCGAGGCCCGCCAGAAGGCCGGTATCACGGACGGCCTCGTTCGCCTGTCCGTCGGGCTTGAGAATCCGGAAGATATCGTCGCGGACCTCGACCGTGCGTTGTCAAAAAAACTTGCGAAGGGAGCGTGAGAAGATAATGTCGAAAGAACGAACGATCGTATTGAAATTCGGCGGCTCCGTGCTTCGCAGCGAGGAAGACCTGCCGCTTGCCGTCCACGAGATCTACCGCCATTGGCGCCAAGGCTATCGAGTTCTCGCCGTCGTCTCTGCATTCGAAGGCACTACGGACGAGCTGCTCGCACGCTGCGAAAAATACGGCACGGACAGGAATGAACACGCCGTCGCAACGCTCCTTGCGACCGGCGAGGCCGTCTCGGCGGCCCTACTTTCGGCCGCGTTGAAGCGTTCCGGTATCCACTCAAAGATCCTATCTCCGCATCAGGTCGGTATCATCACAACCGGCGACACGCTCGATGGCGAGATCGTCGAAGCGAACATCGCGGCCGTCGATTCCGCACTCGATGAAGGCATCGCGATCGTGTCAGGTTTTGTCGGAGCGAATGCAGCGGGCGACGCAACGCTTCTCGGACGCGGCGGCACGGACCTTACCGCTCTCTTCCTTGCACACGAACTTTCGGCACGCTGCGTTCTCGTCAAAGACGTCGAGGGCCTTTTCGAGTCGAATCCCGCCGAGTCGGCGGTCCGCCCGCGGCGTTTTTCGACGGTCAGCTACGCAACGACGCTCGAACGCGGCGGCGAACTCGTGCAGCCGAAGGCCGTCGAATTCGCCCGCAGTGTTTCACTCGATTTCGAGATCGCCTCTCTCGGGTCGGGCGTTGCGACGTTCGTAGGCGACCTTGAGGATTCATTCGCAAGCGACCTTTCGGAGGGCCAACGCCGGCCGCTGAAGGTCGCGCTTCTCGGCTGCGGCGTTGTAGGTTTCGGTGTTTATGAAAGGCTGCGTGCGAACCCGGAAAAATTCGAGGTGACTGGCGTCGTAAATCTCCACAGGGAACGTGCCGTCGAACGCGGCGTCGAGCCATCGCTCATTCGCAGCGATGCCGTCGAGCTGATCGAGAGCGATTGCGATGTCGTCGTCGAACTTATCGGCGGAAGCGACGATGCGCATCGATACATAAGGCACGCTCTTGCAAGCGGAAAAGGCGTCGTCTCGGCGAACAAGGCCTGATATCGGAGCACGACGCGAGCCTCCACGCACTCGCGGACGCAGGCAGCGTCTCACTTCGTTACAGCGCCGCAGTCGGCGGCGTCGTACCTGCGCTTGAGACGGCACAGCGACTTGCGGCGACAACAAGGCCGACGCGAATTCGCGGTGTCATAAACGGTACTTCCAATTATATCTGCGGCCGGCTCGAGGATGGCGGCAACCTCCACGATTCGATAAAGGCGGCCCAGGCAGCGGGATTTGCCGAGGCTGACCCGACGCTCGACATCGACGGTTCGGACGCCGCGCAGAAGCTCGTGCTGCTTGCACGAAAGGCGTTCGGTTCGGACATCACTTTCGGCGAGATCGAACGACGCGGCCTCGAGGATTCGAGCAGTGCTGAAGCTCTTGCGGCACGGCAGGCGGGAATGGCGTACCGCGTCGTCGCCGAATGCACTGCGGAAAACGGCGAAGTGAAAGCTCGCGTGTCCGCGACGACGCTCGATGCGGCCGACCCGCTTGCCGCGATCCACGGCGCCGAGAATCTTCTTGTCTTCGAGGACGAGGACGGACGCCGCCATACGATCCGCGGACGCGGCGCCGGACGGTACGCAACGGCTGAAGCCGTGCTCGGCGACATCTTTGACATCTATTACGAAACGCTTGAGAGCGAGGGTTCGGGCTACACGGCGCACAACGCCGAAAGCTGTCGGGCACAAGGAGCAGCGATATGAAGAACGCGACACGATGCGTAAGCCTTAGCGAAGAAGAACGATTCGGCGCCGTCTCGACGCCGATCTACCAGACCGCGACATTCCGTCAGCCGACGGCCGTCGAATTCGGTGAATACGACTATTCGCGTTCCGGGAACCCGACACGCACCGACCTCGAAACAAAGCTCGCCGAACTTGAACGCGCACCCTTCGCCTTTGCCTTCTCGAGCGGAATGTCCGCACTTTCGGCGATCACGAAACTGCTGACGACCGGCGACGAGATCCTCGCCGGCAGCGATCTTTACGGCGGCAGCATTCGCCTGCTCGAACGCCTTCCGCGGCTCGGCATTTCCGTCACGTATGTTGATACGACCGACGTGCAGAACGTCCGTGCGGCCCTTTCGAACCGGACGAGAATGCTGCTGATCGAGACGCCGACGAATCCGTTCCAGCGTGTGTCGGACATTGCCGCTCTCGCCGATCTTGCACACGCGAACGGCGTGATCCTTGTCGTTGACAACACGATGCTCTCGCCTTGCCTTCAGAACCCGATCGTCTGCGGTGCGGACATCGTATATCATTCGGGGACAAAATTCCTTTCAGGCCACAGCGACGTAACGGCGGGCGTCGTCGTCGCAAAAGATGAGGAACTCGCCGACGAGATCGCGTTCGTCCGGAACGCGGAAGGAACGGCTCTTGCTCCGTTCGATTCCTGGCTGCTGCTTCGCGGGATCAAGACGCTCGATCTCCGCGTCGAGAAGCAATGCTCGAATGCGTTGAAGGTCGCCGAATTCCTTGCCAACGAAGCGGGCATAAGGCGCGTTTTCCATCCGTCACTCGCCTCGGAGGAAGCGCGAAGGACGCACGAGCGGCAGGCATCGGGCTTCGGCTCCGTGATCGCGTTCACGACCGGTGATGCGGAATTCTCCCGGCGAATCGTCGAGGCGACAAGGCTATGCTCGATCGCCGTAAGCTTCGGCTCTGTGAACAGCACGATCAGCCTTCCGTGCTATATGTCGCATGCGAGCATTCCCGACGCCCTTCGCGGCGAACTCGCGCCGCCGCGTGACCTTGTGCGGCTTTCGGTCGGCATCGAGAACGTCGAGGACATCATCGAGGACCTTCGCAGTGCGATCCGTTCGGCCGCAGCGTCGAATGTCGTCGCGATCGGGAAAGCGGTTGGCGAATAGCGGCCGGCCTGCGGCCATTTTCGAGAGTTGCCGTTCGTCCTGTAAAATAGGGACAAATGCTCTCTGTTCCCCGCTCTTCCTGCACCGACCTTCCGCAGGCCGAACGCCTCGAATGGCTCGAGGCGAACGGCATCGGCGGCTATGCTTCCGGAACCGTCGCGGGCATGCGTTCGCGTCGGTATCACGGCCTTCTTGTTGCCGCGACGAAGCCGCCGTTGGGACGCGCCGTGCTTCTTTCAGGCTTCGAGGAGAAGCTCGTTATCGGCGGTAGAATTTATCCGCTCTCGGCCGCACGGTATGAGAACGCGGTCGCTCCCGAAGGTTGGAAATACCTGAAAGAGTTTCGCCTCGACCCTTATCCGATATGGACATTCTCGTTTGACGGCATTGAGGCCGAACGCCGCCTTTTTATGCCGCACGGCGAGAACACCACCGTTATGAGCTGGGCGCTTTCCGAGGCGAACGCCGAAGCTAGGCTCGAACTTACACCTTTGCTCGCCTTTCGCGATCATCATCATCTTCGGCACGAGGATGCACGCTTTCCGCACGAATACACGGCCGACATCGGCAGAGTGGAATTCGCATCCTTTGACGGTTTTCCGCCGCTGCATATCGCGTGCAACGCCGTCGAACTCGAAAAACTCGGTGTCTGGTATCGCGACCTTGCGTACACGATCGAGAGGGAACGTGGTTTCGATTTTACGGAGGACGTTTTTGCTCCGTGCGTCTTTCGCTTTGGGCTTGAAAAGCCGGCAGTCGTGATCGCATCGACCGAAGAACATCGGTTCGAGGATGCGGCAATGCTCGAAGCCGCCGAGGTCGAGCGTCGAAGGAAGGTTGTCGCCGCCGCGAAGCCGATCGACGAAACGGATGCGATCATTGCGGCCGCGGCCGACCAAATGATCGTCGCACGAGGCACGGGAAAGACCGTGATCGCGGGCTATCATTGGTTCGACGATTGGGGACGCGACACAATGATCGCGCTTCCCGGCCTTGCGATCGCGAACGGCCGTCCTGAGATCGCAAAAGAGATCCTGCTCGAGTATTTCAATTACATTTCGCAGGGAATGCTGCCGAATCGATTCACGAGCGGCAGCGAAACGCCGGACTACAACACGGTTGACGGAACGCTCTGGTTCTTCGAGGCGATACGCGCTTACGCCGATGCGGCCGACGACCACGATCTCATCCGAGGCGACCTTTTCCTAAAACTCGTGAACGTGATCCGCTGGCATTTGGAAGGCACTCGATTCGGGATACGCGTCGAGGACGACGGCCTGCTTGCTGCCGGGGTTCCGGGCGAGAACCTGACCTGGATGGATGCGAAGATCGGCGACCGCGTCATCACTCCGCGTATGGGAAAGGCAGTCGAGATACAAGCTCTCTGGTACAATGCTCTGCGTGTAATGGAGGCGTTCGCGGACAGGTTTGACGAGGCTCGGCTGCGGACACGATTCGCCGATCTCGCAGCCCGGGCGAAGGCGAGCTTTACCGAAAAGTTTTGGAACGCCGACGCGGCCTGCCTCTACGACGTTATCGACGGCGACACGTGCGACGCGTCCGTTCGGCCGAATCAGATATTCGCCGTCAGCCTGCATTATCCGATCCTTGAGGGTGAACGCGCCAAGGCGGTTGTAGAAAAGGTCGAACGCGAGCTGCTCACCACAAAAGGCCTTCGCACGCTCGCTCCCGATGACCCGAAATACGTCGGGCATTACGATGGCGGCCCGGTCGAACGCGATTCCGCGTACCATCAGGGAACTGTCTGGGCGTGGCTGATCGGGCATTTTATCGACGCGTACCTGCGCGTGAATGCAGCCGATCCGCAAGTCACCGCAAAAGCGGCAGCAATGCTCGCGGGCCTCGAACTTCACCTGCACGACACGATGCTCGGTTCGCTTTCGGAGATCTTTGACGCCGATGCACCGCATTCGGCAAAAGGTGCGGCGGCACAGGCCTGGAGCATCGGCGAATTCGCACGCATCCGGCGAAAACTTCGCTCTTAGCTGACCGCTGATTCGAGCAGCGTGAGCGTTGCCTTGTCGGCATCGAGCTCGGCCTTTATTCCGTAAGGCAGCGTCATATTCTCGGCAATATGGCCGAATGACAGGCCGCTGACGACCGGTACGCCGAGGTCACCAAGGCGATCGCGGAACACATCCAGAAGCGGAGCCGCGGCCTTGGACGCATTCGCTCCATCCTCAAAAACTCCCAATGCAAAACCCGCAGCAGAACGAAGGTCGAGGCTCTGCCGAAGCTGCGTCAACATTCGATCGACACGATATGGCGGTTCGTTTATGTCCTCGATAAAGAGGATCTTGCCGGCGATATTCTTTAGCGTGTCGGGCGTTCCGCAGAGCGACGCAAGAAGTGCGAGGTTGCCGCCCGTCAATTCGCCCGTCGCACGCCCGCCTTTTATCGTCGCCGGATGGAAGAGCGTCGCCTCCTTTTTAAGATTCTCCGGCGAAGGCTCGATCACGATCGGCGGCCTTGCCGTGTTCATCAAGAGTTCGAGAACGTGCCCGCGGGTGTAATCCGTGTAGTTCGACGTGCCGACCGGCCCGTGAAACGTGACAAGGCCCGTACGCTGGCTGATCGCGACGTGAAGCGCCGTGATGTCTGAGAATCCGATGAACACTTTCGGATTTTTCCTTATGAGATCGAAGTCGAGCGACGGCAAGAGCCGCGGGCAGCCACCGCCGCCTCGAACGCACCACACGGCCTTCACGCTCTTGTCGGCGAACGAGTCGTGAAGATCGACGAGGCGTTCAGCGTCGGTTCCCGAAAGAAAACCCTTTTGCCCGCGTGCGTGTGCGGCCGCCTTCGGGTCGAAGCCGAGCGATGAGAGGTTTTCGAGCGCACGGTCGAACGATTCCTTCGAGACGCCGCTCGCAGGTGCGACGACGGCGACCTTATCGCCCTTCTTCAATGCCTTCGGTTTGATCATTCGAGGTTTTCCGCGCCCAGAATTCGGCCTTCGTTGTGCGTGTATCGCAGAGGCCGCAAGCGCCACAGCTCCGGCCGCCTTTAAGAGTTCCCTTCGATGCATAGAACGGTAATGCGTCAGCGCTCAAGAACGGCGCTCAGCTTCTTTTCGATCGTCTCTCGGTCGCAGCCGTCGCTCAACTCCTCGGCGAGCGAAAAGAGCTGCTCGAGCATTGGGAAAGGCCTCGCGTCCGCCATCGCTTCAGCGAACGCCTGCGAGCCGCTGCATTCCATAAAGACATACACGGCCTCGTCGAGCGGCAGTTCGTTGAGCCAAGCAAGTTTGTTGTAGATCCTCTTGCCCACGTTCTTCCCGACGAAGCGAATTATACACGTCCCTGCCGCGAATTTCGACGATGCCGTCAGAACGGCGACATTTTCGAGGAAGTCGGCTAGGATAGACGTTATGGATCAGCAGGACATCTCCCCGACAGCCGACGCCTTCGCAGGTGAGAAGCGCCGAGCCGTCTCGTTCGCCGTCATTTTTGCGGTCGCGGCCTTCATCGCGTATTCGATATGGGCAGTTCGTGAGGCCGATCATTATTACTTTCTCGGCGGCGGTGCGAACTACCTCTCGCCGCTTTTCTCGCCGGAACTTTTTGGCGATTCGCCCCAAGGCCTTTTTGGAGCGCGTCCTGCCTGGATGCCGGCATGGCTGCCGGCGTCGCCCGCACTTTTGTTTCTCTGGCTGATCGGGCTTGCGGCCGTGCGTCGTGCCGTAAAAGAATGTGACTGCTTTATTTTACTGATCGTCGAGCGGTTGCTCGCCTTCGTCGGCGTCGCGTATCTTGCCGCACTATTTTACGATGCATTCTGCTCGGTCTGGTTCCTCTCGAATATGGGACGCGACGTTTTCGGCATCCGCGGCGGGACGGTGATCATCTTTGCAAGCTGCCTGTCAGTGCTCGTCTGCCTGACCGCACTTTTCTCAGCCCCGACCGGACGATTCGGCCGGCTTGCCCGCAACCGAAGCCGCATTACGGCGATCACGCTCCTCATTCTCGCCGCCGCCGACCTCTACATTCGGCTCTGTTCGATGGGAAAAATGCTCGATGTCAGCATTTTTTGACTTCACTTTTTCCAATAATAAGATAGAATTATTGGCGCATTGTTGAGCCTTAAAAACGCACTTGCTCTTCCCCACAATGTATTGTGTTTGAAGAACTTATTAGAATAAGGAGAACTTATGGCAGGCAAATTTGAACTTGCAAAGTCGAACAATAACAAATACTTCTTCCGCCTGAAGGCCGGCAACGGCGAGAAGATCCTTGGCAGCGAAATGTACGAGACGAAGGCCGCAGCAGAGAACGGCATCGCATCCGTAAAAAAGAACGCCGCGAACGACGCACGCTATGAGCGGAAAACGTCTGCGAACGGATCTTTTTTCTTTAATCTCAAAGCGGGGAATGGACAGGTCATCGGCAGCAGCGAGATGTACAAGAGCGAATCCGGACGCGAGAACGGTATCGAATCCGTCAAGAAAAATGCACCCGACGCAGCCGTCAGCGATCTGACCTAGGCCGCAAGAAGAGGATCACCTTTGATCACAAAGAACGCAAAATCCTTTTGTTTTTCAACGAATGCCCGAAGCGCGTCTCAGTCGTTTCGGGCGTTCGTCTTTTTATCAGAGTGTGACCTTTTTAGTTTTTCCTATTTATGCAGAGAACAATACTTGGGATCGAAAACCTCACCGGAGATCTCCTTGAGCTGATCGAGGCGCGCCGTGTCGCCCTCGTTTGCAATCAGGCCTCCGTTCTGCCCGAAACCTTTCGGCACGCGGCCGACCTCTTTTTTGAACATCCGGACATCGATCTGACGACGATCTTCGGCCCGCAGCACGGCATCCGCGGCGATGTTCAATACAATATGATCGAGACGCCGCACGCCCGCGACAAGCACACGGGCCTGATGGTGTATTCGCTTTACAGCGACGTCCGCGAGCCAAAAGAAGAGATGCTCGTTGACGTTGACGACATCGTCATCGACCTGCAGGATGTCGGCTGCCGTATTTATACGTTCATCTACACGATGGCGAACTGTATGCGCGCGGCGAAGAAATTCGGAAAGCGCGTCATCGTCTGCGATCGGCCGAATCCGATCAACGGCATTCTCGTCGAGGGCAACGTCACCGAGCCCGACTTCTTTTCCTTCGTTGGACAGTTCGAACTGCCGACACGCCACGGAATGACGATCGGCGAACTTGCCTTGATGTTCAACGACCATTTCGGCATCGGCTGCGACCTCGAGATCGTCAAGATGCAGAATTGGCGGCGTGAGATGTGGGGCGACGAAACAGGCCTGCCATGGATCCTGCCGTCGCCGAACGTGCCGGACGTCGATACATGTGTTGTATTCCCGGCGACCGTCCACCTAGAAGGCACCGAATTGAGCGAAGGCCGCGGCACGACGCTCCCGTTCTTCCTGAACGGTGCCCCGTTCATCGACCCGTACAAATGGGCCGCAAAACTCCGCGAATTCGATCTTCCTGGCATTGCGTTTCGCGAGGCATATTTTCGCCCGACGTTCTGCGAATTCGCCGGCCAAACTTGCGGCGGTGTCCAGATACACATCACGGACCGCAATGTTTTCAAGCCCGTCATCACCGGGATCGCAATGGTCAAGACGGCCTTCGAGATGTATCCGCAAAGATTCCAATGGCGGCAGAACGCCTACGAATACGAATTCGAGAAGAACCCGTTCGATGTCATCTGCGGCACCGACAAGATCCGCAAACAGATCGAGAACGGCGTCGCATTGGACGAGATCGAAGACGCGTGGCAGCCAGAACTAGAGCAGTTCCGCGAGGCACGTGCGAAATATTTGTTGTATTAAAGGTAACCTGTTCGCAGATCCCGCTCATGCGATCTGCGCTTCACGGTTCTGGCAAGGTACGACCTTTGCCAAAGCTCAAGCGATACTTTGAGACCCGGAACGATCGAGGAGGAGCGACGGGCGGTTGCTTGCGAACTTAGCATACAAGGTATTGCTCTTACCTGTAGGAGTATTACTCGATGCATGTCGCAAGCAAATGCGCATGCTGCCGTCTCGGGTCTCGGCATCTTTTACGTGCGGCCCACGAAGATTTTAGCGCTACTTCCCGTCGGCCGAGGTCACTGAGCCCTAGAACCAGCCGCCTTTCTTCTTGCCGCCGCCGAGGATGCTTCCCAGGACGCCGCGAATGATCGTGTTCCCGATCTGGCGGCCGATCGAAGAGCTGGCCGAGCGTGCCGCAGATTTGCCGATCGACTCCCATATCGAATCCGGAGCGCGAGCCGCGGCGCGCTCTGCTTTCGCCTGTTCCTTTGCGGCCTTTTCGGCATCGGCCTCGGCCTGAGCGGCGGCCTGAGCCTTTGCCTTTTCCTCCGCCTTCGCGGTGAGCATTTCGAATGCGGATTCGCGGTCAACGGCTTTTTCGTAAACTCCTGCGACAAGCGAATTCGCGATAAGCTGCTGCCGTTGTTCGGCCGTGATCGGCCCGAGGTGTCCTTCCGGAGGGACAACGAACGCTCGATCCACCACGGACGGAACACCCTTTTCATCGAGCATCGAGATCAGCACCTCGCCGACGCCGAGTTCTGTGATCGTTTTTTCGGTATCGATCTTCGGATTCTCGCGAAATGACGTCGCGGCTGCCTTTACGCCCTTCTGCTCCTGCGGCGTGTATGCGCGAAGGGCGTGCTGAACGCGATTGCCGAGCTGAGCGAGCACCTTCTCGGGAATGTCCGCGGGATTTTGCGTCACGAAATAGACGCCGACACCCTTTGAGCGGATCAGGCGGACGACCTGCTCGACCTTCTCGACGAGTGCCGTCGGAGCGTCCGAGAACAGGAGGTGCGCCTCATCGAAAAAGAAAACGAGCTTCGGTTTGTCGAGGTCGCCCGCTTCCGGCAGAGCCTCGAAAAGCTCACTCAAGAGCCAGAGAAGGAACGTCGAGTACAGTTTCGGGGCGTTGATGAGCTCGTCGGCGGCAAGCAGATTAAGCACGCCCTTGCCATCGACGGTCTGTATGAAATCTTCGAGCTTTACGGCGGGTTCGCCAAAGAAGATCGAACCGCCCTGCTCCTCGAGCTGCAAAAGTCCACGCTGTATCGCACCGACCGATGCCGTCGAGACATTACCGTACTGCGTCGTAAGTTCGGCCGAATTCTCACCGACCCAGCGCATCAGCGCCTGAAGGTCTTTAAGGTCGAGCAGCAGCATTCCGTTGTCGTCCGCGTACTTGAACGCGATCGCGAGCACGCCTTCCTGCGTATCGTTCAGGCCGAGCAGCCTTGCCAAGAGCAGCGGCCCCATTTCCGAGACCGTCGCCCGAAGCGGGTGTCCCTGCTTGCCGAAAACGTCCCACAAGGTCGCCGTGAACCCTTGGAATTCCGGTGTAATGCCGAGGAGTGTGTTCCGTTCATCGACCTTCGAATTCCCACCGCCCGGTTGGGTGACGCCGGTGAGGTCGCCCTTGATGTCGGCCATAAATACCGGCACGCCTCGCTTGCTGAATCCTTCGGCCAGACGCTGCAGCGTTACGGTCTTGCCGGTGCCGGTCGCACCGGTGATGACGCCGTGACGATTGGCCATCTGCGGCAGCAGAAAATATTCGCTCTCTTTGGTTTTCGCAACAAGTATCGGTTCGGTCATAGGTTTTTGATAAAGATGGTTTCGGTCAAATTCGCATCAGCTTTCGCTCCGTTTCGCATCCGTCGGTCTTCAAGCTGACGTACTCCATTGTCCTGCGTGTGTTATTTTGTTGAGTATAGCAAAAATCGCGGAAAAGACGTGTGGGTTCGCGTCCGGTTCGTGCGAAATTTTGTGCAGATTTCAAGGAGATTTCAATTGATGTCCAGATCGTTAAAGTGCGTTTCGCTTGTGGTATTGATGCTCGCCTGCATCGCCAGCTCGGCCGCCGCTCAGAACAAATACGAGGGCTATTCGTTCACGCTCGAGGCCGATCTTTCCGGTGCCTGCCCGATCACGTACCTTCCGAGCACAGGTTCGAAAAATGCGATCGAGGTTTTCATCGCCGGAACCGATCAGCGGCAGCGTGCGGCGAACCTTTCGGCATGCGACAATAGCGACGTCCGCGAAGGTAGCAAGGTCTTCACGAACGGCATCGGGCGTTGGTGCTTTCAGGGACCGGAACCGATGTATGAGATCCGCCAGACGAACGGCTCGAGTTATCTCTGGTATCCGACCGACGGCCGCGACACGGGCTTCTACAACCTTAAGGATTTCCGACCCGTACGGCGGACACAGATCGGCAAGTACGAATTCGTCGAACCGAGCGACTACACAGCGACGTTCCGGAACGCGATCCAGTATATCTCCGCGAGGCAGGGCGGTACGCTCCGTGTGCCGGACGGTGATTACGTTGTCGGGACGCTCGACGGCGTTCGACGCGACCCGAACTATCAGGCCATCACGCTCACTTCCGGCCTGAATATCATCGGTGCGGGCTCGAACGCATCGGTCGCTAACTCCAACCTTCCCTGGCGTTTAAGCCCGACGCGCATTCGGCTTCGGCATCCCGGGCAGACGATCTTCCGCATCGGCGGCTGCACGAATCAGGTCACGATCAAGGATCTCGAACTCCTGGGCAATTCGGCCCTGATGGGCGAAGCGAAACGCGACAACACCGGCACTTACGCGATCGAAGGCCTTGGCAAATGGGCGAAGGACGCCCGCACGGGCCGCGAATCGCCGAACTCGAGCCAGATCTTCAAATTCGAGAATCTGACGATCCAGGATTTCGACAAAGGCATCTACGTCCACAACGTCAACGACGATAACTGCAAGGCGAACGAGCAGGTCTGCAAGTCGTGGCATTTCGATTACATAAAGGTCGATCACGGCCTCTTTATGAACAACCGCACAGGCATCTGGATCGACACCTACAACACGGATTGGACGATAGCGAACACGGTATTTTCCTACATCGCACAGAACGGCCCGGGCGACGGCATCAGGCTCAAGGCCGCGGGTTCGATGCTCATACAGCAAACCTTCGGCGGCGGGTATGACTACGCTTCGGCGATCGGCGGCACGTTTCTTAACGTCGATACCGTCGGCTCGCTCACGGTCATCAATTCAGGCTCGGAACGCGGCAAACGTACGCTCTACACCAACCCCGCCGGAATGATCACGAACGTGAATCTGATAATGATCGGCAGCGTCTTCGGCGACCCGATCGAACTGCACGGCACGCCGAATTTCATCTCGACGGGCAACTGGTTCGGTGCCGACACGATAAAGGCCGATCCGGGCGTGAATATCACCTCGACCGGCGACAGATTCTGCTACGATTCGCGCATTTTCGCCTGCAAGGACACTAGTGGAAGGCTCGTGCGGCGGCCGAATTTCGAGGGCGGCCGAATGATGTTCCAGACCGGACGCCTGCCCGAAGGCAGCGGCGATACTCGCATCGACGGCAAGCCGAACCGCTTCGGCTACAACGTTGAGCTGACGGACGGCCTTTTCCAGTACGACCCGAATATCACATTCAGCGACATCCAAAAATGGGCCCGCGGAGGCGACGGCCGCCCGCCCGTCTCCGACGGAGCCTTCGTCTATTGCAAAGACTGCCGACGCGGTGGCGAATGTTCGCAGGGACGCGCCGGCAGCGACGGCGCCTTCGCTAAACGCATAAACGGCCGCTGGATGTGCGACTAGGACCGGTTGTACACCAGAGCCGCATTTGCCGCTTTCGTTTGCCCTTCTGCGGGAGTCACTTCCTTTGTGGCTTTGCGGGGTTTCCTTTGCGGCCTTTGCGGGGTTTCCTTTGCGACCTTTGCGTGGTTTCCTTTGCGGCCTTTGCGTTTATCTCTTCTGGCGTTCAAAGAATGAACGCAAAGAACGCTAAGGCTTCGCAAAGGACGCGAAGGAGCGACCGCTAGATCGTTTTCTTCACTCCGGCCTTGTCTTTCAAGTATTTCCCTTCTTCCTTTGCGGCTTTGCGGGAGTCTCTTGCGGCCTTTGCGGGGTTTCCTTTGCGGCCTTTGCGTTTATCTCTTTGGCGTTCAAAGAATGAACGCAAAGTACGCTAAGGCTTCGCAAAGGACGCAAAGGGGCGACAAAAAGGCCGGGCGGAAATTGCGATTTTCTGCGGTTTATTCGATAATTATTGGTTTTGAGATTCTCGCCCTGATCCGGCGCTGGTATCAACGAAATAAGAGACACGAGACGAACGGCCGCAGGGCCTGCGGCCACGTCTTTCTTTAAGAGCATATTATGAACGAGAACGTTATTTATTTGGTGCCGGCATTCGGCATTTTGGGCCTGATCGTGATGGCGTACAAGTCGGCATGGGTCGGCAAACAGGACGCCGGCGACGACAAGATGCGGGAGCTTGCGGGCTACATAGCCGATGGCGCGATGGCGTTCCTGCGTGCCGAATGGAAGATCCTGAGCATTTTTGTCCTTTTTACCGCGGCACTGCTCGCGTATTCGGGCACGGTCCACGAGGTAAACGGCCGCGAGATCCATTCAAGCTGGATAATTTGCATAGCGTTCGTTATCGGTGCGGTCTTTTCAGCGACGGCCGGATACATCGGGATGCGGGTCGCCACCAAAGCTAATGTCCGCACCACTCAGGCCGCACGCACAAGCCTCAAGCAGGCCCTTCGCGTTTCGTTCACGGGTGGAACCGTTATGGGCCTCGGCGTTGCAGGCCTTGCGGTTCTCGGCCTCGGCGGCCTCTTCATCGTATTCCTTTCAATGTTCGCCCACCTTGAAGCAAATCAGGTTCGAACCGCGATCGAGGTTCTTTCCGGCTTCTCGCTCGGTGCTGAATCCATCGCTCTCTTTTCACGCGTCGGCGGCGGCATTTACACGAAGGCGGCCGATGTCGGCGCCGACCTCGTAGGCAAGGTCGAAGCCGGAATTCCCGAGGACGATGTCCGAAACCCTGCGACGATCGCCGATAACGTCGGTGATAACGTCGGCGACGTTGCCGGAATGGGTGCCGACCTTTTCGGCTCTTACGTGGCGACGATCCTTGCGACGATGGTCCTGGGCCAAGAGGTCCAGGTTCGCGACTCGATGGGCGGAATGTCGCCGATCTTGCTTCCGATGATCATCTGCGGACTCGGTATCGTATTCTCGATCGTCGGCACCTTCTTCGTGCGGATAAATGATGAGAAAGCAAGCGTGCAGAACGCCCTGAACCTCGGCAACTGGCTCTCGATGATCCTGACGGTCATCGCCTCGTACTTCGTCGTAAATTGGATGCTCCCCGAGGGGACGCTCGCCCTTCGCTCGGCGACGTTCACACGCGAGGGCGTCTTCGGCGCGATCGTCGTCGGAACGGTCGTCGGGGCGATCATGAGTTTCGTCACGGAGTACTACACCGCGATGGGCAAGGCCCCCGTGAACTCGATCATTCAGCAATCCTCGACCGGACATGCGACCAACATCATCGGCGGCCTTTCCGTCGGAATGAAATCGACCGTCGTCCCGATCTTGACGCTCGCGGGCGGCATCATGGCGTCGTACTATTTCGCCGGCCTTTACGGCGTGGCGATCGCGGCTGCGGGTATGATGGCCACGACCGCGATGCAGCTTGCCATCGATGCGTTCGGCCCGATCGCCGACAACGCAGGCGGCATAGCAGAAATGAGCCAGCTTCCGCCGGAAGTTCGCGAACGCACCGATAACCTGGATGCGGTCGGTAACACGACGGCAGCGACCGGCAAAGGCTTTGCGATCGCGAGTGCGGCCTTGACCTCGCTCGCACTTTTCGCAGCTTTTGTCGGCATCGCCGGCATCGACCGTATCGACATCTACAAAGCGAACGTCCTCGCAGGCCTTTTCATCGGCGGGATGATCCCGTTCATTTTTTCCGCACTTTGCATTCAGGCGGTCGGGCGTGCCGCTATGGACATGGTGCAGGAAGTTCGCCGCCAGTTCCGCGAGATCCCGGGCATTATGGAGTACAAGGCGAAGCCCGAGTACGAAAAATGCGTGGCGATCTCGACCCAAGCTTCGATCCGCGAAATGATAATGCCCGGAGCGATCGCCTTGGTAACGCCGGTCGTTGTTGGTTTCCTCTTCGGCCCTGAGGTCCTCGGCGGCCTGCTTGCGGGCGTGACCGTCTCCGGCGTTCTGATGGGCATCTTCCAGTCGAACGCAGGCGGTGCCTGGGACAACGCCAAGAAATCGTTCGAAAAGGGCGTCGAGATCAACGGCGAGGTTTTCTACAAGAAGAGCGAACCGCACAAAGCCTCGGTCACGGGCGATACGGTCGGCGACCCGTTCAAAGATACGTCAGGCCCGTCGATGAACATCCTCATCAAGCTGATGTCCATCGTCTCGCTCATCATCGCCCCGTATATTTTCGGTATCGGGCAGTAGGAACACCGCATTAATTGCAAACTAACGCAAGGCCGCTCTTCTCGGCCTTGCGTTTTTTTGATTTGACGCAATGTCACAAATGCGGCTGCGGCGGTGTATCTTCATCTTTAGCCCATTTATTTTTCGATATGGCCGCAGACACAGGATCTCAAATAAGAACGCCTGATCCAATGCCCATTGACGGGCTTACGATCTGTACGAAGCAGGCTCAGGTCGAAATGAGCAACGGAATGCATTATCACGAGATGCCGACGATCTGCTTCCTGGTCAAGGGCGGCGGTATTGAAAAGCGAAAGAACACTGATTACGAGCGATCGGCGAACGACGCCAGATTCTATTACGCGGGCGAGCCGCATCATTCCGACATACGCGTTGTGCCGTCAAAGTGCGTCAATCTCGAATTCGACGAAAGGTTCTTGGAGCACTATGAGATCTCCGAATTCCTGATCGACTCGGCGGTCAACGGCAGGCTTGACGTAAAGTTCGCGATGCTGCGAATGTACCGCGAGTTTCTTACAGGTGATGGACTATCGGGAGCCTCGATCGAGATGCTCCTACTCGGCCTGGTCGCCAACGCGAAAAGCTCCCGCACCAGCAAGCCCGAATGGCTCGCAAGACTCCGCGAGATCCTGAACGATCACTGGGCGGATGATCTCGGCCTTAGCGAGCTTGCCTCCATTCTGGGCGTACACCCCGTCACTATCTCGAAGTACTTTTCAAAATGTTTTTCCTGCACTCTCGGCGAATACGTCAGAAAACTGCGGGTCAACAAGAGCCTAACGCTCATCAAAAGCCGCGACCTGCCGCTGACGGACGTCGCTTTGGAGTGCGGCTTTACCGATCAGAGCCATTTCATTCGAAACTTCAAGCGTCAGACGGGCTTCCTTCCGAAAGAGTTCAAAAGGCTTTAGCCGCAGGCTAAATTCGTTCTATTTTCCATGCGTGGCATATTGTTATCCTTTGTGTCCAAAGGAACTTATGAAATACGCAAAATACTTACAACTAATTTCTATCGTAGCGCTTGCTGCCTCCGGCATTTGGGCGCAGGTCGCCATTCCGACCATCAGGGCGAACTCGGACAAGGTCTCGATCCGCGACGGCGATGTAATGAAAACCAATGGCTGGAATCTCGCCCCCGAAGCAAAACCGGACGTGTATGAGACCTCGGTAAAAAAGGGGGCGAAGAAACGAGTGGAGTTCATTACGGATGTTGACAAGATCGCCTTTGATGTCGAGGCCGGGAAGACCTACGACTTCATCATTCAAAAGGGCGAGACGAAATGCTACACGCAGATAAAAGCTACCGAACTCAAATTCTGGAACGACCCGAGCTTCTGGGAGAGCGAGTCTATCAAAACGCCGTATCGAGAGAATATCTCGGATGCTGAAAAGATCGCCGGACTTTCAAAGTTCTGGTCGGCGGCCAAATACAACTTCATAAATTTCGATCTCGTGCCCGACCTCGACTGGGACAAAGCCTACCTCGAATTCATTCCGAAGGTTTTGGCCACGCGGTCAACGCTCGAATATTACCGCGTTCTCCAGGAATTCTGCGCAAAGCTGAAAGATTCGCATACGAACGTATATTTTCCGAAAGAGCTCTCAGGCGAGGTGTACGGAAACGCACCGATCGTTACACGCCTGGTCGAAGGCCGCGTGATCATAGTTGAGGTGCTCGATCCTAAGCTCGAGAAGGAAGGCCTGAAGGCCGGTCAAGAGGTCATCGCGATAGACGGCGTCCCCGTCAAACGATATGCCGAGGAGAAGGTAATGCCGTATGCGGGCGAGAACACTCCGCAGACCTTCGACAACGTCGTTTACCAGCGGCTCCTGCTCCGCGGTTCGCTGTCGAAACCATTTGAGCTGACGGTAAAAGATGCATACGGAAACATCTTCAAAAGATCGCTTTCACGCCTTACCCGAAAGGAGCTCGACAAATTCCCGACCGCCTGGAAGCCCTTCGAGATGCAGATGCTTCCTAACAACATTGCCCTCGTCAAAGTGAACACGATGGCTGATGCCCCGGCGGCCCAGAAGTACTTTGAAGAGAGATTCGCCGAGATGTCGAAGGCCGATGCCGTGATCCTGGACCTGCGTGAGAACGGCGGCGGGAATTCTTCGGTCGGCTATATGATCCTGTCATACTTCGTTGACAAGCCTTTCAAAGGTTCGAGTTGGTACACGCGCGAATATCACCCGACGTTCAGACCCTGGGAAAGGCCTGAGAAGACATTCGGCGAGCAAGCGTACGAACATACGATGAGCGAGATCGAACAAATGCGCGGAAACGTAAAGCCGTTCCTGAAGCCAGTCGTCGTTTTGTCGAGCCCGCGAACGTTCTCCGCAGCAGAGGACTTTCTCGTGGCGTTCAAGCCGCTGAAGCGCGGCCTGATAATCGGCGAACCGTCCGGCGGAAGCACAGGCCAGCCGCTTGTGATCACGCTGCCCGGCGGAGGCAACGCCCGCATTTGCTCGAAACACGATACGTTTGCCGACGGCACCGAATTCATCGGCGTCGGTGTGATCCCGGACATCCTCGTTCATCCGAAGGTGACCGACTTTACCGAAGGACGAGACGCGACCCTCGAAAAGGCTTTGGAAGAGCTGAAGCGAGGCCATTGACCGGGGAGCTTGGTACCAAAAGGCAAGCAGGCCGTCCTTTATGGACGGCCTTCCTCTTCTGTGAACTAGTTTTTCATCAGCTCTATGAATCGCTCGAACAGGTACTCGCTGTCGTGCGGGCCGGGAGCTGATTCCGGATGATATTGAACTGAGAAGATGGGCAATTTTCTATGCCGCAGGCCGGCGACGGTGTTGTCGTTCAGGTTCACGTGCGTGATCTCGATCTCGTCCGGCAGGCTTTCAGCCTCGACGGCAAAGCCGTGGTTGTGCGAGGCGATCTCGATCTTGCCCGTCGTAAGGTCCTTGATCGGCTGGTTGCCGCCGCGGTGTCCGAACTTAAGTTTATAGGTCTTGCCGCCAAAGGCCTCGCCCAGCAGTTGATGGCCGAGGCAGATGCCGAAGATCGGCTTCCCGCTCACCGCAAGCTGTCGGATCTCGGCGATCGTCTCTTTCATCGACGCAGGATCGCCCGGGCCGTTCGACAAGAAAATGCCGTCGGGTTCAAGAGCGAGCACCTCGGCGGCGGTCGTGCTGCTTGGGACGACCGTGACTCGGCAGCCGAATTTGGCGAACTCCCGCAGCGAGTTCGTCTTTACTCCGAAATCGAAGGCAACGACGTGATATTTCGGATCTGCCGCCGTCTGCTCGAAGGCATAGGCCTCCTCGACCGTCACGGAGCTTGCGAGCTCGCGATCCTGCATCTCAGGTTGTTCGAGGACCTTTTTAAGAAGCGACTCCGCGTTGCTGTCCACGGATGAGATGCCTGCGCGCATCGCTCCTTTGTCGCGTATGTGTCGGACGAGCGCCCGCGTGTCGATGTGTTCGATGCCGACGATATTGTTCGCCTTCAGGTAGTCGTCAAGCGACATCGTCGAGCGAAAATTCGACACGATCCGGCTCGATTCACGAACAACAAAGCCCTCGGCCCACGTACGGCGGGATTCGACGTCCTCTTCGTTGACGCCATAGTTCCCGATCAGCGGATACGTCATCGTGACGATCTGTCCGGCGTAAGACGGGTCCGTCAGTATCTCCTGATAGCCGGACATCGACGTGTTAAAAACGATCTCGCCGAAGGCCTCGCCAACGGCGCCGAATGAAATACCTTCGAAAACACGTCCGTCCTCGAGCACCAGGATCGCCTTAATACTTTGCTCCTGCATCAGGGTTCGATTTTAGCGAACTTCGGGCCTGTTTGCGAAAGTCGGGGTCAATGCGGTGTGAAAGACTAGCGGCTTAGTTCGTCGTCGGCGGCAACAGGCGGCGTCGGCGTTGGGATCGGGGCCGGATACTCGCCGTGTTCGAGAAATCCGATATTCGAGGGCTTCCAATACCTAAAGAATGCCTTGCCGTAGATGTATTTCTCCGGCACAAGGCCCCAGGACCGCGAATCGAGCGAATTATCGCGGTTGTCGCCAAGGACGAAATAGTGATGTTTTTCGACGATGCGCGGCGATAGGTTCGGGAATGAACTGTTGTGGGCCGCGTCAAGATAGTCTTCGTTAAGAACGGAGCCGTTTATGATGACCTTGCCCGAACGTATCTCTACTGTTTCGCCCGGAAGCCCGATGACGCGTTTTACGAAACTCTTGTCCGGGTCGTTCGGGTACCAAAAGACCACGATATCGCCGCGTTCGATATGGCCCCAGCTATAGCCCTGGATCTTGTAATAGACAAGCTTGTTGACGAGAAGGCGTTCGCCGTCGTGCAGTTCCGGGAGCATCGAGGTGCCCTCGACAACGACGGGCTGCACAAAGAAGACGCCGAAAAGGATGAAAACGACGATGATAAGGAAAATGTCGCGAGCGAGCTTAAAACCTTCCGAGAGCAGGCCGTGCCGCGATTCGCGTTTTAGCGAAGCGACCGCGATGTCTGCATCGTCATTCGGATGGACCTCGCCGAAGGCGATCTCCTTATTTTTCCTTGAATCGAACATTCCCAATGGGTTTTGACGCACCTCGAACGCGAAAAAGTTGCAAGGAACCCGCATCCCGTTTACGAGATACTCCCGCAAGTATTTATAATCAAATGAGAGGATGCGTGTTGTCAAAGGAATTCTTTGTGCCCCACGATGCCCCGCACCCCGAACCGTTAACGGAGCTCCGCAAAATGAACCCCACGATCAGAAGCCAATTCGCCGCTACCGAGACCGTCGCATACTTGAATAGTGCTGCCGTTGCACCGCCGCCGAAAGCCGCGATCAATGCCGTGCTTTCCCAGCTTGAAGATGTTTCGATGCACGGAAGTGCGGGCTTTGGGGCGTGGATCGAGACAAAGAAGCGCTGTCGGGCCTTGATGGCCGAGATGCTCGGATGCGAAATGCAGCAGGTCGCCTTTTTGCGAAACACCTCGGACGGGTTTGCCTCCATCGCCGCGGGCCTGGAGTGGAAAAGCGGCGATAACATCGTAAGTTTTGCTGACGAATTCCCCGCGAATTTTTATGCCTGGCGGGACGTTCGCGACCGCCACGGCGTTGAGCTGCGGCTCGCACCCGAGCGAAACGGAAGGATCGACCTTGACGAGCTCGTCTCGCTGATCGACCGGAATACACGCGTCGTCACGATCAGTTCGGTTCAATTCGCTTCCGGGTTCCGCAGCGACCTTGCACGCATCGCCGAGGCCGCACAGCGCGTTGATGCCCTTTTCTGCGTCGATCTCATCCAGGGCCTCGGCGCGCACGGTTACGACCTGCCCGGCCTTGGCGTGGATGTCGCTTGCGGAGCTTCGCATAAATGGCTTTGCGCACCCGAGGGCGTCGGCTACATCTATCTTTCTGATCATGCCCGCGAGCGTATCTCACCTAGACTGGTCGGCTGGGTCAGCGTCGAAGATGCATGGGATTTCGCGGACCGTGAGCAGAATTTCAAACCGAACGCCCTTGCGTGGGAAAGCGGTACGGGCCCGTCTGCCCTTTTCTACGGCCTCGAACAGAGTTTAAAACTCCTCCTCGAAGCGGATCTTGCGAAGGTCGAAGCTCACCTCGACGAATTGACGAATTATCTTTGTGAAAAGGTCCTGGCGAAGAATTACGAACTCGTCAGCTCCCGAAAGGACGGCGAGCGTTCCGCGATCGTCTGCGTGCGGCACAGAGGCGGGCTGGAACCTGCCGAGATCGCCGCACACCTCGAGAAAGAGAACGTGATCGTCAGCCCGCGGCTCGACCGCCTGCGGATCGCTCCGCATTTCTTCAACAATGTCGAGGATATCGACCGTCTCGCAGAGGCACTACTGTAAGGACTAGGTCATTCAGTCTTTTACAACGGCCTCCGGTGTAAGGCCGTCGAGATTGAGCCGGATCATGCCGCCCGCGTCCGAGAATGTCGGCATTCGGGCACGTTCCTTCTCACGATAGCGAAAATAGATCAAGCCGCATAAAAGGCCGAACACGCACGCAAGCCCGATCCCGATCAAGATCGCAAAAAAGGTCGAAAGGAAGACGCCTGCGGTCGTGATCGTAAAATCACGCTCGGCCTTGGTCGGCACGGCAGGCGATTCCCCGAGCCACTGCACATATTTCTGGTATTTGACCTCGTCAAGAAGGGCGTTCGCGGCTGCGGCGTCGGTGGCGTCAAAAACGAACGCACTGTAATTCCCGATCCTTCGATAGACGGTCGTGCTCCCGGACGCGAGTACCTCATTGATCTTGGCATCTTCGAAGACTGAGACTTGCGGGGTCGGGAATTCCACCAGAACGAGCCTTCCGACCGGATAGACCGCGGTCGCGGCTTCTACACCCTCGGTAAAATCTATCACCAAAAGCTCGGGACGCTCTCCGACAGCCTTAGACAGTTCTGCCGCATTCCTGGCGTAAACCGCCGAATTTCGCACATTTTCCCAATTTGGAAGGTGCAGCAGGACAGCTGGCGTCTTATCTTCGGACGGCGCCTCGGGCGGCTTTACGGCCTGCGCGGACACTTGTATGCCCGCGAACAGTAAAAGAATGACTGCGGCCCTAAGATGTAAATTTGAAATAGATCTCACGGTTTTTGAGACGAACCGCATACGACGTTCGGTGTCAAATAGTTATGGCAATTCTAGCATTTATAAAAGAATAATCGAGCTCGGTGCGACGGCTTCAACGAAAATGCACCATTTGGTGCAAGAATAACCGTCTTCGCTCGTTCAATAGACAGCCGAAACTATCTTTTGATGCACGGCTACGACAAAAAAATGCCTAAAAAGTTGAACAAAATGGCCAAAACAGCGTGTTTAATGGAATTGAGCCGGAAAAGGCAGAGTTTGGCACGGCAATTGTTTAGGTAACAAGGTAGGAGGGGAGAACAATGACAACAGAAGCATTAAACTTTCCGGTTTTTCACAGCAATAACGGCGTAAGCGCGGACAATGTGGTGTTCGATACAGCACCGGCCGCGAACCTTAAAAAGGCAAAGGATCTCGAGCTTGCACAGGCTGCGGCAGAAGGCAGTATGCCGGCCTTTGAGGAGCTCTATAACCGACATCATCGCAGAGTTTACGCGATCTGCCTGCGGATGCTTCAGAACACATCCGAAGCCGAAGACCTGACGCAGGACGTATTCATCCAGCTGTATCGCAAGATCGGCAGTTTCCGCGGCGACTCGGCCTTCACTACCTGGCTGCATCGAATGACCGTTAACCAGGTCCTGATGCACTTCAGGAAAAGGACGGTAAAATTCGAGAAGGTCACAGAAGAAGGCGAAACGCCCGACCAGATCGTCACGGGTACGTCGAACCCGATGAAGATGCAGGTCGTTGACAAGATCGCTCTCGAAGACGCGATCCAGCAACTGCCGGACGGATACAAGAACGTATTTGTGCTGCACGACGTCGAAGGTTTCGAGCACGAAGAGGTCGCGAAGATCCTCGGCTGTTCAGTCGGCACGTCGAAATCGCAGCTTCACAAAGCGAGGCTCAAACTTCAGCGGCTGCTGAAGAAAAAGGCAAATCCACGCCTTGCGAGCTGGGTCTGATCACGCCGATCCGCTTAACTTGCTTTGTCTCTCTTTTCTTACGGCCTTTCGGGACCTTTCCCGGAAGGCCTTTAAGTTTCCGGCGGCACGCTCAAAAGCTTTCTTCCCCGACCTCGATCCCGCGACGCCGTAACTCGGACACAAAGGACCCCGCTTCGATGGCCTTTTCTTGCGGGACGCGCCGCGGCCCGTAACACGCCCGGCCGCCATCATCTGAGCAATGATCGAAGCGGGAAATGCAGTCGTACGCATCATCGCGGAAATGTTGTTCGCCCGATCGAGACTGTCCACGATCTCGAACCGCACGGTTCGCTCAACGCCGTCCTTCGCACCTGAAGCTTCTACCCGTACAAGGACATAGTCTGGGCCGTCCGCGGGAAGATTCATTTCAAGCAGCTTTCCGAATACCTGTCGCGGGACGAACGCCTTGCCTCCGGCCGTGATCTCCTCGCTCGAACAAAGGCCGAGGTCGATCATAGCCTTGAATTTGGCACAATGCCCTGCATAGCGGATCGTCTTGTAGTCAAGGTCTCGCAGCTTGCCGAGGAATGTATCCGGAAGCGTCGATGTCCCGCCCGAGGTCTGAAAGGCTTCGAGAGGCGGAAAACCTTCGAATGAAAGCTCCTCGACCTCGGTCATCGACGGAACCTCGACGATCTCGCCGTTGCGGAGGACTCGCGCCTGCTCTATGTATTCATTTATTAGGCCTTCGACGCTGAATACGAGTTGGTATCCGAGCGGCGGTTCAGGCACCTGCGGAAGGCCGCCGACGCGGATCCTAACACTCTCCGCCGCATCAAGCCGCGAAACAGCAAGAGCCGTCAGGATCGACACCATTCCCGGGGCCAAACCACAATCGGGAATGATGTTCACACCGGCACTGCGAGCTTCCGCGTCGAGAGCAAGCTGCTGATCGACGATCGTATTGTTGCCGCCGAGGTCGCAGAAATGCGTGCCCGCGGCGATCGCAGCTCGCGCCAGCTTTACGTTATACCAATAGTTCACGCAGGAGATCGCGGCATCGAATCCGCGCATCAGCTCGACGGCCGCCTTCTCGTCGGCGGCATCGATCGCGTGGGCCTCGACGGGCTTTTCGGTGAACTGTCCCGCGGCGGCCTTTGCCTTCAACCGGTCGGCGTCCGCGACGGCGATTCCCGAAACATCGGGCGAATTACGGACGAGGTCAAATACAGCGCCATGCCCCATTCGGCCGGCACCAAGCACAAGGATCTTCATAATAGCTTCAGGAACTAAATTTGTAGGGCCTTACCAATCGTCCGAGTCCTCAGGCGCTTCGGCCGCGATCGCCGCACCGGCCGCTTCCCACACCTTCTTTTTCCAGAGCCTTACTCCGGCCTCAAGCTGAAGGGCGGCCTGCGGATGTGCGGCATTTCGTTCGAGGCGGATGACCGAAGCGGTCACCGAGACCTCATCCTCGGGATTTTCGGTAACGGTCAACTGCACCTTGCTGCCGACGCTCGGCAGCGAACGCGGCAGGTAAACCAAGGTGCCTTCCGGGCCGACATTTTCGGTCAGGCCATCCTCGATGACCTCCTTTCCGGCCGCGTCGCGCATCGTACTCGTATCGGGAAGGAGATGATGTATCGAGAGCCGTGCCGCTTTTCGTGCATAGTTTGATGTTCACCGGCCGCTGAGGTGAGGAGCCGATTTTGTGCAAAATATACTAGAAAACACCCTCCAAAGTCCAGAATTTGGCAATTTTTTTGCTCTGCTAAGTACGTTTATTCGCAAGAATTGAACAAAATCCGCCGATTTTGCCCCTTTTCACGCCTTGCCTGCCCTGTTTTGATGATGCTAGCCTTTTGAAATGTTCGTGCGCTGCGATCGGCCGCGAAACAGGCGGAATTGGCCGCCGAAAACCAACTTCGATGCTGTTGTGTCTGCAGCACCTCGGTTTTTTTGAGGGGTTGTAAGTCCGAGCGAGGTCGCTCAAATAGGTCTCGTTCAGGTTCGAGGTTTGATTTTGGAGTTTGAATAATGAGAAATCTCGTTCGAGGAGGCGTGCTTCTCTTGGTGACGGGTTTGTTCGTGGTCTTTATTTACGCACAAACACGAACCGAGACGCCGCTATCCGCAGCGAAAGTTTCGCAGCAGGAAATACAAAATAATTTAAATAAGAGCAATACAGATAAAGTTAATAAGACGGTAGTAACAAAGGATGCAGCGGGCAAGGCCAAAGCCGCTGCGGATGACAGCCAAACGGAGATAGAAGCGGACGAAGCGGAAACAGCCGCTATCGAAGGCGACCAGGGAAAGAAACTTGTTAAGAAGACCGCATCGGTCAGAGCAGTTGCGACTAGCCGCGGTTCATTCTCGGCAACGGCATACTGCCTTTCGGGGCGTACGGCGATGGGACACAGCGTCCGACGCGGGCTGATCGCTGCCGACCCTCGCATTCTACCGCTTGGTTCAAAGGTCGTTATTCAGGCCGGGCCGTGGAGCGGAACGTACATCGTTTCCGATACAGGCAGCGGCATCAAGGGAAAGGAGATAGACATTTGGGTCGCAAGCTGCTCGGAGGCTCGCAGATTCGGGCGGCGAACCGTCCAGGTCTCGCTCCTTAAATAGTTAGATCGTTTTTTCGAATTCTTTTTCGAGGCCGTCCGGAGAGTTTCCGGGCGGCTTTTTTATTCGAGTTTATCGCGGAAGGTCGCGGCAAGTATGCTCGACATCTTTGGGTAGTGCAGAGCGATGGCGATCATCCCAAGTACGATAAATCCAGCAAAGTATTGATAATCGAAGACGAAGGCCGCGACCAATCCGATCAGCGAGATGGATTCGGCCATCGCCATTCCGACAACATATGCGGACTGAAGGGCCGCAACGTCGCGTCGCCCGACCGCACCCGCGATCAAGTTCTTCTTCACGACGAATGATCCGACCAGCATAATGAAGGCAAGAGCGATCAGGATCATCGTGGGCATCGGATCTGCGCCGAGCACCGGTTTTGAGGGGTCGAGAAAAAGAAGTGCGGGTTTCGTCGAATATCCGACGACCAGGAACAAGAATTGAGCAAAGAGCATTGCTCCCCAGATGACGAACATTGTTCTGTGAAGGGCGTCGATGTTTGGTTTCTTATCCATAAGTTGCGATCAACCGGCTGCGTCCAGTTCTTCCTCCAATCGTTGACGTTCGTACAGGTCGGCGTATTCGCCATCCATTGCGAGCAGTTCCTCGTGTGTGCCGCGTTCGATTATCCGCCCGTGATCAAGGACGCAGATCAGATCGGCGTCCTTAATGGTCGAAACCCGGTGCGAGACGATGAGCGTTGTCCTGCCGTGCCGAACCTCGCGAAGATTCTTCAGTATCTTGTCCTCGGTCTGCGTATCGACGGCCGACAGCGAATCGTCGAGGATAAGGATCCGCGGTTCCCGCATTATCGCACGGGCGATCGCGGTTCGCTGCTTTTGGCCGCCTGATAGCGTAATGCCGCGTTCGCCGACGAGCTGCTCGTAGCCGTTCGGGAATTCCGCAATGTCTTCCGTTAGGGCCGCGATCTCGGCGGCACGCTCGACAGTCATCGCACCGTTGAGGCCGGCGTCGCCGTCGCGCTTTGTCTCGTTGACGCCAAAGGCGATATTCTCCGCAAGGGTGTCCGAAAATAGAAATGTTTCCTGCGGGACGAATCCGATGGCCTCGCGAAGCTGCTTTAGCGGGAATTCGCGAATAGGCCGCCCATCAATGCGGACAGCACCGTCTTCGGCGTCGAGAAGTCTCGGTACGAGGCTCATCAGCGTTGATTTTCCGCTGCCGGTCTTGCCAACGAATGCGTATGTCTCGCCCTTCGGGATAGTAAGGTCGATGTCCTCGAGGACGGGCTTGCCATTGTAGGCGAACGTAAGATTTCGAAACTCGATGCCGCCCTCGATGTTCGGCTGGGCGGCCGTGCCGGCCGCATCTCGGATCGAAGGCTCAGCTTCGAGCACGGTATTGAAACGCTTCAACGAGGCCGTTCCACGCTGCCAAAGGTTCACTACATAACCGAGTGCGATAAGGTACCAGATCATCCTTTGCAGGTAGAGGATGAAGGCCGTAAAATCGCCCGCCGTGATCTCGCCGCGGGCCGCCATCGGCACGCCGACCGCAACGATTATCACAAAACCAAGCCCGATGAAGAATGAAAGAAGCGGCCGCATTCCGGCGGCAAATTTCACAAGCCGCAGATTCTGCTCTGCGTATTCGTGGTTCAGCACCTGAAAGCGGTCGATCTCGGCCTTCTCCTGTGCGTAAGCCCGCACGACGCGGACGCCCGTCAGGTTCTCCTGCGCACGGGCGGTGATGTCGGCAAAGAACTCCTGGATCTTCTCAAAACGCTTGTGTATCTGGCCGCCGAGATATTTCACCGTGATCGAGACAAGCGGCAATGGTATCAGCATTATCAGCGTCAGCTTCGGCGAGATATGCAGCATTATCGGCAGCGAGATCGCAAGCGCGAACAAGGCCTGGAACGTGTAGAGGATCATCGGCCCGAGGATCTGCCGTATCGCACCGAGGTCGTTCGTCGCACGAGCCATCAGATCGCCGACGCGATTTTCCTGAAAATAGTTCAGCGACTGATCGACCAATGCAGCATAGAAATCCTGCCGCATATCGAATTCGATATGCCTCGATGTGTTTATCAGCAACCTTCGCTGCAGAAAAAGGAAGATGCCGCTTGCACCGTTGATGCCGAGGATCAGGAGCGGATAATACGCGATCTTGTACCACGTGATGCCGGACGTCAGGTCATCGACCGCCTGGCCGACGAGATACGGTATCAAAAGGCCGAACGACATCGACACAAGGATGCACACGATCCCGAAAAGGATCGTGCCGCGGTAAGGCCGCACATAGTGCCAAAATTTCCTGAGCGGTGTCATTCGTGCTCGTTTTAGACGATCGTATAGGTTGAAAGCCCCGTTGCGATAAGCTTGCCCGACTCGGCCGTGACGTCCGCCGAGACGCTGAAGATCCTTCGGCCTGCACGGACGACCTTCGCCCGGCAGGTGAGCGGCCCTTCGAGATGCGGCCTCAGGTAATGGACAGTGAGGTCGATCGTCGCGGTCGCCGTTGCCGGTTCGACCCGCGTCCGAACGGCGAATGCCATTGCGGTGTCGATCAAGGTCGCGGTCGCTCCGCCGTGCAGGATGCCGCTCGGCTGGCGCAGGTCATCGCGCATCTGCAGCTCGATGACCGCCTCGTCGAGCTTCATCTCGACGAGCCTCATCCCCATCAATTTCGCGAAAGGCAGCTCTGCGAGCACCTCACGCGAGTGTTCAAAAAGCTCATCAAGCGGCAGCAATACCGATCCGTCAACCATAGGACAAAAAATTAGTGCCGCTCAAAAAAGCGGCGTGTTTGACAAACAAACGCTAGTATTTGAAGTTTAACATATCGCCCCGTATGGACACGGACACCCAAACTCTGCGACAGCTTCAACGACGATTCGCCCTTGCGGCCGCCGCGCTCGTTCCGATCTCGCCGCTCTTGTATCTGCAGGGACAGATCACGCGTTGGAAGATCGGCGTGCTTCCGGACGCGGCCGGGCCGAAGTTCGGGATCGCCGGCGCACCTGACGGTGACGACCCCGCACGCCTTCTCGTGCTTGGCGAATCTACCGTCGCGGGACTCGGTGCACGGGACCACGAACACGCGCTCGCAGGAAGGTTCGCATATTACCTTAGCGATGCGATCGGCCGCCCGGTACGATGGAATGTTATCGGTCGAAACGGCGTCACAGCTCGCCGGACGATCGACGAATTGGTACCGCTCCTGCCCGAAGAAAGGTTCGACTTCGTGCTTCTCGGCCTTGGCGGCAACGACGTGCTCAAGCTTTCGAGCCCGCGGAAGTGGCGTCGGGATATGCTCGAACTACTATCGCTGCTGAGGACGCGAAATTCATCCTCGGAGATCTTCATCACGAATTGCCCGATGATCGTCGAGTCTCCTGCGCTTCCCGAACCGATAAAGTCTCTCCTATGGCAGCTCTCGCAAATGCACGATCGGAACATTCGCGAATTCAGCCGCGACCTTGCCGGTGTAACTTACTATCCGCAGCCAAAGGAGATCGATTCCGAGAATTTTTTCGCCGACGGCATTCACCCTTCCGAAGAAGGCTATGACCGTTGGGCGAGAGCGATGATCGAGTACTTCGCCGCCGACCACGAACTTTGGAAATAGCACGCCTCATAGCAAAACTTGCCGATTATAGCGAATGGCTTCTCGTCGGGCGCCGCGGCAGGAGCTTTCCCTTAACGCGTGATGAGATCGAGTTGACGACGGACGAGAAGGGCGTCTTTCTTGGCTTCCTTGACGATTCCGGCCGACATCGCTGGCGGGTGAATCGCTTCGAGATCGAAGGCGACGAGATCGCGTTCGATGTTGCCGGGCCGTTCGGACGCGACCAGCAGATACTTAAACTCATACCGCGAACGCCCGCGGCACAGCTTGCCGCCGAGATCGAGGCCGCGCGCCTCAAGGCCGCAAACGATGCGGCGGAACTCGCCGTCGGATACTTTGCCAATGCGAAGATCTTGCGCGTGTCGTTGGGCGAAAAGGGCGGCCGCCTCGCGCACATTCTCCTTACCACGAAGCAACGCCAAGAATTCGCAGTGATCGCCGACGTTACGAACACGGCCACGCATTCCGCGATCCTCGGCAAGGCGATCCTTTGGAGCGACAAACTCGGGCGCCGGAAAAAGCCGATCTACGACCTTCTGATCATGTGCGAGAAGCGTCGGCTTACGCCGCTGCGAAGGCTTCACGCGATGCTCAGCGACCATTGGAAGGCTCGGCTTTCGATCGCGAGCATCGACCGTCGCGAAGAAAGGCCCGTTCTTCGAATGCACGATGCACTTCGCGGCTCCGACCTTTGGCGCGAGCGGCCGAAGCCGTTCACGCTCCCTCCGACCGCGATCCATGGACGGGCGGCCGACGCCATACGCTCGCTTTCGCCGGGCGAGATCGATGCCCTGCATATCGCAAAAGGCGACACGCTGCGATTCCTCGGGCTTCCATTCGCACGCGTCCGAAAACTTTACGGCCGCGAGTCCGCATGGTTCGGCGTCGGACGCGCGGAAAAGCATCCGCTCTCGGACGGAAACTGGGAAAATATGGAGAAGCTTGTCCAAAACCTCGGTAAGTTCCGCAGCCCGGACGGGCCGAATAAACGCCATTCATTCTATCGGAGCCATACGGAATCGTGGCTCGAATCGATACTTCGCCGGGACATAACGCGGCTCGACGCGAATCTTCGCCTATCGCCCATCTACCATCAGTTTCGCTCCGGCAGAAGCGAGAAGATCGACCTTTTGGCGATCCGGAACGACGGCCGCCTCGTCGTGATCGAGCTGAAGGCACAGCCCGACCGCAATATGATCTTTCAGGCGTTGGAGTATTGGCGTAATGTCGAGCTCCGAAGGCGAAGCGGTGTCTTGGCCGATGCAAAACTATTCGGCGACCAGCCGATCGCCGACCGCCCCGCGATCATCTATCTTGCGGCTCCCGCTTGGAGCTTTCATCAAGAGTTCGAGTTCTTCGCGCGTGCCATTTCGCCTGAGATCGAGCTTTGGCGTTTCGAGCTGCACGAAGATTGGCGGCGGGAGATAAAGGTCGTATCGCGGATCTGCTATTCGCCTGAAGGCGAGAATCTGTAGCCGATGCCGCGAACGGTCTGAAGAAGCCGCGGCTTGTCGCCCGTGTCTCCGATCATACGCCTTAGCCGGACAACGAAATTGTCGATCGCCCGCGTGTCCGTGTCTTCGGCAAGCTCCCAGACTTTGGTCAAGATCTCCGTGCGGGAGATCGCACGTTCAGGATTATCGACGAAATAACGTAGGAGCTTTGCTTCGAGCATCGTGATCGGCGTCGTCTCGCCATCGAACTCGACCTTCAATTCCGCGAGGTCAACTTTTCGCCCGTTCACGACGATCACGGACGTGTTTGCGGCCTTTTTCTCGACGAGCCAATCACGGCGGCGAATAAGGCCGTTCACGCGTGCGAAGAAGATGTTCAGGTCGAAGGGCTTTGGAAGATAATCGTCGGCGCCGGCCTCAAAGCCTTTGAGCACGTCCTCGGCCTGCCCGAGAGCGGTCAGCATCAAGATCGGCGTGTAATCCTGCCTTTCGCGGAGACGTCGCGCAACCTCGAATCCGTCGATGCCCGGCAGCATCACGTCGAGGATCGCTGCGTCGAACTCGGCACGGTCGAACTCCTCGATCGCCTGTTCGCCGTCCGTCGCACAAACAACATCATAGCCCTCGGCCTCAAGATTGAATCTGAGTCCGGTTGCGATATGCTCTTCGTCTTCGACAATTAGTATCTTCGCTTTCATTTATCTTGGCCGCGGAAGCCTCACGCGAAATGTCGATCCGCGACCTTCACCGCGGCTTTCGGCCGTCACGCGGCCACCGTGTTTCTCAACGATCGCCCGCACGATCGAAAGGCCGAGGCCCGTACCCTTGACGGCCGGCGCCGAACGCACATTCTTCGAGCGATAGAACCTCTTGAACACGCGCTTCAGATCGCCGCGGGCGATCCCGATGCCGTTGTCCCTAACATACACCTCGGCGTACTTTGCTGAGCTTGCGACGAGCCGTACGCTGACGCGAACCTCGTCCGGCGAATACTTGACCGCATTCTCAAGAAGGTTCGTGAACACGGTCTGCAGCTCGCGCGGATCGCCTAGTATGATCACACGCTCTTTCGGCGTCGTCAGCCGAATGCAGCCGTCATCAAGATTTCGCCGCGACCGGACCATTTCGATCGCTTCTGAAACGGCATCGGCAAGGTCGAGCTCATCGCGATCGAGCCTTCGTCCCTTCTCGCGGGTCCGGCTTGCAAGCAACACCTGTTGGACGGTCGCAAGCAGCCGTTCATTGTCAGCGTGCATTATCTCGTAAAACTCACGCCGCTTTTCGGGCTCAAGATCCCGTGTACGGAGAGTATCGAGATAAAGTTTTATTGACGCGATCGGCGTTTTTTAGCTCGTGCGTAACAGCATTCAGGAACGCATCGTGCTGCTCGTTGCGTTGTATCTCGCGAAGCAGAAAGATCGTGTTCAGCGTTAGCCCCGTCAATATCAGGGCAAAAAGTACTATGCCGATTATGAGAAGGGCGACCTCGCGAACATTCAGCAGGATCCAACTGACGTTCAATGCGACCGTTATCGCAAGCAGGCAGATACCAAGTATCAGGAAGAAGATGGTTGTCCGCCTGCGCCGCATTGTTTGATGTTAGTAAAAACCGGTCAAACTCGAAAGGCGCGCCCTGCCTACAATGCGAACGGCCAAGGCGCGCCCCGATCAGTCTGCGGCGGAAGCAAAAGGCCTGAAGAGTGTCTTAATTATGCGGCCTTCTTTACCGCGTCCTTTGCGGCCTCCGCCTTCAGGTCATAGCCGTAAAGATCCTTTACGAGTCCGACCTTTTCAAGAGCCTTAAGCTGGATCCAATTCACGTCAACTTCCGCGGCAGTAAGGCCATGACGGGCGGAACGCGGGATCGCGTGGTGATTATTGTGCCAGCCTTCGCCGAACGTGATCGCGGCGATCAGGGCGTTGTTCCGCGATGTATCGCGAGTATCGAACCTTCGGCTGCCCCAAAGGTGAGTTGCGGAATTCACGAGCCAGGTCGAATGCCATCCGATGACCGTCCGCAAAAAGATGCCTGCAAGCACCATCGGCCAGCCGCCGATCGCAAAAAGGCCGATGCCGACCACTATCGACGTCACGTAGTAATACTTATCGACGAAAACGAGAAAAGGGTCGCGGAGCAGGTCCGGCGAATAGCGTTCGCGAACGCTCTGCGGCTGCACCTGCGCCGTGCCGCGGAAGATCCATCCCATATGCGACCAATAAATACCGTTGACAGGGCTGTGTGGATCGCGGTCGGTCTCGGTGAACGCGTGGTGCAGGCGGTGCGTCGTTACCCACGAGATCGGCCCTGATTGAAGCGCAAGCGTCCCGCAGACAGCCAAAAAAACGCTCGAGCCATCTCGGAGCCTTGAAACCGCGATGCGTGAAGAGGCGATGATACCCGAGGCCGATTCCCCAACTGCCCGCGACCCACCAGGTAATAAACAGTACGGCGGCGTTCGCCCACGTCATCGTAAGGATCGACCAGACGGCAAAGATATGGAACAGAACGACAAAGAATATCGTGTTCCAGTGGATCTTCTTGCGGTCGACAGGTTCGAAATCGATAATATTTTCCACGTTGATGAAATTAGTCCTAAATTCGTATGTACTTCTTGCCCTTGGCCGGGCCGTTCTTTCTTGACCGTATAAGCGTAACAGCTTGACAGCCAATGGTTTGTAAGAGTTTTGTAAGCTTCGGAAAGTCGCCGTCCATTGGTCGCGTATAATGTTAATTCTGGTATTTGCAAGCGACAAAATGTATCCTTTTTGTTCGACACGAGGAGTTCCGGCCTGACGGTTTCGGCCTGCCTCCACGTGCGACGACGCAAATTGCTCACTTTTTGAGAGGACCTGAACAATGTCAGACGGAACAGTTGCCGAACGAGTTATTAAAGTGTTTGCGGCCTTTAAGAAGGTGCCGCCCGAAGAGATCACAATGGACACGACCTTCGAAGAGCTCGGGCTCGATTCGCTTGACGGATTGAACCTGATCTTCGAGCTTGAGGAGGAATTCGACCTCGTCGTTCCTGACAATAAGGTCCAGGAGATGAAGAGCGTGCGGCAGGCCGTCGAGGGAGTGGAAGCTCTGCTAGAAATGAAAGCTCAGGGCATCGATCCGAACGCCGTCGCTGCCGAAGAGTTCGCCGCCCAGCAGGCCGCCCGCCGAGAAGAAAAGAGCAGCGATCCCGAATAGATGCGTAGAGTTGTAATTACCGGCATGGGCGTGATCTCGCCCATCGGAAATGATGTAGCGTCCTTCTGGAATTCCCTTCGCGAGGGCACCTCCGGCATCGGCCCGATCCAAAAGGTCGATGTCGAACAGCTTCGTTTCAAGAACGCCGCCGAGGTTCGAGACTTTGACCCGACGGAACTCTTTGACGAAAAGCTTCTTTTTTGGCTTGATCCATTCTCGCAATACGGCGTTGCGGCGGCACGGCAGGCACTCGCGGACAGCGGTATCGAGTTGACTGACGCATTGAAAGATCGCACGGGCGTGATCACTGGTTCGTGCCTTGGCGGAAAGGTCACCGAAGACGAGCTCTACAAGAAACTCTATGCCGACGGAATACGGCGGCAACCGCCCGTTGCGATCCCGAAGGCGATGGGCAATGCTGTAGCGAGCCAAGTCTCGATGGAATTCGGCGTTACGGGGGCGACGTTCACGACCTCGACCGCTTGCGCGTCCGCAAACCACGCAATGGGGCAGGCTTTCTGGCTCATTCGGCAAGGAACGCTCGATGCCGCATTCACAGGCGCAAGCGAAGCCCCGATCTGCACTGGCAGCCTTCACGCATGGGAGACGATGCGTGTCGTCTCGCCGACCACGTGTCGGCCGTTCTCGAAGGACCGGAACGGAATGATACTCGGAGAAGGCGGCGCGATGTTCGTTTTCGAAGAACTCGAAATGGCAAAGGCCCGCGGTGCAAAGATCTATGCCGAGATCGTCGGTTTCGGGATGTCGGCCGATGCGCATCACCTGACGATGCCGGCTTCGGCTGGCGCGTCCAAAGCGATGCGGCTTGCCCTTGAGGACGCACGCCTCGAACCTGAACAGGTCGGCTACATTAACGCCCACGGGACCGCGACGCTCGCGAATGACTCGAACGAATGTAAGGCGATCCGAGACACGTTCGGCGGCCATGCGGACAAACTTGCGATCAGTTCGACAAAGTCGATGACCGGCCATTCGCTCGGTGCTGCAGGTGCGATCGAGGCTGCAGCAACGATCCTTGCGATCAGGAATGAGATCCTGCCGCCGACCGCGAACTTCAACGAGCCCGACCCCGAATGCGATCTCGACGTGATACCGAACACCTCGCGGCCGCTCGCCGTCGATGCCGCACTTTCGAATTCGTTCGCGTTCGGCGGCCTGAACGCCGTTCTTGCGTTTCGCAGATTCGAGTCCTAAAAAGGTAAACTTTATTCGCAGATGGCGAAAAAGACGACCTTTCAAGTTTGGGCGGAATATCTTCCCGTGCGTGGATTATTGGGAATTCTCGCGATCCTTCCCCGCCGCGTTGCCGTAAATATTGGCATCTTTCTCGCAAGGGTTTTTTATCTTCTGACCGGCGGCCGCAAGGATGTCGCGCTCAAAAACCTCACGATCGCCTTCCCTGAAAAAGACGACGACGAACGGCTCGCACTTCTTAAAGCCTCGTTCGCAAATCTTGGGCGCGTACTCGGCGAATTCAGCCAGTTCGAGAAGCTGACGCGAGCGGAATTGGACGAGATGGTCGAGTTCGAATTCGAGGATCCGGCATTCGTCAGTTCGCCCGAACGACAACACATCGACGCCGAACGTGAAAAGGGCCGCGGAATGATCCTTGTCGGGCCGCATCTCGGGAATTGGGAGATCGGGGTTTTTGCATACTCGGCCGCTCGCGAGCCCCTCACGTATCTCGCACGCCCGCTTGATAACCCAAAGATAGAGGGCCTCGTCGCGCGCCTTCGTTCGCGTTTCGGGAATCGCTCGATCGACAAGACGAATTCAGTTTCGGCCGCCTTCGAGGTGCTTCGTTCCGGCGGCATCCTCGGAGCCCTGCCGGACGTTAATATGCACCCGAAAGACGGTATTTTCGTGCCTTTTTTCGGCCTTGAGGCATGTACGACGCGGGGCCTTGCGATGCTCGCGATGCGGACGAATGCGTTGATAATGCCGATGTGCTGCGTCTGGGACGCCGCGAAAGGGAAATACGTCGTTCGTTACGGCTCCGTGATCGAACCGGCCGAAGCACCGGTTGCCGACCGCAACGCCGAGATCTACCGCCTTACGGCCGAAACTGCCGCCGCAATGGAATCTTTCATCCGAATGGCTCCCGATCAATGGATCTGGACGCATAAGCGCTGGAAGACCCGTCCGCCGGGCGAAGCTCCGATCTACTAAAAAGTGCCAAAAGCGGGCTTTGTTCGCGCCCGAACCCGAATGCTAAACTATTAGGTTTCATTGAGGTAACGGAAATTGTCCGTTGTTTTTTCTAATATGTCTGACGCATTTGTGACCGAAAACGCCTTCGAGCTTGGCATCGCAGGCTTTACGTTCGCCGACCTTTTTAACGCCGGCAAGCTGAAGGAACTAGCCGATCTTTTTTATGCGGACGTGCTCGAACGCGAACCCGTTATCGGCGACGCACTAAAGAAATATATCGCCGCCCGCGGCCAGGGCTTCGAGCGAAAGGTCGAGTCAAAGATCCTTACCGATGCGGCACCTTTCCTTTCGGAGTTCGTTGCTCGCCTTTTCCGCATCGGCCCGGAACGTGACGACCTCTCGCACGACATCACGGTGCAGAACCCCGTCTGGCGATACAAGTTCTTCGTCCAGCGTCGGGCCGTAAAGAAATATAAACCCGAGCAGATTGCCGATCTAAATGAGGCTGAGCTTTGGCGTGCGGTCACGGAGATGCGGAACACGGCGTTCGATGAAACGCTCATCCACGATGAGGAACTCTCGATCGCCGAGATCGCCTGCCGCTTGATCGACGCGGAAGAATTCCTCAAAAAGGAACACGACGAGATACCGCCGTCGATCCTTGATACTGTCGCCCGCGTCCAAAAGGCCTACGAAAAGCACAAGGACACCGCATTCGGCAAGGCGTACGCGAATTTTGTTGTCGGGATCGATGCAGCAGGCGGCCTGCTCGCCGTCTCCGCCGCACTCGCCGTCATCGAGGCATGGACGGCCGCCGCATTCGCGAGCAAAAGCCGCAAATGGTACAGCTTTAAGGTCCCGCATCCGCTCAATTATCAGAACCTCGTCCACCTGATCCATCCGCTGCCGGACTTCGAGAATGTGATTCGCGGCAAAGATGAAGAACTCCGTCGCAGGGACGGCTTTAAGCTGACGGACGACCGCGGAACGATGCGGGACGCGCTCTTTGAGATCGACTATTGCCTGATCTGCCACGAACGCGGAAAGGACAGCTGCTCGACCGGCCTGCACGAGGCGGACGGCACACTGAAACGTAATCCGCTCGGCATCGTCACGGAAGGCTGCCCGCTCGACGAACGCATCTCCGAGATGCATATGGTCAAGAAGCAGGGCGATTCGATCGGCGCACTCGCCCTGGTCGCGATCGACAATCCGATGTGCGCCGGCACGGGCCACCGTATCTGCAATGACTGTATGAAGGGCTGCATCTTCCAGAAGCAGGATCCGGTGAACATCCCGCTCGCGGAAACCTCGATCTTGACGGACGTGCTCAAATTGCCCTACGGATTCGAGATCTACGGCCTGCTCACACGCTGGAATCCGCTGAACGCCCGGCGGCCGTATCAGCTTCCGTATTCGGGCAAGAATGTCCTCGTTGTCGGCCTCGGCCCGGCCGGTTACACGCTCGCACATTATCTTCTGAACGAAGGCTTTGGCGTCGTCGGCATCGACGGCCTGAAGATCGAACCGCTTCCCGAGGCTTGGACAGGCTCGCTCGGACGCGAATGTCCGAAACCGATCCGCGATATCGAGGAGATCACGCAGCCGCTCGATGAACGGATACTTTCGGGCTTCGGCGGCGTTTCGGAATACGGCATCACCGTCCGCTGGGACAAGAATTTTCTTACCATCGTGCAGCTAATGCTCTCGCGTCGAAAACGCTTCCGGGCGTACGGCGGCATTCGCTTCGGCGGCACGATAACTATCGAGGATGCTTGGAGTTACGGGTTCGACCACATCGCGATCGCGACCGGTGCGGGCCGCCCGACGATCGTCCCGATGAAGAACAACCTGATCCGCGGCATACGGCAGGCGTCCGATTTCCTGATGGCTCTGCAGCTTACCGGAGCGTTCAAAAAGGACACGCTCTCGAACCTGCAGGTGCGTATGCCGGCGGTCGTGATCGGCGGCGGTTTGACGGGCATCGATACGGCGACCGAGCTTTTCGCTTACTATCCCGTCCAGTGTGAAAAAACGCTTGCTCGTTACGAAGAGGTCGTTGCCGAGTTCGGCGAAGATGCCGCGCGTTCGAAGTTCGACGACGAAGAGCTGGACGCTCTTGATGAATTCCTCGCGCATGGCCGCGAAATCCGAAAGGAGCGAGAACGTGCCGCCGACGCCGGCGAAGAGCCGAATTTCGTTCCGCTGATCAAATCCTGGGGCGGCGTCTCGCTCGTCTATCGCAAACGCCTGCAGGATTCGCCGGCGTACCGACTTAATCACGAAGAGGTTCAAAAGGCGCTTGAAGAGGGCATCGATTTCGTCGAGTGTATGAACCCGACCGAAGCCGTTCCGGATGAACACAACGCCGTTAAGGCCATCAAGTTCGAGCGGCTCGAACACGACGCCGAGACAGGCAAATTCAAACCGACGGGCGATGTTCGCGAGTTCCCGGCGCGCACCGTGTGCGTCGCGGCCGGAACCTCGCCGAACGTAATTTACGAAAAGGAAAAGCCCGGCACGTTCCAGATGGACGAGTGGCGGCAGTTCTTCAAGCCGTTCAACGCCATCCGCAACGAAAAGAGCGAGATCGAGCTCGTCGCGGCGGCAAAAGGCGAGACGGGATTCTTCACGTCTTACGATCACGGCGGAAAGTTCATCACCTACTACGGCGACAATCATCCGAAATATGCCGGGAACGTCGTTCGGGCAATGGCGTCCGCAAAGCACGGATACGAGCACGTCGTCCATCTTTTCGAGGACGAGTTGGCCAAACGCGGCGAGATGCCTCAGGCCGAGCGTGACGCCGTCTTCGACCGCCTCGAAGCAACGCTCGACGAACAGCTTCGCGCGTTCGTCGTAAAGGTCGAACGCCTTACGCCGACTATCGTCGAGATCATTGTTAAGGCACCGGTTCAGGCCCGAAAGTTCGAGCCCGGACAGTTCTATCGCCTTCAGAATTTTGAGACGTCCGCGCCGCTCGTCGATGGCTCGAAATTCCTGATGGAAGGCCTTGCGTTGACTGGTGCTTGGGTAGATGTCGAGAAAGGTCTTCTCTCGATGATCGTCCTCGAAATGGGCACATCGTCCCGCCTTTGCTCGCTGCTGAAGGAAGGCGAAGAGGTGCTCGTTATGGGCCCGACAGGAACGCCGACCGAGATCCCGACGGGCGAGAACGTCCTGCTTGCCGGCGGCGGCCTCGGGAACGCGGTTCTCTTTTCGATCGCGCGTGCACTGCGCGACAACGGCAATCGTGTGATCTATTTTGCCGGCTACAAGAACGGCAGCGACCTCTTCAAACGCGAAGAGATCGAGGCTTCGACCGACCAGATCATCTGGGCGACCGACCTCGGCGACGCCATCGAACCGCACCGTCCGCAGGACGCTCATTTCCGAGGGAATATCGTCCAGGCGATGATCGCATACGGAGAAGGCCGGACGGGCGAACGTTCCGTCGAACTAAGCGACGTTGACCGCATAATTGCGATCGGCTCCGACCGTATGATGAACGGCGTTCGCGAGGCTCGGCACACGACGCTCAAGCCATTCCTCAAGCCGGATCACGTCGCGATCGGCTCGATCAACTCGCCGATGCAGTGCATGATGAAAGAGGTCTGCGCGCAGTGCCTCCAGCGGCACGTGAACCCGCACACCGGCGAGGAATTCTTCGTCTTCTCCTGCTTTAACCAGGACCAGGCTTTGGATTTTGTTGATTTCAAGAACCTCAACGAGCGTTTGAAGGCCAACAGCGTGCAGGAAAAGCTGACCAACCTCTGGCTCGACCGCGCGTTCGGGCACGAGGAATTCAAGGAGCTCTATCAACAGGTCGGTTAAGGCAGATTCGGATGCTCGAAGATCGTGGTGTCCGAATCGCCGCGGGTCACGAACCATTTGTCGGGGTCGAGAACGACATCCTCGCGTACATCCGATCGCACCATCAGAAGCAGCGGGCTTTTCGTCTTGAAGAAACCGTTGCGGACAAGCGCCTCTTCAGCACGCGCATTCAGAACATCGGTAACGACGCGGCCCGCCCTTCGCTGCGTCGATAATTCCAATGCGGCGGCGATGAGGCTGTCCGCTATATGCGGCTCGGCTTCCGTAAATAAGAGATCGCTTATCGCCGCTTTTTCGACGATGTTCTGCTCGTTCGGGAGACGAAAATACAGAACGATGTAACCGAGAAGTTCGTCGCCCGCGAAATATCCAAGCACGTCGAAACGCTTTTTCGGCTGCTCAAAATACTGCCAATTCAAAAAACTTGAACGGCGAACAGCGACGCAGTTTCGCGTCTCGGAGGCCTTATGCCACAAGGCGTCTGCCGATCCGTCAAAGCGTTCTAGCGGCCTGATCTCGGCATTCGCCGGGAGCTCAATGACGGAGCTCTTCGGTCGAAATGAATACGCGAGATTTGCCGCCGCTCGCGGTATCTTCCAGAATCCGGGGCCTGCAAAATATGCGTTCCCGGGAAAAAGCATCTTCGTGTATCGCGGGATCGAGGCAACGATCTTCCAGCCCCGGGATTCGAGGAGTTCCGGTGAATGCTGCTCGTGCGTGTTGATGCCGAGCCTGATCGAGCGATGGGCCTCTGCGAGGGCAACGAGGCGTTTTGCGATGCCGCGTCGGCGGTAATTTTGATCGATGATCAGGTCGAGGATCCAGATCGTCGGGTAGATCTCGCCGCCCACCTTGATCTCGGTCTCGATCGCCGCGAGGTGGCCAACGATCCGGCCGCCGTCAAGCGCGATCCAGATCGGCAGGTCTTCGGTGCGGCTGTACGCATTCTCGACGTAATGCCATTCCCAAAACCGCCGGTCGCTTCGTCGCGGGTCATCCGAATAGACGCGTCCCAGAAATTCGAGCAGAGCATCCCGATCCGAGAGGCTGAACTGCCTTGCTTCAAGTTCGCCCGTCATCAGATATCGACGGCCTCGACACGTCCGACGATGTCGCCGCGTCGATTCTTGACCGGCATCGGTGAAAGGTCGGGCATTGCGTCCGGTTCCAAGATACCAAGCTTCTTGAGGATCGCCACAGCAACGACCGGACGCCCTCGCATATCGTCGCCGTCCGCGATCTTGAGCGCAATGCCGAGTCCGCTCGGATACTTTTCCGATGGGATGATGCCGCACGCCCACACGCCGTCGGCCCCGACCTTCGAGATCAAAGAACCGTTCCCCGCACGCATCAGCGTCGTGTCAAGCCGCGTCGTTCCGCCGATGAGTTCGGGATACTGCGTCATTGCGGCGACGATCCGTTTGCAGGCGGCCTGCGTGATCTCGGGAAAGCGGGCGGGATTCACAAGGTTCGCAAAGCTTTTCGCCATCGCCGAGACCGGCAGGCAGAAGTTCGGGGCGGCACAGCCGTCGGTTCCAAGAGAAACTTCTTCGGTCTCGCCAAAATCCTTGATGCAGCGTAAGATCCGACCTTGAATACGATTCTCCGGCGATTCATATTCATCGGTTCCCGAACCGATATGTTTCGCAAAAGCGAGCATGGCCGCGTGCTTTCCCGAACAATTGTTATGTAGCTGCGTTGGTTCTTCACCGTTACGCTTCATCTGTTTTGACGTTGCGGCATCGAACGGGAAATGCGTTCCGCATCGAAGGTCGCTCTCGCTGAATCCCGCCTTTGCAAGCATCGAAGCCGCGACCTTAACGTGCATCGCTTCACCCGAATGGGACGCAACCGCAAGCGCGACCTCTTCCTCGTTGAATCCGAAAGCGTCGGCCGCGCCGCTCGTCAGATTCGGGATGAACTGAAAAGGTTTTGCGGCCGAGCGGAAGTACGTAGCGGTCGAAGGTTCGCCTTTTGCAAGCACGACATTCCCTTCGCCGTCGAGCACGATGAAGTGTCCGGCGTGTACAGATTCGAGGTTCTGGCCGCGAAAGACGTTCGCGAGAGGTTCTGCGTTCATATTCTCCTATTTTGCGGCCGCGAGCATTGCTTTTGCATTCTCGCGAGCGGCATCGGTGATCTCGCGTCCTGCGAGCATACGTGCGACCTCGTCGATCCGTTCGACGTTCGAAAGCTCGCGTACGGAGATCCTGGTCGTATTTGATCGTGTGGCTTTTTCGACAACGAAATGATGATCGGCAAGCGATGCGATCTGCGGCTGATGCGTCACACAAAGCACCTGCTGCGTAGCGGCAAGCTTCTGCAGACGCCGGCCGACGGCCTCGGCGACGCGTCCACCGATGCCGATATCGATCTCGTCAAAAACAGCGGTGCGTTGAAACTCGTTCCTGCCGCTTACCGTCCGCAGAACGAGCATTAGCCGCGAGATCTCGCCGCCGGACGCGACCTTTGCAAGCGGCTTTGGCAGCTCGCCCGGATTCGCCGAAAAATAGAATTCCGCGCGTTCGCTGCCCGCCTGGGAAAACCCTTCAAGCTCGGAAAGACGAACCTCAAAAACGGCCTTGTCCAACGCGACAAAAGCAAGTTCTTTCTCGACCGCCGCCTTGAATTTCGCCGCCGTGGCCGTTCGCTTTTTCGTAAGTGCGGCTGCACATTTTCGATAATCCGCCTCTGCCAAGGCAAGCTGTGCGGAGAGTTCCTTTTCGCGCATCTCGGAGGTCTCGATCGAATCGAGCTTTGCTCGCGATCCCGCAAGATGATCGAGTACGGCCTCGACGCTCTCGCCGTATTTTCGCTTGAGCCTTGCGATCTCAGCAAGCCTTGCCTCGATCTCGTCAAGGTGTCCGGGCGCGACCTCAAGCGTTTCGCGGTATCGCCGGGCCGAGGCGGCCAACTCCTCGATAACGGCACGCGCCGCAGCGACGCCGTCCTCAAAATCCTTGAATTGCTTCTCGAATTCGGCAAGCTCCGCAAGGCGGCGGCCGGCCCGATCGAGCGTCGTGACCGCCGAAAGATCAGCGTCGTAGAGCAACTCGGCGATCTCATCGCTTGCGGCGGCCAGCTTTTCGGCGTTCAGCACGCGCGACCTTTCGCTCTCAAGCTCTTCCTCCTCGCCTGAACGAAGCCCGGCGCGCTCGATCTCGTCGATCTCAAAACGCAGGATGTCGAGAGCCCGCAGCTTGGCAGAATCGTCTTCGTTCAGTTCGTCAAGTTCCCGACGGATCGACGACCAGCGGCGGAACGCGGCCGCCGTCGCGGCAAGCTCCGTTTCGGCGGAGGCCGCTGTGTCCAGCATCGAAAGGTGCTGATGCGGGTCATAAAGCATTGCCTGTTCGCCCTGCCCGCAAATATCCGCGAAGATGTGTCCGATGCGCTTCAGGAAATTCTGCGTGACGAGCCGGTCGTTCACGAAAACTCGATTCTTCCCCGATGCTGAAAGCTCACGCCTTACGATGACCTCGTCGTCGATATCTACGCCGGCCTCGGCGAATATCTCAGCGATGTCGGACGGTATCTCGACTGAAAAGACGCCCTCGATGCGAGCGGTTGTCTCGCCTTGTTTAATCAGGTCGGAAGAAACACGCTCGCCCGACAATGCACCAAGGCCGTCGATGATTATCGACTTTCCTGAGCCTGTTTCTCCGGTCAGGAGATTCAGTCCGTCGCCGAACTCGATCTCGAGGTCGTCGATCAATGCGACATTATTGATCTTGAGCAAACGCAGCACAGTTAAGTTAAAAAAGCACTTTGGCTATTCGGCCTTCACCCTTTATCCATTTTCCCGCCGAGAAGATCGCGTCCGGCTCGTACCTTGTTTCGAGATCCTCAGCGTCCCAGTCAACAACGCGGTCGGTACGATAGAAAAGGAACTCGGCGGTACTGCCGACCTTCAGGTTGCGGAACCTTTGGACAACGTAGAATCCGCTTGCGTCGTATTCCTCAAGGCCGTGCAGGCCGTTGAGGTTCCCGACGCGTGCGATCCGCAGCCACGGGAGAAAACTTGCCCGCCGTCTTGCCGCTGTGACCGCAACATCGAACGCGGCCGGCCTCCTGCCGTCATTCGGCGGAAGCTGCATACCGCGAAAGATATAGTTTACCAGTGTCCCCGATCCATTATGCGGCAGCGTGTCATATGGCTGTGTCGAAGCCGAGGCCTGCGAGGCAGTTGCGACGGACGAGAAGGCAGTCATCATCGCAATAAAATTGATCTTCGCAAGATACAACTCGCTTTTCCCGACAAGTGCACCGGTCTCGATCAGGATAACAGGCGTTCCCCAGGCCGAGAAGTTATCGCCAAAGGCCGTCGGCGTCCATTCGTCACCGTAGCGAGCGATATGCCCGGGGATGAAGGGTTCGATCGCCTTTATCATCTCCGAGACTATACGCTTATTCATTATCATCCCGTTGGTTTCGGTCTTGCGAGCGTCGCCGTAAACGACGAGGAACGAGATCGCGGCCTGCTTCGCCGTATGATCGACCGCCGTCAACGCCTGCTGATTATGTAGGTTAAAACCGATATGCGGCTGCCAACGGTCGCGAAGCTGTTTTAGGAGCCGCGCTTCGGGCGTTGCAAGCGCAAGGGCGTCGCGATTTATGTCGATGCCCTGCAGATTGCGGCGCGTGTAGAGCTCCGCACCGTCCGGATTCAGCATCGGCACGGCCCGGATCGTCAGTTTCTCGGCGATCGTCTTAACCCACGGCGTGTCCTTGTGTGTCGAGAAAAACGAAAAGATGTCGATGAGCGCGGATGTCGCCGTAGGCTCGTCCCCGTGCATTTGAGACCAAAGGAAGATCTTGATCGGCCCGCTGCCGAATTCCATTTGATAGATCTCCCGCTGAGCGTTCGAGCGGCCAACCTCTTCGACGCGAACGCCCTGGCTGCGAAGCTTCTCAAGGTATGCCTTCAGATCCGCGTGCCGAACGTCGGATGGCTCCTTGTTGGTAATATGCGTCGAGTCCCACGCGTCCGCGAGTTCCTGAGGTGTTTGAGCGGCGATATTTAAAGACACGAATATTGCGATCAGGGATGAAACAATCGCTTTCCTCATAAGTTGTAAGAGACGGGCCGGTGTGTCGGCTCCTTCAATTTGCTAAGTTTTTCAAGAACTGCCCTCAAGCAGTTCGGCATACAGTTTTTCGTGACCGTCGATAAACTTCTCGAGCGAGAACTCACGCTTGGCCCGCTCGCGCAAGGTTCGAGCCGTCTTCGCACGCAGGTCTTCATTCGCGAGAAGTTCCGCGATCGCCGTGGCCATTGCCACAGGTTCATTTATCGGCACAAGGAGACGCGTATCGTCGATCAACGTTTTCGCCCCTTCGGTTCGCGTCGCGATCACGGCCCGCTCGGAAGCCATTGCCTCGAGCATCGCGAGCCCAAAACTTTCCGAATGTGACGGCGACACGAACAGGTCCGCGGCCGAGAACGCTGGACGCGTATCCTCAATCCAATCGAGCCACGTAAAATGGTCGGCGACGCCGAGTGTCGAAGCGAGCCGCCGCAGTTCGCGGCGGAAACGCCTGCCGCCTGAATTATCAACGCCCGCGATGCAAAAATGCGCCGAAGGGACCTTTTTTACGACCTCGGCTGCAGCAAGCACGAGGTCGATCTGCCCTTTCAAAGGCTTCAACTCTCCGATCGCGAGAACGAGCCGTGCGTCCACCGGTATCTTGTGGAAGGCCCGGAACTCATGCCCGGCCTCGGCAAAATTTTCCGGGAGCGTCACGTCAAGGCCATTCTCGATCGTCGCTATCTTATTACGCGGGAAGATGTTAGCAAGTTCCACCGCTACCGCCGGCGAGACGCCGATCGCACGATCTACGTTCTTTAGCGCGATCTTATGAAAGGGTTTGAGCGGAAAAAGAACGTGCCGCGTAATGACAAGCTTCGTGTTTTTTGCAACGCGGGCGGCAACCGAGGCTGCGATATAATCGCGTGCCGCGTGCGCGTGAAGTATGTCGATATTATTCCGCTGTATGAACCTCGCGATCCGCTTTGCACTGAACATCCCGAACGAGTTCCGTATCGACACGAAAAGGATATTCTCCTTCGGGATAAAGTCGAGGCGATCCTGCCATTGGTTCGTTGGGCGGATCGCCACAAAGACCTCATGCCCGCGTTGCATAAGGCCGTGGGCGAGGTCGCGAAAGTGCCGTTCGCCGCCGCCAAAGTTCTTTGCCGATGTGATCTGCAGGATCCGCATAACCCGAGGACAAGGAAGTATAACCTGCCCGCAGAAGAGACAAAAATACGCTGCTCGGGCCTGTCATTTTACGACGAACCGAGCAGCGTCCTAGGAGCTACGGCCGGGCGCAAGGCCCGCCCGAACTACGTGATCAGAAGTAGAGTCGGGCTCCGAGCTGCATCTGGAAGACCTGGCTTCCCGGATTCAAGCCCGAGAGGTTCAGTTTTCCGTAGTTCGAAGCCGACGGGCTCTGCTGGATCGTGTTCAGGAAGTTAATATTCGTCGGGCCATACAGACCGCAGTCGGCATTCGTGTTCGAACAGAAGTTCGTCGTTGCCGTACCGCCGAACTGCACGTTCGACAGATTGAGAATATTAAAGAACTCCGCTGAAAGAGCCAGGCGGCGCGTCTCAGAGAACATAAAGCTCTTCTGAACCCGCATATCGACGTCATAGATCGGACGGTTCGTGTAGTAGTTTCGCTTCATCTCTACACCCGGGACGATCATCGGCCTTTCGGTCGAGTTGCCGTCGCCGTTCAGATCACGGCCGACCCTTGCGTCAACAGGCGAACCCGAACGCAGGCGGATCGCACTCGATACCTCAAATCCATAGGGAAGGAAGAATATCGGGTTTGCCACGAACTGATGCCTCCGGTCGAGACGCGAATTGTAATATTCACCCCTCAGGTCGTAAGGATTCGAATAAAGGACGCCGCCGGAATCGCGTTCGTTATCGTCGTCCGAGAGCGAACGGGACAGCGTGTAATAGAGATTCACCCGCATCCATTTCTGTTTGTAGTTAGCACGGAACGTCACCGCCCGATAAAGCGAGCGTGCTGACGAATCACGCATCTGCAGCGTGCCGATATTACGCAGCGGACGATTGTTGCGGTTTACGAGCACGCGTCCGGTCACGGGATCGACACCGGTCGGTGCCGGCAGGTTGATGTCACGATTCCTCTGAAGGTGGATCGTATTGACCTGCGAGTAATCGAGGCCGATCGTGAGCTTCGAGGTGAACTGATGCTCGACACCGAATCCGAACTGGATCGATTCCGGGTTCTTGAAATTCGGAGCGATACCTGTGAAGTTCGCCCCCTGGAAGATCCCGAGGTTCGCCGGCGGGTTTGTTGTCGCAGCGAGTATCGCACTCTGGATCGTCGCCATCTGGGCCGGGCTGATGATCGGCATCGAATTCAGCTGGGCCGAATTCAGATCGATGCCGAGGATAGCGAACTGCCGATATACGGTGTTCGGAGTAAAGCCCGTGCCGCCGAGGATCGCAACGTACTGCGGATTTGCCGCATCGAACGCCGCCTGGTTAAAGCCCGTGGCACTGAATGCCGGTGACCCGAGCGTAACCGAAAGGTCGCCCGCCGGGTCGCGGAAGTTATTGTAAGGCGCCGCGAGCACGATCAAAGGTGTGCGTGCGAAATAGCGGCCTGCGAAGCCGCGGATCACCGTCCGGCCGTTGCCCCACGGGTCATACGCAAAACCGAGACGCGGGCCCCATTCGTTTTGGCTGTCCGGAATATTCGCCGGATCAATTCCTTTGCCGCCGAGCATCGGGAATGCGGTATTCCTGATCAGCGTCAAAACGGGCGTATTGTTCGCTTCAGCCGTCGGGTTGAACTGTTTTTCGAAGCGAAGGCCGAGATTAAGCGTGAGCTTGTTATTCACTCTCCAGGAATCCTGTGCAAAGGCCGCGACCTCCGTCACGCCAAATCCCGCCGCAAGGTTCCCGACCTGACGGTTGTAACGCGCAGTCGTCGTATCGAATCGGCCGCGGAATGTTGCCGTGCGGGTCGTTCCGAGAGCATCCAAGATCGCTGTCGTCGAAGTTAGGCCCGAAAAAGTGTAAACACCGGTCTGGTTGAAACCGAATGTCTGCTCGGCGTGGATCCGGCTGAATTCGCCGCCGAACTTGAAGGTGTGTGCACCCTTTAGATACGTGAGGCTGTCGGCGAACTGAAGGCGTTTGTCGAACTGAGTCGTCGGCAGGAAGTTACGCGTGCCGTACGTGCCGATCGAAGTATTGATATCAGCGACGAGTTCGTTCGGGATCCTCGGCCGCTCTTCGTACGCAAACTGGCCGCGGAACTCATTGATCCAATTAGAGCTAAGCGTCGAGACGAGCTGCGCGACGACAATGTGGTTCCTATCGTTCTCGGTACCGTTGGTCGAGAGCGAGTTTCCGGTCGTCGGGTCGAGGGCCGTTTCACCCGTCGAAACGGCGTTCAGGGCCTTGTTCGTCGCGAAGTTGTAGCGGATGTTGAAGCGATTAGCCTTGTTCAGATTCCAGTCGATCTTACCCAAGACCGCGTACGCATCGTTGGTTTGCTGGTATTGAACCTCATTCGACCGGTAGAAATCAAAAGCCTCCTGCTGCGAAGGCGTAACCGTCGAAAGGCTGAGCAGGCTCGGATATAGGACCTGGCGCGGAGCACGAAAACGCTGCTGCTCGTAGCTCGCAAAGTAAAAGAGCTTGTCCTTGACGATCGGGCCGCCGACAGAACCGCCGAACTGATGCTGCGTCGGGGCAAGCGTCGCCTGAAGGCCGAGCGCATTTAGCCGCTGGTCTGCAAGCGCTTTCGCGAACGAGTTCGCACGTGCAAGCTGTTTCGGACGGATCAAGTAAAAGGCCGAGCCGCGAACTTCGTTCGTGCCCGACTTCGTGACCGCATTGACGATACCGCCGGAGCTTCTGCCGAACTCGGCGGAATAACCTGCCGCCACGACCTGGAATTCCTGTATGGATTCCTGCGGCAGCGTAAATGCCGAATTCGAGCGTTCACCGCCGCGGATACCGCCAAAGAACGGCTGGTTATAATCGACACCGTCAACGTTGATATTGGAATTAATGCCGCGCTGTCCGCTGAGCGAGATCTGGCCTCGCGAAGGATCGACCTGCGCAGTTGGCGTCAGGGTCACAAAATCCTGGAAGCGGCGGCCGTTGATCGGAAGATTTTGGATGGCTTGGCTGCTCTGAACCGCGTCGAAGTTGCTCGTCGTCGTCTGAACCGCGTCGGCCGAGACCTCGACCGTCGCCGTAACCTCGCCGGCGGTCATCTTGATATTCGCGTCGATCGTTCGGCCGACGACGACCGTGACCTCGCCTTTTGCGTCACCGAAGCCCGTCGCCTTCGTGTTTATCTCGTAAACACCGGGCTGCAGGAGGACGAATTTATAAACGCCGTCCGAGCCGGTGGTCGCGGTTTGTTTTTGATTGGTGGCTTTGCTGGTCAGCGTGACGGTTGCCGACGGGATAACGGCTCCGTTCGGATCCGTTACGGTGCCGGTGATCTGGCCTGTACTCGCCTGCGATTGGGCCAATGCAGACCCCGCAAACGCGAGCATCGCGAACAACGTCGCAGCAAGCAGCTTGTTAAACAATTGTTTGGACATTTTTATGTACCTCAATAGGTAAATTTTGATCGGAATAGCATTCGAGTCAGCTCGTTTTGCAACGGCCGCCTCAGAACGAAATTTTGGAGGGCCTCTAAGATCTCGGATGCCGTGGAGCAATGCCCGGCCGCCGCGAAATAGTGCAAGTTCCCCCCGGAAAAACTCCCTTACATCAGTCGCCCCGCCATTTACAAGGGGCAGGCCACTGATCTGACGCTTCAACCTTACGTCCAGCGTCGTTGCCAAGCAAGGTGAACGCCCGCTTTTCGTAACATCTATGCAATCTGAATACCGACAATGTAGAACCAAACCACTTATTTTTCAAGCGGTTCGGAAAGTTTTTTTTCGACCAATAATTTGGCGGTCAAAATTGCCTAAAAGATCATATTGACATCTGTAATCAATCGTGTTACAAAATACTCGTAATTTGGTAGGTCGGGGGCGAAAAACCGACGTTTTTGGGCAGTTGCTCAAGATACTTGACTTTTTTGTAAGAATGACTAAGATTGGTTGGCGCTGTTCGATCGATCTTTGACCAGACCAAGACCTCCGAATTGCGTTTTTAAGGAAATAAGGGGGAGATAATGGCAGACGTAGAATACACTACATCATCATACAGAACGCCATTGCACCGGCGCATCACTGCAAGTATGCCTGTAAGGGCAACGTGGGTTGACGCGGAAAGCGGACGGACGATCAGGGTAGAAGGCTTGACCGAGAACGTTGGGGAGGCGAGCGCTCTCGTCAATCTGGACGTACTTCCGCCGGTCGGAAGCAAAGTTCGCCTGAAGATCCTCGGTGACGATAAACCGATCATCGATGTAAAGACCGAAGTAATTCGTGTCGAACGCGATCCGAGCAAACCCATGGCCGCTCTTTCCATTCTTGATAATTTGAAGAAGTGGAAAGAAACGGTAATGTCTGAGGCTCAGGCTTGGGTGACGAGGCATTGGCGGCTTAATTACGAAGAAGAGTGGGTGAACTAACTTTTCTTTTCGTTATCATACTTAAAAGCGGAAACCGATCATCTTGATCTTTCCGCTTTTTTTCTTTTTGTCGCATACTTTTTTGTGAAGCCAACGCTTGTATGCAAGATCGGCATCATTACTCAGAATGAGAGTTTTTATCGCCCTTATCATTACCGTTCTTGCTGCCTCTGCCGCCTTTCCACAACAGGGGCCGCTCACTCAGGCCGAATACGTCAAGATGCTCTACACGCTCCAGAAGGATCCGGCCGAGCGCGAACGCATCATTGAGGCTTTGAGGAAACGCGGGATCGCGTTCGAAGTAACGGACGGCCTTCGCGGATTTACGAGGACAAAGGCCGGTGCCGACGAAGAACTCCGCCGTGCACTCGACGAGGCCGGACGCCGACACCTCGACCCGCAGGGCTCGCAGCTTCCTTCGGCTGAAGAATCGCGTGACCTTCTCGAAAAAGCTCGCCGGAACACGATGGCGGCCGTCGGCGATATGCCCGATTTCGTCGTAAAGCAGTTGATCCAACGCGGTGCGGCATTCTCCGGCACGAATACGTACCGGACGCTCGACCGCCTGGTCGTCGGCGTCAGCTATCGCTCGACCGGCGAGGAAGACTATCGCCTGCTCTCGATCAACGGCGTACTTCAGACAGATCCGAAGCCGCAAAGCTCTTACTCGCAGGCCGGCGGAACGAGCTCGACGGGCGAATTCGTGACCGTGCTTTCGACGATCTTCAAGCCCGAGAATGAAGCAAAATTCGAGGTTCTTGATACCGACCGCATCGATATGCGAAAGACGGTCATTTATGAATTCGATGTTGCCCGCGACAAAGCCCGCCAACGTGTGAGCGCCGGTACGCTCTCGACCGACCAGGCCATTACCGGTATGCACGGAAAGGTCTGGATCGACCGGGACACGGCACGCGTGCTACGAATCGAAAGCCAGGCGACCGAACTCCCGCCCGGCTTCATAGTAACGGCGGCACGCCGGACGATCGATTACAGTTGGGTCACGATCAACGACGAAAAATACCTTTTGCCGGCAAGGTCCGAGGTCACACTCACATCCCGGAGCGACGGCAAACTCTTCGACACGCGGAATATAATTCGGTTCAAGGATTATCAGAAATATGGGACCGACGTTGTCATCAGCGACGAAGACGTCAAGGACGAACCCGCACCACAATAGTTAAATTGCAGACGCCAATATGGTTGAACTCACGACCCTTAGCAAGACCATAAAACTCGACATTCGCTACGCCCGGACAGACAATTTTGCCGGGCGTGTCGTCTATCCGGAAGCCCGTGCGTTCTTGCAGCCGGTCGCCGCAAAGGCTCTGCTCCGCGTTCACAAAATGCTTGCAAAAGACGGTCTCGGCATCGTCGTTTTCGACGGCTACCGTCCCTGGTCGATCACGAAGCTCTTCTGGGAGGTCGTAAAACCCGAAGAACGAAAATACGTCGCCAACCCCGCGAACGGCTCAAAACACAACCGTGGATGTGCCGTAGATCTCAGCATCTACGATCTTGCGACCGGCAGCCTCATCCCGATGCCGTCGGATTTCGATGAATTCAACGAAAAAGCGTCGCCCAACTACGATGGCGGAACGGACGAGGAACGCGCGAACCGCGACAAACTTCGAACCCTGATGGAGGCCGAAGGATTCTTCGTCAACCCGAACGAATGGTGGCACTTCGACCACAAGGACTGGCAGTCCTATCCTATCTACGACATCCCTTTCAGCAACGTTGGCCTCGATCGAAATGATGCTCATCCGGTTGCTAAGTAAAGATCGAACAGCTCGTAGTCTCTAGCGGCCTTTGCGGGATTTCCTTTGCGGCCTTTGCGGGATTTCCTTTGCGGCCTTTGCGGGTATTTCCTTTGCTGCCTTTGCGGG
>LLEU01000057.1 GCA_001567505.1 Acidobacteria bacterium OLB17 | reverse complement strand
CGCTTTGACGTAAATTTTCTGTGATGCGGGAAGGTGTGTGTCACCGCCTTCGTTCTCGAAAGCAGGCTTCTGCATTGGGTCGTTCATCGTTTCTCTCCTTACGTCGGAATTACCCGAATCAAGTGTTATGGGTCGCGGCCGCGATCGCGGACGCCTCTCAGCCGAAATAGCTCCCCGAAACTTATTTTGTATAGAAGATTCTACCAAAAATTCTCCCGCAAGCCGCAGAGAGGAAAGACCCAAAAACGCAAAGAACGCAAAGGTGCCGCAGAGGTCGCGAAGAAATCTCCCGCAAGGCCGCGAAGCAGCAGCGTCCGCCCGAGAGAGCGAACAAAGCATTCAGGCGGCGGGGTAAGACACTACAAAGAATTCCTCCTCTGCGTCTTTGCGTCTCTGCGGGCAATCTCGGGAAGAGCTTTTACCTTTGCGCCCTTTTCGTGTACTTTGCGAACTTTGCGTTTTGCTTCTTGGAAGAAATTGAGCAGGAACAGAAATCCCCCGCAAAGCCGCAAAGCCGCCGAGCGGGAAGATCCGAGAACGCAGTCAACGCAAAGGTGCCACGGAGGTCGAAATAGATCTACGGCGCACGGTGCGAGACATCGACCGTGTAGCTGATCTGGTCGGTCGTGAGGATAAAGAGACGTTCGCCGTCACGCGAGAATCTCATCGCGCTCACGTTTTTCCGGAAGGTCATCCTGTTGACCAACTTTCCGCTTGCGATATCGTAGAGGAAAAGTCTGCCGGGCAGATTCTCGATCAGGATCATTCCCTTTGGGGCGTTCAAGATCGCATCGACACCGACGAACCTTCGTATGAGTTCGCCGGTCTTCGCCGAGAAAACGAGTTGGCGATTCTCGGAATCGTCCACAACGATGTAATCGCCCGCGGCACGTACGGCGTCAATTTGGATGGAGTATTCACCGGTTTCGAGGAATAGGTAGTATTTGGCGACGCCGGTCGCAAGATCGACGAATTCGACGACTTGGTCGCCAGCTTTCTCCTTTAGGGCCTTCCGGCGCGATGCGAGGTCGGGTTTTGCCTCGATCAGTTCGTTGACGGCGTCCGCCTTTGCGTCCCACATCAGCGCGATCGTGTCTCGTGAGGAGTTGACGAAAAAGTATGGCGTCTCCTTGAGGAATTTGCGGGACCATAGGGTCTTTCCTGTGGTCACATCCCGAACCTCGAACTCGACCTTGCGAAACGAGACAGCGCGATCTCGCCGCTCATCGCTGTATATCAGCGGATTTTTCGCTTGGAATTTTGCCTGGTCCTTTTTGAAATCTTCGTCGAGCGACCGACGGATCAGGAGGAACTTTCCGTATTGCTGCGCGGAATCTTCTACGAAGCCCGAGCCTGGCGTAACCGCCTTTGCGGCCGGCTCGATCTTCGCGATGGTCCGCTGCATTTCATCCTTCGCGGGGAAGTCCGCGAAGATCGTATCGTCCGGTGTTATAAATGAACCGCGGAAGGACCTTAACTCCATCAGAGTATTGCCGTTCTCCAGGGACCAAACCGCGCCGCGGCCCCGATTCGAAGCGACAAGCAGCGTTCCGTCGTCGGAGAATGAAACCGTACGCAGGCGGCCAAAATCGCTTTTCGGAAGATCTGCCGTTGCAAAGGGTTCGGAGCTCCCGATCTTGTATAGTGCGATCTCGCCGTTCTTCCGCTCGGCGGCAACGATATCTTTATACACATCAAGAGCCCATTTTCGGCTGGCGAAGATATACTTCTTTTGATGGATGTCGAAGATGCCGACAGCCGCTCCGTTCACCGGTCGTACGGCTATAAGGTCGCCTTCGGCTGCTTTTGAATACGCGAGGCCGCCAAGCTCGAACTTTTCCAGCCGCTCGCCGGACGGAAATGAAAATATGCCTGAATCGGCCATATCTTTACCGACTCGCCCGATCATTCGATCCTTTGAAAGGAAGGTGTAGCTATTCTTTATAAGGCGATCTACGTTGCCGCCAGTCGATATTTGTTTGTTTGTGGTCAGGTCGACCACGATGCTCTCGAGGTGGGCGAGGAAGCCGATCTGGGCCTCGCCGCCCGCAAGAAGATACGCACTATCCGGTGAGAACTTGAGCGAGATCACGTTCTTCTCGAAGCCGTCATCGAGCTGGCGAGAGGCCTGCCAGAGCAGCCATCCAAAGGAGGTTGGTAAGTAATATTCCTTTTTCCGGAATTTAAGATCGCTTGTCTTGGTATCGTAAACGCTGAGGTCTCCGTTGTACTCGAATGCGGCGATCAGCTCACCGTTTGGCGATACCCGAGTCTGCCAGGCCGGATTCGGTAGGGCGATCTCGATATCGTCGGAAAGTTCGCGTTTTCCAACATCCCATTTTCTTAGATGCAATCCATTCGTCACGACGATCACGGAGGACGAATCGGGAGTAAAATCGGCCGGCAAAGAGTCTTCGGCAGGTGCCTGAAAGAGAACTTCGAGCGGTTCCCGCCTTAAGACAGTTACGGTCGCGGCATCCTGTACGAGCAAGTATCTGCCGTCCCGACTAAACTTTATTGCGAGTATCTCGCTTCGGATCGGGGAGAGTGTCGTACGTTTGATGATGCCCGGAACGGACTCGACCTTGGCAAACGGGTCAAATGAGACGACTCGAGTTCGCCACTGAGCAAACTCCTCCGCGTGCGTGCTGCCGCGATTTTCACGGCATCCTGCTGGCAGGTTTTTATACTGATCGACGATCTCTTTTAGGCGCTTCTCGCTACCGGTACTTCCTCCTAAAAAGATCGAGATGGCACTCTTTTTCTTCGCCGAGGTCAGCCGCTGCCAGAACGGGGCGATCTGTGCGGCATCGTAACCGGCAGCGGCCACCGCATATACTCCCAACCGGTCGGCCTCGTCCTGCTCCTCGTCGGTGTCATCAGGCTTGACGTATTTCGTGTACCGGCGTTCAAGTAGTTCGTTGAATTTTTCCTCAATGTCCTTGCGGTCTTTGAACTTGTCAACGTTGAGTATCCGCTTGAACATCCTGCTATATGTGATAGCTCCGTGCCTCACGGTCGCGTGTCCCATTTCGTGGGCAAGGATGAATGCGAGTTCGTCCTCAGTTCGCGCGAAAGAGACCATCTTCCGCGTGATGACGATAACGCCGCCGGTGATGGTTAGAGCGTTCGTATCAGGCTGGTCCGATACGAAGATCCGAAAGGCAATGCCCTTATTCGGAAGATGAGCGGCGAGGCGGGCAGCCATCTTCTGCAGATAATACGTAACGGCGGGGTCGTCTATTATTCCATAATCGCTTCTGACCTTTTCGAGGATAATGTCGCCGAGATCCATTTCCTGCTGCGGAGTGAAGATGATATCGGCATCATTTTTTATCGTAACCGCCGGCGGGTCGCAGGTTTGGGCGTTCACCACAAGGGCAAAACAAAGGGCGAAAAGAACGACGGAACCGAGCAATATTGAGGATCTTGCCATCGTAAAAATTGACTCCGATGTTAGATATGGAAGTCCGGGCGGGCCGTAATGCACTTTCCGTTGGACCGATTGACCCGATGTTACCACGAAACTTGCGGCGTGTTCCTTAAAAAATCGCAACGGAGCCAGAGAAGCTCTAAGCCGTTCGCATTCGTAAGTGTTACATTCTTCTTCATTCTTTGCGTTTTGTTTCTTGAAAGAAATTGAGCAGGAACAGAAATCCCCCGCAAAGCCCACAGAGAGGAAAGACCCAAAAACGCAAAGAACGCGAAGGTGTCGCAAAGGTCGCGAAGAAATCTCCCGCAAGGCCGCGAAGCAGCAGCGTCCGCCCGAGAGAGCGAACAAAGCAAACAGGCAGTGGGGTAGTACGCGTCAAAGACTTTCTCCTCTGCGTCTTTGCGTCTCTGCGGGCAATCTCGGGAAGAGCTTTTACCTTTGCGCTCTTTGCGTGTACTTTGCGAACTTTGCGTTTTGCTTCTTGAAAGAAAGGACCTTCCCGCAAAGCCGCAGAGACGCAGAGAGGAATCCGCAAACGCAAAGAACGCGAAGCTTTCGCAAAGGACGCTAAGAGAACGGCAACAAAGCCGCAGAGACGTTCCCCGCAAACGCAAAGAATGCGAAGCTGTCGCAAAGGACGCTAAGAGAACGGCAACAAAGCCGCAGAGACGGAAAACGCAAAGAACCCGAAGGTGTTGCAGCGGGCGCAAAGGAACCTTCCGCACATTCCGTGGAAAACTTATACTTTGCTTAACAACCTTTGAGCGTTTTCGATATACTAATCAATGGTGTTAATATATGTTTAACGCCGTGGCCGATCGGAGAAGGCTATGAAAAAGCTAGTTCTAGGGATCATTGCCGTTTGCTGTGCTCAGCTTGCCTACACCGCGTATAACGCGACGGAGGCGAGCCGTCAGGAGTTTGCACGTGTGGTCTCGAGGCCGATCGTCTCGCCATTTTTTCCGGGAACTTCGACGGCGGAGCTCGAACCGAGCGTTGATGAAGCGGTCGATCTCGACGTGGATGAGGTCCGCCCGGCCGCGGCCGCGACTATGACGACGGACAGGCCGAACCGCAGGCGAAAATTTCGACGGAATCAGGTCGTGACCTATCAACACGAGTTCGAGACGACCAAAATCGTCGTTCCGAAGGGCGAGAAGTACGTTTTCAAGGCGCCCGAACCTGTCGAATCCAAAGTTGCTTCATTCACGGCGAAGAAGGAGCCGAGAACGGTCGTTTCGGCCCTCGATCGTCCGGTAAAGAAGCGTTCGTTCCTCGATAAGACCGGCTCGGTCATCAAGAAGCCGTTTCGCTGGCTGAAAGATCTCTTCGCCAAGAACGATTAGGCTTCGAATACAGCAGGCCGCTTCACCTCGAAGCGATGAAAAAACGGGCGGAGGCCGACAAGGCCTTCGCCCGGATCTTTTTCTTTAGATAGAGGTGGTGGCGGGGGGGAGACTTGAACTCCCGACCTCAGGGTTATGAATCCTGTGCTCTAACCAGCTGAGCTACCCAGCCACGAACTCTCGATTATAAATGAGCTTTTGCGAAAAGCAAAAGTAAAAATGTACGCCCGCCGTCCCGGCCCGTGCCGAATGCGGAACCGGCTCGGAGAGCCTTGGCCTGCAATTTTGAGGTATAGTAATTATATCGACACAGGAAACGCGTAGGATCCCGACAATACCGGGCATTCTAAGCGTTTATGGGCGGTATGAAGTTGGGCTATCTGAACGCGGTAATCTTCCTGATATGTGCATTAAGCATTGGTGCGTTCGCGCAAGCCCGTTCGATCACTGTCAAGACGGAACCGAATACGCAGGTCTTCGTTGACGGCGTACTCTATGGCCGGACCGGTGAGGACGGCACTCTTAAGATCAGAAAGCTCTCCGCCGAGAACCACACCCTCAAATTGCGTAGCGACGGGTTCAAGGAAAAGTCCCAAAGACTTTCGCCGGCGATAAAAGGCGAGGTCAGTGTTTCGCTTGCGAGGACGACGGACAAGGCCGAGCTGAAATTCCAGGAAGCCGCACGGCTTGCGCAGATAGACCGCGAAAAGGCGATCGCAGCCTACGCTGCGGCGATCAAGCTACGGCCGGGCTTCATCGACGCGTATATCGAGATGGCGAGGCTCCAGAACGACAACGCCGATGTGATCGCCGCCCAGAAGACGATCGCGACGGTCAAACGCCTGCGTCCGGGCCTTGCGGAAGCATCAGCGGTCGAGGCTCGTATTTTGAAGGACGGCGGTTATCCCGACAAGGCTATCGCCGCGTTCAAGAGGGCGATCACGGAAGGAAAGGGCTTTCAACCCGAGGCATACACGGGCCTTGGACTTCTGTATAAGGACCGGGCCGAGACCGCCGGAGCCGAAGGCGAACCGGATGCCGAGAAGGCAAATTACGACGAGGCCGCAAAAAACCTGAAGGTCGCGCTAAAACAGCTCGGAAGCGCGCCGGACGCGATCATTTTGTACCAGCTTTTAGGCCTCGTTTACGAAAGGACACACCAATATCCGCAACGATCGCATTATATAAGGAATTCCTCGATATCTTCCCGGACACGCCCGAGGCGACATCGGTACGTTCGTTCATCGTTCAGCTCGAAAAACAGATGGCTGCGACGCCTCAAGCGCAGTGATCTTCCGCAGTTTCTATCAATTTGACCGATTTTTGAGAGACTTTTTCGGTCACGCTGCACCACAAGACACGAAATTTTGTTGACACGCAAGGTGTTTAACTATTACTATTAGGTATCAACGATGTTTAGCATCGTTGTTCTGACGACCCACTTCATCGAAATACAAGTCCGCTTGGGAAGCGTGAATTCCGCCCGGAACCGCCCAAAGAAGGGATCTTGACCCACTCTAAATGTCAGCAAAACTCGGAGAAATTCTTGTCCGCGAAAATCTCATAACCCCGCAGCAATTGCGGGACGCGCTTGAGTACCAGCGGAATAACGGAGGCAGGCTCGGCTCCAACCTCGTTAAGTTGGGCGTGGTCTCCGATGACGTCGTTACGGCGGTTCTGTCGCGCCAATACGGCGTGCCGTCGATCAACCTCGAGCTCTTTCAGATCGAGCCCGAAGTTATAAAGCTCATTTCGCACGAAGTCGCATTGAAGTACTCGGTACTCCCGGTATCAAAGGTCGGTGCCACCCTCACGCTCGCCATGGCCGACCCGACGAACGTCTTTGCGATGGACGACATTAAATTCATGACCGGATTTAATGTCGAACCTGTGATCTCAGCTGAATCCTCGATCCAGCATGCGATCGGGAAATACTACACGGGTTCGTCCGAGATCGACATCTTTGATGCGGCTTTTGCCGCAGATGCGGAAGTGGCTTTCAGCGGAAACGGCCACGGCAGCTCGAACGGGCATTCAAAGGCGGCATCGACCGCGGCCGAAGGCCTGCAGGCGGGCGACCTTGACGTTTCGCTCGACAGGTTCACGTTCGACTCGGCCGAACACGACGATTTCGAGCTCGTCGAGGAAAATGACGAGATCGACCTTGCTGCCCTTGCTCGGGCGAGCGAGGATGCTCCGGTCGTTCGCCTTGTGAACGTCCTGCTCGTGGACAGCCTTCGACGCGGTGCATCTGACATACACGTCGAGCCGTACGAGAAGGACTTTCGGATCAGGTTCCGTATCGACGGTGTTCTTTACGACGTGATGCATCCGCCGATGAAGATCCGAGACCCGCTCATCTCGCGCCTCAAGATCATGTCGAAGCTCGACATTTCCGAGAAGCGCCTGCCGCAGGACGGACGTATCAAGATCAAGGTCAAGATCGACGATCGTTCACGCGAACTCGATTTCCGCGTTTCGACGCTTCCGACGCTTTTCGGCGAAAAGGTCGTGCTCCGTCTGCTCGATAAAGAAAAACTGATGCTTGATATGACCAAGCTCGGTTTTGAGGTCGAGAGCCTCGAAAAATTCCAGCGTGCGATCTCGAACCCGTATGGAATGGTGCTCGTCACGGGGCCGACCGGTTCGGGAAAAACGAATACGCTCTATTCCGCGCTCCAGTCGCTGAACACGCCGGAGACGAACATTATGACGGCGGAAGATCCGGTCGAATTCAACCTTCAGGGGATCAACCAGGTCCAGATGAAGGAGCAGATCGGACTGAATTTTGCCGCGGCGCTTCGTTCATTCCTGCGTCAGGACCCGAACATCGTTCTCGTCGGTGAGATCCGCGACTTCGAAACGGCGGAGATCGCCATCAAGGCGGCACTCACGGGCCACCTCGTGCTGTCGACACTCCACACGAATGATGCTCCGTCAACGGTCTCGCGTCTCGTGAATATGGGTATCGAGCCATTCCTCGTAGCGACATCGGTAAACATCATTCAGGCACAGCGGCTTATCCGCCGCATTTGCAAAGAGTGTAAAGAAGAGGTCCATATGCCGAGCGAAGGCCTTGTCGAGGTCGGGTTCAAGCCGGAAGAGGTCGGCGATCTAAGGCTTTACAAGGGACGCGGCTGCCAGGCGTGCAACAACACAGGTTACAAGGGCCGGGTCGGCCTTTATGAAGTTATGGAGATCACGGATGAACTTCGTGAACTCATTATCATCGGCGCAAGCGCCATGGAATTGCGGAGAAAAGCAATAGAGCTCGGGATGATCACCTTGCGTGAATCGGGCTTATGCAAGATACGTGACGGGATCACGACGATCGAGGAGGTAGTCAAGGAGACCGTTATTTAGGACTTGGGAGGCAAGTTATGTTAGTAAGGGTAATCGCATTAACTCTGGCACTGTTCATCGGTATCGGTATAATCGTGCCGCTCGGAACCAACGACGCAGATGCGGCATCGCGTCGCGCTCGGAAACAGCGGAAGCACCGCAAGCATTACAAGAAATATTCAAAACGCTGGTGGCGCCAGTATCGGGCACGTCAACGCCGGGCCCGCCGGCATCGCGCACAGGTAAGGCGTCTGCGTCTTCGCAGGATCAGGCTCGCGAGAGCCCGTCGTGCGCGTGCGGCTAACCGTCGTTATGTGGCGCGCAGGCCGCGTGTGAAGCGCGTCAAGCCGACGGTAGCAGCAACTCCTCAAACATGGGCAGAAGCGCAGGCAACATCGAATGAAGTTCGTTTCCGCGTGGATGATTCCCGCGGCTCACAGATCGGCTCGGCGTCGATCTCGGTCGTTGGCCCGGCTACGGGTGAAGACCGCACGGTCGGTTCGCACAGAATGCTTGCCGGGGTTTCGACGACCGCACTTCGCCGCGATGTCATCAATCGAATGATCCAGGAGAACGGCTGGGTCGTCAACGATTATCAAAAAGAGATCAACGGCCGCCTCGTTTACGTCGTTGTTGCCCAGTCGCAGGCACGCAACGGGCAGCTTCAGTCGCGAATGTTCTATTTTGCCGCTGTTGACGGGAAGATCTACAACGTCGCCACCAACTCCTCGGCGGACCAGGCCGATCGCCTTGCCGAAGAATCCGAGAAGGTACTTGGATCGCTGCAGAGCCGCGTTCGAGCGACGCAGCGAGCCTCTGTCCGCGAATAGCAAGAGCCTAATTTTGACCACATTTAGAATTACTTGAGATATGAGCTACGAACCGGTAAACGAATCGACCGTCACGCTGCCCGAACTCCTGAAACGGATGACGGATGCCGGCGGATCCGACTTGCACCTTTCAACCAACTCGCCTCCACAGGTGCGTGTCCACGGCCATCTGTCGCCGATAGCGGGCTTTCCGGCCCTAACACCGGCCGACACGAAACGGCTCGCGTATTCGGTGCTCACCGATGCGCAGAAGCATCGATTCGAAGAGAACCTCGAGCTTGATTTCTCATTCGGCTTGAAAGGGATGTCGCGATTTCGTGCCAACCTTTTTAATCAGAAGGGAGCTGTCGGCGCCGTGTTCCGTGCTATCCCGTACGAGATCAAGTCGTTCGAAGCTCTTGGCTTGCCCCAGGTGGTTCAGGATCTTTGCAAAAAGCCGCGCGGCCTTGTGCTTGTGACAGGCCCGACGGGTTCCGGTAAATCGACCACGCTTGCCTCCATGGTCGATAAGATCAATATGGATCGCCACGATCACATTTTGACGATCGAGGACCCGATCGAATTCCTGCACAATCATAAGAACTGTGTTGTAAACCAGCGTGAGGTCGCGTCCGATACGCATTCGTTCGGTGCGGCACTCCGAACGGCCCTTCGACAGGATCCGGACATCGTGCTCGTCGGTGAAATGCGAGACCTTGAGACGATCGAGATGGCCCTGCGTATCGCAGAAACGGGCCACTTGACCTTCGCAACGCTGCATACGAACTCGGCGTATTCGACGATCAACCGTATCATCGACGTCTTTCCCTCCGAGCAGCAGGCACAGGTTCGCACGCAGCTCTCGCTTGTTCTGGAAGGGATTCTTTGTCAATCGCTGCTGCCGAAGGCCTCAGGCGACGGCCGGGCGATGGCACTCGAGATCCTCGTTCCGAATTCGGCTATTCGCAACCTGATCCGCGAGGATAAGATCCACCAGATCTATTCGATGATGCAGACCGGCCAGGACAAGTTCGGTATGCAGACCTTTAACCAGGCTCTCGCAACGCTCGTACACAAACGAACGATCACGCTCGAGACCGCGATGCAGCGTTCGTCGAACCCCGACGAGCTCAAAGAGCTGATACAGCGTGGTTCCGGCCTGAACGAATCCTACGGCGGCGTCGGAAGGCCGGCCGCTCCTCCTGCCGGCGGCAGCCCCTATGCACAAGGCCGCCCGATCGGACAACGTCCGCCTGTTAGATAGACCTCTTTTAGAAACTCATCTGGAGTGACCACTCAAAATGCCTACTTACGCTTTTAAGGGAAGAAACCGATTGAACGAACTCGTCTCCGGCGAGCGCGAAGCCGCAACGCAGGACGAGCTCCGAGCTTTACTGCGTCGCGAGCAGATCATTATGACTCAGGCCTCTGAAAAAGGCCGCGAGATCTCGATACCGAAGCTCGGCCGCCGCAAAAAGGTCAAAGCGAAGGAACTTGCCGTTTTTACGCGACAATTCTCCGTTATGATCGACGCGGGCTTGCCGCTCGTTCAGTGCCTCGACATTCTTGCCGAACAGCAGCAGAACGCTTTCTTCAAGGACGTTCTGAGGCAGGTTCGCACCAATGTCGAAGAAGGCTCGACGCTATATCAGGCTCTCGAACGCCATCCGAAGGTCTTTGACAGCCTTTACACGCACATGGTCGAAGCGGGCGAAACGGGCGGTGTGCTCGACCTGATCCTTCAGCGTCTTGCGACCCTTATCGAAAAGGTCGTGAAACTGAAACGCAGTATCGTTTCGGCGTCGATCTACCCGGCGGCGGTCATCCTCGTTGCTATCGGTGCGATCGCCGTCATCATGGTGGTCGTTATCCCGCAGTTCCAGCAGATATTCCTTGGCCTTCTCGGCCCGGGCGAGGCTTTGCCGCTTCCGACTCGGATCGTTATGGGAATAAGCAACTTCGTCGCGGGTTGGGGCGGCCTTGCTACTCTTGCCATCGCGGTCGGTTCGGCAGTTGCTACGGCGTACTACTACAAGACCCCAAAGGGCCGCTGGCAGATCGACACGCTTCTGCTAAAGCTGCCGATCTTCGGTTCGATCCTCAGAAAGATCGCCGTTGCACGCTTTTCGCGGATCCTTTCGACGCTGCTCTCTTCGGGTGTGCCGATCCTGCAATCACTTGACATCACCGCTAAAACGGCGGGCAACATCGTCATCGAGGACGCGATCCTCAAGGTTCGGGCCGGCGTCGAACGCGGTGAGAACTTTGTCGATCCGCTGAAGGCGACGGACGTGTTCCCGCATATGGTCGGCCAGATGGTCGGCGTAGGTGAGCAAACTGGTGCTCTTGACGCAATGCTCGGCAAGATCGCGGACTTTTACGAAGAAGAGGTCGATACGGCCATCGCCGATCTCCTCGCGATGATCGAACCAGTCCTTATCGCATTCCTCGGCGTCACGATCGGTTCTATCGTCATCTCTATGTACCTGCCGCTCTTTACCCTTATCGGAAAGCTTTCGAATCAGGGCAAATAGGGGCCTCAAACCAAGCAAAAATGGCCGTCCGTGCGAGTCTTTCGCAGCGGGCGGCCTTGCTTTTCCACCCTTGACAGGCGGCTTTCAAACTTGCCATTCGGGGCACTAAATGCGAAATTGATAAGGTTAGCGCCTCATAAGTTTTTCATGGGTTTTTTAGATGAGATAAATTCACCGGCAGACCTTCGGCAGCACCCGATCGAGGATCTGCAGGCGATCGCGGACGAAACACGGCAGTACATTATTGACACGTGTTCGCTGATCGGCGGGCACACAGGAGCAAGTCTTGGCGCGGTCGAGCTTGCCGTTGCGATGCACTACGTTTTTGATACGCCGCGAGACCGCCTTGTGTGGGATGTCGGCCATCAGGCCTACGCACACAAGATCCTCACAGGCCGCCGCGAACAGTTAAAGGCGATCAAGCAGCCGGGCGGGATATCGGGCTTTTTGCGTCGTGATGAATCCGAGTACGACACGTTCGGTGCGGGCCACGCCTCGACGTCGCTCTCTGCGGCGCTTGGAATGGCGGTCGCCCGCGACCTCAAGAAGGATGATTTCCACGTTTGTGCTCTGATCGGCGATTCGTCGCTTGCCGGCGGCATGGCTATGGAAGCGGTCAATCAGGCCGGGCATCTGAAGTCTCGGCTGATAGTTATCTTGAACGACAACGAGATGTCGATCGCGCCGGCGGTCGGTGCTCTCAGCCGTTATCTGAACCGCATCAAAGAGGCGCAGAGCTACCACGACTGGAAAGAGGGCATCGGCGACGCGCTCGAAAGCGTGCCCGGTATCGGCGGAAAGCTTCGTGCGGCAGCGAAATCCGTAAAGGATGCGATCGCGGCGGCCGTTCTGCCCGGTGCACTTGTCAACGAACTTGGATTCAAATACATCGGATATGTTGACGGCCACAACGTCCCGATGCTCGTGCGGGCGCTCGAAGAGGCGAAGAAGGTCGTTGACGGCCCTGTGATCGTCCACGCGCTCACACAGAAAGGGAAAGGCTTTCCGAATCCCGAAAAGAATTACTACGCTTATCACGCGACCGGACCGTTCGACCCTAAGACCGGCCTGCCGTACAAGTCCACAAAAGTCTCTCCGCCGAGCTATACGCAGGTCTTCGGCGAGACTATGTGCGAGTTGATGGAACGCGACGAACGCATTATCGGGCTGACCGCGGCAATGCCTGACGGGACGGGGATCGACAAGGTGCTTGAGAAGTTCCCAGAGCGCGCGTTCGATGTCGGCATCGCCGAACAGCATGCCGTCACATTCTGTGCAGGTATGGCGTGCGAAGGCCTAAAGCCGGTCGCGGCGATCTACTCGACGTTCCTTCAGCGGGGCTTCGATCAGGTGATACACGATGTTTGCCTGCAGAACCTCGATGTGACATTCGCAATGGACCGTGCAGGTATCGTCGGCGCGGACGGCCCGACGCATCACGGTTTGCTCGACATCACGTATCTTCGCGGTTATCCGAATATCGTGCTGATGGCGCCGAAGGACGAGGCTGAGATGCGCGATATGATGCTTACGGCCATCGAGCACCAAGGACCGGCCGCACTTCGGTATCCGCGAGGGAATGGAGTCGGTGCAGACATTTCGAACGCACCAAAAGAGATCGAGATCGGGCGAGGCGAGGTCCTGCGCGAGGGCGCGGATGTCTCGATCATTGCGTATGGCTCGATGGTGTATCCTTCGCTTGCCGCAGCGGACATTCTGGCCGGCCGCGGCATCCAAGTACAAGTGATCAACGCCCGTTTCGTTAAGCCGCTTGACGCAGGCCTGATCTTGAAGGCGGCCGCCGAGCACGAAGCCGTCATCACGGTCGAAGAAGGATATCTTGCAGGCGGGTTTGGATCGGCCGTAATGGAATTGCTCGAAGAGAACGGGCTTCAGGACGAGGTCAAGGTCGCAAGGCTTGGCGTTCCGGATGAGATCGTAACGCACGGCGATCCGAAAGCCCTGCTCGGGCAATACGGCCTCGATGCCGAAGGGATCGCATCAAAAGCTGAACAGACACTTAACGCGGTTCGGAAACATAGCGCTTCCGGCACGCGTATTCGTGCAGTGAAGTAAGTGTATTTTTAGGAATAATAATGAGAAATAAAAAGATAAAGATCGGCTTACCGTTGGCGATGGCGGCGCTTTTGCTTGTGTCACTTTTTGCGGCCGCATGTTCCAACTCGGCCGGTAATGCGAACGGCAAGAAGACGCCTACGCCTGCGAAAACGCCGGGCATTCCGGCCGAAGCTCCTCCGGGAGCGACACCTCCGAATTCGGCGGGATCGCCGACCGCGTCCGTCACGATCGAGGAATTTGCGGATTTCCAGTGCCCCACGTGTGCACTTACCTATCCGATAATGGACGAGATCAAAGCGGCATACGGAAGCCGGATCCAGTTCATTTATCGCAATTTCCCGCTGAAGATACCTGCACACGACAAGACGTATGAGGCATCGGTCGCGGCCGAGGCTGCGGGAATGCAAGGCAAGTTCTTTGAGATGGCCCGTGAGCTGTACGCAAATCAAAGAGAATGGACGGCCAACCCGAACTATAAGGGCCTCTGGAAAAGCTATGCCGAGAAGATCGGCCTCAACGTCGAGCAATGGCAGAACGATGCCGTCGGGCTACCGGCGAAACAGCGTGTCGATCTCGACCTGAAACGCGGCGATGCGATCGGGATCAACTCGACGCCGACGGTTTTCCTGAATAACGTTGCGGTTCCGCCAAGCAAGGTGACCGTTTCAGGCCTCAAAGAGCTGATCGACGCCGAGCTTGCAAAAAATGTAAAACCGGCCGCACCGGCCGCCAATTCGGCGCCGGAGGCGAACTCGAACGCATCCGAAGCTAAGAAGCCCGCATCCGAAGTCAACAAGTGATCACACTGACACCGAAAAAATGGCTCGTGCTCGCGGCGATCGTCGTCGCGATCGCGGGCCTTTTCGATTCAGTTTATCTGACGATCCACCATTACACGGCCGAACCCGTGCCGTGCAGCATCACGGAAGGCTGTGAGATGGTACTCACAAGCGCTTACGCTGAGGTTGCCGGCCTGCCACTTGCGATCTTTGGTGCAGGCGCGTACCTTTTTGCACTTATCTTCGCAACAATGGCACTTTTTGGACGTCGCGGGATGTGGCTGCTTTACGGCCTTCTGGCGACGATGATGGCTCTTTTCTCGGCGTGGCTCATCTATGTCCAGGCCGCACTGATCGGGGCTTTCTGCCAGTTTTGCCTGCTTTCGGCCGCGTCCAGCACCCTTCTTTTTGTTATCTTCATCGTTTCGGTCTTCTCCGGAAGAAAACCCGCATCCACAGACGACGATGCAGCCGCAGAGTAGGCTGAAACCTCGCCGAACCTGATTACGTAAAATCCCGATGAATGAGCATCGCGGTGTTTTTCGGCCGAAATTGGCCGAGAATTCATCCCGGCCGTTTTGCGCGCCCGGCATGCGCGGGCGTAAAGTCATCTGTATCAGCGCAACAAAAATAAAATAGGGGACCGATCGTTATTATGAGAACTCCGAAAATCGCAATTCTCCTCGCCTTGGCGGTCATTCTCCTTCCGCTTGGGCTATATGCGCAGGGCGTTAAGCTCCCGCCGATAACCTATAAGGAGTACAAGCTGAAGAATGGCCTCACCGTCATTCTTCACCAGGACAGATCGACGCCCGTGGTGGCCGTGAATATGTGGTATCACGTCGGCTCGAAGAACGAGGCAGAACACCGAACGGGTTTTGCCCATCTCTTCGAACATATGATGTTCCAGGGTTCGAAGAATTATGTTGACGGCTGGCGTGCCGTCGATGAACTCGGCGGCAACGTGAACGGCACGACCAACGAGGACCGCACGTGGTATTTCGAGGTCATTCCGTCGAATTTCCTCGAGCGCGTTCTTTACCTCGAGGCCGACCGCTTCGGAAATCTCTTGCCGGCGATGGATCAGGCAAAGCTTGATAATCAACGAGATGTCGTGAAGAACGAACGCCGTTTCCGTGTGGACAACGTGCCGTACGGAACGATGAGCGAACGGATCGACGAGCTCATCTACCCGGCAGATCATCCATATCATCACTCGGTGATAGGCTCGATGGCCGATCTTTCGGCCGCCTCGCTGGACGATGTGAAATCGTTCTTCAAGCAGTATTACGTGCCTAATAACACGATACTCGTGCTCGCGGGCGATTTTGACGAGAAGCAGGCCCGTGCCTGGATCGAGAAGTATTTTGGCGTTTTTGAGGCCGGAAAGCCGATCGAACGCCCGAATCCTCCGATGCCGCAGCTAAAGGAGACGATCCGACAGCAGTACGAAGATCCGTTCGCAAGACTTGAACGGCGTGCGATCACGTGGCCCGGTGTGCGTATGTACCATAAGGACGAGGCCCCGCTCGACATTCTTTCGAGCATCCTTTCCTCGGGACGCGGTTCGCGGCTGCAGGGCGAACTTATTTACGGAAAGGAGTTGGCACAGTCGATCTTTGCCTTCAATTCGGCAAGCGAGATCGGCGGCCAGTTCCAGATAAATGCGACCGCACGGCCCGGCAAATCGCTCGATGAGATCGAAGCTGCCGTGAATGCCGAGATCGAGAAGATCCAGAAGGACGGCGTTACGGCCGAAGAAGTGAAACGTGCCGTTGCGGCGCGTGAAGCAAGTGCGATCTACTCGCTGCAGACCGTGCTCGGCAAGAGCAGTCAGCTCGCCGACTATTCCGGCTACCTGAACAAACCAGGCTACTTCCAGGCAGACCTTGACCGCTATTCGAACGTCACGCCGGCCGATGTAAAACGAGTTGCGGAGCAGTATCTTACAAAGAATCGCGTCGTGATGACGTATGTCCCGGCCAAACAGCCGCCACCGCCGGCGCCTGCCGACAAACCGACCTCGACCGAGAGCAAGAAAAAGGACCTCGCGTTGATCGCAAAGCAGGACGCGGCCCTTCCAAAACCGGCGGCGGATCCGAAGTTCACGCTTCCTGCGATCCAGAAATCGAAGCTTTCGAACGGGCTGAATGTCTGGGTCGTCGAGCATCACGAGCTTCCGATCGTTTCGATGAATCTCGTCGTTGACGGCGGTGCGACGGCCGAGAGTGCAGATAAGGCGGGCTCGGCGTCGATGACCGCGGCAATGCTCACGCAGGGAACAAAGACGCGGTCGGCTTTGCAGATCTCGAATTCACTTCAGTCGATCGGAGCTTCCGTGGGTGCGAATGCGTCGTGGGATTCGTCGAACGTCTCTCTTACGACTCTGACGAAGAACTTGCCCGAAGCTTTGGGGATCTATACCGACGTGATCATGAATGCGTCGTTCCCGCAGGGCGATTTCGACACGATGAAACGCCGACGTATGGCGACCTTCCTGCAGCAGAAGGCGAACTCACAGTCGATCGCGAATCGGGTCTTCAACAAGGTCGTGTACGGCGATCAGCTTTACGGTCGCGAACTCGGCGGCAGTGAAGAATCCACCAAGGGCCTTACGCGTGACGATCTCGCCGCATTTTACGCGGCAAATTACCGGCCGAATAACTCGACGCTGATCGTCGTCGGCGACGTCACCCTTGCCAAGATCAAGCCGCAGCTTGAAAAAGCGTTTGCCGATTGGAAAGCCGGCGACGTCAAGGCGGTCAAGGTCGCCGAGCAGACGATGTCCGCAAAGCCGGGCATCTATCTCGTCGATAAACCGGGGGCGACGCAGTCGTCCGTGATGATCGGTGAGGTCGGCATCTCGCGAACCGATCCGGATTATTATCCCATTCAAGTGGTCAATTCGATCCTTGGCGGCGGGATGACCGGAAGGCTCTTCCAGAACCTTCGCGAGGATAAAGGCTACACGTACGGAGCTTACAGCCGGTTTTCAACGATGCGCGGTGCAGGCCCGTTCGTTGCCTCGGGCGAGATCCAGATCGTCTCGACCAAGGAAGCTGTCGAAGAGTTCGTTAAAGAGATCGGCGGAATGCGCGGTGCGATCCCCGTGACCGCTCGCGACCTCGATATCAACAAGCAGAAGCTGATCCAGCGTTTCCCGAGCGGTTTTGAGACGGTCGGGGCGATATCGAACCAGCTTTCTGCTCTTGTGACCTACGGCCTGCCCGATACCTACTTCAACGATTACATCAAGAAAGTAGGTGCGGTCTCGCTGAAGGATGTAGAACGTGTTTCGAACAAGTACCTTGACCCGTCGAAGATGGCGATCGTGATCGTCGGAGATCGTTCGGTAATCGAACCGAAGCTGAAGGAGCTTGGCTATCCGATCACGCTTCTTGATACCGAGGGCGACCCTGTCTCGAAATAGAGAGGGGCGGCAGCCCTTAAAGACGAAGGCCGCGTATCCCTACGGTACGCGGCTTTTTTTTAATGGTTAACCTGGAACGGCCCTACTGCTTTATCAAAACGACGGGCGATTGTTCCGCATCGCGGATCTTGCCGAAAAAGGCTCGAACTTCGGCATATTTTTCCGCTGGTATCAGCGAACGCTTCGTCTGAAAATGGCGCGTGTAAACAAGTTGCCGGCCGTTGACCTTGTAGTCCGTCCGGTAGGTGCCGAATTCGGTCTTTAGGTCGAGGGCCTCAGGCGTTTCATCGACCACGAAACCCTCTGGCAGATCGAATGTGGCGGTCTCGGCAACCGATGCCTCGCCGATCGAGATCGGAGCAATGCGCTTTGGCTCGCTGAAGGCCGTACTCGAGCGGCGGCCAACGAATGCGGGCTTGAACGTCATAAGGCGGCTCTGCATCAGTTGGCCGTATGACGGCGCCGTGAAATCCACCTTCAGGTCGAAGGCGGCGTCGGCAAATTCGTCAGAGGCCTTATAGTCGATCAGCTTGGCGGCCGTAGATGCACGCGTAAGCCATCTTTCAAGGTCCTTTTTGTACTCGCTTGCCGGTTCACTGCGAAATTCGGTCCGGCGGACCGTCGACGTCTGGCCGGTCGCAAGCTCGCGAATGCTGCCCTTGAGGTCGCCGGTCGGGCTGAGGCTGACCGAGAGAGTGCGTTCGAGCCTGTTCTCATCCGCCGGCAGAAGCGGCATACGGAGAAGGCCGCCGTTCTCGCCCGCGATTATGACCGCGAGACTGTTCTGAAGATAATCCGGCAGGTCACCGACCGGCGTGTAAGAATCTGTCGCGTCGAAAATAAGCAGGCGTCCGAGTTTCGGATCCGTCAGGACCGCCGGCGACTTGACCGCGTCGCTCACTCTGACGGCGATGATGCAGTGATTGAACTGCTTCGGCGAGGGCCAGGCCTCGCGGACGAAGTTCGGGTCGCCGCTATAGATCACGATCGGATAGGCGTCGATCTTCAAGGCCTTCAGCATCGCACGCATAAGGTTCGCCTTGTCCTTACAGTCGCCGTAGCCGCGTGCGAGCACGGTCGAGGAAGGCCGCGGCTTGTAGCCATTACCGTAGCCCACGCCGATATCTATCGAGATGTACTGCAGATTCTGCACAAAGGTGCCGATAGCCCGGATCATCTCAAGCTCTGTCTTTGCGTTTGCCGTCAGTTCGCGGGCCTTTCCGGCGACGGCGTCATCGACGATCACCTGAGAATCGTAAAATGGCGTCGCCCAGGTCGAAACCGTTTTCCAATCCGGGAAAGAACGGCCCTGCACGTTCGTTTCTCCATAGTTGACGGCTATCCTCGGTGCGAGGTTAGCGACCGACGGGCTCATCGGTTCCCAAGTGATCGGCTTGAGGCCGGTCATCTCCCACGTGTATGTCGAACCGTTCACTTGCGGCTTGAGGTCCGGTGCGTTGAATGTAAAGCTTGTCGCAGTCCAACCCGAAGGAAGCTGCAGCGAATATCGCGAGCGAAGAACCGGCAGTCTGCCCTGGAACGCCCACTGATCTTGATAAAAGAGCGGTGATTCTTCGGTCGTGACCGAATACGCAAAGACGGCGCCGACCGCGGCGGAATCAGTTGCGTCGATCACCTTCACGCGGCCCTCGTTATAAACATCGTCGGCGTCGTCAACCATATCGATCACCGACTTCTTGCCGAATTCCTGCACGCTTCCGGCAGGCGGTATGACCCAGGCGTCGATGTCCGTGACCTTGCTTCCGGTGGTAAGGTAAAAGCCTCTTGCGATCGCCAGCCTTCGGCCCTCGTTCGTAAGGATCTTCAGCGCATATCGGGAGGTCGTCGAGATCCTGCCACTCGAATCGACCGAGACGACATATTCATCAAGAAGGACGACGGCCGGGACGTTCTTAATGTCGTACGTCGGGATATTGCTTCCGGCCGCCTGCCTGACCCAATCCGGGGCGTCGTCAAAGGCAAATGCCGTCCCGACGAGGCCGAATGCAAGGATCGCGGCCAGGAACAGGCTGAGTTTTAGGTGGGTGATAATTCTCATTACTGCTTTTTCTCCCTATCTACTGCTTCTGTTTGATCGACAAGGTGGCGGTATCGCTCTTGTGGATCATATCCCAGAGTTCTTTTAGTGCGGAGTAGGCCGATTTGTTGAAGACGAGATTCGCGGCGTTCCCGAAGTAGAAGTTGCGGCTGTAAATGATCTTTGAGGCAGCGGCATCGATGTCAACCTTGAACGTGTCCTTGGAGATCTCGCCTGCATCCGCTCCGCCGGGTGCTTCACCGTTGTCGATCGCATATGTCGAAGGGAACGTGATCTCGATCTCGTCCTTTTCTGACCACGGATACGGGAAAACGATGTCATATTGCCGCGTCGAGCTTGCGAATGGAGGAGTGGTGCCGTATTCGAACAGTCCGGGCTGGAAGAACATACGCTTTCCGGTCTTCTGTGCGTAGTTCGGGATCTTGATCGTGTAGCGCTCGACAATGGGCTTTGAGTGGTCGTCAAAGTTCTCGATCGAGACACTTGAGATCTCGGCGTTGCTGATCTTCTTGTGGATAGCGTCCTTGAGGCTCTGCTCGCGTTTTGCGGGCTCGTCGTCGTAATTGTCCAGTCGGTAGTTCAATGCCTCCTGAGCATACATCTCGATCGTCACGGTCCCGGAAAGCGTGCCGTCCTCGGCAAGCGTGAGTTTTGCGGTTCGTTTCGTGAGGTTCTTGTCATTGGTTGTTATTGGCAGCTGGATCCAGCCGTTCTTTTTTTCGTTGACGACGAGAGCCAGCGCGTTCTCGCGGTACCAGGGAACCTGGCCGAACTGCGCGAACTTGTTGCCGGGATGAAAGACCTTGATGTCGCCCCCAAAACTGATGCCGACGCCCGCGAACGAGATCAGGCTCGAATCGGTCATCTTCGGCTCAAAAAAGACCTCGTCGCGGCGGGCTGAGTAAACGGCGTATGTATCAAGACCTGCCGCGGCCGCCATGGCTCCGAAGAGAGACGCGATCTGCCCGGAGAGTGCAGTGCCGCCGCCGTTCTTTACAAGGTCTTTGGATCTCTGTTTTAAGAGCGTCTTAATCTGCTCTTCCGTGATCGACGGGTCGTAGCTCGCGTTCTTGATCTTAGTCTGGCAAAAGTCATAGATACGGCGGAGCTTCTCCTCGTCATTTGAAGCACCGGCGACCAAGTCCTTGGTGAACTTTTCTACGTCGTCGGCGTCCTTCCGCCATGCGGTAACGTTTCTGGCCCGAAGGGTGGCGATCGCTCCCCAATATTTCAATGGGTTCTTGCGGTCAAATGTCATTAGGGCAAGCCCTCCGGAGTTTGTGCCGTATCCCCCGACGCTTGTATCGGCAAGAGCGACGTAGGGCTTGACCATATCATCCGGCGGCATAAATCGCTCTTCCTTAAATGCAGGAACGTTCGTACGAGAAAGGCGATAGTAACCGTGCTCGTCCTTTACAAAGCCCTGCCCGGACGTGTTGTACATCTGCGTTTCAGGATCCTTGCCGCTGTAAGGCTTGTAGTAATAGACGAGGTTCTGAACCGGAATATCCTTCTGAAGATAGAAGCGGCCGCCGACAAAGCTTGCATCACCGTACGATTCCCGGAACTGGTACTCGACGATCACGCCGGGCTCGATGCTCGGAACGGCAAAGGATTTCGCAAGGATCTTCTCCTTGTTGGATCTTATGATCTCGCGTTCAAAGATGTCCTTGTCTGCAAGCACGATAATGGTGCCGTCCGGCTTGATGACGCGGGCCGCGATATCCTTTATCTTTTCCTCACCCTTTCGGAACGGGATGTCGATCTTTGCGAACTTCTCGCGGCCCCGCTCGGTGAAGATCTTTAACCGAACATAGTTCTTTCGGGTCAGTTTTTCATCGTCGCTGTCGTCGATACGCACTTCCCAGATCAGGGCTTCCGCATCGGCATCAGGATCGATGACGGGCTTTGCCGCCTGAATCTCGGCAGGGGAAATCGGCCGCCATTCCACCTTCTGAGCGGAAATGCTTGCGGCAAAGATGAACAGGAATGCAGCGACAGAAAGAGCACTGCGTGAGGGAAACGCGAGTTTGAACATCAGAATACCTCGTATTTTGGGCTGGATGAACTTGGGGGTTCGGCACAGGCCTCTTTCCCCGGCATCCCTTCTTGGATGCGGGAGATCGGACGTTTGTCGCCCCGTTGTGAGGATATTACTCCTAAATTGCCGCCCTGCGCAATGAAAATCCACCCGATCTTGGCTAAATTCTCGCCACGGGCCGGTCTCTCAAGGCTTGGAGAGGCCTCAAGCTAATTGTTATTGCGGACGACGAACCCGGCGGTATCGGCCCGATGGATCCGATCCCAGAGGGTCTTGACGCCTTCATAGCTCGCCTGCGGGAACAGTACGGCGTCATTGCCGCCAAAGAAAAAGTTCCGATGATAGACAAGCGTCGAACGCGAAGGACTAAAGCTCATCGTGATCTTGTCGCGGCTGATGCCGCCGGAAGCGGTGACCTCGCCAGGGGACTCGGCGTTATCCGGCGAGAAGCCCTTGGGGATCTCGATCTCGATATCATCGGTTTCCGACCACGGATACCGGAAGAAAATATCGTACTTCCGGCGGGGACTCGAGAATGCCGGAGTCGTGCCGAACTCGAAAACACCAGGCTGAAAGATCATTCTCGTTCCCGTTCGCTGTGCGTACTGCGGTACTTTTATCGAGAATTTTTGCACTAGAGGAGCATAGATATCATTAATATTCTCGACCGAGATATGTGCGAGCTCGGCGTTGGTGATCCTCGCTCGGATCGAGTCTATCAGGTCTTTCTCAAGCTGTGGCACGGCGTCTTTATAGTGGTCGAGGCGGTAGGTAAGTGCCGGCTGTCCCGTAAGCTCGATCGTAACTTCGCCTATAAGCGTTCCGTCATCGAGCAGTCGAAAACGCCCATGCCGCTTAATTCGGTTCTGTTCATAGCTGCTGATCGGCAGCTGACGCCAGCCGAAATCCTCGCCGTTCGTGAACAGTGCGACAGAGCCTTCCCGAGGCCATGAGAGCATTCCGAACGGCTGAAATTTCTGTCCCGGATCGAGAACCTTGAGCGTCCCGTCGATCATTACGCCGATCCCCGCACTCGAGAGGAATTGGGCATCGTTCATTTCCGGCTTAAAAAAGATCTCGTCGCGTCGGCTCGTGAATACTTGCCACGGCTCAATGCCGGCAGCCGAGAGCATTGTTCCAAAAAGTAACCGAATGTCGTGGACAGAGCCGAACGGTGTCCGCTTTGAAAAGGACCCCGGCTCGATCCTGCGCCATTCTCCCGCATTGTACTTTTTGAGTTCCTTTTGCGTCAGTTCATACCCGTAGCTCGTATTGTTAACCTTTGTTCGACAGAATTCGTAAATGCGCCGAACCTTCTCCTCGTCTGTGGCCGCGTCCCCGATAACTTCGGTTGTTAGCTTTTTGAAATCGTTCTTATTCCGACGGTACAAGCTTATGTTCCATTTTTGCAAGGCAGCGAAGTTGGGCCAGTATTCGTTCTCTTTACGGGCGTCGCCGATCTTCTTCTTATCCCGAGAAATGTATGGAAAATTGCCGAGGTCTATCACCCCGATCCAGTTTACCTGAAGCGAAACGAACGGGCGTACGGCCTTGTCCGGCGGCATCTCAGGCTCCTCGCGAAATGCGGGAACGTTCTTCTGCGTTAGCTCAAAAAAAGCCGCCGGCAGCAGGCTGGAACTTCAGGCCGTCAATGTTGTAGAGCTTGAATTGGATGTCCGTCGTCTTGTACGGCTTGTAGTAGTAGGAGAGCGTCTGCACGGGAATTTCAAGCTGGAGATCGAGAGCCAAACTACTGTCGAGAATGTCTTCTTTGACCTCTCTGAACTGATATTCGATGATCGCTCCGGGGACAAGGTTCGGCGCAGCAAAGGACTTCGCACGCTGCTTGTAGCCGCTCGCCTTAACAATATCACGCTCGAATATATCAGCAGCCGTGATCTCAGTTATCTTACCGTCGGGCTGGATCACGCGTGCGTGAAGGCCTTCGATCTTGGACGCGTTCTGTAAATAAGCGACCTCGAATTTTGAGAATTTCTCCCTGCCGCGTTCTGTGAAGATCTTGATCCGCACATATGCGTCGGTGATGATCGCGTCCGAGCTATCGTCGATGCGGACTTCCCAGATCAGGGCCTCAGCGTCGGCATCGGGTTCGACGAGCGGCTTTGCCATCTGAAGCTCGGCAGGCGAGATCGGCCGCCACTGTGGTGACTGCATCTGTGCCGCCGTTCCTGACGCAAGGATCAAAACACAGAGCGAGACGCAAACGGCAACGCCAACGGAAGCCTTTCCCACGGCAACAACGGAATTGAGACCAGACCAGAACAATGTCTTTTACTCCTTAAGCTTAAGTGTGATCGTTACTGTATTTGCTTTCTGGATAGCATCCCAGAGCGATTTGACGGATTCGTATTCCGACACCTTATAGAGATATTTGCCATCTTTTCCGGCAACCAGGTCGCGCGAGAAAAGGACGACGTGCGGGGCGGTCTTGACCTCAATGGCGATCTTGTTGGTGGTCGCTCCCTGCTTGTCGGCCACCGGCTCCGGAACCTGTACTCCGTCCGCGACAAAGGTTGCCGGGAGAAGGATCTCGATCTCATCCCTTTCCGACCACGGGTTCTGAAAGAAAATGTTGTGTACCCTTGTCGTGCTGGCGAAGAAGGGTTGAGAACCGTATTCAAAAAGGTCGGGTTGGAGGAAGATGCGCTTTCCCGTTCGCTGGCCGTAGCCCGGGACCTTAATGGAATATCGCTGGACAACGGGTTTCGAGGTGTCGTCGAAATTCTCGATCGAGATATTGGTTACCTCGGCGTTGCTGATGCGGGCGGTTACTTCGGACTTTATGGCGTCGTAGCGTTTCGCGGCATCTTCGTCGTAGTAATTCTGCCTATATGTGAGAGCCTCGAGGCCGTAGAGTTCGATCGAAACGGTGCCCTCAAGCGTACCGTCCTCACTAAGCGTGAGCTTTGCAGAACGCTTTGTGAGATTCTTCTCGGGTGCGGACATAGGGATCTTTCCCCAACCGAAAGTATCACTTCCAACGAAGGTCGCTATTGCTCCTTCGCGGTACCACGGCAATTCACCGAAAGGAGCGTACTTTATGCCCGGAGCAAAGAGCCGCTTCTCTCCGTTGAGAACTACACCGATGCCGGCAAAGGTCATCAAAGACCTGTCGGTCATCTCGGGACTCATAAAGATCTGATTCCGCCGGCTTGCCTCGACCCACCGAATATCAAAGCCGGCAGCGTCCGCCATTGCCCCGAAAAATAAGTTTATCTTTGTCGCCGATGCACTTCCTGAGCCATTCTTGGCGATGTCTTTCCAGTTCTTTTCAAAGACATCCCGCCAAGTTTCGTCGTCTGATCGCAAAGGGGTATAAGACGTATTCGTGATCTTCTGCTGACAGAAATCATAGATCCGCCGAAGCTTCTCCTCAGGCGTCGATGCTCCCGCGATCACCTTCTCCGTCAGTTCATCCACATCCTTGCGGTGTTTCTTTAAGGCCGTAAGCTTGAACGAATTTGAAATAGCCACGCTGGACCAGAACGCCTTAGAATCGGGAACGCCGGCCGAGAGGCCGAAGAATGAGTTGTCCACCGACAGAACGACGTAAGGTTTGACCACAGCGTCCGGCGGCATAAATCTCTCTTCTTTGAACGCAGGCACATTTCGCAGGGTAAGTCGGTAAAAGCCGTCGCGGTCATTTTCGAAACCGGGATGGGCCGCCGGCGTGTTGTAATACCTGGCGATGACCTTCCGATTTTGGTACGGCTTGATGATATAAGTGAGAACCTGCACGGGGATGTCCTTTTGAAGGTCGAGCTCACTGCCGTTTAGGGTGCCGAACTTGACGGTTTCGGTAAATTGATACTCAACGATGACGCCCGGCTCGATCTTCGGGACGGCAAACGACTTCGATCGGACCTTCAACTTTCTGGCCGTAACGAGGTCGCGCTCGAAGACATCGTTTCCAGAGATCTCCGTGGTCGTTCCGTCGGGCCGTACGACGTGCGCCGCGAGCTCCGAGATCTCTGAGATTCCTTTTATGTATGGAATATCGAACTTCGCGAAACGGTCGCGGCCGCGCTCGTTGAAGACCTTGACGCGGACATAATTCCGCTTCGAGAGTGTCTTTCGATCACTATCGTCAATGCGGACTTCCCAGATCAGGGCCTCAGCGTCGGCATCGGGTTCGACCAGCGGCTTTGCCATCTGAAGCTCAGCAGGCGAGATCGGCCGCCACTGTGGTGACTGCTCCTGTGCCGCGAGCATACCGGCAAAGGGGAACAGAAGGAATGCTGCGAACAGTAAATGGCCGCGTGAGGAGTGTTTTCTACGGAACATCTATCTAAAAAACCGCTTCTTTCGAAGGATAGTGACGTTTTGACTGAGTTTGCGACCGACGATCAAGCCGATGCAACAGGGAATTTTCCAGCACCTGTTCGGTCGGCGACCGAACCTTTAGCGAGCGGACGCTTTCCGAGAAGAGTTATGATAGCATATAGGATTTAATACCATTGCGCTAAAAGGGCGTAGGAGGCCTTTCAGGACAAATGACCGTAAATTTCAGAGAATTACTCGGCGATGAAGCCGACTCGCTTTTAAACCACGTCTCGAAGACGATCTCGAAGGACGATCTGCAATTGCCGGGCGGCGATTTCATCGATCGCGTCTGGGTGAATTCCGACCGCAATCCCAACGTTCTTAGGAACTTGCAGGCGATCTACGGCCACGGACGCCTGGCAGGTACCGGATATTTGTCGATCCTGCCGGTTGACCAGGGAATTGAGCATTCCGCCGGAGCGTCGTTCGCGCCTAACCCGCAGTATTTCGACCCTGAGAACATCGTAAAGCTCGCGATCGAAGGCGGATGCAACGCCGTGGCGTCGACGTTCGGCGTGCTCGGGCTCATGGCTCGCAAATACGCACACAAGATCCCCTTCGTAGTAAAGATCAACCATAACGAGCTTCTTACCTATCCGAACAAGTTCGATCAGGTGATGTTCGGCACGGTCGATCAGGCGCGTGATATGGGTGCAGCGGCGGTCGGCGCAACGGTCTATTTTGGTTCGGAAGAGTCAACAAGGCAGATCACCGAGGTCGCGGAGGCATTCGCGTACGCACACGAACTCGGAATGGCGACGATCCTGTGGTGCTATCTCCGAAATCCTGCTTTTAAGACGCCTGAGGGCGATATGCACACGGCCGCCGACCTTACAGGCCAGGCAAACCACCTCGGCGTTACGATCCAGGCCGACATCATCAAGCAGAAATTGCCCGAACGAAATGGCGGCTATCTCGCGATGAATAAGAACGGCAGCTACGGCAAAACAAGCCCGCTCGTTTACGAGAAACTTACCACCGACAACCCCATCGACCTTGTGCGCTATCAGGTCGCGAACTGCTTTATGGGCCGATGCGGGCTGATCAATTCGGGCGGAGAATCAAAAGGTGCAGGCGACCTCGCCGCGGCAGTCCGCACGGCGATCATCAATAAACGCGGAGGCGGAACCGGCCTGATCTCCGGACGCAAGGCCTTCCAACGCCCGATGGCCGAAGGCGTCGAACTCCTCAACGCGATCCAAGACGTCTATCTCTCGAACGAGATCACCGTCGCTTAAGGGCGAACACCGCACGAAAGTGCTGTTATACTTTAGGGGTTGCGGCCATTGGGGCTGCTGCCCCTTTTTTCTGGCCGGTTCTCCAAAATTATGCCGTCATGTATCTCGCGCACCGATTGGAAGTACGCCCTGATCCCGGCCTTGGTCATGGCCTTTCTCCTCTTGTATCCGCAGATAAATTTGTGGATGGCCGCAGGTTCAGGCTGGAACGGCGCTTATGCCGCCTCGAATTATGACGAGACGGCATACTCGGCATATGTGAATTCGCTCATTGAGGGAAGGCCGCGGCGGAACGATCCATTCCTCGCCGTCGATGATACAGGCACCGAATCCATCTATTCAATACAGTTCATTCCCGCTTATGTGATCGCCGTTCCTGCAAGAATATTGGGAATTTCCGCGTCGAACGCGTTTCTGCTTCTATCCGTTCTTGTCGGCATACTTGCGGCCGCCGCTGTATTTTTCCTTCTGAGGTTAGTGTGCGGAGACGCGTTGTTCGCGGCGGCTGGGACGGTCGTGATCCTCTGTTTAGGAGCCCTACTGGCAGGTGAAGGAGAGATACGACGGATGCTGGGGTTCGGCGTTACGGTGGATTTTTTTCCGTTCGCGAGGCGCTATCAGCCTGCTCTGGGGTTTCCTGTTTTCTTTGTGTTTTGCGGCCTTGTCATCTCGGCCCTCCGTGCCGCAGCCTTCAAAAAGCGTCTTCTCATAAGCGTTTTCGCCGGAGGGGCGTTTGCCGTCCTTGTATTCACGTACTTGTATCTCTGGACGACGGCGTTGTGCTGGGCCGGACTGTTTCTAGCGGCAGCGGCTCTATTCTCAAAAGAAAAGAGACGGCGGGCGTTAGAGACAGGAGCCGTAGTCGCCGTCTTTGCTGCATTTGCGCTCGTCCCTTATGGCGTTTTGATAGTCTCGCGGTCTGATCATGCGGACACGGTCAACCTAATGACCTCTACGCACGCGCCGATCCTTTCTTCGGTGCCGCTGGTACTTGGTGTGCTGTCGACCATTGCGGCATTCGTGATAAGGGCAAGGGCAGCGGCCGCCGGAGACGAGAAATGGCTGTTTGTGATCTCGCTTGGCTTAACGCCCGTACTCCTTCTAGAACAGCAGGTCATAACCGGTAAAACGCTCCAGCCCATACATTTTGACGTATTTATTGCCAACTATCTTGTCGGAATTGCGATCTGGCTGTTGATCGACATTGTCCGAAAGGGTGATACGGCCTCGGCCGGCTTTAAGAAAGCTACAACTTATTGTGCGATCGCGGCGGGCGCTATGGGGCATGGCCGAGAGTGTCTCGGCGACGCGGATAAATGCGATTCCGACTGAGATACGGGATCTTTCGGTTCCAGCAATTCGGGAAGCGGCAAAAGGCGGCGAACGCGTAAATGTGATCCTTGCTACCAATTCGATAACTGCGGATGCGATCCCGACCTTCTCGACCGCACGGCCTCTGTGGGCTCCGCACCTTCCGTCCGCGGGCCACGTCGAGCCTGCGGAGAATAAAAGGCTTTACTACACTTATCTGTATTACTCCGGTTTCTCGGCAGATGAACTTAAGAAAGAACTTCGGGCCAACACCTTCGATGTTGTAGCACCAGTTTTCGGCCCCGACAGGGCCTTGCCCGCACTCTCTGGAGGGCATCCGCTGACCGCTGCTGAGATACGAGCCGCAACCGTTGAGTTTGCCGCCTTCTGTGCGGCGTTCGGTGAGAAGCAGGCGTCAGAACCGATCGTTGACAGCGTTATTCTGCCCGCGCAGGACGAACCCGTACTAAGCAACCTGCAGCGTTGGTACGAATATGACGGCGGAACCACCACAGGTGAGTTCCGCGTCTATCGGCTGAAGCCAAAATTCCAGCCTCAGGCAGCTAAATAAATCGACCGCGTTCGAGTTGATACGTGCCGTTCAGGAACGGGTTGTGTCGGCGTTCGCGGCCGACGGTCGTGACCGGTCCGTGGCCGGAGTAAACCTTCACATCGTCGTCAAGCGAAAGGATATTTCGTGCGATCGAATCCAGGAGTTGAGCGTGATCGCCGCCCGGAAGGTCGGTGCGTCCGATCGAATTCTCGAAGAGGCAGTCCCCTACGAAGACCACCTTTTCGGCGGTTTCCGCAAGGACGACGTGGCCACGCGTGTGTCCGGGAGAGTGTCGAACGGAGAACCGCAGATCGCCTACCTCAAAGATCTCGCCGTCCTGCCAATTTCGAGTCGGCCGCGGCGGTGCCTCGTAATCGAGTCCGAGAAGCGATAGCTGCTCCGGCCGGATCCCCATAAAAAGCGGCTGCTTTTGCAATGCAAAATAAAGCTCTTCGTCCTGCTCGTGGATAATGATCTCGGCCTCGGGAAAGGCCCGATGAAGCGCGGCGGTCCCGCCAACGTGGTCGAGGTGTCCGTGAGTGAGTGCGATCGCGATGAGGCCGAGTCCGTTCGATCGAATATGATCTTCGAGGGCAGAACTCTGTTCGCCGGGATCGATGCAGATCGCCTGTCGCGTGTTCTCGCAGCTGACTACACGCGTATTCTGCTGAAACGGGGTTTGAGTAAAGCGATCGATCTTCATAAGTTCACAAAGCGGTCGAGGTATTGTTCGTGGTCAAAGTCGGTGGCTTTTCGCTTATTCAGTACAAAACCGACCGCTTCGCGATACGTCGCCGCATCGACCGAACCTGAAAAACAAGGTGTTTCGATCTCGCTCAGGCTCAGATAGCTGAAAAGCGTGGCGAGCAGCATCCAAAGAAGGATCTCTTCGCGTGTGCCGAGCGGATTATGCTGGATTATCGTTTCGCGATCTTTGACGATGCCGTCAACGATCCGCGCAAATTCAGCTTCTGTGATACGCGTCATAGGGTTTGCTCGTACATCAGGTATTCGGTCTCGTGCATTCCGAGCCGCTGATAGACCGCCTGTGCGACATTATTCTCCTTCTCGACGTAAAGCCTGATGCCGCAGACGTTTCCCGCCTCGACCGCCATCGTTCGCACGAATTTCGAAAGCTTGCTATACACGCCTTTGCCGCGTGCTTCCGGGATCACATAGACGCTTTGGATCCACCAGAACCAAGCGTTGCGCCAATCGCTCCATTCACGCGTGACGAGAAGGCCGCCGACGATCTCGCCCTCCTCTTCTGCAACGACGTAAAAGCCGCGATCTTCATCCCCGAAGACTGCCTTCACGCCTGCGGCAAGCACTTCGCGATCGAGCGTCTTTCCTTCGGTCTCGAACGCCATTGCTTGATTGAATTTGACGAGTGATCCCGTATCCTCGCCGTGTGCCTTTCGGATCTGCAACTAACTCAAGCCTCCTTGACGAACGGCCGTCTCTCCTCTAGCCTAAAATGTTTTGCCCTTTGGCATTGAGATCTATTATATGAAACTTCGCATCCTCTATCACGGTAACTGCTTTGACGGCGTTTCTTCGGCCGCGATCTTCACAAAGTTCTACACGACTGCGATCGCTCCGGGAGCCGAAGTTGCCTACACGCCGACGATGCACCGTGCGGGGAACGCCTTTGACCGAGAGCAGTTTGACGGCGATGAGAACGCGATCGTCGATTTTAAGTATTGTGCCGATGAGCGTTTGACGTGGTGGTTCGACCATCACCAGTCGGCGTTCTTGACGCCCGAGGATGAAGCTCACTTTCTTGCCGACACTTCGGGCCGCAAGTTCCTCGATACGACAAGCAAGTCGTGCGCCGAGTTCATCGCACGCATCGCCGGCGAGAAGTTCGGTTTTAGCGATCCTTCGCTCGACGAGCTCGTCCATTGGGCGCACATAATTGACGGCGCTCTCTACGAATCGCCCGCTCAATGCGTCGAGCTCCGGTCTTCCGCGTTAAAGCTGATGCAGGTGATCGAGGGTGAAGAAGATCCGACGTTCGTCGAAGAGATCATAAAGATGCTTACGGTGAGGACGCTTGATGAGATCGTCAAGAGTGATGCTATTCAGGCCAAACTTGCTCCGATCCTCGAGACGCACTGGGCAACCGCCGAACTTATCAAGCAGCGTGCGGCCGCGGACCGCGGCGTCGTAAGCTTTGACCTTTCGGATACTGACGTTGCTGGCTACAACAAGTTCATTCCGTATTACTATCACCCGGAAGTGACGTACGTCGTTTCGCTCAGCAAGAGCCCGTTCCGGACGAAGATCTCCGTCGGCTCGAATCCATGGGCACCACGGCCGAGAACGCACAACATCGCCGAGATCTGCGAACGCTATGGAGGCGGCGGCCACGCCGTCGTGGGTGCCGTTTCGCTTCGCCCCGAGGACGTCGAACTCGGCCGCCGCTATATGAACGAGATCATCAGCGAACTCCAATTCCCTGACTGAGAAAAGAGAAAAGGCGGCCGTCGCTAAGCCGCCTTTGATCCTTACTTAATACGCCAGGTCTTAACTCTTTGAATAAACGAAAGTGTCGGTGGTCGTTCCGCGTGGCGATATGAGGTCGCGTTTGACGGTCAAGGTCTTTCCGTCGGCCGACAGTACCCAATGCTCGTTGGTTGTCAGGGTCATGGCGCCGTTAGGTGTTACAAGGGTGATATTTGTCGATAGGACGAGGGAGCCGTCCGATTGTTTTTTGCCGTTGCGGATGACTGGAACGGCACCCATAGGGGTTTCGGTCTCGGATCTCAGGTCTGTTGCGTCAAGCGAAAAGACGCTCGTCCCGTCGCCGCCGAACCGCAGACTCATACCGCGGCCGCCTGCGAGCCTTCCTGCTGTTGACGCTTCGTCGTTTTCGTTACGGTTAGCTCCTTTTCCGTTTGCTTGACGGCGAGCGTCATCGATTCGATCCCCGCTTTTGGATTCAACTGAGATCTCGAGACGTCAAGTTTCCAGTCCCCCGAATAATCTGCATTCTGAGCCATCGCGGCGGCCGTGAAAATGGCGATTGTGAATACTGCAAAGAGAATCTTTTTCATTTCCTTTCTTCCTTCTGAATATTAAGATCGGGTCCACATTCTGGGATTATACGCACAGGCTCTGGGCTCAATTCTTCTGGAAATTGTAAATTGTGCAAAGATTTGTAAATCTTTACTGCGAACCGCCGCAGGCGCTTTCTGGCAGACGAAAAAAAACGGCCCGGCTAAAGGCCGAGCCGCATTTCATTATGTTATCAAAGCTCTAGCGGAGCCACGGCAGCGATTTTTCTGCCCAGATGCTGTCCTTGTAATTATCCTGAAAGAATTTCGCGACAGCACCGAGAGCCTCCGGGCTTCCGGCTTTGTATTTGGTAACGGCTTCCCAATAGGCCGCTTCGGCGGCGAACTGCGAGCGAGGGAATTTGGCCCTTGCTTCGGAATAGTATTGCTCGGCCGCGGGCCAATCCTTCCTCGAAAAGGCGACCCGCGCAAGCCCCATTATCAGAAATGCATTGAAGTCGTCCTTCTTTAGGTAGCCTTCGAGGCGGGAGCGTTCTTTTCCGTTCGGATCCATTACTAGAACGGTCGGTGTCCACAGCGCGTCGAAGCGATGGAAGTTCTTTGGATTCTCCTTTATGTGTACCGAAAGCGAAATGAAATTCTCGTTGATGTAAGACGCCAGACCGGCATCTCCGTAAGACTCTTTTTCGAGCCTCGCGCACGCTCCTCAGCCCGGAGCCGCACTAAAATCTATGAGCAGAGGGCGATCTGCGTCAGCGGCGTTGCTCAGCGCCGCATCGGCATCGGTCATCCAATTTACGGACATTTTCTTACCTCCGATCCATTATATCAAAGGAAGACTTTAGGCCCGTGACGCTCGCCACCCGTATCTCAAAGCTAGAACGTGATGGCAAGCGTCAGGCGGCAATGTCGCCTTCCGAACCTCTATGCAGGCGGCTGTGCGAATAGCTGTAGAAAAAGTAAACGACGAGGCCGACGATCAGCCAAATGCCAAAACGCAGCCAGTTCGTCCAACCGAGCTCGGTCATCAGATAAGTGCAGCACATAACGCCGAGCACAGGGATGAGCGAGAGGCGCTTGATGACGCAAAGCACCGCCATTACGAATGAGAAGATCACAAAGACGAAATACGGAAGTTTCTCGAAAAAGACGCCCGTCGCGGTGACGACACCTTTTTTTATGTCATCGGGCGTCGGCGTAAAGTCCGTAAAGAAGGTGTGCGTAGCGTCGTGATTGTAGTAGAGGACGAGAGCCCAGATCCCGATGAAAACGACCGGTGCAACCAACATTGAGTTGATGTAAGGCACAAAACGCTTCTGTCCGGCGAAGTCCTTGTCCTTGATGAGGACGCCGGCGCATACGATCGTGAACGCGAAAAGCGTACCGATGACCGAGAGGTCGGTGACCTCTGTCAGGTTCATGAATAGTGCAGGTACGGCAACGAAAATTCCGGTCAATATTGTCGAGAACCAAGGTGTTCGGAATTTCGGGTGGATCGAAGAGAAGATCTTCGGCAGAAGGCCGTCGCGGCTCATTGCCATCCACAAACGCGGCTGGCCGAGCTGGAATACGAGAAGTACGGTCGCAAGCGCGATAACGGCGCTGATGGCGATGATCCCGGAGACCCAAGGGATGTTCACGCCCTGCGGGCCGAAAACGAATGCTAGCGGGTCGCCGACGTTCAGAAGGTCGTACTTCATCATTCCGGTGAGCACTAGAGCCAGCAAAACATAAAGGACCGTACAGATGACAAGCGAATAGATCATCCCGCGTGGAAGCGTCCTATACGGGTCCTTGCACTCCTCAGCAGTTGTCGAGAGAGCGTCAAAGCCGATGTACGCAAAGAAGACCGCCGCGACACCGCCCATCATTCCGCCGAAACCGTTCGGAAGGAAAGGGCTCCAATTTTCCGTCTTTATGTAAAATGCGCCAAGAATGATCACGAGCAGGATGATCGCGAGCTTGAGGCCGACCATTATGTTCGAGGCGATCTTCGATTCGCGGATGCCGATATAGACAAGGACCGTTACGAGTAGGACGATCAAAAGTGCCGGCAGATCCGCAACGATCGGAATACCTGCGATGTGCGGCGCGTTCACCCAGGCGGAATGAGCCTCGACCTGCGCGCAGGTAACTGCCGCGTCCGCAGCTTTGCACCCGGCTTCAAGGGCTTCGAGCGATGCGCCACCCGCGATCGCATCATTGACGGCGGCAAAACCGCGTTTGGCGGTTAAGAAATCCATCGTGTAGCTCAACGGAACGTGTATGCCGTTGGCGGCGAGCAAGCTCGTAAAGTAATCGCTCCAGCTGATCGCAACAGCGATATTGCCGATCGCGTATTCGACAAGAAGGTCCCAGCCGATGATCCACGCGAGAAGTTCGCCGAAGCTTGCATACGCATATGTGTATGCCGAACCGGCGATCGGTATCTTCGAAGCGAACTCCGCATAACAGAGTGCAGCAAATCCGCAGGCGATCGCAGCAAAAATGAAGAGAAGTATGACGCCCGGCCCGCCCTTGTATGATGCCTGGCCGACCATCGCAAAGATGCCTGCGCCAATGATCGCCGCGATGCCGAGCATCGTGAGGTCGAATGTGCCGAGATTGCGGCGAAGCGTAACGACGCCTTCCTCGGCGGGCTGACCCGGCACGAGAGCTTCTTCTGAAAAACCCGCGGCCGCGTCGGCCTGTATCTGCGAGATCGACTTCTTTCGAAAGACGGATTGAGACATAATTCGATCCTTACCATGTACGCGCGGTGAAGTGCGCGATCTGCTGCTGCCTGTTTCCTAGTTTTTTACGATGAGTGCCTTCTAAAAGGTTTCCGCCGATTTTGACGGAAAACGCGAATGGATGCAAGTAGAAGAAAGGCCGGGCCAACATCACGGCCCGGCCGATACAGTTTGAGCTACTCGCCGGCTTGCACGCAGGCTATTCCTCTTCGTGCGTGAACTCGATCGTCCGCAGGTCCATTATCGAACGCTCTTTGCCGTCCATCCAGTAGAGCTTCTGACCTTCGCCGACGAAGAGGTCTTCGCCGAGGTCACGCCAATCGGTCTTTCGGCCAAGCCGGATCAAATCGTCGCTGCTCTTCCAGGAACCTGCATAAAGCGTCGGCAGGAACATCTCGCCGGAAGTGCCGGTGTTCAGCTCGACATTTGCCTGCCGCCAGTAAAGGTCGCGAAGGCTTTTCGGTTCGAAAAACTCGATGGATACGACATTCTCGAACGGAAGCCACGAATACGATTCTTTGAAAAATACCTCGAAAACACACATCGTCGAGTCGTTATAATCGCGAAAATCCTCGACGTCCTCACCGTTCACTTTGCAGGCAAAGGCGGGCCGCTCCTCTTCGATCGTGTCGAAGATGCTGCGGGCCTCGAATATCGAACCTTCGCGCACGCGATTGTTCCCATTCAAAAGGTCTTCAATATAAGAAGGTGGCGGAGCCAGAATGCCGGGCTTAAGGCCTTCCTCGAAAAAGCTGAGCCGATCCTTTTCCGCGGCGAGATTCTGCCGAAAGATCACGGAGCCGATCAGGGCGCCCGCGTCTTGATGTCCGATCACGTCAAGCTGCTTTTCGGCACGCTCCCAATTACCGCCGAAAAGAGCAAGCTCGAAAAGGAATATCCTCGCCTGAATGTCCGTTGGTGAGGTTTTTACGTGGTCGAGGACCGCCTGCGTTGCTGCATCGAGATCGCCCGAGGCAAGAAGGGTTTTTGCTTTATCCATTAGCTTCCTTTCCTATTGGATCAGGTTTTGCGGTGCTTTCACCTGCCTGAAAATATTCTTATCAAAAAGATCGCCGCCGTTAGGCTTGATCTGGGCAGAGATGCCGTGTCCTCCGACCGAGTAGCTCAGCGAGTATTCGCCTGTCGCCTGTTTCGACGGCTTGCCGGCATCGACGAACCTGAAGAGTCCCCACTGGCCGGGGAATCGTTGCGTTCCCGAGCTGCTCGAAGGCTGAGTTCCGGTATTCGAGTTCGCACTCGCAGGCGGTGTCGAACCTGAGCCGCCGCTGCCGGAATCAAGTACTACGCCTGTCTCGGCGCCCGACGGTGCCGGGAACGTGCCCTTGATCGAGGAGGTGCCTTCCGACGTGATCTTTTGGCCGTCGATCGTTATCTCGATTATCGCTGTCTTGCTCGGCTTAAAGCTGAACTCGTACTCGAACTTCGGCGTCTGACTCGTGCCAAAGAGTGCTTGCCTGAGAGCGAACGCGTTGTTGAGATATTGGACGAATTCATCAGTGAACTTCACGTCAGAATCGGTCTTGAGCTTCAGTTGGCCGTTCGCCTCTTCAAAGTATTTCTTAAGCTTCTCGTTGTAGAAAACGGAGAGTTTTCCGTCGACCGGATTCAAAAATGCGGAGACCTTGGTCAGGTCGGCCTCGGTCGCGCCGTCCTCGAACGGATAGCCCTTCTCGATCTCCTTGGCTGCGGGAAGTATCTGCTCGGCCCAAAGTTTCTTAAGCTGAGCCTGTGCGTCGCCGCCGAGCATAGTTCGAAGGTTGCCGAGTGGCTCCTTAAGAAGCTCCGCGATCTCCTGCGAAGCTGCGGTCTCGGAGAATCCGCCGATCATCCCGTCGATGTTGCTTTCGCTTCGTCCGAGCGAAAGCTCGCTGTCCTTGCCATTTGCAAGATCGGAGGCGATCGTCTTGAGTTGGTCGTTCGAATAGCGGCCGAGGTTCTTATAGATCACCTGCAGCTCTGAGCCGTACGTGTCGATCGGTGCCTTGTCCTTATCGGTCTTTTTCCCGACAAAGGCAAAGAGCGGCCTGAACGCTTTTTCGGGCGGCGTGTTGCCGTCGCCGTCGGCAGTTTGCGACGTGAACCAGCTCTTGATCCATTCCCACCAGCTCTCATTCTCTGAACGGGCAGAGAGATTCGTGTTGTAGGCGACCTCTTTTAAGAGAAGCTTCATCGGCGAATTCTCAAGAGAGAAGGACTGCAGAGCGTCCCTTGCGGAATCCTTATCCTTGTACGGCCTCACGTTCGTGCCTTTTATGAATGCACGCCAATTATCAACGTAATCGCGATAATAGCGATCTTCGATAAGTTTGGAATCGGTGGTCTGAGCGATCGCACTGCGGCCGGTCTCGCCCATCACCCAATCGCCCTCGGCGAGTTTTTCATTCGCTTCCGAGATCGCGGTCTTCATCAGCTTCAGGCCGCCGCGCGTGTAGGCACCGGGAACCTGGAATGTACCTTCGATGAATCGCGGGTCGCCGCCGGCACGCGACAAGATGCCTTCGGTCGAGAACGGCCCGATCTTGTCATCGATGGTCTTTGAGATCTCCGTGACCTGACGCTTGTAATAGCGATACACGGCCGGGAACGCCTGCAGTTTCTTTCGGGTGTCGGCAACGAGCTTCTCATCGAGCTGAATGCGCGGGAATTGATAACCGTCGGCGTCGTCGCGGTCGGCCTGCTTGGCCCAAAAGGCGAGTTGATCGAGCGCGACGGGCTTCATATCGACAGGGACTTTGTCGTCGGCCGTCCAATAGGGCTTTAGCGTCGCCGCAATATGCGAAGGTTCGACCTTGTCCTTATACTGTCCGGTAAGCATTAAATATGCCTTCAGAAGGTCGTAATTCTTACCGAGCGTCTGCTCTTCCTGATCGGTGAGCTTTGCGGGATTGGCAACCGGAGCCGAGTCGGCGAATTTGCGCAGATCGGTCGTAATGCGCTTGAGAGCAGGTGCCTTGAAGCGATTCTCGATCACGGCCATATAGACCGGAAGCAAGTGCTTCAGATACGGGCGATTACCGCTGTAGAGCCCGAAACGCATATAGATCGGCGCACCGTGGCGTTGGTAGTCATCAAGCTTTACAAGCAGGTCGCGGAGTTCCTCGGTCGCATTAAGCTCGCTGCGTATCGCCGTCTCATCGGCTTTGCCGGGATTCTTGTAGGCATCGGTACGCGTGACGGCGATCACCTTCTCACCGCGTGCCTGAGCCTCGGCGAGCATCTGCTTGTTGTTGTAAAGCGAGACCCCCGAAAGGATCACGAGAAGTGCCGAGAGTCCAATGATGCCAAGCAAGGCAAGCCAGGCGAAGATCGGCCCGCGTTGCTTCTGCGCCTGGAACGCACGGACGACGCCTGCGTCTCGCAGGAAAACGTCACGGAAAAGCCGCGGCGTGAAATAGGCAGCGGCCACAGTGGCCGGCGTGTTCTGCCCGCGTCTTGCGAGCGTAGATGTGAAATAGAATCCGCGAAGCAGCGGATTTTCGCTGAACGGATTCGGACGGAAAAGTGCCGCGACGAACGCTCCGATCCTTCGCCGGGCCGCGCCGAAATGCAGCGGGAAATTGAAGATCTTCAGTTGCCGAACCGGCGTAAATGGGGCAGAAAGACGCAGGATCCGCCGCTTCATCGCGGAATCACGAAGCGTCTCGAATTCTGTGTCGAATTGCGATTGTGCGTTCTCGGAATTAGCGAACGGTATGGTAGCGCCCCAAACGAGCTCGCGGCCTTCGTTCTTCGAGACCGAGAACGAATCCTGAAACCCTTCGATCGCGTCCGCGTGCGTAAAAACGAGATATACGGGAAAGCGCAGCTTTATCCGCTGGATCGCATCATCAAGGCGGCCTCGGAGGACCTTTGCCGTCTCCTCGCTCTCTGCCTCGTCGCGTTTGATGATCTTGTCGCCGTTGACGACGAGAATGAAGCCGTCGATCGGCCTTGCCGGGCGGATCTTTTTGATCGTCTCAAGCAGGGAGCTCCATTCGTCGGCGACGGAGCCTTCCGCCTGAAACCTACCGGAAGTATCAATAAAGACGCCTTCACTCGTAACGCGAAGGTCGATATTCGGCGTTGGGCGTATGATCTTTTGCTCGGATTCACGCTGGCTCGGAAGCGTCTTTAGGTCAAGGCCAGCGCTTATGAAAAGCGAACTTTTCCCTGAACGAAGCGGCCCGGCGATCAGGTACCACGGAAGAGAATATAAGGCGTCTTTGCCGTCTTTCCCGAGGTTCGAACCCTTTAGAAAGGTCGCAAGCTCCTGAAAGGCCGCGTCGATCTCCGGATATGTCCCGACCGCTGCCTGCTGTACGGGCTGTGCGGTCGGAGCGGCGGCTCCTTGTTCGGCGGCTTCAGCGGCGGCAGCCTCGGCTTTTGCGCGCTTCTTGTCGCGGCGCGACTTGACGAACATCAAGATCAACGCGAATGGGAGCGTAAGGAGGACGAGTGCGATGATGACGATCTTGTCGTTATAGCTTGCCGTGCTGGCCGGCATAAAATACACGATCACCGCCACGATGCCGTAGAACGACATCATCCCGCCGAGGCCGAGTGCGTAGGTAAGCTGGCTTGTGTGCCAAGAGCTCATAATCCTTGTCGGAGAAGTAAAAAGTTAGCTGCCGAACTGCAAATGATCGATGACGTCCTGCATAAATTTCGACGCGACCACGAACATCACCAAGTAGGCGATCAGCATAACGGCGACAAATGCGAATGCGCTCGCCTTTGCCCAGGTCGGAACCTTTCGTTTCTTTGGCGGTTCGGGCTGGTCTGTCGCAAGCCAATGCGGAGAAAGTTCGACGGGCCGTATCTTCCCGACCTTTGAAAGCGCGTTTGCGGTCGTCTGCATTATCGCGAGCAGCTTCTCCTGCTCGTAAACGCCGTATCGGCCCTTAAACCCGAGGAGCATGCAGTAGTAATAGACCTCGACGGCATCCTGCGTGATGTCGATCTGCTTGAGCATAGACTCAAGCTTGTCAAAGAATTTGTTGCCCGCGAGCTGCTCGCCGAAATATTCAAGCTGTATCGGAACACGCTCCCACTCGGAACGCAGCGGGAAATTGTTCGTTAAGATAGCCTCGTCGATGAACGAAGCGAGCGCGAATTTCGAGACAGTCACGATCTTGTGATTGAAACGATAACGCTCGGCACGCTTCTCGAAATCCTCCAGCATCCCGACGGCTTGCGGGCGCAGCTCATTTGACGGGGTCACAATACCCGCCTTCAGCCTTAAGACAAGGTCGAAGATCGGCCCTGCAAAGGTTATCAGGTCGTTTTTGGTCGCAGTCTCGGCCATCTAGTCTAGATAATTCTAATTCCGAAGCAATATTTTCTCAATCTATTGACGTTGAGAGGCCCACGTTTTTGCGTGAATGCCGAGGTGCAGATCGGCAGGACGCTACGCCGGCTCGACAGGGACCATCTCCTGAGGCTCCGAGTGCAGGCGTTTTACAAGCGGTGATATCGCAAAAAGCACTACCGCAGCCCCGACAAGTACTGCCGCAACGATCAGGAATATCCGCGTCAGAACCGCTGCATCGGCTACGAATTCGCCGGCGATCATTCCGGCGACGTAGTTGCCGAGTGAGATCGAAAGAAACCAGACGCCGAGCATTAGCGAGATCATTCTCGCAGGAGCAAGCTTTGTCATTGACGAAAGGCCGACGGGACTCAAGCAAAGCTCGCCGATCGTGTGGAAGAAGTAGACGAGGACCAGCCAGAGCGGGCTTACCTTTCCGCCGGTCGTCAGGCTGGCGGCATAAGCAACGACCAGGAAGCCAACCCCGGCAAATAGCAGCCCGAGGGAGAACTTTACCGCATCAGACGGCTGCCTTTTGCCCAGGTACATCCAGACCGCACCGACGATCGGGGCGAAGATCACGATAAGCAGCGAATTCACGGACTGCAGCCAGCTCGCAGGGAACTCCCAACCGAAGACGCGGTTGTCCGTCAGCTTGTCCGCGAACAGGTTAAAGCTAGTTGCGGCCTGCTCGAAACCCATCCAAAAAATGGTCGAGAACGTGAACAGGATCATCAGTACCGCCAGACGCTTCCAGTCATCGCTCGTGAGTTTGTCCTGCGTACCGGTGAAAAAGACGCCTGCAAGGGCGGCGATCACGACCGTCGGCATTAGCACATACGAGAGCGCGTACGAAAAACCCTGAGTAGCAGCGGCAACGCCGATGATGGCCACCGCAACGACGATCAGGACCACCATCTTGACGATGTAGGCCGAATCTTTAGGTTGTTCTGAGGTTTGGACCTCCTCGCCGGCCGCGAGAATCGGTACGGCTTCGGGGACGTTGCCGACAGTGCTAAGGTTCCGCCGGCCGACAATATACTGAACAAGGCCAAGGGCCATGCCGACGCCGGCGCACGCAAAGCCGAAGTGCCAGCTTGTATTCGGGTCGAAGCCAAGGCCCGAGATCCATGACCGGAACTGCTCATTCTGAGCCAAGTATCCGCAGACCAACGGTGCCAGAAAGCCGCCAATATTGATCCCCATATAGAAGATCGAGAATCCCGCATCCCGCCGCTCATCCTCTTTATCGTAGAGGTCGCCGACCATTGCCGAGATGTTCGACTTAAGGAAGCCGGTGCCGATCGCAACAAGGATCAGGCCGCCATAGAACGTCGTCTCCATCGGGAAGGCGAGGGTGAAATGCCCAAGCATAATGATCACGCCGCCGACGAATGTCGCTCTTTTTGCTCCGATGAAGCGGTCCGCGATCCAACCGCCGATCAGCGGCAGGAAGTAAACGCTTGCCGCATAAAGTGCATAGATCGGTGCCGCCGTTTCCGGTGTCCAGCCCAGCCCGCCTTTTACGACGGCGGTCGTCATATAGAGCATTAGAATGGCCCGCATCCCGTAATACGAGAATCTTTCCCACATTTCGGTGAAAAAGAGGGTCGAAAGGCCCCGCGGGTGGCCGAAAAATGCCCGGTCGTCGGAAGGTCGCGCGTTTTCTGCGGAATCAATGCTCATAATCACTTAATTGTTTTGACGGTAGATCTTAGAGAGAAGTTTCGACGAATATAGCAGATTTTTGCCGCGCAACGGAAATTTCCAGTTGCAAATGCCGCTGTTTCCCGCCCGGGAAGCGAAGGCCGAGGCCGGGCCGCCCGTCGTATTTGCCCTCGAAATACAATTCTTCTAAACTAAACAACTTCGTGCCCTTGTAGCTCAATGGTTAGAGCAGCGGACTCATAATCCGTTGGCTGTAGGTTCGAATCCTACCGAGGGCACCATTTTCTCCGCACTTAGCTCTCAGAGAAATCCGGTCATTGTTCTGCCGCTAACTTGAAAGCCGCCACGTACGGCGTGAGAATAGATGGGTTGGAGGCTATCGGCAATGAAACTGCAACTTGAATCCGACCGCATAGAGGATTATCTGGGCGAGATCCCGCCGATCATCGAGTTCTCGACACCGAAGGTCAAAGAGACGATCGCCGCGATCGAGGCAAAGGCGTCAACACCGCGTGAGCGGGCAAGACTCGCGTTCGAGTTCGCCCGCGACGAGATCAGCCATTCTTTCGATACCAACAGCGAGAAGGTCACGATCGCCGCCGAAGACGCGATAGCTCAAAAAGAGGGAATCTGCTTTGCGAAATCTCACGTGCTTGCCGCCTTGCTTCGAGGAATGAATATTCCCGCGGGATTCTGCTATCAACGCGTGCTAAGAAAAGGCACAGTGGAATCGGGCTATGCACTGCACGGGCTTAATGCCGTGTATCTCGAGGATGCGGGTTGGTTCCGGCTCGATCCGCGTGGGAACAAGCCGGGAGTTGATTCGCAGTTCTCGACCGAGGAAGAGAAGCTCGCTTATCCGATACGCGAAGAGCTCGGCGAGTTTGATTACCCGCACGTGCTCACCGAACCGCTGCTTTCCGTTGTAAGGGCGATGCGTGAAACGGAGAACTGTAAGACGCTTTTCTTCGACCGGCCCGAGTCAATGTGAGTCGTTAGACGTTGAAGCGGAAATTCACAATGTCGCCGTCACGCATTACGTAGTCCTTTCCTTCAAGCCGAACGAGTCCTTTTTCGCGGGCGGCCGCATAGGAACCGCATGCCGTGAGGTCGGCATACGAGACGATCTCGGCCCTGATGAAGCCGCGTTCGATATCCGAGTGGATCGTTCCGGCGGCCTGCGGAGCTTTCGTGCCGATCGGGATCGTCCAAGCGCGCGTTTCTTTCTCGCCTGCCGTCAGGAAGGACATCAGGCCGAGCATATGATAGGCTGCCCTGATAAGGCCATCGACGCCGCTCGACGCGAGGCCGAGATCCTTTAGGTATTCGGCACGCTCGGCGGGTTCGAGAGCGACAAGTTCGGCTTCGAGCTTTGCGCAGATCATCACGACATCCGCCTTCTCAGTTTCGGCATGCTTGCGGACGGCCGCAACATGCGGGTTCGAACCGGGATCGGCAAGAGTTGCCTCATCGACATTCGCCGCATAGATCGTCGGTTTTGTCGAAAGCAGGAACCAGCCTTTTAAGATCGCACGTTCATCGTCGGTAAGGTCAGCGGCACGGGCCGGACGCCCGTCTTCAAGGATCGGCTGGATCTTGTCCATCAACTCGATGTCGCGTTTTGCATCCTTATCACCCGACTTTGCAGCTCGAAGAGCTTTTTCACGACGTTTTTCGATCGAAGCGAGGTCGGCGAGCGCAAGCTCGATCTGGATCGTCTCGATATCGCGAACCGGATCGACTGAGCCTTCGACGTGGACGATATTCTCGTCTTCAAAACATCGAACGACCTGGACGACGGCATCCGTCTCGCGAATGTTCGCAAGGAACTGATTGCCGAGGCCCTCGCCTTTTGAAGCGCCGCGAACGAGCCCGGCAATGTCCACGAACTCGACCGTCGTCGGCACGATCGTCGCAGTCTTTACGATCTTCGCGAGCGGTTCGAGACGCTCGTCCGGTACCGCAACGACGCCGACATTCGGCTCGATCGTTGCGAAAGGATAATTCGCCGCTAAGGCCGCTTCCTGAGCGGTCAGGGCATTAAAAAGAGTAGATTTTCCTACGTTGGGCAGGCCAACGATTCCGGCTTGTAGCATACAAAACAAGATCGGCCCGATGTCCGAAACTTAGTATTGTAACCGAGTCGTAACCGGAGCAATAACGCCAAAAGAGAAAAAGCATCCAGGATTGGCGTGAACCACAGAGAGCATCGAGGACACAACGACTGAGTAGTATTCTTTACCAACTCCGTGCGCTCCGTGTTCTCGGTGGTGAGTTTCAAAGGGACCACGAACCCTTACGGCTTTGCGTCGAGGAAGTCATTGATCATCGGGACGATGACAGAGATTCGGTTCATCAGCGTGACGTGCGTCGCGTTAGGGATGATCGCAAGCCGAGATTCCGAGCGCGGCTGCATGTCGCCGTGGATATTGCCGCCGCCCTTTAGCGCGTACATTTCCGTGATGTGCTCCATCCGCACGCCGTCCGCGTCGCCGAATATCAAAAGCATCGGAGCCTTCGTGGCCTTGAATTTATCTGCTCCAAAATCCCACGGCCTCATGGCGGCCGCTTTGATGTGAGCGAAAAATGCCGGGAAACTCCCTTTTACGGGATTGAGTTTCTCTCTTTCGGTTTCGGCTGGCGTTCCTTTCATCATCTCTATCGAGAAGTTCGGCCAGAAGTCATTCGCCGCCTTGACCCATCCATCGCGGCGGATCGGGTGCGAAATGCTGACGACCCGTCGAACCTTTTCCGGATGGCGGATCGCGGTCATCATCGCCGTACCGGCGCCAAGCGAATAGCCGACGACATCCGCGCGTTCGATCTTGAGATAGGTGAGCAGCCCGGCCACATCGTCCGAGAGGTTCTCATAAGTAATATCGCGTTCGATGTCCGCCGTCCGGCCGTGGCCCTGCATCTCAACCGCGATCACCTTGCGCGTTTTGGCAAGTTCATCGACCCACGAACGCCATTCGTCCGTGATCGCCATGAACGCCCCGTGCAGCATCACGACCGGCTCGCCCTGCCCGCGAATCTCGTAATACATTTTCAACCCGTTCACCGGCGCGTAGCCTGTAACCGGTTTTTGCTGTGCGAGTGTAGTGCCGGCCAGAAAAGCCGACATAAGTATCGACATCAATGCCGCCGAACGTTTCATATGATTAAATTTCCTTGGACTCTGCCCACTGATGTGCGGAAAAACTATGCTTTTCCGGCCTACTTGCCTTAGGCCCTTGTGGCTTTGCCGCCGCTGCTCGCGCCGACAACGAGTTGCGGCGTAGCCGCGAGTTCTTTTGCTGGCCAAACGGAAAAGCATAGCTTTTCCGCAAATAGAACGGCACAGCCGCAAGATGGATCGGCCGCTCGCAACTACAAGCTGCTATCGCTCCCGGTTCTGACTCGTCTCAAATGAGTCAACACACGGAGGGCACCGAGAACAAAGAGGTGTGCCAGCTACTGCCTTGCAACGGTCATTCTCAGTCGACATTAGTCATTTTCCTCCGAGCCCTTTGCTCTCCGTGGTGAATCTATTCGTCCTCTTCTATCTGCGGCGAGGCGGTTTTTACCTCGCCGTCGCGTTCGTAGGTAACGCAGATTATACCCTTTGGCGCGATCTGGCTGCTTGTTACTTTGAACGCTGCGGGGATGGTGCCGTCCTGGAAGAGGCGTTTGCCCTGGCCGAGTGTTACTGGAATTATCATCAGCTCGAGAGAGTCAACGAGATCAGCTTTGAAAAGCGTCTGAAGCATATTCGCACTTCCGAATGCGTGCAGATCGGGCCCATCTGTTTGTTTTAGCTCGCGGACCTTTTCCACGAGGTCGCCACTCAGGAAAACGCTTGGCTTCCAATCGCTCGAAGTTCGAGTGTTCGACGCCACGTATTTGGTTATCGTGTTGATGTTCGGCCAGAAGTTCGAATGCGTCGGCCAGTATCCTTCCCAACTCTCGAACGTCCTGCGTCCCAACAGCAGATCGACCTCCCTTCCCAGTCGCTCCTGTACAACAGCACCCGTCACCTCATCGGCGAACGGGAAAAACCATCCGCCCCACTTGAATCCGTCGCCGTCATTTTCCTCGTTCTGTATGACGCCATCAAGCGTCATAAATTCACACGCGGTTATTTTTCTCATCGGTTTAACTTCTTCCCGAACGTTAGCCTAATTTGTAATTACTAATTACAAATTAGTATCGTCGCCGGCGGCCGCCTTTGATCTTTTCGCCAACAGCTCTTTCAGGTTGTCCATCTGAGCCTTCATACCTTCGAGGGTGCCCATTGCGATCATTCGCTCGAGGCGTTCGAGCGATTCGTTGTAGATCGAGATGCTGACCTTCGTTCGGCCGTTCTCCTCACTGAAGTTAAGGTCCCAATCGGAGCCGGTAGGCTCCGGGTTCTCGTTCTCGTCCGCGAATGTGTTGAAGAATTTGAAGTTGGTCTTCGGTGTGATGGAAGTATATCTCTGGAGGGCCCAACGCTCCTGCCCCTCGGGGCTTACCATCGCATAAAAACGCCGGCCGCCCTCGCGAAATTCCATCACCTTGGTTCTCGACGAGAATGGCTTCGGAGCCCACCATTGATCGAGCAATTCCGCCTTCGTGTACGCATCCCAAACGAGATCACGCTCTGCTTCGAACTCTGCCGTGATGACTACCGTCTTCGTTTCTTTGTTGACTGTGAAGTCCATATTTTTGTCTCCCACTCATTTATTTTTCTGGCATCTAAGCCTTAAAGGGCCGAGTTCGCATTCTAAACTTTGGTCCATCTCCTTGCCTCAAAGAATTCTTTTAGTGAAGTGTTAATAATGCTGTTCCAACCGGCTTCAAAATTATGCAATGCCAGTTCGGGGATAGCGGGGAAAGATTCGATACCCGAATGGGTCAATTTCAGACGTGTGCTTCCGTTCTGGTCAAACAATTCGAACATCACGTAGGAAATTCCACTGTAGCCATCGTATTTCCAGGAATAAACGAGTTTGGTTTCGGGGTTGACGTCAGTGATCTCACATAAGTGTTTCCACCGTTTTCCTTTGTCATCGTCGGCCCAAAATTCAAATCGAAAGCCCACTTCGGCACGGAAATCTTCCAGGTCGAAATACCACTGTTTCATCAACTCCTTTTCTGTAATTGCACGCCACACCGTGTGCATGTCTACATCGAAAACACGTTCTACGACCAGGTTTTTGCTATTCATACCTTTTTCTCTTTCATTACCTCAAGCAGTTCACCGAGCTGGTCAAATCGCTTCTCCCAGATCTTCCTGTATTGCTCAAGCCAATCATCTATCTCTTTCATTTTGTGGATCTCAAGCGAGTAGTAGATCTCGCGGCCCCGTTGCTCCTGCTGCACAAGTTCGCATTCCGTGAGTATCCGCAGGTGCTTCGATACGGCCTGCCGCGAAGTGTCAAAATGCGCCGCGATCGCGTTCGGCGTCATCGCCTGTATCGCGACCAACGCAATGATCGCCCGCCTCGTCGGATCAGCAATAGCCTGAAAAACATCCCGTTTCATAACCGCGAATCACATTATGCAACCAAACGGTTGCACGTGTCAAGTGCAACCGTTTGGTTTCGAGAAGATATACCGGAGTGACAGGCTTGAACCGGATCAGCAGGGAGGCTTACAATTTCCGGCTTCGTTTTCATCTAGCAGCCGTATCCGCTCCATCCATTCGAGCACGCGCCGTTGGCCACGTAAGCCTCGCCGGTGGTGTAGTCGTTGCGGAGGTTGCCGACGCGGCTGACGTCTGATCTAAGGTGGTTTAGAAGGGAGTCGGGCAGGTTCGGGCCGTGTACCTCTATGAACTTGTAATAGATATCGACCATCTGGCGTTGAAGATTGGTTATTCGCTGTCGTGTCCCCCTATATAGGAATGACATCGAGCCGCCGCTTTGAACCTTGCCGGCGGCGCTGATGATCTGCTCGGCAAGCCGTTCTATCTGTGGGTGAACACGTTCATATGCGGCGATCGCGGCCCGTTCCTTTGCCGGATCGATGCCGCTTCGCCGCCCGGACACGGAACCGCCATCCGACGATGTCCCGCTTTGCTTCATTCTTTCAAGATCTTTTTTCCATGAATCGTCCTGGGCCTTCCAGTAAGCGATGTTATTCAGCGCTTCTTCGGCGGTCGATCCCGCACCATCGACCGTGTTCGGGTCGTCTTTGAGGTCTGCCTTTATTTGCTTGGAACGCTCGGCGAATTGTTTTGCAAGGGCGGCATCGTACACGGACGGCGAGTAAGTCAAGTTGTGGAGCCCGGAGATGTACAGGGCGACACGAGCGGCGCACTCGGCTCCGTTCTTGCCGTCGTAATTGGCCAACTCGCCTTTGAGATAATTCAATTTAAAGGAGTCAGACTTTTTGTAGTTTTCACCATAGGCCCCGTTCGCGTCCGTATCCAAAAAGCCATATTTGAAATAGCCTACGCAAACGTTCTTCGGGCTTTTCGCATGGAGGTCGTACCAGTAGTTCCGGGACGCCTTCCTTTCAACATCGTATTCAGGAACCTCCTTTGTCACGAGCTTACCGTCAGGTGTCCAAGTATTGCGATCGTTGGCTTTCTCGATCATTTCCAAAAGGTTGGACCACGCCTTTTCAAGCTTGTCGTACGTGCCATGATCCCAAGGATCGTCCGCGACCGCGAGTTTGAGAAGTTCGACCCGTTCGCGTTGCCTCGTGATCTTACGCGCGGAAAGTTCGCGATAGGCAGCGGCCGCTTTCGGGTAGGTGTCTTTGGCTTGCCTGGCTGCTTCAAAAAAGTCATCCACGACCCACGTACTGTTCGGCACGATCTTGTAGGCCGCTTCAAACTCGTCGAAGGCGCCGGCAAGATCTTTATTCAAGCGTTTGACGTAGCCGAGGGCCATACGCGTTAGATAGTTGTTGGGATCGATCTCGAATGCTTTTTGAGCGTCGGCAGCCGACCCTGTTTTGTCGCTGCGGCTGAACTTGACCAGCGAACGGATCGCAAGTGCGGTCGCGTTTGACGGATCTGCTCGCAGAGCGGTCTCAGCATCGTTTGCCGCGTTTTGCCAAACAGAACGATCGCCGGCGACGTAAAGCAAGAGTTGGGCATATGCCCTGTCTGCATAGATCGGCAGGCCCTTGTTCAAGGCAAGCGCTTTGTTGAGATCGAGGAGCGCCAGCTTGTATCTGCCGAATTCATTGAACAAACGGCCGCGCATCGCACGCGCGGTCGCATTCTCCGGGTTTATCTCGATCGCGGAGGAAAATGCGTCGAGAGCCTCGCTCTTTTTGCCCAGTTTACCGCTGTAGAGCGTGATCGCCCGGTTGAACGAAGCCTGCGGGTATTCAGCGTCGATCGCAAGAGCCTTATCAAAGTCGGCGAGGGCTCCCGCAAAGTCTTTTCTTCCGTCACGTTTTGCAACGCCGCGGGCATTCAACGCGATCTTGTTTTTCGGATCGCGGGCGATGATCCGGTTAGCCAAGGCCTCGGTTTCGGCGAACTGCTTCTTGATAACAAGAAGTCGGACCTTTTGCGAAAGCGTTTTGAGATCGTTCGGCCGCGTCTTTAACACAGCCTCGATACGGGCCGCGGCCGCATCCAGCTCGCCCTTATCGATCATTGCCGCAATATCAGCCCCAGGCTGAGAAAATGCCGCGGGCACACACAGTAAAACTACCAGGAAAAGTATTGTAATTCGCATATAGGTCGTTGTTCGAAAGGGAATGGAATGAACGGACTCAACTACGAGTGATCGTCGAAGAGTTTATTGCGGATAGCCCCTTTTTTTTAACGCAAGCAACTCTTTCATCACAGCGGCCTGCTCCGAGTATTGTGGAGTAAAACGCACCGGTCAGGCAAGCCTGACCGCTTCCCGAAGGGTAATTAGCCACGTGCTCAACACAAATTTTCCCGAAGCGCTTAGCCACGTGCTCAACGCAAATGCTCCCGAAGGGCGATTAGCCACGTGCTCAACGCAAATGCTCCC
>LLEU01000056.1 GCA_001567505.1 Acidobacteria bacterium OLB17 | reverse complement strand
TTCGGGATTTCCTTTGCGGCCTTTGCGGGATTTCCTTTGCGGGCTTTGCGTTTATTGCATCTCGCGTTCGAAGAATAAACGCAAAGAACGCAAAGACCTCGCGAAGTTCGCAAAGGAACCGCAAGCTCGATAGTCGGTCAGGCCGGACTAACTTAAAACTTGTCTGCGGTTCGCATACGCTTGCGCCTTTCTCTGCGGCTTTGCGGGATTTCCTTTGCGGGCTTTGCGTTTATCTCCTCTCGCGTTCGAAGAATAAACGCAAAGAACGCAAAGACTTCGCGAAGTTCGCAAAGTACGAGCCCTCTCCCTCTGCGGCTTTGCGGGATACTTCTTTGCGATCTCGCCGTTACTCGCTAATATTATCGAGATGGAACTCCAGGAACGTCCGCTTTTTGATCGTCGAACCGTCATTATCGCGCTGTGCATCGGTGCGGTGGCGGCGCTTATCCTCGCGTCGCAGGGGCGCGTGCTTTGGTGCAAGGTGGGCGATCTGCTGCCGTGGTCGTTCGACATTTGGTCAACCCATAACTCGCAGCATTTGCTCGATCCGTACTCCTTCACGCATATGCTGCATGGCGTTGCGGAATTCTGGATCCTTTTCGTTCTCTTCGGGAAAGTTCCGGTCAAGTGGCGGTTGTTGATGGCGGTCGCGATCGAAGCGTGCTGGGAGGTCGCCGAGAATTCGGCTTTCGTGATCGAACGGTATCGTGCGGCAACGATCTCGCTCGATTATTTTGGAGATTCGATCCTGAATTCTCTCTCGGATATCGCTTTCTGCACGACGGGTTTCGTGATCGCATCGAAACTTCGATTTGTGCGGTCGCTGATCCTCTTCATCGCCACCGAAGCGATACTTATCCTCACGATCCGCGACAGCCTTTTGCTGAACGTCCTGATGCTGCTTTACCCGATCGAGGCCGTAAAACACTGGCAGATGGGCGTAGGCTAGGGCTTACCTTTCGCCGCGGGCGACCTCGACCTGAGTTTCGATCTCGACAGCAAGCTTGCGTGCACCCGGCTGGTCAAATGGCTCGATCCAGCGAAGCGCGGCATCAAGTATCCGAAGCTGATATTCGCGATGGCCGGCAGTTCCCGCGACCGAGCCGAGTTCGCCGTCGTAATAAGCCGTACGCGGCGGCCGAACCTTGTCCACAATTCCGGTATCGACGGCGATCATCATCGTCGGGATGCCTGCATTCTCGATACCGCGTGCGATGACGCCGGCCGTCTGATGGCAGAGCTTTGAGGCCGGGATGATCAGCGCGGCCTGCACCTCGTAGCGCTCGAGCCTTTCGGCAAGTTTCGGGACGATGTCATCGGCGACGCGGCCAGCGTTCGGGATACGGCTTGAGAGCGACCACCAGACGCTGTTAAGGGAACCGATGACCGTGCTTGAGCTGTATTCGAGCAGGCGGTCGATCGGGATCTGCGCGTTCCTGTCGGCGATCACGGCGGCAGGATCGTAACCGCTTGCCGCGTACTTGAGATCGCCGGCCTCGACCTCGGTCGGGATCTCGCGAAACTCGGTGTCGCCGTCTTTTGATGAGATATCGAAAGGCTCGGTGCCGTCGATGTAGGCTCCTGCGGTCGAAATGAGCGCAAGGTTCAGCATCGGCAACGCCCTGAGCGCCGGCGTGAACGGCGCGTAGGTGTTCACGACCCACGGATATCGCTGAAAGCCTTCGCTCTCCTGCCAGGCGTCAAAACGTTTTTCCCAATCCCACTTATTCTCAACGGCGTCCATACTTAGAACTTGAATTCCTTGTCGATATCAAAATTTCCGAGATCATCCTTCTTTGCCGAGGCAAAACGGCGATTTGCCATTATGAAGAATGTTAACAAAGCGGCGATCAGAGCCGCACTAAGCGTCCATTCCGACCAGAGATGAAGCTTGTCGAACTGTATCCGCAAGGGGTTGTCGCCCGCCAGAGCGTCGATCGGGCCGCCGGCCTGCGAGCGAATGGTCGCCATCCAAGCGCTGATCACGAACTGCCCGCCGATCGCGGCAAGCGCGATAACAAGCAGCAGAACTCTCTCGACCCACAACCAGAAGGCATTCGCACGTCGAATGATGAACGACGTCGCGATCAGGATGAGCGAGATGGCTGCCCCTGCGTAATTCAGGATCGCGAGCGAACGCCCGACGACCGCACCGGCAAGCTCCCGATCGGGCACGACCGAGAAGGCCGTTTGGGCGACGCCGATGAAAAATATCGCACCGCCGAACCAGATCGCGAGCAGTAGCAGCCTAATATCCGAGAAAAACTTCATCCTGAGCCAGAAAGAACGCTGTCTGTGCGAATAATTATGTAGCCTTTCACGGAAAACGGCAATCGACCGAGCTACTTTCGCCGTTTAAGGGCCTGCAAGCCCGCCTGCACGACAAATCTGGGGTTAAGTACCAAATAGCGCTTCCAAAGCCTTCTAGGCTCTTGTGTGAGCCGGAAAAGCCATTCCAGCCCGAGGCGGCCGATCCACGGCGGACACTCGGCAACGTTCCCGGCAAAAAAATCGAACGAAGCCCCGACGCCAAGCATCACGCTCTTTAGGCGTGGGCGATGAGCGTTCATCCAACGCTCCTGCTTAGGGCAGCCGAGGCCGACGAAGAGGAGATCCGGAGCCTTTGTAGCGATCTCCGCCGTGATCTCTGTGTCTTCGTCGTCGGTCAGGGGCCGAAATGGCGGGGAGAACGCATAGGCGACCTTCAAACCGGGAAGATCGCGTTCGATCCGCTTCCTTATCGCCTCGATCACCTCGTCTTTTGCTCCGTAGAACCCCACCGTATGCCCATTTGCCCTTGCGAACTCGCATAAACCGATCATAAGGTCGTTGGCGCGGACGCGGTTCGCATCGCGGCGGCCCTCGATCTTCTGCATCCAAACGAGCGGCATTCCGTCCGGGACGATGATGTCGGCGGCGTTCACCTTTGCTGCATATTCCGGATCGTCGTGAGCCTCCATCACCATATGCACGGTCGAAAAACACACATAACCGCCGCCATTCTGCCGCAAACTGTCGATCCGTCCGATAAGCTCATCGAACTCGACGACATCGACATCGAGGCTTACGACACGCACCTTTTTCGCGATCTCGCTCATCTTGCCAATGCCTTCTTGTAGATCTCGTCAAGCCTCGATAAATATTGGCCGAACGAATATCCGTCGGCGATCGTCTGTCGGGCCTTTTGCCTCATTGGGGCGAGGTCGCGGCCTTCGTCAAGGAGAAACGCGAGACGATCGACGATCTCGTTCTTGTCGTTGATATCGACCACGAATCCCGCTTCGCCTTGAGCAACGGCCGCTGCGATCGCATCGTTCCGGCGAACCACCGGCACACAGCCCGCGGCCATCGCTTCAAGGAGGGCGATCGGCAGGCCTTCGTGATCGGACGGAAGCAGGAAGATATCATTTTCGGCGAGTGCCTGCCATTTGTTCCCGCCGTCCGCAACGCCTCCGAATGTGAACCGTTCGCCGCAAACCGCACGCATTTCCGCGAGGAAACTCTCGGCATCAGGCCCGGCACCGTAAGCGTTGAATCTGAACGGGATATTGCGTTCGACGAGCCCGCGGCACGCATCAACGATGCGGCTCAAGCCCTTTTCCCGATTGAGTCGGCCGAAAAAAATGATCGAACGCGGGCTCTTCTCTTCGGCACGCTCGGCCGCCTCTTGCATCGGGACGGCGTTCGCAAGCACATCCGCGTCGCCGCGGCCGTACCGCTTTGCGAGAACGTCACGCTCTTGCTCGCTGAGGACGATCACTCTCGCTGCGTACTTCATCATCGTCGTGATGCAGCGGCGAAGTACGGGTCCCGGCTCGTCCTTCAAAAAATACGGCCCGCCGTGAATGTGCAGCACGATCGGCACGCCCATTCCCGCCGCGGCACGGATCAGGACCGCGTCGCGCAGCATCGCAAGCCGCGAAAATGACGTGTTCAGGTGAATGATGTCCGGCCGCTCGCGTCGGATCGCTTCGCGAAGAGCGAGCACCATTTTCGGCTGCTTAGCGATCCATTTCGCACTCTTCGGCACGCCGTCGCGGCGGCCGGCACGAAAATGAACGTATTCGTTATCGGACAAGCGTATGATGTCCGAAACGAGCGTCGAGATACCGCTCACGTTCTCTTTTCCGCGAAGGCTTGGTGCGGTGATCAGGACTTTCATTCTACAATCGTTTGAAGATATTCTTGCCGCTTAGGCGAATGCGATAAATGGCAGTTGACACCACTACCGCAGAAAGGGCGATTTCCGCCGCCGGCCTCGCAATAATGCCGCGTTGGGTGATGCCGCTCGTCCGCACAGGCACGATCGCGGCGGATGCTTTTTTTGCCGCCGTCGGATTTATTTTTGCCTTTTGGCTCCGCGAAGGCAAAAGCGCGTTCGCGGACGGCGCCGGCATCTGGAGCGAGAGCTTCCTGCCCTACGTCGGTATACTTGCGTTCGCGATACCGTGCCGCGTCGTAACCCTTGCCCTTGCAAAAGTTTACAGGTTCGAGGGGCCTTTTGAATATTCGCGTGAACTCGCACGGGTCTTCGGCGCGTCCGTCATTTCTTCGCTCCTCATCATCGCGTGGGCGTTTATGTTCCGCGGCGGCTATCTTTACCGCGATTTCTCGTATTCGCGAGGCGTTTTTGCACTCGACCTGCTTTGCACACTCATGCTTTTTGCGGCATTTCATTTGGCGATACGCGCCGTGCAGTCGGGCTTGCGGAAACGCGGCATAAACCTGATCCCGACCGTCATAGTCGGCAGCAATCAGGAAGCCGAACAGACCATCTCAGAACTTGAGAACCGTCGCCATCTCGGCTATCGCGTGGTCGGTTTCGTGGCCGATGTCGGTGAACTCGCGCCGAACACGACGCGCCTTGGCGGCGTCTCCGAACTCGCCGACGTAATTCGCCGCTTCAACATCAAAGAGGTCATCATCACGGACAATTCGCTTGCGGGAGAAAAGCTCTTTGAGGCAATGATGGCCCTCGGAAGGCGGCGGCGAGTGGAGTTTCGTTTTGCACCGACGCTTTTCGATCTACTGCCGCAAAAGACGAGCGTTGACCGCATCGGCGTACTGCCGATGGTCAGGCTCTTCCGCTCGCCGCTCTCGGACGCACAGCGTTTTGCAAAACGCATCTCCGACCTCGTCATCGCTTCTGTCGCAACGCTCGTCTCGCTGCCGATATGGCTGATCGCAGCCATCGCCGTAAAGCTGGATTCGCCCGGCGGCATACTCTTCCGGCAGGAACGCGTCGGAATGGATGGCCGCGTCTTCCTGTGTTACAAATTCCGCACGATGAAAGCTGACGCGGACGAGAGCGTTCATCGCGAAGCATACGAACAGAATATCGCCGGAGAACCTGACGCAAATTCGGGCAGCGGCGACTCACCCGTCTTCGGCAAGGTAAAGGACGATCCGCGTATCACACGCGTCGGCCGCTTTCTCCGGCGGACGAGCATTGACGAGATCCCGCAACTCCTGAACGTCCTTAAAGGCGAGATGAGCGTCGTCGGGCCGCGTCCGCCGATCCCTTACGAGGTCGAAGCATACGCCGTCTGGCAGCGGAAGCGGCTCGATATGAAGCCCGGAATGACGGGCCTTTGGCAGGTCTCGGGGCGAAGCCGCCTGACGTTCGAAGAAATGGTGCGCGTCGATCTCTACTACATCGAGAATTGGTCGCTCCTGCTAGACGCAAAGATCCTCGCTCTTACACTTCCCGCTGTTCTTCGCGGCGACGGTGCCCGATGAACGTTGCCGACGCATTAAGGGATGCAAGTTCGACGCTCGCATCCACAGGCCTGAAAGAGCCGCAAAGGGACGCAAGGCTCCTGCTTGCCTTTGCCGCCGACAAGCCAAAGGAATTCCTTTTTGCGCATCCCGAATACGAGCTCGACGCCAACGAAACCGAGGCGTTCTGCGACGCGATCCGACGCCGTGCTGCCCACGAACCCGTGCAGTACATCACTGGCAGAACGGAGTTTTACGGGCGTGAATTCGAAGTCTCGCCCGCGGTGCTGATCCCGCGGCCGGAGACGGAGATCCTTGTCGAGAAAGCTGTTGATTCTCTCAAGAACTTGAGAGCCGCCCATTTCTGCGAGGTCGGCGCAGGCTCGGGGTGCATAAGCGTTTCGATGCTTGCCGAGCTCCCGAACGCAACCGCCGTTGCGGTCGATATCTCTTCGGAGGCGCTTGAGACAGCTCGTCGCAACGCCGTTCGGCACGGCGTCGCGGAAAGGCTCGAGCTTCGAGAGTCTGACGTTTTCGATTCCGTGCCGGAGATCGGCTTTGACGCCGTCGTCTCGAATCCGCCGTACATTTCACTCGAAGAGATCGCCGATCTCGATCGCGAAGTGCGCGACTTCGAACCCGAAACTGCCTTGACCGACCGCGCCGACGGCCTTGCTGTGATCCGAAAGATCGTTGCAGGTTCCTACCACAAACTCGCTCCGGGCGGTGTTCTTTTTATGGAGATCGGTTTTGGACAGGCCGAGCGGATCCCGCCGCTTTTGTCGCCGGACAGGTGGCAGAATGTGGGCCTGTTTGACGATCTTCAGGCGATCCCGCGTCTTTTAAGGGCTTTTCGCCGCTGATGGGCGTCAAAACCTTGCTTTCAAGATGTTTTTGGGAGTAAGATGTGGGTGTTTTGAGACAGTTGCGTTGAAATCTCATTCGACGCATCGTGCCATCGGTCCCGATGGTCACGCCGGAAGTGTCCGGTCTGTTCACCACTGACATTAAACCTCGGAGGTGAGTTTTAGATGGGTTCTCTTAACGGCATTTTGGCAGTCCTTGCCGCGATTGTTGGTGTCTTTTCGATCTACAAGTATATGGCCAGCGCCGATAACAAGCTTTGGATGGTTATCGGCATCATTGCCATCCTTGCCTTCTTGGGCCTGGGTGCAATGTTCCTGTCCGGCCGAATGAATAAGACCGATGACATTCACATCACGGAATAGGGCGAACGTGTTCTAGATCTTTGCTCTTTTGTTCGGTAGTCTCTGACCTTTTGGGGCCCGGCGTATAGGTGTTCTGTTGCCTTTACCGCCGGGCCTAGATATTGCCGCAAATGTTGACAAAAATGTAATGTTTTCACATAATCTACTCAGAAGCCGTTGAAAGGAAAGGCCGCTATTTTCAAGGAATGCCGAAGATCGCAGACATACAGGAAACCCCGAACCCGAACGCCGTTAAGTTCATCTTGCGCGAGCCCGTAAGCTACGGCACATCGCACTCGTTCCCTACGGCCGAATCCGCCGTTGACGATAAATTCGCAAAGTCGATCTTTGATGTCGGGAACGTTGTCTCGGTGTTCTATATGGACAAGATGGTGACGGTCGAGAAAACGGATGATTCCGAGTGGGACGAGGTCCTGCCCGAGATGGCAGTGCCGATCCGAGCGGCCGAGGCCGTAGCGACCGGGCCTTCGAACGGCAACGGGAATGGACACGCCGCCGGCAAGATCGGCGGTGCGATCGCGGCCGCGAATTCGGATGACGACCCGAAGCTTCGCGAGATACAGGCCTTGCTCGATGAGAAGATCCTGCCGTATCTTGCGGGCGACGGCGGCTGGATGGAGATCCTGAGCCTGAACGGAAGCGAGCTCAAGATCCGGTATCAGGGCTCCTGCGGAAGCTGCCCGAGTTCGATCAGCGGCACGCTCGCGGCGATCGAGAATATGCTTCGTGAAGAGATCGACCCGGAGATCGAGGTGATAGCGGTTTGATATTAACTTTGCACGAACAGGACCGATTGCGGTATCATTTTTGTTTGATTTGAATTTAGGAGACAAAAGTCCGTGATCGAAGATCTAGATAAATTGATAGCATTACAGGAGACGGATACCAACCTTCGTCGACTGAAGAAGATAATACAAACGGCAGAAGCCAGGCGTGCAGAGATCGAACAAGAGTTTGAACAGCACGCCTTTTCTATTCGCGAAATTCAGAATCGCCGGGATTCCATCAACGAAAAGCGTTCGGGCCACGAACGCGAGATCGCCGACAACAAGACCTACCTTGAACGGGCCGAACGGAATCTGAAACACGCTCAGAATCAAAAGGAATACGAGACCGCAATGCGCGAGATCGACAGTCTTCAGAAGGCGATCAGCCAAGCCGAGACGTCGATAGTTGAGCTTCTCGAAGAAAGCGAAGGCGTCGAAAAAGAGCTCGCCGACCGAGCAGACGAGATATCGAGTCTCGACGGCCGCCGCGAGGCCGCCTTGAATGAATTCGACACTTCGCTCGCGGCCGACAAGAAAGAGTTCGAGACGGAGACCACGCAACGGGCGGCGGCCTTTGCGACGCTGCCGGAACGGCTTGCGGCGGTTTACGATCGGCTCGCCCAACGCAGCCGCGACGGGATCGCGGTCGCGGAGGTCGTGAACGGTTCGTGCAACGCTTGCTATATCTCGCTGAGGCCGCAGGTGCAGGTCGATGTTCGCCGCGGCGACCAGATCATCACGTGTGAGAATTGCTCGCGTATCTTGTTCGTCCGAGCGGTCAGCTCGGAAGCCGCAGCTTAGTTTTCTATTTCGCCCACTCGTCCGAGATGGCGAGATCGACCTTTACAGGCACATCTTTTAAGAACTCACGGCCCGCTGCAAGCATCGAATTTTCGAGCTTCCGGGCCGCTTCCTCTGCCTCGGAAGCATCGGCCTCGACGAGTATCTCGTCATGCACGATGTTGACCAGCTTTGCGGATGTCCCGCGAATTTCGTTGTGTAAAAGGCGAAGAGCACGCTTCAGGATATCGGCCGATGTGCCCTGTATCGGCATATTTTTCGCGTAACGCTGCGTTGCCCCGACCTCAGCACGATCGTTCTCGTTAAATCGCATACGGGCGATCCGCCCCGAAAGTGTTCGAGCCGACCGCTCGGTCAGTACGGCCTTCGCCTGTGTCCGCAGCCAATCGTCCATTCGCGGATACGTCGCAAAATATCGCCTCAAGGTATCTTCCGCCTGCGATTCCGAGAGCCCTGTCATCCGTGCGAACCGCTGAACGCCAATGCCGTACACGACGCCGAAATTCAAGCGCTTTGCGAATGAGCGTTGGTCCGGCGTAACGGTATCCGCTGCAACGCGGAAGATCTGGGCTGCTGTAGCGGAATGAAAATCCGCTCCGGACCGGAAGGCGTCAATGAACGCCTTATCCTTTGAGATATCGGCAAGGATCCGCAATTCGATCTGTGAGTAATCGGCAACGATCAGTTTCCTTCCCGCCGGAGCCATAAAACAGCGTCGATATTCCGTCTCGTGCGGGATCTGCTGAAGGTTCGGGTTCGAGCACGAGAACCGGCCGGTCGGAGCTCCGATCTGGCGAAAGTCAGCGTGAATTCGTCCTGTCGAGGGTTCGATGAAATCCAGGATGTTCTGTCCGAAACTCTGGCTTGCCTTCGCATACTGTCGATATTCAAGCAGTTTTGCGACAACGGGATACTTCTCGGCAAGCGGCAGAAGCGCACCGGCGCGCGTCGTCCCTTCGACGGGAATACCAAGATTCTCGAGCGCGCTTGTTACTTGTTCGACCGAATCGAGATTGATCTCCGGCCGGCCGAAAAGCGAGGCCTGGGCGACACCGGCGGCAAGCATTCCTTGAAGTTCTTCGGCGGCCTCCACCTGTTTTTTCGAGACGACGGCCAGCTGTTCCTGCCAGCGTTCACGGTCAAGATAGATACCGTTCAGCTCCATTTGGGCGATCGGCATCACGCATTCATTCTCGATCTTCAGTGCCTTATCGAGAGCATCCGTCACGATGCGTTCATGAAGACGCTCGCGAACCTCCGGCATTATCGCCGCATCCTTCGCCGCATACTCGATCTGCGAGGCCGACAATTCATTCGCCCCCCAATCGCTCACCTGTTCCGTCTTGTCGAGAGTTCGGCCCAGGAAGAATTGCACGACGTCCGCAAGCCCGTGCCTGCGTTCGCCGTCGGCCGAACCGATCAGAACGCTCGCAAGGTACGTGTCGTAAACATTCTCCGTGTCGCAGCCGAGGTGATGGCGAACCCATTTCGTATCGAATTTCGCGTTATGGGCGATCTTTGTCTGCTTCGGCGAAGACAAAAGCTCGCGGAGCGGCCGCAGCGTCGGTGTCGCCTGCAATTCGGCGCCAGTACCGAACGCCCTGATATCAATGACCTTTGTTTCACGGCCGTTCGAAAGCTGAACGAGCCGGAGCTCGCCCTTGTATGGGTCAAGGTCCGTCGTTTCGACGTCAAATCCGATGAATTCCTCGCGTGCGAGTTCGGAGCACGCTTTTTCAAGCGATGCTGCGTCGCTTACGAGCTGAAAATACAATTCCATAAATGGGCTCGTCAATCATTGTATCTGCAAGGCCGAGGGTGCTCAAAGCTTCACTCCGCAGAAAGGCGGTGGGCGGGAGTTGGGAATATTTATTCCGCGAAAGGTTTACATTCGCAAAAATCTTCCGATATACTTATTTGCAGGTTTGCACCGCGAAGGAAGCGGGATAGTTGCAGACGGTTGAAAGGATCTTTAACGCTGAATAAAGCGTAGAACGGATTTTCCGGGTCTCGAGCACGATCGAATATGGTATGTGCTCCCCGGATGGGCAGCGGCCTTTAATCTTTTGAGGCCGCACCTTGTTAAAGGAATTTCCATCATCGAGAAGATACAGATACAAGTGTATTTCGCGCGGTCGGAATCTACCTCTACTAATACAAATCCCGATACCTTCAGAGTACTCAGCGACAAAAGCGATCATTTTTCGCGATCTTAAGAAGACACGCCGGCCTAACGTTCTCGAACGCGGATGCCGGCAGGCCTTCCTGAATTGACCGGCCGTTCGAGCTTGCATTTCCCGACCGAAACGCAGAGTACAGCAAACCTTAATCTAGAATTTTTGGGGTGATTTACCCATTCTCTATGTCAAAGGAAATGATAGTCAGCGTCAATGGACGCGAAAAGAAAATTGCAATTCTCGATAACGGCAAGGTCACGGAGTTCTACATCGAACGAGGCCAGGAAAATGAAGGCGTTGTCGGGAATGTTTACAAAGGCCGCGTGATGCGTGTCCTGCCGGGCATGCAGTCCGCCTTCGTGGACATCGGCCTTGAGCGCGATGCGTTCCTCTATGTCTCCGACTTCTTCGATGAGGAAGAAGAGATCGAAAAGGTAGTTCTCGAAAAAGGCAAGAAAGGCTCGCGTGAGGACGCAAAACGCGAAGCCAACGAGCGGATCGACCGCAGCCGTATCGAACGCGAAAAACAGATGGATTCGGCTCAGGAACTAAGCGAACCGCTCGCTGATAGCACGGATGTCATCCAGGATGAGCCTTCTAGCGAAGATGCCCCTGAAAAGGTCGAGAGAACAAAGCGAGGACGCGGGCGCAAAGGAAGGGATAAGAAAGAAGAAGCGAGCTCGGTCGCTGAGCCGATCGAGATCGAGTTCGATGCCGGCGGCTTCGAGCGTATCGCGGATGACGACGAAGGCGATACGGGCGATGCATTCAAGGATGCGTATCGCCAGGAAGCGATCGTCGCCCGCGTACGGGCAGTCGAGTTCGATGAAGGCGAAAGCACCGGCGTTGCAGAGGTAGGTTCGCTGCTTTCCGAGGTAACAAGCGTGGGCGAGTTTGAAAGGATCGCCGATGAGGAAGAGGTTCCGGCCGAGCCCGTAAAGAAGGGCCGTAAGGCGAAGGCCGCCGCCGAGAAGAAACCGGCAAAAGCAAAAGCCGCAAAGGAAAAGGCGCCGAAGAAACCTTCGACACGTGGCAAGAAGAAAGCTGCCTCGGAAGAGACGGCCGAAGAAGCCCCTGCCTCTGAAGAACCGCTCGCCGATGCGGAGGCCTTCGAACGCGTGGCAGACGATACGGCATCGATGGCCGTGCGTCGCGGCGGACGCGGAAGGCGTCGCAACGGACGCGGGAAAAAGGCCGGTGCTTCCGAAGCTGTTGTTGAGCAGGAGAACGGCGTCGAAGACGTGGACGGGAACATTGCCGCCGATATCGAAGTGGAAGACAGCTTCGCTGACATGGATGCCGCCTCGGACGACGCTGGAAGCATTACCGCAGACGAGGAATCTTCCTCAGAGAATGGCGGTGAGAGATCCGCCGAGCAGACACAAGGCCGTGAACGTCGCGGACGTCGCGGACGGGGCGGGCGTAATCGCGAAGAACGCGATGAGTCTGCTGAATCCGAGAAAAAGGAGCGCAGCGAACAGAAAGACCGGAGCGAGCGAAATGGCCGACACGGACGCGACCGCGGCCCGCAGCCGACGATCAGCGACCTTCTTCGCGAAGGCCAGGAGATACTCGTCCAGATCGCAAAAGAACCGATCGCGAAGAAAGGTGCCCGCATCACGTCGCACATTGCGCTTCCCGGACGTTATCTCGTCTATATGCCGACGATCGAGCATCTCGGCGTTTCGCGAAAGATCGAATTCTCGAGCGAACGCGGCCGCCTGCGTACACTGATACAAAAGATCCGTCAGGATGACGCGATCCGCTCGGGCGGCTTCATCGTCAGAACGGCCGGCATCGGCATCTCTGAAGAAGACCTGAGGAACGACGCGATCTATCTTGCACGAACCTGGCAGGATGCGAAGAAGGGTTCCGAAAAGAAAAAATCGCCCGCGTTGATCCACCAGGATCTCGACCTCGTTCAGCGTCTCTTGCGCGATCAGCTCTCGGATGAGTTCACGGCGATCCGCGTTGACAGCGAAGAAGAGTACCTCCGTACGGTCGAGTTTATGAACCGTATGGCGCCGCGTATGGTCAGCCGCGTAAAGCTTTACACACGCGAGGAACCGATCCTTGATGCCTACGGCGTTCAGGAAGAGATCGACAAGGCCCTGAAGCCCCGCGTTTGGCTGAAGTCGGGCGGATATCTCGTCATCAATCAGACCGAAGCACTCGTTGCGATCGACGTGAACACGGGCAAATTCGTCGGCAAAGGGAACGCTCGCCTCGAGGACACGATCACAAAGACGAATCTCGAAGCCGTCGATGAGATCGCACGCCAAATTCGGCTTCGCGACCTCGGCGGCATCATCGTGCTCGACCTCATCGATATGGAGGATCGACGCAATCGGCACAAGGTCTCACAGGCCCTGCAGGAAGCTCTCTCGCACGACAAATCACCGACGAAGGTGCTCTCGTTCAACGATTTCGGGTTGATCATTATGACCCGCAAACGCGTAAAGCAGTCGCTCGAGAGGACGATGTGCTCGCCCTGCGAATACTGCGAGGGCGCAGGCTGGGTGAAATCGCCGCAGACGGTCTGCTACGAGATCCTCGGCGAGGCCCGACGGCTCGCACGCCAGGTCGATGACATTCGCCACACCACGCTGCGTGTGCATCCCGACGTAGCCGTTGCCCTCCGCAACTCCGAACGCCAGGTGATGGAAGAGATCGAGGCGCATCTCGGCAGCGTCGATCTGTCCTCTGACAAGACGATCCACCAGGCACAGTTCGACTTTGCGTTCGTTTGAGACAGGCGGCAGAATGCCGCAGGACTATTTAGGCCCGCATTCGCGTAACGGAGCGTTCTGAAAGGACATGCCGTTGCACGGTGCGGGCCAATGGTTCATAGCTTCAATTCTTTCTTAGCTTCTTTGGCGTTCGCGGGTTTTGCGAAGATCGCATCCGGAATATCCCTATTGAATTCGACAGACTCGTAATTAATGCGTGAGGCGTGGTCGCCGTTCTCGAAGCGGTCTATCACGAGCGGCACCTTTATGCCGCTGAATTCGACGAACTGCGCATAATGATCTTCTTCCTTGACCTCGTCGCCTGAAACTGCAGGACGACTGTAGATGACCTTTTGCGGCAGGGCGTCATCGGCCGAGAATTCGAATTCAACGCTGAATCCATCCTTGTACGTTAGCCGGACGACCTCGTTCCTCCGGCCCAAGGTCGAAGGCCGCTTCCCGACATACGAAAGCTCCGCCTCGCCCTTCCAGTATCCGCGAAGCAGATTGTCGAGGCTCACGCGCAAGCCGCGTTTGAACGCCGCGATCTGCTGCTCGGACTGATCCTGTAATATTTCCTGATCGCCGTCGAAGACCCAGCCCGTATCGCCGGAATTCGCCTGGACGGTCCGCGTACCGCTCTGTTTGAACTCGGTGCGTTCCATATCCGGGAATCGGATGATGTCGATGAACGTCTGTAGCATCGCGAGCTGATCCTGGCGGATCACGCTGAAACGGCCGCGGCCGATCTGTGTCTTGACCGCGAGGTATCTTTGGCCGCCGAGAGCCGCGACCGCCTTTGAAACGATGGAGCTGGCCGTCTCAGTTTCGGGGTCACGGGAAGGCTCCGCGTCTGCTGTGCCCTTGCCGCTTCGGCCTAACGTCCACTCCTTATCAAAGTAGTAAAAGATCGTGCGGGTCGTTGAAAAGCTTCGTCCGGCCTTTTTTTCCGGAGTGAACTCGATCCGGTGGGCGGCTGCGGCGGCGAGCTTCCCGAGTTCATAGGTCGGAGCGGAAAGGACCGTGACGTCGCCGACCCTTCCCGAATCAAGGAACTCGACCCTTAGGGCGATCTCGCCCTTGCTGTCGGCGGCCGCCTTTGGGGCCTCCGGCATCGGCTGCTTCGTCAACTCAAGTGCCGCATCCTGGGCGTTGGCCGCCGCTGCGAACAGAATACATGCGAGAAAGGTGAACCAAATTTGTCTCATTTGCAGCAGAGAAAAGGCTTCAGTGAAATATATCACCGAAGCCTTTGATGCACGAAGATCAGAATTCGTTCCGGCTAGTTCAAGCTGAACGTGTCCACCGTCCTTACGACGACGGCGCCGTTCTCGACATCGACGACGAATTTCACCGCGGACTTCCATTGATTAGTGATCGGAAGTTTGACGGCCTGGTCGATGTGCCGCTTCAGGAAACGGGCGCCGTAGGCCGGGCTGTATCCCTTTTCGGTCAGCGCATCGAGAGCCGCGTCAGTGATCTCGACGATCTTGCCCTTACGTTCCATGCTCCTTGTGAGCTTTTGGAGGTAAATGCGGGCGATATCGCGAACCTCGTCCATGGTCAGCGGAGAGAAGACGATGATCTCGTCGATGCGGTTGCGAAATTCCGGCGTAAAGCGCGTTTCGGCGGCCTTCAACACGTCGTTCTTGATCGCATTGACATCGCCAACCGATTTCGAACCGAAACCGAGCGGCTTCTCATACTTCTTGAAGTTCTCCGAACCGAGATTCGACGTCATGATGACGATCGCATCCGAGAGGTAAACCTTCTTTCCGCGGCCGTCGGTTATCCAGCCCTCGTCAAATGCCTGCAGGAAGATGTTCATCAGATAAGGCGAAGCCTTCTCGACCTCATCAAGAAGGAGGACGGTGTAAGGATCGTCCCGCAGCTGTTCGGTAAGGATGCCACCGCGTTCGCTCCCGACAATGCCTCTCGGCATACCAATGAGCTTTTCGATACCGACGGTCCCGTCGCCGTATTCCGACATATCTATGCGGATCATCTTCGACTCGTCGCCGAACATAAACTCCGCGACCGCCTTGGCAAGCTCCGTTTTACCGACGCCCGTCGGCCCAAGGAAGAGCAAAACGCCGTCGGGCGCGTAATGATTCTCCTTGAGTGGGCCTTTATTGAGCCGCAGCCGTTCGGCGACGGCCCGGACGGCATCTTTCTGCCCGATGACGCGCTGGCCGAGTTCGAGCTCCATCTGCGCGAATCGGTCAGCCGTGTCGCGGTAGATCATATCCTTAGGAATTCTGGACTCCTGGGAAATGACGTCGATGATGTGCTCCGGTTTTACTACCGAAGATGTCGGTTCATTTATCTCGACCTTCACGGAAGCCGTATCGAGCCAGCCGATCGCCTTGTCCGGAAGGTGAAGGTTGCGAATGTATTTCGGCGACATCTCGAGAGCCGTCGCGATCGCCTCGTCCGAGATCGTGACCGAATAATTCTTTTCGAGCCGAGGCCGCAGGCCCAAAAGGATCTGCTTTGTCTCGTCGATCGAGGGTTCCTCGACGCGTACGAGCCTGAATCTCCGCGAAAGGGCCTCGTCCTCGCCGATATACTCTTTGTACTCGGTCATCGTCGTCGCGCCGATGATACGAAGTTCGCCCCGGGCAAGAGCGGATTTGAACATATTCGCCGCATCCGACGTCGTACCCATTGCGGCACCTGCTCCGATGATCGTGTGGGCCTCGTCGATGAAGAGAATGATGTTGTCCTTTTCCTTTACCTCGTCGATGATGCCCTTGATACGTTCTTCGAACATACCGCGAAGCATCGTTCCGGCAACGAGCCCGCCCATCTGCAGCTGCACGATGTGCGCATCCCGAAGCCTGGCGGGAACCTTCTCCGGTTCGAGTTCAATTCGCCTTGCAAGCCCTTCGACGACGGCCGTTTTGCCGACGCCGGGTTCACCGACGAGCATGGGCGAATTCGACCGTTCCCGATGCGACAGGATCTCCATCATCTGGCGGATCTCGCTTTCGCGGCCGATCGTCGGCGGGATCTTGTCCTGCCTTGCGAGCTTGTTCATCGAGATGCCGAAATGACGGAGGAAAGACGGCAGTTCGTATTTCTGCCGGACCCTTTCCTCCTCTTTTTCGCGTTTGCGTATGCGGGTCCGCGCGATCTGCGCGACCTCATCGGACGGCACTCCCAAATTTTGTAGGACGTCATTCAGAACACTGCGTTCGTCGTTCGAAAGAACGTAAAAGATGTCGGCGGCATCGATCACACGGCGGCCCTGCGACCGTGCCCGATCCATCGCACGCTTGAAAAGCTCTGTCGTCTCAGGTGCGATGCGGAACCCTTTGCCCGTATGCTGACGGCCGGATTCCATCCGTTTTTCGATCAAAAGGCGAACCGAACGCGGATCGACCGAAAGATCGCGCATCGTAGTCGAGAAAAGGTCTTCCTCCTCGAAAGCTACCGCATGGAGAATATGTTCGACCGCGACGTAATTCTGGTCGCGTTTACGAGACTCGGCCAGCGCACTCTCAAGTACACGGCGGCCGCTTTCGCTGAATTTATCTTTATATGAATCAATGTCTGCCATAAAACCAAAAACACGTGCGGGAGTTGGATGCTTCAAGAGCGGCCGGATATGCCAAATATCATTCTAACACCTACCCTCGCCTAGGTGACAACCTTTTAGTTGGCCTTCGGTGGTAAAAAATGCACCGTGTGCCTCGAAATTCCGGTCAAGCACGCCCGACCTGGACGCGGGCCGCTCGAAGCAAACGGTCGCCGAGCTTGTATCCGCGTGAATATTCTTCGGTCACCTTGCCCGCATTCTCCGGCCCCGCATCGACCGTATCGACGGCATCGTGGATCTCGGGATCGAAATCGGATCCCGCACCCGGCACAGCTTCGACGCCGACCGAAGCCAACGCCTGCTCGAACGAGCGGGCCGTACCGATCACCCCATCTCTTAGATGCTCGACGGAACCGTCCGCTTTGCTTGCCTGGATCGCAAGATCGAGATTGTCGAGCACGGGAAGGAGCGTCAGCAGAAAATTGAACTGCGCCTGCGTCGCACGATCCTCAAGCGAGCGTTTCATACGGTCGCGCATCTCCTGCGTCTCGCGTTCGATCGAGGCTTTTGCTTCCTCGAATTTTGCCTGCACGCCGACAAGTTTTGCCTCGGCGGCCTCGCGGCGTTCGACCTCAGCCTTTAACTGCGCCTCGAGCGCGGTTTCGGCTGCGGACCTTACCGCTTCTGCCGGTTTTGCTGCCGCCGCTTCGACTTCCGCGTTGCGCGAGCCGTCGGCGTTGAACCGCCGCTTATCCATCACCGGTATCTTGCCGTCGAGTTCGTCAAAGCCTTCCACTTTTTCTTGCGTCATTTCGTATTACGGATCCTTGGATATTATGCCTTCGGGCTCGTCGCTGCACTCTTTGAGTCCGGCGAAGAGAACTTTATCTCACCATTCTCGGCAGAAACATTCACAGTGCTGCCGGACACGATCTCGCCGTTCAAAAGCTTGATCGCGAGCGGATTTTGTATAAGCGATTGTATCGCACGCTTCAAAGGCCGTGCACCATAGACAGGATCATAGCCTTGTTCGATCAGCAGATCGCGTGCCGCCTCGTCAAGCACAAGCTTGATCCCGCGTTCATCGAGCATCGAACGCAGCTTCTCGAGTTGTACGTCGATGATCTTTGCGATCTCGTCCTTCGTAAGCTGGTTGAAAATAACTGTGTCGTCGATGCGGTTCAAGAACTCCGGCTTGAAGTGATCCCGAAGTACCTGCACGACGGCCTCACGCGTCTGTTTCGGGTCGCCGCCTGCAGCCTGTATCTCCCGCGAACCGAGGTTTGACGTCATTATCAGCACCGTATTCTTAAAATCGACGACACGGCCTTTAGAGTCCGTCAAACGCCCATCGTCGAGGATCTGAAGCAGTACGTTGAAAACGTCCGGATGCGCCTTTTCGATCTCATCAAAAAGCACGACCGAATACGGCCTTCGCCGAACAGCTTCCGTCAACTGGCCGCCTTCCTCGTAGCCGACGTATCCCGGAGGCGCTCCGATCATGCGAGCAACGGCATGCTTCTCCATATATTCGGACATATCGAGCCGCACCATAGCTCGTTCATCATCAAAGAGGAATTCCGCGAGCGCGCGGGCCGTCTCCGTCTTTCCGACTCCCGTCGGCCCGAGGAAGATGAACGACCCGACCGGCCGATTCGGGTCCTGGAGCCCGGCGCGCGCACGCCTGACGGCATTTGCGACGGCGCCTAGCGCTTCGTCCTGGCCGATGACGCGCTTGCCGAGATTCGATTCCATCTGGACGAGTTTCTGCATCTCGCCCTCGAGCATCTTCGAGACCGGAACGCCCGTCCAACGAGCGACAACCTCCGCAACGTCCTCTTCGTCAACTTCTTCTTTTAGGAAAACGCCGTCCTTCTGAATTTCCTCGAGGCGTTCCTGATCGACACTGAGCCGTTTCTGGATCTCAGGGATCCGGCCGTACTGCAGCTCGGCCGCGAGGTTAAGATCGCCCGTCTGACGTGCACGTTCGAGTTCGAGCCTTGCGTCCTCAAGTTCCTGCTTTGCGACGCGCATCTTATCGATCTCTTCCTTCTCGGACTGCCATTTCGCCTTCATCCCTGAAGAGCGTTCTTTCAGGTCGGCGATGCGTTGTTCGATGTCGTTAAGGCGCGCCTTCGATTTCTCGTCCGTCTCGCGTCCCAACGCCTGGCGCTCGATCTCAAGCTGAAGGATCTCGCGTTCAAGGACGTCGATCTCCTGCGGCAGCGAATCGATCTCGATGCGAATGCGCGAGGCGGCCTCGTCGATCAGATCGATGGCCTTGTCAGGCAGGAAGCGGTCGGTGATATACCGATTCGAGAGCGTCGCGGCCGCGACGATCGCAGCATCCTTGATGCGGACGCCGTGGTGAACCTCATAGCGTTCCTTCAGCCCGCGCAAGATCGCGATCGTGTCCTCGACGGTCGGCTCGCCGACGTAAACCTGCTGAAAACGCCGTTCGAGAGCCTTGTCCTTCTCGATATATTTTTGGTATTCGGCAAGCGTCGTCGCACCGACCGCACGCAGCGTACCGCGTGCAAGGGCCGGCTTGAGCATATTAGACGCATCGATCGCACCTTCGCTCGCACCTGCGCCGACAAGCGTGTGCAGTTCGTCGATGAAAAGGATTATGCGGCCTTCGGCGTTCTCGATCTCTTTCAGGACGGCCTTCAGTCGATCCTCGAATTCGCCGCGGTATTTCGCACCCGCGAGCATCGCCCCAAGGTCGAGCGAGACGAGCCTTTTATTCTTCAGCGTCTCGGGAACATCGCCCGAAACGATCCGCTGCGCAAGCCCTTCGACGATGGCCGTCTTGCCGACGCCCGGTTCGCCGATGAGCACGGGGTTATTCTTCGTCCTCCGCGAAAGGATCTGTATCGTGCGGCGGATCTCGTCGTCACGGCCGATCACGGGATCGAGCTTGCCGCTGCGTGCACGTTCCGTAAGGTCCTGCGCGTATTTTTCCAGCGCCTGAAAATTCTCCTCGGCGTTCGGGTCCGTGATGCGCGAACCGCCCCGCATTTCCGTAATTACTTTTTCGAGATCTTCACGCGTAACACCGTTCGAGCGGAGAATGCGTCCGGCATCGCCCTCTTTCTCTTCGGCAATGCCCAACAGGAGATGCTCGGTCGAGACGTACTCGTCCTGCATCGATTCGGCGATCTTCTGCACCTTCTGGAACAAGGTGTTCGTCCGCGAGCTGAAGAACGGCTGGCCGCCCGACACCTTGGGGAACTTTGCGATCGCCGCCGTAACTTCCGTCAGAACGGCCTGCGCGTTCGCACCGATCTTCCCAAGGATCGGGGCGACGACGGTCTCCTTCTGCTCGAGCATCGAGGCCAGGATGTGCTCCGGCTCGATCTGCTGATTCTGTTCCTTTTCGGCAACGCCGATCGCTTGCTGCACGGCTTCCTGGCCGCGTATCGTGAACTTCTCGAATCTCATACCAACCTTATTTTACCACTAGGGAGAAAAACGCAGAGTGCGGGAGCATACCGTTCTTCGACGGTATGCCTTCTTGCCGCACACTGCGTGTCCTACTTGAACGCTGCCGGCCGCCAGCAAAGCGGTTTCAATGTGCCTTATGCACCGGCCGACTTCGTCGCATCGATCGTCTTCGGAGCAGCGTCCGCACCCGTGATCTCGATCTTACGTGCTTTTGTCTCCTCGCGCTTCCTGAGCGTCACGGTAAGCATCCCGTTGTCGAATTCTGCCTTGGCGCCTTCCACCGTAACCGTGTGCGGCAGCGTGAAGGAACGTGAGAACTCGCCGTAGGCAAGCTCGACGCGGTGGTAATTGTCGCCTTCATCGCGCTTCTCGAATTTCCGCTCACCCTTGAGCGTCAGCACGTTGTTCTCGAACGACAGTTCGAAATCCTCGGGCTTCATCCCGGGAAGCTCGGCCTCGAGCACCATCGAATCCTGATTTTCGAAGATATTGATCTTCGGATTCCATGCCGTACCGAAGGCCTCCTCGTCAAAACCGCGAAAACGATCCGAAAACATCCTGTTTACATCGGCCTGCAACCCGCGAAGGTCGCGAAATGGGTCGTATTTTGCAATGAACATTATTCCTTTTACCTCCTAACTCCTTGAAAATGTTCGACTAACCACTTAGTCATTTATGATAATAAAATATGAGTGTCAGATTGTCAACCCTCCATTTTGCCACGCGCGAAAAAAGGCCGCCTGGTCAGACGGCCTTTTTTTGTGATCACTTTGAGTTTTGATGTCCGCGGCCCTAGTTTGCCGGGGGCGAGACGACAAGAAAGACGTCCCAAGCCCTTCGGCCGACCCTCGCATCGGCCTTGTCTCGGAACTTCGCCCAGTCCAAACAAGAACTGTATGTTGGGTTGCTTTGTTCGCCGTTCCGGGCGACTCCCCGGATGCCTCCGGAACACGCCGAAAGCTCGCCCATTTGCTCGCTGACATCGAACAGGCGTGGATCTGGTAGCCTTTTCAGATGACATCTGCGGCGTTTGACGGTATATTTACTTTGCAAAAAATCGGCGATTTTCCCGAACGTGTGGCAAGCCACCCTTGCCTGCCGATATTCCGAAAACGAGGAACGAACCTTTACCGGGCCGATCTTAGATGAAGATCTTAAAAGAGATAATCTGGCCGCTGATCGCGGTTATAGCGGCATTCATTGTCGGTGGCATCGTTATTTTCGTGCTCGGGGACGACCCGATCGAGGCGTATCGGCTCTTGCTGTCGAGCTCGTTCGGCTCGCTTCGCGACGTCGGCTGGATGCTGCATTACGCCACGCCGCTCATCTTCACGGGCCTTGCCGTGGCGGTCGCACTGCGTTGCGGACTGCTGAACATCGGCGCCGAAGGGCAGCTCTACGTAGCGGCCTTTGCGGCCGCGTGGGTCGGCA
>LLEU01000055.1 GCA_001567505.1 Acidobacteria bacterium OLB17 | reverse complement strand
TCGCGATATGCCATTCACGCTCCTTTGCGTTCGCAGGGATAGCCGCAAAAGCCGCACGAGCATCCGCCGGCCGTCCTGCGGAAGCGTATGCCGTCAACGCCCGCAGACGCACTTCCGGCGTGAGTTCCTGCGGGAATTTCGCCTCGAGCACCTTGAATTCATTGGCCGCATCCGAGAATTGGTTCGCCGCAAGAAAACGTTCGGCACGCGCGGCCTGCTCTTCGCCATTCTGCGGGTCGAGCGATTCGCCGGCGGCCGTAAGTGCTGCAGCGGCAGCCTTTGCGGCATCCGAACCGGCGGCGAGAAAGTATGTGCGGCGATAATATTTGAGAGCTTCGGCGGGCGAATTTTGAGCTTCGTATGCTTTGGCAGCGGCGAGCAGGGCATCGCCGTCATTCTTCTCGATCAGGCCGATGAGCATCGGCGGAACTTCGACCGCACGCCCCGAGGCCGTCGCCGCTTTCGCCCACGCGATCTTTGCTTCGCGAATGCGGATCGATGTCGGATAGCGTTTGAAAAGGTCCTCGAAAACACGCGTCGCTTCTGCCGTTTGGCCGGATGCGGCCAACGCGTTTCCGCGAAGAAGCAACGCGTAGCCGCCGACCTTCGTAAGCTTTTCGATATCGCCCGAAGCGAGCAGCTTCGCCGCCCCGGCAGGATCGCCCGCATCGAACCTTATCTTTGCATGCAAAAGCTTTGCGAGCGCGCCCGTTCGCTTTCCGGCGAACCGCGTCTCGATCTGCGTGACCATCGCCTCCGACGGCGTTTGCCCGCGGCCGTTATCTGCCGCAGGCTCTCAAGCGCCTGCTGCTCGGTCTGCTGTGCGGAGCACCCGACGGTAAAAAGAACGGTTAAAAAAAACAGGATTGAAGCGGCAAAAGAAGCGAGTTTCGAGGCCATAAAGCGAAAAAATTTGACAAAAGACCGGCTTCCAGGCGAAAAACGCGATGAAAAATTCGCCGATCCGTTGTATAGTGTAACAGAAATCAGAATCTCTCCTCCTCAAACAATATGCGTAAGAACTTGCTAACCATTCTGGTTACCGCACTGTTCGCGGTAGCCGCGGCTGCGCAGGACACCCCCACACGTGTCCCTTCACCGACGCCGGAGGACGTCGTTAAGATCACAACCTCACTCGTTCAGGTAGATGTAAGCGTTACGGACAAAGATGGCCGTCCGGTCACGGACCTGAAACCGAACGAGATCCGAATTTTCGAGAACGGCAAGGAGAGAAAACTCTCCGGCCTTTCGTTCGTGGCCGGTGAGCCGGCGGCAAATACCGGCGGTCGGCCGACAGCGACGGAGCGTTCCGCAACGCTTCTTCCCGGCAAGAAACTCTCGCCGAACGAGGTTCGCCGGGCGATCGCGATCGTCGTCGATGACCTCACGCTTTCGTTCGAGAGTGTCGTGTTCGTTCGCCGGACACTTCGCCAGTTCGTCGATCGGCAAATGCAGGACGGCGACCTCGTGGCGATAATCAGAAGCGGCGGCGCAATGGGCGCTCTCCAACAATTTACGAGCGACAAACGCCAGCTCTATGCCGCCATCGACCGCATACATTGGAATGCCCTCGGCAACGGCCGCATCGGTACGTTCAATCCCGTCGAACCGAAATTCCCCTTCGGCCAAAATGCCGATCCGGGCACGGGCGACGAAACTTCGCTCGAAGACATTAATAAGGCGAACGCCGAATATCGCGAGAATCTTTTCGCGACAGGTTCGCTCGGAGCTCTCAACTATGTGATACGCGGAATGCGCGACCTTCCCGGCCGCAAGTCCGTCCTGATGCTTTCCGAGGGCTTTCGTCTTTTTACACGCGACCCCGGCGGCAATCTCTCGTCCGGACGCATCATCGATGCCGTCCAGATGGTAACGGACTCGGCCAATCGCGCGGCCGTCGTGGTCTATACGCTTGACCCTCGCGGCCTGCAGGTCCCGATGCTCGATGCCCGCGACAACACGCTTTATTGGACGCAGGAAGACCGTGACAAGGAGGTTGATGCGCGAGCGGCCGACCTCCGCGACACGCAGGACGGCCTGCAGTATCTCGCCGATGAGACCGGCGGCTTTGCGATCATCAACACGAATGATCTCGCAAGAGGCATCCGCAAGATCCTGAACGATCAAAGCTACTACCTGCTTGCATACGAACCGGACGATTCTACGTTCGATCCTGGCAAACTCCGCTACAACAAGATCGAGGTCAAGGTCGATCGCCCGGGCGCAAAGGTCCGCTATCGCCGCGGTTTCTATAACGTCGGCGACAAACAGCTTGCGGCAGAACGAAATGCGAACAGCGATCAGCGCGTCATCGACGCGATCACCTCGCCGTTCGCCGACAATGAACTGCCGGTGCATTTCAACGCGATCTACAGCTACGATAAGCAGATCGGGCCGTTCGTGCGGTCGCTGCTGCATATGAACATTGCGGACCTCGATTTCAAAAAACACCCGGACGGAAAAATGAAGGCCGCGTTCGACATCTTTGCCTATGCTTTCGGCGAGAATGGACTCGTCGCCGCAAAGCAGCAAAAGACCTACACGATCTCGCTCACGGCCGAGAACTACGAGAAGATGCGGGCTTCCGGCTTTGTGTACGACTTCATTTTCCCCATCCGCAAGCCCGGCGCGTACCAGCTGCGTCTTGCCGTTCGCGACAAAGGCCTCGACAAGATCGGCTCCGCGAGCCAGTTCATCGAGGTGCCTGACCTCCAGAAGAATAAGCTTACGCTTTCGGGCGTAGTGCTGGATTCAAGCGGGGCAAAGGCGGCCACCAATCCGCTCGCTTCGACCGCGATCCGCGAATTCAAACCCGGCTCGCACATCGATTACGGCAGCGTCATCTTTAACGCAAAGACCGGAAGCGGCGGACAGACCTCGCTTACGTCGAAGATCCGCGTTTTCCGCGACGGCAAGCTCATCTTCGAGGGCCAGCCGCAGTCGATCTCGCAAGGGCAGCAGCCCGCAGGTTCGATCGCGTTCATGGGAACCGTCAGCCTCGGGCCGAAACTCGCCGCGGGCGACTACGTGATGGAGATCGCCGTGACGGATTCGCTTGCGAAAAAGAAGCAGGCGACCGCGCTCCAGTACGTGGAGTTCAGCGTAACGGAGTAGGGGCGGAAGCCGTTCGCCTATGCAGATAACCGAGATAAAGCTGGTCGAGATAAAGATGCCGCTCGTGCATTTTTTCGAGACCAGCTTTGGCCGTACATACGAGCGAAGGATCATCCTCGTCCGCGTAACGGACGCTGACGGCGCTCAAGGTTGGGGCGAAGTGACGTGCGGCGAATCGCCCGGTTATTCCGAAGAGTGGACAGACTCGGCCTGGATCACCATCGAGAAGATCCTCGCGCCAATGGTCCTCGGCCGCGAGGTCGCGTCCGCCGCCCATATCGCCTCCTTGATGGGCTGGGCACGCGGCAATCGTATGGCGAGATCCGGCATCGAGACCGCCTGCTGGGACCTCGAAGCAAAAAAACTCGGCCGCCCGCTTTGGCGGCACTTGGGCGGCGTGAACCCGACGATCGGTTCCGGCGTTTCGATAGGCATTCAGGACACGATCCCGCAGCTCATTGAGAAGATCCGAACCGAGGTCGAGGCCGGCTACAAGCGCATCAAGATAAAGATCAGCCCGAGTTGGGACTACGACGTGCTAAAGGAAGTTCGCCGCGAGTTCCCCGACATTCTGCTGATGGCCGACGCGAACTCCGCGTATTCGCTCGACGATACCGAAAAGCTGCGGTCTTTTGACGAGTTCGGCCTGATGATGCTCGAACAGCCGCTCGCTTACGACGACATCGTCGATCACGCAAAACTTCAGGCCGCGATCAAAAACGCCCATCTGCCTGGACGAACCGATCAAATCGGCCGATGACGCACGAAAGGCCATCGAGCTCGGTTCGGGCCGCATCATCAACTTAAAGAACGGCCGTGTCGGCGGCCATACTGAATCAAAACGCATCGAGGCCGTCTGCCGCGAACACAATATTCCCGTCTGGTGCGGCGGTATGCTCGAATCCGGCATAGGCCGCGCGCACAATATCGCCATCTCAACGCTCGCCGGTTACACGATGCCCGGCGACGTCTCCGCATCAAAACGCTATTGGAAAGAAGACATCATCTCGCCCGAGGTCGAGGTCTCGCCCGAAGGCACCATCAACGCGCCCGAAGCTCCCGGCATAGGATTTGACATAAAAGAAGGCCTCATCGAACGCCTCACCACCCGCCACCTTGCGCTAAAGTAGGTGATCCGCGAACGCTACCGATCGAACAAACGCATCAACGGCTCGAAAATAAATATCTGGTTGCGCTGTCTGCCGGTGACTTCTTTCAGATATCGGTCTTCTACAAAAAAATTGACGAGGTCATTTGCGGCCTTCTCGCTTAAGCCCGTCCATTGATGAACATCTCGCCTTCGAACAACGGGCCGTTCCAACAGTTTGTCCAAAAGTGCGAGGGCGATGCGTGTTCGCCGTCCATAGCCCGCCTTGATCTCGGCCTCCAAATTCTGTTTTAGATCAAGGATCAAGACCAACCTATCCCGTGACCGGGCGGCCGACTGCTCGACCCCGCGAAGGAAATACCGGAGCCATCCGATCATATCGTTATCTTCGCGGACCCTCGTCAGCTTTTGATAATAGAGATGCCGGTCTTTCTCAAAATACGATGAAATATGGAGAAGAGGAAGGTCGAGGATCTTTTCCGCAGCCAGGTATAACGCGATCAGCAGGCGGCCAAGACGCCCGTTTCCATCGAGGAAAGGGTGGATCGTCTCGAACTGATAATGTGCCATCCCGATCTTGACGAGTCCCGGCAGATCGACTTGAGTATTGTTAAGGAATTTCTCAAGGTCGCCCATCAGCTCCGGCACCAAGATGTGTTCCGGCGGAACGAAGACCGCGTTGCTCGGACTTGAGCCACCGATCCAATTTTGACTCCGACGAAACTCTCCCGGATCCTTGTGCTCGCCGCGAGCTCCTGTCATCAGTCGCTCGTGTGTGGCGCGGAGCAGCCGTGAGGAGATCGGCAGGGACTTCAGCTCGGAGATCGCAAACGTCAGGGCTGAGCTGTAATTCTGTACTTCATTCCAGTCATCACGCCGCTCAGGCTCGACCTCTTCGAACGGCAGTAGAGCCTCGTCCATCGTGGTCGCCGTGCCTTCTATACGACTTGAGACGACGGCTTCGCTAGTGACGTAGAGCAGCGTGAAAAGATTCACGCTTGGGACGAGACGGGCAAATGAATTCAGCTCTCCCAGCCGAAGAGATGCTGCCTGAAGAAGCGTATTTATCTGTCCGTCCTTCCATGTCCAGTTGCGGTCGATCGGATTCGGGACAAAATATCGATAGGAATAGCCGGCCTCAAAGCGCCCCGCCTTAAAATCTTCGAGAAATTCTTGTGTTGAAGTCGCTGGATCCATCCCTTACATTCTGAGTTACAAATAGATTCGTCTCGACGAAAGTAATCTTACGAAACCTTAAGGCTACTTTCGGCCTCAAAGGTACAGCTTAGCACATCGGAAGACACCTTAGGATAGATAAAAATAATTTTCGTTTCGTGCAAGATACTTTTTAGCTGCCGAAAGTATTCTTAAGAGCGAGTCTCTAGAACTCCCGAACGTGCTGCAACTCCGCTGTGATGAATTGGTTCCAGGCTTCGAGGGCGCGTTCCACTTGGACGATGTGGCGTTCGCGTTTGTTTCGGTGCTTTTTGCGGAGCTCGACGGGCAGCGGTTCCAAAAGGCCGAAGGTGATGTTGACGGGCTGAAAATTCTTTGTCTCGACGGATGAAATGTAACGGCAGAGCGCGCCCGTGGCGGAAGTTTGCGGCGCCGTGACGGGCGGGCGGCCCGCGAGCGTCAATGCGGCGTTGATCCCGGCAAGCCAACCTGTCGCGACAGATTCGACATAGCCTTCGACGCCGGTGATCTGCCCGGCAAAAATGTTTGGGGCCGTTCGCGTCTCGAGCGTCTCATTCAGGATCTTCGGGCTGTTGATGAAAGTATTGCGGTGGATCTGTCCGAACTGCAGAAAATCTGCGTTCGCAAGGCCGGGAATGAGCTTCAGAACGCGTTCCTGCTCGCCATACCGTAGGTGATTCTGAAAACCGACAAGTCCATAAGCATCCGCCATCAGATTCTCTTGTCGGAGCTGGACGCAGGCGAATGGCTCGCGGCCCGTTCGAGGGTCGGGCAAGCCTTTCGGCTTCATCGGCCCGAAACGCAGCGTATCGACGCCGCGACGCGCGATCTCCTCGATCGGAAGGCAAGACTCGAACCAACGCGTCTCCTCAAAACGCTTCAGCGGCACGCTTTTCGCCTCGACAAGCGCGTTAAAGAACGCCGCATATTCGTCCTCCGACATCGGGCAGTTTATGTAATCATCGCCGCCTTTGCCGTAACGCGCCGCCTTGAACGCGATCGACATATCGATCGAATCCGCCGCGACGATCGGCGCGATCGCGTCGTAAAAGTAAAGCTGATCGTCGCCCGTAAAGCGCATTATCTCGGCTGTCAAGGCGTCGCTCGTGAGCGGCCCGGTCGCAATGATCGAGACGCCGTCCGATGGAATTTCCTTGATCTCCTCACGCACGATCTCGATCGACGGATGCCGCTCGATCTTCTCCGTAACGAACTCTGCGAACTTCACGCGATCGACCCGAAAGGGCCGCACCCGCGGGCACACGCGACGCGTTCGCGGCCTCCATCACGAGCGATCCGCCGCGACGCAATTCTTCTTTCAGCAGGAACGGTGCCGTGCCGTAT
>LLEU01000054.1 GCA_001567505.1 Acidobacteria bacterium OLB17 | reverse complement strand
GCGGCCGCGACACGCCACAAACTTCCTCGGCACGCGCGCAGCGAGGTGCGAATTCGCAGCCCGCAGCTTCCGTTCGAAGGTCGGGCGGCATACCGGCGATCTGGAAAAGTTCTTCGTCCGCCGCTTTCGCGTTCTGCGGCATCGAGGCAAGCAGCGCGTTTGTGTAAGGATTTGCCGGCCGCGAAAACAGCCGGGCCGCCTCGGCCTCTTCAAAGATCCGGCCCGCGTACATCACGGCGACGCGATCCGCGCGTCCCGAAACAAGCGCAAGGTCGTGCGAAACGAAAATGACGGTCATTCCCATCCGCCGACGCAGGCCGTCGATCAGGTCGAGCACCTGAGCCTGGATCGTGGGATCAAGCGCGGTTGTCGGCTCATCCGCGATCACGAGTCCCGGCTCGCAGCTGACGGCGATCGCGATCATCACACGCTGGCGCATACCGCCCGAAAATTCGTGCGGATACTGATCGAGACGCCTCGCCGCATCGTCGATCCCGACAAGCGAGAGCATCTCGGCCGCATGCTCGCGTGCTTCCCGCCGCGAAAGCCCGAGATGAAGTTCGGTCACCTCGGTGATCTGCCGGCCGATCGTAAGGTACGGATTCAGCGACGACATCGGATCCTGAAAGATCACGCCGATGCGCTTACCGCGGATCGAGCGAAGCTGTGCGTCGTCGGCCGCGGAAAGTTCCGTTCCATCGAATCTGACGCTTCCTTGGGTGATGCGTCCTGCCTTCGGCAGCAGCCGCACGATCGACATCGCGAGTGCCGTCTTTCCGCTGCCCGATTCTCCGACAATGGCGACCATTTCGCCCTTTGCCGCGGAAAGCGAAACGTTGCGAACGGCCTTCACCGAGCGGCCTTCGCCGTCAACGAATTCGACCGAAAGGCCTTCGATCGAAAGGAGATCTGCTTGTGCCCGCGGCTGAGAACTCATCAAGTTTGAGCGATAGAATTTGCGTCTGCTAGTTCGCCGAAGGCGGCTGCCAATTCGGGTCGATCTTGACGTCCGTCAGCAGGACGGCGTCGAGGCTGTTCAGTTCAAAACCCGTGACGTATGGCTTCACAAGCGCGAACGAACGCGGAAAGTAGATCGGGATCGCCGACAGTTCATACAACGCGGCCTCCTGCGTATAGGTCTCGGCAACATTCGCCTTTGCGATCGGCAGGGACGAAAGCGGTTCCGTGAGCAGATGCTCCGCGGGGGTCGGCGAAGGCGTTGGCGGTTGTGAGAGCGGCCCTGTCGCCGGCGGCTCGGGCTTCTTGGCCGTCTTCTCCGGCCCGAAGATCGTCTCCATTCCGACAAGCTCGTCCGTCGTCGGCAGAACGATCCCTCGACGCAGAAGGTCATAATCGCCCGCTGCCCGCACCGCATCGATCTCGTTCGCTTCGACCGGAACGACATCGACGTTGATGTTCAGATTCTGCTTCCACATTCGTGCGGCCGTACGCGCGATGCGCTGCTGCGCATCGTTGCGGTTGACGACGAGTTTGAGTGCGGGAAAATTCTCGCCGTCCGGAAAACCCGAACGCTCCAGCAGCTCTTTCGCACGAGCGGCATCGAAGGCCAATCCCGTATCCGCATCAGGCTTTTCCGAAGGCAGGAATCTGGTCGCCGGGCTTGTCGAACCGTCGAGCTCGCCTTCGGCGATCTTCTGTCGGTCGATCGAGATGGCGAGTGCCTCGCGCACACGGCGATCCGCGAGGACCTTGTTGTTCGTGTTCACCTCGTAGAGGTTCAAGGCCGAATGCGTCGCCTGTCGAAAGTCGTCGTACGGAGCAAGCAGCTTCAGGGCGAGAGGCGAGAACGTCGCGTTAGTCAGCACGTCGATGTCGCCGTTCTTATACGCTTCGAGCGCGGCGTCGGCTGACGAATGAGGCACGAATTCGACGCGATCAAGCGCGACCGCGCTACGGTTCCAATAAGTTTTTGAACGCTCGACGACAACGCCCGTTTTATCCGACGAGATCACTGTGAACGGGCCGTTCGAGACCGCTGGCGGTTGAGCATCGGCGGCGTCGAGTTCGGCAGCCTTGCCGAAAACAGGATAAAAGACAGGATTCGCGACGAGCTTCGGAAAATCCGGGTCAGGCCGCTTCAGCGTAACACGCAGTTCGAGATCGCTGACGGCCTCGAGGCCGGCAGGTTCCGTTGCGGCCGCCTTTTCAATCTCGTGCGGACGCGCCTCTTCCGTTTTGTTCTCGCCCTTCTGATCTTGCTTTTGCGGCGTAACGGCCTTCGCCGTCGTCGCAGGAGCGGCGGACCTCGCATCGGCGGAAGGCTCAGCGGTCGTCTCAGGGGCTTTTGCTGCAGCGGCGGCGCCGAGGCCCTTTATGTTCGCAAGCAGTTCCGCGTGTGCCGCGTCTTTTGTCATCGCCGCAACCCGTTTCCAAGAATCAACGAAATCTTGCGCCGTCACCGCCTTTCCGTTCGTCCAGCGTGCGTCATCACGCAGCTTGAATGTCCAGGTCAGGCTGTCCTCGCTCGTCCACTCTTTCGCGACGGCCGGACGGACATCGAGCGTCTTCGGGTCGAGCGACGTCAGGCCCTCGAAAACCGCGCGGACGACATCGGTCTCGGGCGGTGCGGCGGCCTTCGCAGGGTCAAAACTTTTCGGTGTGTTCCCGTTGCTCCAGCGGATAGTCTGGCGAAGCGGCGGATTTGTTTTCGAGATGAATGCGTCCGGCTGCGGCTGCTTTATCTCGGCGCAGGACGCCCCAAGCAGTGCGGCGGCGAGCACGGGCACAAGCCTCCCGCTCAGCCGTAAACGACTGATCTTAAAGAGCTTCCGTGTCCATTCCCGCCTCGTCATTTCCTGCTGCTTCGGCTAGCAAAGCATAGATCTCTTCTGCCTGCCGCCTCGTGTCCTCATAACCTTTAGATGTATCAATGACATGATCGGCAAACTTTCTTTTTTCGTCCTGCGGCATTTGAGCGTCGATGCGGCGTCTTGCCTCGGTTTCGCTCAAATTATCGCGGGCCATCAGGCGCGCCAATTGTATCGCAGGTTCGCAATAGACGACAATCAGCTTATCGAACCGTTCATATCCTCCGGACTCGATCATCAGGGCCGCATCGACGACCGCTATCGCGTTCTCGTTCCGCTCTCTTACGCCCTTGAGCCATTCATCCTGCAGTTCGATGACGAGCGGATGCACTATCGCGTTCAGCCTTTTTCGCCTGGCCTCGTCGGCAAAAACGATCGCACCGAGTTTCTTGCGGTCGAGTTCGCCGGCGGACGTCAAAACGTCCTCGCCGAATTCCTCGACGATCGCGGCCAGCCCGGGCGTTCCTTTCTCGACGACCTTCCTCGCCGCCTGATCCGCATCGATAACGTCCGCACCGAGTTCGCGTAAACACTCGGTTACGAAAGATTTTCCGGTCGCGATCGAACCTGTCAGGCCAACTTTTATCATCCGTGTGCGGAATGACGTTTCGCGAGTTTCTCGATGTTGTATTCGGCGATCTCGGCAAGCGTAAGCTGCAGTTCGTCCGCACATGCCGAGATGTACCAGAGCACGTCGCCGAGTTCGTCCTTGAGTTTCGCCTTCGTCTCGTCCGTAAGCACGCCCTCATGGTCGCGTTGGATCTTTTTGACGATGTTGGCGACCTCGCCTGCCTCGCCGGCTAGTCCGAGCGTCGGGTATTCGACGTTCGATAAGCGTCGCGGATAAAGTGCGGTCTTGCTTGCCGCAGCCTGATAATCTTCGAAATTCATAATTCACTTCTCGGCGATCCCGCGACGCATTTTTGCCGCGAGGACCGTGTTCTTCATAAGCATCGCGACGGTCAGAAGCCCGATGCCGCCGGGAACGGGCGTTATCGAACCCGCGACCTCGGCCGCGTCACGCGGACAGACATCGCCTACGAGCGTCGCGCCGCGATTATCGAGCGTATCGAGGCGTTTGTCGAGTTCCTCGCCCGCGAAAAGTTCCCGCACGGCATCGGCACTCTCGACAGAATTGATGCCGACGTCGATGACGGCCGCACCTTCGCGAATGTGCTCGCGGCAGATGAAACCCGCACGGCCGATCGCCGCGATCAGTATGTCGGCCTCCCGCGTAACGCTCGCAAGATCCCGCGTCCTGGAATGGCAAATGGTGACGGTCGCATTCTCGCTCAGCAGCAGGGCCGCGAGCGGTTTGCCGACGATATTGCTGCGGCCGACGACGACGGCCCTTGCACCCGCGATCTCGATATCGGAACGTTTCAGCACCTCGATGACGCCCGCCGGCGTGCACGGCGTCAATGCCTCGTAGCCCTGCAAAAGCCGCCCGATGTTCACGGGATGGAACCCGTCCACGTCCTTTTGCGGGTCGATCAGTTCGAGGACCTCGCGTTCTTTGATGTGCTTCGGAAGCGGCAGCTGCACGAGTATGCCGTCAACGTCATCGCGCAGGTTCAACTTTCGGATCGTTCCGACAAGTTCATCCTGCGAGACGTTCGCGTCAAAGTGTATGTGTTCGCTGCGGATGCCGATCTCCTCAGCCGTGCGGACCTTGCTGCCGACATAGACGGCCGACGCCGGATCTTCGCCGACACGCACGACGACGAGGGTCGGCCGGACCGAGTGCACTTCGAAAAGTTCGGTGACCTCGGCGGCGACCTCTTTCTTTATATCGTCGGCGATCGGCTTTCCGCTGAGTATTTTTGCGGTCATAACAAATTGCTTGAAATTGAGAGTTTACCGCAATCGGGCAACCGTTTTCCAAAACGCCCACGGCCTCAGCCGTGATTTGAAACTCTTCCCGCACTCGGCGACAATATCCTTTTACACGCTTATGCGAAAAGTCCTTATTCTTGCTGCACTTGCATCGCTTTTGGGCCTCTTCGGCTGCGGCGGTGCTTCGTCCGACACTGCAAATGCGGTCTCGCCGACCGCGAAACGCTATCCCTTCAAGGGCAAGATCGTTTCGGTGGATCGAGCCGCAAAGAAGGCCTCGATCGACCACGAAGCTATCGAAGGCTATATGTCCGCGATGACGATGGATTTCCCGATCCACGCCGATTGGGCCTGGGACAGCATTAAGCCCGGAGCCGAGATAACCGGCGAGCTCGTCGTCGATAACAAGGCAAAGGAGCCGTACTTCCTTGAGAATATCGTCATCATCTCGGCCGCCGACCCGAACGCACCCGCACGCGATCCGCAGTTCGCACAGATCGGCCAGCCCGCTCCGGATTTCACTTTGACGAATCAGGACGCAAAGAAGATCACGCTCAAGACGTTCGAGGGCAAGGCCTTCGCGATCACGTTCATCTACGCAAAATGCCCGCTGCCGGAGTTCTGTATAAAGATGTCCGGAAATTTCCGCGATGCCGCTCGGACGATCGCCGCCGACCCGGAACTGCGTGACAAGCTCCGGCTGCTTACGATCTCTTTCGATCCGGAGAATGACACGCCCGAGAAGCTCCGCGCCTACGGCGTCTCGTATATGGGCAACGATCCGAACGCGAAATTCGATGTCTGGCAGCTTGCGGTCGGGCCCGATGCCGAGGTGAGAAAGATCGCCGATTTCTACGGCCTGCGGTATGAGGTCGATCCGAACAACAAGGCGATCTTCAACCACAGCCTGCGGACGGCCGTGATCTCGCCCGACGGAAAAGTGACGAAGATCTTTGCCGGGAGCGATTGGACGCCGACGCAGCTCATCGACGCTCTTAAGGCCGCCGAAACGGCTAAATAGCTCCGTTCAATTTGTCGCCGGCTCGCCGGGGATCGGTACCGTCGCGGCGGTACACCTCATTCCCGGCGACGATCGTCGCCATCACATCGCGTGCGTTCGACGAAAAGACGAGCGCGGCGTAGATATCCGAGACGGGATTCTGCGCTTCCTGCGTGATGTCGATGACCGCAAGGTCGGCCTCTTTCCCTTCTTCGAGCGAGCCGATAACGCCGTCAAGCCCCAATGCCCTCGCGCCGCCGAGCGTCGCACATTCAAAGATCTCTTTCGCCGCGATGAATCGGGCCGAATCGCCGCGGTTCCTCGCCGTTAATGCCGCAAATCTCGATTCTTCGAGCAGGTCGCATACGTTGTTGCTCGCAACGGAATCGCTCCCTAGGCCGACGGTGATGCCCGCGTCGAGGAGCTTTTCGAGCGGCGCCGCACCGTGCCCGAATTTCGCATTCGACTTCGGGCAATGAGCAACGCTTGCGCCGTTCGCCGCGATACGTTCGATGTCGTTCTCGGTCACGCGAACACAGTGTGCAAGCAGCGGCCGAGTCGCAAGCACGCCGAGTCGTTCGAGGTATTCGATCGGCGTCGAGAACGGGCTCGCCCATTCGACATTCGCACGTTCATAGAACGCCGAGAATCGGCCGGTGCCTTTTGCGAGCAGCTCGATCTCGTCGGCAGATTCGGCAGCGTGGATCGAGAGCGGAATGCGGTTCAGGATCGAATATTGCGCAAGGAGTTCGAAGAGTTCGGAGCCGACCGTGTAGGGCGAGTGCGGAGAAAGGGCAAGCCTGACAAGCTCGGTCTCTTCCTGCTTGAGACGCTCGAATCTCGACGCGAGGTCGAGAAAATCATCCTTCGCCGTCCGATTGTCGGGCGAGAATTCTGTCTCCTGAAAAACTATGCCGCGAAGGCCCGTCGCCTTCAAGGCTTCGAGGCCGACGCGTCCCAGACGGCCGATGTCGCCAAAACACGTCACGCCCGCGGCCGCACCTTCGCGCGCACCGAGAAGCGCGCCCTTTAAGACGCCTTCTTCGCCGAGATCCGTGCGGATCGCGTTCAGCCGAAGCAGCCACGCGGCAAAATCGTCCTCGACCGCATCGAGCGCGCCGCGCATCGCCGTGATCTCAAGATGCGAGTGGACGTTCACAAGCCCCGGCGTGATCGCGGCCTTCCCGTATTCACGCGTCTCGGCCTGCGGGAATTCCGCTCCGAGCTCGCGTCGCGTACCGACGCGGACGATACGTTTTCCCTCGACGGCAACGCCGCCATCCAAAAAAAGGCTCGCCGACGACCGGGACAACTTGATCTGCAAGATGAAGCGTCGTCATTTTTTGATCAGCGAGGTCTGCATCCTGTAACGCGCAAGGATCGCGGTGACGTAGCTCTTTGTTGAAGGTATCGTGATGGCCGAGACGAACTCATCTTCCGTGATCTCGGCGAGTTTCATCCCTGCGGTCCAGCCTTCGACGCGGCTCGGGCCTGCGTTATAGGCCGCAAGCGTCAGTGCCGTTTCGGCCGGAAGCCCACGATACATCTCGCGGAGCTTCTCAAGATACCAGCATCCGACCTGAATATTCTGTTCCGGGTCGGCGAGGAACTGTTCGGGGTTCTCGGCCGCCCGTTCGTATTCCTTGAGGCCCGTCGCTTTCGCCCATTCACGCACCACGGCCGGACGCACCTGCATCAGCCCGACCTCATCCGCCGCTCCGTGCTTCCACGCCCGAAAGTACGTCTCCTCGTAGATCAGGCTCCAGACAAGCTTTTCGTCAAGGCGGTAGATCCGCGCTTGGCGCGCGATGAGTTCGTCGTAGCGATGGATCCAATAATCGGGGAAGAAAACGCCGGCGGCTCCGAGTATCGTGAGCACAATGATAGAAAGCGATATTAAATATCTGGCCATTCGCAAACAAACTGTTCGGTTCGATATTACGCCGAAAGAGGCGTGTGAATGAAACCGGGAACGCCTCGGCCTAGCGCTTTCTCAGAATGGGCCGGTCCTTTTTTGCGGCGGCCTCACGTTCCTCGCCCGCGGCGATCTCGCGGGCCGGCTTTGTGAATTCGCCGCTTCGGACCTTCTCTGCGAACAAGATAACGTCGTGGTCGGCCTCGGCGGCCATCTCCTGGCGTACCTTGTGAAGGGTTTCGATGAATTTCGGGCGTCGGTACATCTTAAGGAACTATTCTACGCCTTTTGCCGCGAGTTCGCGTTCTACGGGCAGGTCGATCCGCAGTGCGTCGTCCGCGACCGTGACCGTGATGTTCGCGGCCTCGCCAATGCGTCCTTGTATCAGAGCCTCCGAAAGCTCGTCCTCGATGTGCTTTTGGATAGCACGTTTCAACGGCCTCGCACCATATTTTCGGTCGCTGCACGTATGGTCGATCAGCCAACGCTTTGCTTCGTCGGTAAGCGAGAGTTTCAAATTCCGGTCGGCGATTATCGAATTCAAAGCGGCGATCTGCAGGTCGGCGATCGCGATCAGGTCTTCGAGCGAAAGCTCGTCAAAGATCAGGATCTCGTCGAGGCGATTGATGAACTCGGGAGCAAAGGTCTGCCGAACGGCCGCCATAACTTCGTCCTCGCGTTTTGCACGAGTAACATCGCCCGAGGCCTGAAAGCCGAGCGACGCCGTCTTTTGAATTATCCTCGCACCGATATTCGACGTCATTATGAAGATCGAGTGTTTGCAGTCGATCCTCTGCCCGGTCGAATCCGTCAACACGCCGTCCTCAAAAACCTGAAGCAGAAGATTGAAGACGTCCGGATGCGCTTTCTCGATCTCGTCAAAAAGCACGATCGAATATGGCGACCGCCGCAGGCTCTCCGTCAACTGGCCGCCTTCCTCGTGCCCGACGTATCCCGGAGGCGAACCGATGAATTTCGAGACCGAATGGCGCTCCATGAACTCGCTCATATCAAAACGGATGAGCGACCGCTCGGACCCGAACAGGAATTCCGCGAGCCGCCTCGCGACCTCCGTCTTGCCGACGCCCGTAGGCCCGAGGAAAAGGAATGAACCGACGGGCCGATTCGGCGATTTGATGCCCGCACGCGAACGCCTGATCGCACGCGCAAGGGCCGAAAGGGCCGGCCGCTGCGAGATGATCCGCTCGCCGAGCACCTTCTCGATCTTGAGCAGTTTTTGAGCTTCTTCTTCCTTTATCGCCGCGACGGGAATGCCCGTCCAGCGTGCGATCACATCGTCGATGTCGTCGCGCGTCACCTCGACCGCAAAGAATGAATCCTCAAGCGTCTGAAGTTCGAATGAGATCAGCTGATCTTCGTTCGCAGAAGCGCGTTTCCAGTTCTCGACCGTCTCCTTCCACGAGGGCTCGCCCGGATTCTCGCTGCGGTAACGCAGCTTCGCACGAGCGCCCGCCTCATCAAGAACATCGATCGCCTTGTCCGGCAGGAATCGGTCGGAAATGTAGCGGTTCGATTGCTCGACGGCCGCCGTCAAGGCGTCCTGCGTATAGCGGATCTGATGATAGGCTTCGTAGCGTTCGATTATGCCCTTTACGATCTGCAGTGCGTCCTCTTCGCTTGCGGGTTCGACCCTGACGGCCTGAAAACGCCTTTCAAGCGCTCGGTCCTTTTCGATCGTCCTGCGATATTCCGCAGGCGTCGTTGCCCCGATGCACTGTATCTCGCCGCGTGAAAGTGCGGGTTTTAGGATGTTTGCCGCATCAAGCGTGCCTTCGGCGGAACCTGCGCCGACAAGCGTGTGTATCTCGTCTATGAAGACGATGTTGTCGCGATCTTCCTTTAGCTCGGCAATGATCTTCTTCAGGCGTTCTTCGAACTGCCCGCGATATTTTGTTCCGGCGACGATCGCCGAAAGGTCAAGCGCGAGTATCCGTTTGTTCTCGAGGAATGACGGCACGTTCTTATCGACGATCCGCTGCGCGAGGCCCTCGACGATGGCGGTCTTGCCGACGCCTGCTTCGCCGATCAGCACGGGATTGTTCTTCGTGCGGCGGCAGATAAGCTCGATGACGCGTTCGGTCTCCGCCTGCCGCCCGATGAGCGGATCGAGGCGGCCTTCGGCGGCATCGCGCGTAAGGTCGCGCGTGAATTCCGCAAGGCTCGGCGCCTTTGCGGCGTCCTTTGTCGGCGAGAAAAGATGCGGCAAGGCCCGCT
>LLEU01000053.1 GCA_001567505.1 Acidobacteria bacterium OLB17 | reverse complement strand
GGTCGGTGTCCGGCGTGTCCCCGACGGCCTCCAGGCGCCTTCCGCGGCCAATTAACCGCTGATGCCTGCGTGCCCTAAGGATCTCCGCATTCAGCACGTCAAGGTCCCCGGCCGCAGGCTTCGCGGATACGATCATCGATCTGAAGATACGATAAAGTGCACCCCGAAATTTTACCGCCTGCTTCAGGACACTTTTTGCCGCCGCCGGTTCCCGCTGCGACCTCTTTAACAGTGCGAGAGCGTCATCTTCATCGACAATGTCGTTCTTTAGCGCCCAAGCGAGCAGGTCCGAATATTCAAGGAACTTGTCGCCGCGGATCGCCTGTCCTCGCCCTTCTGCCTCGAGTTCACGAAGATATCCGGAAACGGTGTTCACGAATTCGAGACTCAGGTCTCCGGCAATAAGCTTGAATTTATCGAGGTCAAAAGAGGCCGTCCGCTGCATCGTGGAATATTATAACGCTTCGCTCGGTAACCGCCAATCCATTCTTGACAGGTTACATTCTATGTTGATATCGTGTAACCTGCTTCACGGGCTTATCCGGTTACGGCGGAGCAGCCAATACTCTAGGAGACCTGAAATACAATGACGGAAAAACAACAGATCATCGACGAACTTCGATCTATCCTCGACGGCGATCCCTGGCACGCCGCAAGTCTTGCGGAGACGCTTCAGGGCATAACGGCCGAGCAGGCTGCCCAAAAGCTCGGTGCAAGCCACAGCATTTGGGAGATCGGCGGCCATATTGCCGGATGGAATAACGTATGGGCGGAACGCTTGCGTGGAAATGCGGTCGATTCGCCCCCGAACGGGAATTTTCCCGAACGGAAGCAGATCGCAGACGCCGCCTGGGACGAACTTAAAACGCAGATATCGGACTCGTTCGAGAATCTGACACGTGCGATCGACGGCCGCTCAGATAGCGAGCTCAACGAACGTTTTGGGACCAATGACTATACGCTCAGCTTCTTTCTGCATGGCACGGTGCGTCACAATGTTCACCACGCCGCACAGATCGCATTGTTGAAGAGCGCGATTCCCGCCCGTGAGTCAGTCGCGGCATAAAGACACGAAAAGGCCGCGGAATCTGCCACTCCGCGGCCGAATTGCATGCACATCGCTTTGTTTCAATTATTCATCGTGGAGACGGCCTCGACCGGCGCGTCTTCCGAAACTTCGAGCACGACGGGTTCGTCGCGTTTTGTGATGCCTTTTAGGATCTTGCCTGCCGGTGCAAGCTCGACACGCGACTGCAGGACGCGCGAAATGCGTTTTGGAAGGAATTTCGGCGCGATGCTCGCTATCGAATCGGCAAGCGCCGCAATGTCTCCGCCGCCCGACCAATGCTCGCGGACGACCTCGACGTCCGTCCGGTTGATAAGGCGAAGCAGGACAAGAGCGACCATATAAATATCGTCAACCTGGCCAAAGAACGGGAAGATGTCTGGGATCAGGTCAAGCGGCGAGATCACGTAAACGATCGCCGCGACGAAAAGGGCCTTCTCGGCGGTCGGCACACGTGCGTCCTTCAAAAGCCGGGCAAGCAGCCTTGCCAGATTCGGCAGGAACATCAAAAAGTTCCGCATCCGTCCTTTGAGTTCGCTTTTTTCTCGTCGTGCGATCTTTCCCATTTCCCTCAAATCTTAAGGATAAACCGGGATCAAGGCAAGCGAAGGCCGCGTCCGGGCGTCGGAAGTGTGTGTTTCGGCGATCTGTGGTAAATTCGAGAGGTTTTAGAGATTTGTATGATCCTCGAAGATATACGCCGTCGAGCGGCCTCCGGCCTACAGCACATCATTCTTCCCGAGGGCGAGGATGCCCGAACGGTCGAGGCCGCGGCAGTCTGTGCTCGTGAACGCATTGCGCAGATCACGATCCTCGGGCGTGAGGATGTCGTTCGCGGACTTGCGGCAGAAACGGGCGCGAACCTGAACGGCGTCAGCATCATCGACCACCGAAGCTCGCACGAACGTGCACGCATTGCAAGCCTTTATCACGAACTCCGCCGCGCAAAAGGCGTAACGCTCGAGGAAGCCGAGCAGGCCGTCAAGGATCCGCTCTATTTTGCGAACCTTCTCGTCCGAGAGGGCAAGGCCGACGGTTCCGTCGCGGGAGCGACCAACACAACGGCGCACACCGTCGCGGCGGCTCTCCGCTGCATCGGCCCGGCCGAAGGTTTCAAGACCGTTTCGAGCTTCTTTCTGATGGTCGTGCCCGATAAAAGATTCGGTGAGAAAGGCTCGATGATCTACGCCGACTGCGGCGTCGTCATCGACCCGGACGCCGGCGAACTCGCCGAGATCGCGATCGCTTCGGCCGATTCCGCAAAAGCGCTTCTCAGTGCCGAACCGCGTGTCGCTATGCTCTCTTTCTCGACAAAAGGAAGCGCGAAGCATCGCTCGATCGACAAGGTCGTCGAAGCCGTCAAGACCGTGCGTGTGCGTCGTCCGGAGCTTGTCGTCGATGGCGAACTTCAGGCCGATGCGGCGCTTGTCCAGGCTGTCGCAGCCTCGAAAGCTCCCGGTTCGCCCGTCGGCGGCCGTGCGAACGTGCTGATCTTCCCCGACCTGAATTCGGGGAACATCGCCTACAAGTTGACCGAACGTCTGACGGGCGGCACGGCGATCGGCCCGATATTGCAGGGCCTCGACCGCCCTTGCAACGACCTCTCACGGGGATGCAAGGCCGAGGATATAGTAGATGCGGTCGCAATTACGGCCGTACAGTCACAGGCACGAAAGAGCCGCTGAAGGGGACAGCATTCCTCATAAAATCTTAGGCTTTCAGCGGCCTAATATGATATAAATCAACCTCAAGCGCGTCTTTTACGGCCGACAACACGATCGGCCGTGCCGGGGAAAGCTTTCGAGCCGATAGAAGACCGCAGATCGTTGTAAACTTTTATGGATCAGGATCAAAGACTGACGCCGCTGCCGAAAGGGCTTGAATTGAATCAGCCTGCCGGCGACCTCACCACGTCTTACGCCGCGTATTACGACCACGAGAGCCAGTCCGGCAAACGGACGCTCCGGCAATACGTGCGCGTTGTCACAAAGCGCCTTCCGATGATCGGCGCCATCGCCGTCGTCGTAACGGCCGCCGCGGCGTTCTATTCGTTCCGCCAGCCGTCGATCTACTCGGCGAGCACCGAGATGCTCATCGAGCCGCGAAAGGCCGCTCCGACCGCGAAGGACGCGATCAACATCAATTTCGGCCTCGACGAGACAACGTATTACAACACGCAGCTGCAGCTGCTCCAGAATCCTGACCTGATGAAGAAAGCCGTGGTCGCGCTCGGCCTTCAGCGGGAGCCTGACCTTTTCGGTAGCAGCAATCGCGGCTTTTTCGCATCGATCAAGTCGCTTTTCGTAAGCCCTAAAAGCCCTGAAACGCCGAAGGGCGCGCTTCCCGTCCTAACAGGAACGGAGAATGCCGATCCTGCCGCCGTCCAACTTTCCCCGGAAGAAGCGGCGCGTGCGGGCCAGTACGCCGGCATACTTTCCGGCGGGCTTCACGTCGAGCAGACGGAACGCACGAGTCTCTTCACGCTGACCATCAACAGCACGAATCCGCAGATCGCGGCGAACGTTGCGAACAAGGTCGGCGAGGTCTTCATCGAGGAGGACGCAAAACGCGAGCTCGAGACAACTCAGTCCGCATACGACGAACTTACGAAATCCATCGCCGACCTAAAGGTCACGATCGCCGACCAGGAGAACAAGCTCACCGAATATATGCGGTCGAGCAATCTCCCGCTGCAGGAAAAAGGCTCCGACCTTGCGGCCAGCCGCCTGCAGACGCTTAGCGAACAATGGCTTTCGGCCGCCGACGATCGCCGCAAACTCGAAGCTCGCTATAACGGCGCCGTGCAGGCAAGTTCCCGCGGCGAAGGCCGGAATATCCCGGACCTTTACGAAAATAAGGTCTATCAGGACACCGTTCGGTTGAACACCGAGCGAAAGGCGAAGCTGCAGGATCAGATCCGCGAGATCGAAAAACAGATAAAGGACGCCGAGACCGAAAAGGCCGAACTGCTCGTCAAATACACGCCCGAATACGTCAAAGTAAAGCAGGTCGAAGAGAAGATCGCATCCCTGAAGACCACTAAGCAGCAGACCGAGACCGAGGTCTCGCAGATCATCGACCGCGACCAGAAAAAGATCGAAAAGGACGCCGTGAGCGGCGCTCTCGTCTCGCTCAGGTCGCAGGTTGACGCCGCACGCCGCCGCGAAGATCAGCTCTTGAATGCATATGAGGTCGAGGCCGAACGCGCGAACGTTCAGGGACAAGCGGCAACGACCTTGACGACGCTAAAGCGTGCTCTTGAAACGAATCGCGGCCTGCTCGACACCTACACACAGCGGCAGAAGGAACAGGAACTCGCACTTGCTTCCGGAAAGCCGAACAACATCAAGATCTCGGAACGCGCCGAAGCGCCCACCTACCCGGTCGGCCCGAATCGTGCACGCAATATCTTCATCGCACTCCTGGCTTCGCTAGGAGCAGGCATCGGCCTCGCATTCCTGCTCGATTACCTTGATGATTCGATACGGACAAGCGATGACATCAGCCGAGCTCTCGGCTTGCCGACGCTTGCAATGATCCCGCATCACGGCATCAACGAGAAGAAACGCCGCTCGCGTCGCGGCCTCGGCTCGGAGACGAACGCCAAGGCAGCGTCAAATACCGCGCTGATCACGCTCGAAGAGCGCCATTCGCCGATGGCCGAAGCTTATCGACACCTGCGAACGTCGTTACTATTCTCGAGCGCAGGCAAACCGCCGCAGTCGATCCTTGTTACGTCGTCGCAGCCTTCCGAGGGTAAGACGATGACGGCGATCAACACCGCGATAACGCTCGCACAGGCAGACGCCGACGTCGTGCTCATCGACTGCGACCTTCGCCGCCCGCGTATGCACTCGCACTTCGGCCTGTCGAATTCACAAGGGCTCACGAACTATCTCTCAGGCGAAAAATCGACCGAGAATCTCATAAAGGCAGCTCCCGGCCTGCCGCACCTGAAGATAATCACGAGCGGCCCGATACCGCCGAACCCGGCCGAGCTGCTTTCTTCGAACGAGATGCGGAATCTGCTTCAATTCCTCCGCGGCCGTTTCAAGCACATCATCATCGACTCGCCGCCGGCGATCTCGTTCACGGATGCTGCGATACTTTCGACGCAGGTCGATGGCGTTGTCCTGATCGCGATGGCCGGCAAGAGTTCGATGCACCTGATGCGGCAGACGCGGACGCGCATCTCGGCGCTCGGCGCACGCATCTACGGCGTCGTGCTCAACGGCATAACGTCCGAATCCGTCGAATACGATTATTACGGGACCGGCTATTACACTTACTACAAGAATCGCCCCGATGACACTACGCCGATAATGGATGACGCCGACGTCGTCGGGCAGTACGGGAATTCAGCGGACAGTTTTAAGCCCTGACGAACCGTTCGAGCGCGTCGCGCCAATCAGGAAGCTCGTCGAGCCCAAGCTCGGCGAGCCTTTTTGTTGCAAGTCGTGAGGAATGCGGCCGCGGAGCGGGACGCGAAAGGTCCGCGTCCGAGATCGGGGTGACGGCCGAGGCGTCGATACCCAAAAGGCGTGCCGTCTCGCAGGCGACACCGTAATACGTCGAGCCCTCGCCCGCATTCGTGACGTGCACAACGCCCTTCGCCCCAACTGCGGCAAGCTCCCGCAGTCGCTTTGCGAGGTCGCCCGCGAACGTCGGCGTACCGAAGCTGTCGCTGATCGCCGTAATGTGTTTTCCGGCCCGCAGAAGCTCCGGAATGACGCTCAGGAAATTCGTGCCGCCGCGGCCGTAGATCCAGCCGGAACGCACGATCAGTGCGTCAGCATTCTCCTCGCGCGTGCGAAGTTCGCCGTCGAATTTCGACCTTGCATAAACGCCGAGCGGATTCGGCGCGTCGTCTTCCGTATAGAAGCCGGTGTTCTCGCCGTCAAAGACGTAATCGGTCGAGATCGTGATGAATCGCGAGGCGTTCGCTTTTGCTGCAGCCGCAAGGTTCGCCGGGCCGTCGGAATTCGCCGCGTATGCCGCGGCTTCGTCGCGTTCGGCGCCGTCGACATCCGTGTACGCTGCACAATTGATGATCGCATCGGGCCGCGCCGCCGCGATAACCGTCTCGCACGCGGTACGATCGGTAATGTCGAGCGCCGCGCGGTCAAGCGCAAGCACGTCATCGCCGGCCGAGCGGCAATATTCCGCAACGGCACGCGCCAGCATTCCTTTAGCACCTGAGACAAGGATCTTCATCCGAGCGTCG
>LLEU01000052.1 GCA_001567505.1 Acidobacteria bacterium OLB17 | reverse complement strand
CCTGGCTCGAACTTCGTGGTCGGGCTCGCGAACAGCGAGGACGGCGAGCTCGCGGCCAATGCCCGCGAAACGCTTTCGACGCAGAACATTGAGTCTTTAGAGGTCACGCTGCGTTCCGAGAAAGCGGCGCCGACCGTTTCTCTCGCATTTTGCACGTTCGTCGGGTATGCCCGTCGAGATCTACGAAGCCGTCCTTTGCGAACTCCGCAACCCCGGTCGAATCGCTCGAAACGCTCGCGGGTTCGACCGCCGACAGCGGCCTGCTCGAACGCATTGCCCTGAACCAGCAGCTGCTGATCCGCCATTCGCCGATCATCGAGGCGATCCTCTCGAACCCGAACCGCTCGGCCGAGGCCGAACGCCGGGCCGCGGAAACAAAACGCGAATTCTTCGAGAAGGAACGCGGTGCGGCGCAGATCGTTAGTGAGCTTCGAGCTCAGGGCAATGAAGCTGCGGCAGAATTCCTTGAGCAGGCCGAGTTCGCCGAAGACCTCGAAGAGAACGAGATCTCGGAAGAAGATGCCCTTCTGATCGCAAAACATATCGAGGTTCTCGACAAAGAGACCGACGATTCCTGGCTGAGTCTCGAATACATCGAAGAGATCTACGAGGAGAGCGAAGAAACTCGCCAGGCCGTAATGCAGAAGATCCTCGGCGAACTTACATCCGAGGACGAGGCGACGAACGAACGGATCTCGATCCTTAACCGCATTATGCGAATGGGCGTGAAGGATCGCGTCAAGCTCGGTATGAAGGGCGACCGCGAGGCACGCAACATCCTGATCCGCGACCCGAACAAGCTCGTCGCTTCGGCCGTCATCAACAATCCGAAGATCACGGAACAGGAAGTCGAGAAGATCGCCGCAATGCGCACCGTGCCCGAAGAGGTCCTTCGTCAGATCTCGATGAACAAGAAATGGGGACGCAGCTATTTGATCCAGCTAAGCCTTGCACGGAATCCGCGTACGCCGCTCGGGAATACGATGTCAATTATGAACCGCCTGCAGCTTCGCGACCTTCAGGGCCTGCAGAAGGACCGGAATGTTCCCGAGGCCGTCCGCAAACACGCAACACGGCTCGTCGCGGCACGAACCGGCGGCAAAGGTTAGAAAAGCTTCGAACGTCGGCCCGACTTGACGTACGTTCCGGCAAGATCGGTTAGCGTGTGGACCGCAGCACCGAGCCACATCCCAAGAAAAAGCTTCAGCAGCACCGCGTTCCCGGCATATTCGCGGGCCGTCTCGCCAATGCGGCGCCAAAGAGCGGCGAACTCCGCCGTCGAGATCATCTTGCCGCCGGCCGCGGCCGCATACGCCCAAGAACCTGCGATCAGGAGCAGCGAACACACGCCCATAAAATAGACCACGCGGATCGCCGTGCCGAGGACAAGCCCGTGCGAGAACCGCGAGCGATGCTTGAAGAATGCTCGATACGGGAACCACAAAATGCGGAAGACACCCCAACGTGCGTACTGTTTCGAGCGAGTGTCAAGGTCGGGCCCGAACATCAAGCTGCCGAAAATGAATGCGGCTGTGAATATCGCAGCTTGCGGCCAACTGAGCGTAAATGCATACGTCGCCGCAGCCGCGGGAACGGCAAAAAGGAGCGATAACAGGTCATGTGTGCGGCCGCTTGGCATCGTTGAAAGTCTCTCGACGTCGTAACAGGGTTCCCGGGCGAGGCGACTTGCGTAAGGTTAGGTGTTAAAATTTAGCTTTTTTAGCAATGACCACGACCTGGCGGCGATTTACCACAACGCTCGAAATGATCAAGTTCGAGCATACCCTTTTTGCCCTTCCATTTGCATTTTTGGGTGCGATCTTGGCGGCGGGCGGCATCCCGACAGTAAAACAGATCATCTGGATCACGGTCGCAATGGTCGGCGCTCGTTCGGCCGCGATGACGTTCAACCGGATCGCCGATCGCGACATCGACGCGAAGAATCCGCGGACGGCGAATCGCGAGCTTCCAAGCGGCAAGCTGAGCGTCGGGTTTGCTTGGGGCTTTCTTTACGTCTCGATAGCGGTCTTTCTGCTTGCCGCATATTCGCTGAATTGGCTGACCTTCGCTCTCTCGCCTGTCGCTCTCCTTTTTGTGCTCGGTTACAGTTACGCGAAACGCTTCACCGCTCTCTCGCATTTCATCCTCGGAGCAGCCCTTGCGATCTCGCCTTCGGCGGCGTGGATCGCCGTGCGCGGCAGTCTCTTTGACGAAGTGCCGATCTTGCTCTCGCTCTTTGTGCTTGTGTGGACGGCGGGCTTTGATGTGCTCTACGCTTGCCAGGATATAGATTTCGACCGAAAGGCGGGACTATATTCCGTACCGGCACGCCTCGGCATCGCACGAGCACTCTGGATGGCCAGGATCTTTCATTTCCAGGGCTTCATCGTCCTGATCTTCCTTTGGATCGTCACCGGACTAAGCTGGCTCTCGCTCGTCGGTGTCATCGCTGTCGGTGCACTCCTTTTTTACCAGCACACCCTCGTCAAACCGAACGACCTTTCGCGAATGAATGCCGCATTCTTCACTACGAACGCCTTCGTAAGCGTGATCCTGCTCGCGACGTTCGGCGGCGCGGTGTTCTTGGGTTAGGCGGCCTGTTTACGAAAGCGTTTTAAGCGTGAGCGGAATGTGGAGGTCCGTGCCGAGCTTCTTGTTAAGCTTCTCGATGAAGTATGCAGAAAGCAGAGGCGATTCCTGCTCGACGTTCTGGTGCACAAAAAAATACAGCTTTCTCATTCCCTGCTTTTTCCATTTCGCGAGCCGCGTGACCCAGTCATCAAGCCGCGAGTAGTCGGACGGATGATTCGCCCCGACCCAGCGGATAAAAGGTGTCGGCGTCGTCATCCGCATATGCATCAGGTCGCGGCGGCCGGCCGTATCGACTAGCACGTTCGTTATCGCATGTTTCTCCATTAACGCATAGAGCCGCTCCGAAATATCAGGGTCGGTGTGCCATTCGCTGCGGCGGAACTCCATCGCGATCGGAATGTCGAACGTCCATACGTTCTCCGCGAAATTCTCGACGCGATCGAAATCCTTCGCGCCGAAATTGTCATGCATCTGGAGGAGCGGCACGCCAAGCTTTTCTTTTAGAAAGACGATATTCTCGGCGAATTGCTCACACCGCTCTTCGACATCCTTCAAACGCGAATAATGCGTCACGCCCTGATTGAATTTCGGGAAGAATTTGAAATGGTCCTCGACGCCCTCACGCCAATTCGTATAGGTGTTCTCCCAATACCGCTTGTAGAACGTCGCATTAAGCTCGATGCAGTTGAACTGTGTCGAATAATAGCGCAGCTCGTCCTTTGCCTTGACGCCCTTCGGATAAAAACCCTTAAGGTCCTTGCTGTTCCACTTCGCACAGCCGACCCAAACTTCCATCTCTTTCGCCGTTTCGGAGGCAAAAACACCCTTCGTCGCCGGATGATCCGCCGGGATCGTAAAGTCAACCTCTTCAGGATTCGAAACCTGGCCGAATTTCATAAGTTTGCCACCCAGTAATACAATCTCTTAGTTAAAGTTCCGATCAGCGTATGTCCTCCAAATATACCTCAGACCTTCCGAGAACGAAACGGCTTTCACGCACGATATCGTGTCTTGAAACGTTCTGGGACAGCAAGATAGAAAACCGACTAAATGTTGTTCCAATCCTTGAGATCTCGTCAAAAGCCCTAGGCACTACTTTTCGGCATCTATCGTGCAACACGGGACCGGAACTTGAGTACAATCTGAGACTGCTGGGCAAACGAAAACCAGGCATTCTATACCTCGCAATGCATGGTATCCCGGGGAATATTTGTTTGCACAACGGTAAGAACATTAGTCTGGATGAACTTGCCGATCTAATGGAAAACCGTTTCATGAACTGGTTTGTGCATTTTGGTTCGTGCAGCACCTTAAGATCCTATGCCGCTGCAGAACGGTTTGCCAGTAGAACCGGAGCAAAGATGGTTTCGGGGTTTACAAAGGATGTTAACTGGGTTGAATCTGCCGCCTTCGAACTCCTGCTTTTCGAACTCCTGCAGGAAAGACAGAGCGCAAAGATCATAGCTCGACAGGTTTGGTCCCGTTACGGTGAGTTGGCGGAGAGAAACGGCTTTATTTGTTTTCCTGAACACCTTCGTCCGGGTCAGGCATAATGTTTCTTTGATATAATTTGTCAATGCAGTTCTCATTCGACCGGAATATTCAGGAGGTCGGGCGATAGGAGGTCATATGCCGCGGACACCGAACGCAAAGCCCATTGATAGTCCAAGATGCGACCCACGCCTGCCGGAGGCGGCGCTCCGATATCGCCTGTCCGCTGCACCGCCGCTTACGACGCCGAAAGCCCTCGGGGCGATCAATGTTACCGCGTGGCTGTATCGCGATCGCCGAGGTGTCGAGGCGATCCAGGTAAATCCGAATATCACGATCGCCGAACTCGCCCGCCGATTCGGCCCTGCGGCAACGCCCGACGCCGAGGTAGGCCTGCATTCGGAAGGGCTCGCAGCCGAATGGTTCCGCGTTCGGCCCGATCTTAAGGTTTTGCAGATCTTCAGCGAGCGCGTGCCTTGCTTTGCGATGTGCGCCCCAATGCTGCGGAGATACTTTCCGGGCGTGCCCTGGTATTACTATTACGACAGCACATCATGGCGCGGAAACGACGGCGAACAGCTGAAAAGGGCCGGCGAGATCCTCCGAACCGCCTACGGTTTATAACGCTTTAATAGAGAATTGGCGCATCGATGGCCGATCCCGTCCGGACAACGGAAAGAACAAAGCACGCAGGTATGTTATGCCTGCATGGTTAGCGTTTGTCGGTTTTGGTAGAATTTGCATAAGGAATTATGCAGTTCTCATTCGACAGGAATATTCAGGAGATCGGGTTCAAGGTCGAGGATGGCGAGCGGCTTTCGTTCGATGAGGGCGTTGCTCTCTACAACACGTCCGACCTGAACGCTCTCGGCAAGCTGGCCGACACCGTCCGCCGACGCAAGCACGGCCTGACGACGTATTACAACGTCAACCGCCACTTTAACCACACGAACATCTGCGTCGCGGATTGCAAGTTCTGCGGCTTTTACAAACGGGCGCGCCAGGAAGGCGCCTATACGCATTCGATCGAAGAGGGCGTCGAGATCGCGCGTGCCGCGGTCGCCGAAGGCGCGACCGAGCTGCACATCGTCGGCGGGCTGAACTCGAAACTTCCCTTTGAGTATTACACCGATCTTTTCTCTTCGCTAAAGCGCGAGTTCCCGTCTCTGCACCTCAAGGCACTAACGATGGTCGAGCTCGATTTCTTCGCACGATTCTACAAAATGTCCGACGAGGACGTGATCGAAAAACTTCACGCTGCGGGTATGGATTCGTGTCCGGGCGGCGGTGCGGAGATCTTTGCCGAACCGACTCGTTCACGCATCTGCGATCACAAATGCGACGGCGACCGATGGCTGGAACTCGCCGGCAAGGTCCACAAAGCCGGCCTAAAGACCAACGCCACGATGCTCTACGGCCACATAGAATCGATCGAAGATCGCATCGACCATCTCGTGCGTCTCCGCGAGCAGCAGGACAAGACCGGTGGCTTCCAGTGCTTCATCCCGCTCGCGTTCTACCCGCCCGGAACCGCACTCTCGCAACTTCCCGGCCCCGACGCCATCGACAACCTAAAGACCATCGCCGTCTCTCGCCTGATGCTCGATAACTTCGACCACATCAAGGCCTATTGGGTCATGCTCGGCAAAGCCACCGCCCAAACCGCCCTCCACTTCGGCGCAAACGACCTCGACGGCACCATCACCGACGGCGGCGAACTCACCCACTCCTACTCCGTCGAATCGAACAACGAGGTCAAGATGACCAAGCACGAGATCATCGAACGCATCCACCGCGCCGGGTTTGAAGCCGTTGAACGCGATACGGTGTACAATCGCGTCGCCGCAGTCTAAAGTTCGTCGCCGAGTCCTACGTTGAATGAAGTCTGCGTGCTCCGTTCTGAGGAGATCGCGGCTCTGCCATAATGCAGTGCGGTCAGGCTTGCCTGACCGTCGGCCGGGCCTAAAAGGTCAAAGCCCGCTTCAGCGGGCAACAGAAGGAACTGTCGCAGGCCGAGCCTGCTCCGAGGATCCATGGGGTCGATGCGTCCGGTCAGGCAAGCCTGACCGCCCTGCGGGAACGCCAAAGCCGCCTCCAGGATGTGTTGGTGATGGGTCCCCACGCTCCGCTTAGCTCCACGTGGGGCTACGTGCTGTCGCTCCTACGGAGTTGGGACTCGACGCCGAGATCACGGCTCTGCCACAATGCAGGGCGGTCAGGCTTGCCTGACCGTCGGCCGGCCTAATAATGTCAAAGCCCGCTTCAGCGGGCAACAGAAGGAACTGTCGCAGGCCGAGCCTACTCCGAGATCTGTAGGGTCGATTCGTTGTCCACCGGACGCGACGAATCCGCCGTTCGATGCATCAAACGATCATCGGAGGTAGTTGTAGATGGTAGTTCTCTTTCAGCGTTCTACGATTTTGGCGGCAGCTATTCTGCTTCTCTCGATTGGCTTTCTTTGCGCAGCAAAATCCCTGGCCCAGTCTACAAAGGTCATTGGAGTCGAAGTAGACGGGCAAAAGGTTAAGGCGAATTACAATGTTTTCGCTCTGTTGGATGGAAGACGCATAAAGCTAAAGAGAAACTCGGAAGGGTTTAGTATTCCCGCCGAACTGAAAGACAAACAACATTTGTCGATTGTGTTTTCATTCGGAAAGTACAAGCTGCATTTTCCGAATATTCACATCTCGAAGTTTAGCGACAATTGGATCGTCGGCGTGGATAGAAAACCGTTCTCGGACGACTTCGTGAGTTCAGCTGAGGCGGAGTCGATCAAACTTGCGTACTACATTCTGTTCAAGGGATCCGAACTTGAAACACGACTTGTTGTTAAGATACAGAGTGGGTCGCGAAGGTGAGTTAGCGGCGGAGTGTTCGACGATCGTTGAGGCCGCACAGGACGCGAAAGTGAGCTATCTGACAAACGACCATCTCGGCAGCCCACGTATCAACACCGACGCATCCGCCGCCGCCGCCCGCCCCGTCTCTACCGCCTTCAATATCCCCAATACCTGCCTCTCACTAAACTTCGATCGCTTCATTCCCAGCCTCCTTTCGTATCTTATCTCAAAGGCCGAAAACTCCACTTATCAGTGGTACCATTCTAGGGGAGGGTTACAATTTTCGAATCGTGGTAACTGACCAAACTGGTGAAGCAGCTAATGTTACGGAGGAAACCGCCGTTGTTACAGCAGGGCATGAATTGTATGGACACGGAGTGCTTTATAGACAAGGTAAGCCATACGGACACGATAAAGTTCCAGATGCTTTTTTTGATGCGATTGAAAAAAGAACTCAAACAAATTATCGAAGCGGAGAACAAAAAGCAAATACTCCGAAAAATATCAAACCTAAGCAATAAGGAGAAGGAAATGTTTCATAACAAAAGAAATTTATTTAGTTCTATGATTCTATGTATTTTTTCCCTTGCGGTTTGTCTTTTTGCATATTCTCAATCTAAGAAAGATTCGGTGATGCAAGATAAAAAAGAAATACAAACTACGGTGTCCTATTGTAACCTTGAAGTTCCTGCGTTTTGGAAACAAGCAAATTCACATTTCTACTTGATGTATGCTTTCAAGGTAAATGAAAAGGGCGAAGCATCGAGGTAAAGAAAATAAGAGATGATATTGTTGGCGAAGAAAAGGTAAAGCAATGTATAACCGATTGGAAAATATCTGGACTTCCCGATAAAGCAGACCTTACCGTTTCTTTCAAATGGCAACACGGCAAGGGCTGGATTGAGCAAACAATATCTGGGAAGGGCTTTAAACAAACTACCAGCATTGAAAATGTCGGATATTGAAAACAGAAAAGGCGTGATTGAACATCACGCCTTTTCCTTTTGCCGACTGCTTATCTAAACTTGTTTTGTAAACATCCCACTATTAGTACCAGTCAAGAGTACACATTTCGGGTGTTGTGTTGTGTGAGGTATTCGCTGGGAGGCATGCCTCCCAGCGAATCGTGCGGGCGTTGGTGGTTGTAGATCTCCATCCAACGCTCCGTCTGCGATCTCACGTCCGACAGACTCTCAAAGATGTACATATCAAGCTCGGCCTCGCGATCGTTCGAGTGTGTTCTGTGCGTTCTGTGCGGACTGTGTCGTTTTGTGCGGATCGTGCGTTTTGTGCTTCAAGCGGAGGCCGAGGCCGGGTATCATTACAAAGCCTTGGTCTTTGAAAACTCGCATTGAGCTGCCCGTTTTGAATCGCCGTGTTTGCTAGTGAAGAACGGCTTGGAAAGCAATTTCCGCGATTTTTGTTCCACCCTGTTCCACTTGTTCCACCACACGCGGAATGGAACAAACATCAGGGCCCGGGAATGTCGCAGGCCGAGCCTGCTCCAAGGATCCGTGGGGCCGATGCTCCGGTCAGGCAAGCCTGACCGCACTGCGGGAACGGCAAGCCGCTGGAACTGTCGCTCCTGCCGGAGCTAAGGTGTCGCGTGTTTACACACGCTCCGGTGATTTGGTTCGGCATCCGGTGCTACAAAGATTCCGCTCCTACGGAGCGAGGTCGGCGGCAAGCCGCCGCCGGGATGTTGTGACCGTCTTGATTCCACGCTGCACGTTGAGCTAGACGCTGCCTGCCGGAGCTATCTGCGGAAAAAGGTGACAGAAATGTCGAATAGAATGGTACACCCTGCAGGACTCAAACCTGCGACCTTCTGATCCGAAGTCAGACGCTCTATTCAACTGAGCTAAGGGTGCATTTCGGATGCTAACTTGGCTAAATCTTAATGGGCAGCCGGTGAAAATGCAAATTCTTCGCTGTGAAGGCCTATCGGATCCGAACGCCGTACGGCCGGGGAGCCTGCTTACGAATGTTGTCCGTTATGATATACGCGTATCACGGCGAAAGTGCATCTGCTGCGAACGGCTTTATCCCAAGGTGATTTTGTTGAAAAATTCTTCGTTTTTGACGACAATATTGCCGTAAGATACTGATATCGCGGAACTTAAATGCCCCGGGCAAGCTGTGGGACACGCCCGGGACGAACCTGGCCGGCCTCTAGCCGGAAAAAGTCATAGAATATGCTAAAACACTGCATCTCCTCTTCGATCGCGTTCCTTTTGCTCTCGCTCATTTCGCTTACGGCGCAAACGCCACAGGCCGTCCCTGCGACGGGCCTTGCGGACAGCGTAACGGTACGCCGCGATGCCCGCGGGATACCGTACATTGAGGCAAAGAACGATGCCGATCTTTATTTTGCCCAGGGCTATGTCACGGCGACTGACAGGCTTTGGCAGATGGATATGATGCGTCGTGTCGTCCGAGGCGAGACGGCCGAGCTGTTCGGCGAACGCACGCTCGAACAAGACAAACGCTGGAGGCGATTTGGTTTTGCGAAGGTCGTCGATGATTCGTTCGCGATGCTCTCGCCGGAACTAAAGGCCGCGCTCGAAAGCTATGCGCGAGGCGTGAATGCTTACATTGACGGCCTCACCGAAGAGACGATGCCGATCGAATTCGCCATTCTTCAATACAAGCCGGAGCATTGGCGGCCGACCGATTCTCTCGCGATCGGCAAGATCCTCGCGGACGCCTTGAGTACGACTTGGCGGAACGACCTTCTGCGTGCGCAGGTTCAGGTGCTGCCGAAGGAGAAGCTCGCCGACCTCTACAACGCCGAAACTCCGTACGACGTCATTCTGTTCGCAAAGGCGAAGCGGCAGAAGCGGCGCGGTTCGGCTCAGGCCTCCGTTCCGTCGGCTTCGCTCCTTGCGGCTGCTGATAGAGATGCGGCGACAAGGCGCGCGTCGCTTGAGACGCTGGGTGTTTACGCGGAAGGGCTTGCGGCGAGCAATAATTGGGTGATCTCGGGTAAGCGGACGGTTGACGGGCGGCCGATCCTCGCGAACGATCCGCATCTCTCGGCGTCGGCTCCGGGCATTTGGTATATCGCCGAGATTCGCTCCCCGGAAGTTCATTCCGCAGGGGTTTCGATCCCCGGAATTCCGGGCATCGTCCTTGGCCACAATGACACGATCGCGTGGGGTGCGACGAATGTCGGGCCGGACGTTCAGGACATCTACCGGCTCGAACTCGACGGCAAGGGCAAGTATTTGTCGCCGACCGGCTGGAAGGATCTCGCCGTTCGCAAGGAGAGTATCGCGGTTCGCACTTCGCTCGTAAGCCCCGCGACAAAGACGGTCGAGTTCGACGTGACGGCAAGCGACGAAGGCCCGGTCATCCTCGATGACAAGACGGGCACATACGCGCTCCGCTGGACGGCGTTCGATCCTGCGAATAACGAATTCGAGGCGTTCTATCGCCTAAACCGGGCAAAGGACTGGGCATCCTTCACGAACGCCGTAAAGACGTACGGCGGCCCGGCTCAGAATTTCGTCTATGCGGACACGAAAGGCCACATCGGCTGGTGGGCGGCCGGCCGCATACCGATCAGACGCAAGGGTTTCGGCGCGTTGCCCTATGAGGCGAAGGCCAAAGACGGCGACTGGACAGGCTACATTCCGTTTGACGAATTGCCGCACCTTTACGATCCGCCGTCGGGCCTGATCGTGACCGCAAATCAGCGTACCGTGGGCACGAGCTACAAATATCCGCAGTTCTCGCTTGATGCATCTTCGCCGTGGCGTGCTCGGCGGATCTTTGACAGGCTGAACGTCAAACGCAAGCTCTCAAAGGCGGATGTCGCGGCGGCGCAGCTTGACCCGTTCAACATTCCCCTCGATCTGCTCGCGAAAGAGGTCGTGCGGCGAAAGGCGGCGTCGGCCGAGACACTTGGCGTACTGAAGGAATGGGACGGAATGATGCTGCCGGATAGCCGTGGGGCGATACTCGCCGAGGAGATCGAAAAATGTCTCGCGACCGAGATCACGCGGGCGAATCCACCCGCAACTTACGGCGCCATTCGCGTTCGTATCGCCGAACGGGCACTTCGCGAGAATCTCGTGCGTTGGCTTCCGCGAGATGCTAAAACTTACGACGATGTTCTACGCGGCTGCGACAAACAGGCAAGGGAAAGTTTGGCCCGTGTCCACGGAGCCGACCCGAAAGGCTGGGTCTGGGGCAAGGTCTTTACGGCGGTCTTCCCACATCCGCTTGTTATGGCGCCGGCCATCGGGCGGAGATTCATCACGCGGACCGATCCGCTCGCCGGAAGCAATCAGTCGCCGAATGTGGGCTCGTCCGTTTCGATGCGTTTCATCACAAGCCCGGGAGATTGGGACGACACACGGCTCGTCATCCCGCTCGGAGAGAGCGGCCGGGCTGGAGACGTGCATTTCAAGGACCAGTTCGACCTTTGGCGGACGAATACGCCGCCGCCGCTTGTGTTTGGCCGCGAAAAGGTTGAAAAGCTGCCGACGACGCTTATTCTGTCGCCGGCTGGGAATCGAGCACCGAAAGGAAGTCTTCGAGAATGACGGCAGCGGCCTCGCTATCGACCCGTTCGCGGGTCTCGGCGAGGCTCGCACCTTGCTCCCAAAGCCGTCGTTTCGCCTCGTAGGAAGTTACACGCTCATCCTGCAGGAAGACGGGCACGGAAAGCGACAGCGTGAATTTTCGGGCCATCGAGCGGGCTTCGATCGACATCTGGGATTCGCCGCCATCGGAAGCGAGCGGCAAACCCACGACGACCGCAACCGCATCAAAATCGCGAACGAGTGATGCGACCTTCGCGAGCAGGGCCTTCCAACTGCGGCGTTCGATAGTTTCGACCGGTCGGGCCGTAACCCGCAATGGATCGCATACGGCGACGCCGACGCGGCGAGTTCCCGGGTCGAGAGCGAGAATTCGACCTCGGGCGGAAGCCGAAACTGCTCTGCAATTTCAGGCGTATTAGTAATTTGTTTCTGTTGCAAGTCGCTCACTTTATAAAGGATAATTGAACGCAAGTCGCTAGAGGCTGCATATTTGAGGTAATTATATGTCATTTCGCGGAAAACTTTGGGTTCTGATCGTCTCGGGCGTGATCGCGTGCTACGCAGTGATCGGCGGACTTCCGGCCGTCGGCAGCCTTTTGACGGCAAACGCCCAGCAGACCGTCAACGACCCGAATGCACAGCTGAAGATCGTCGAATCCGTTCTCGACCACATTCAGAACGACTACGTCGATATTCCCGATATGGAGAAGGTTCGTGTCGGCGCCCTTCGCGGCCTGACGAGCGGCCTCGATCCGTATTCGAGCTACCTCACGCCCGAACAGGCGAAAGAATACACGGCCGGCAAGGCCGATAAGACCGGCATCGGGGCCGAATTCGCATCTGTTTCCGGCTACCTCTACGTGCTTTCGGTCACAAAAGGCGGCCCGGCGGACAAGGCCGGCGTCAGGAACGGCGACGTCATCGAATACATAGACACTAAAGCGACCCGCGATGTCCAGCTTTATGACGCGATCCACCTCGTCGAAGGAGAACCGGGAACGACGGTAGCCCTGCGTGTTCTTCGCTCCGGCGAAAAGCCGCAGACGATCAAAGTGACGCGCGGCGATGCAGCGGCTCCGGCTCCGGAGACGAAAATGGAGGCCGGGAAAACCGGCGTCGTAAAGCTCTACTCGCTTGACAAAGGCCAGTCAGAGAAAGTGCTCGAGGCCATCAAGAGCCTAACGAAGCAAGGTGCGTCGAAGATCGTTCTCGACCTTCGGGCGGTTGCCGGCGGTAGCCTCGAAGAAGGCGTCAAGGTGGCAAATTTCTTCATCGGGACCGGAGCACTTGCGACCGAGGTCGGAAAGGACAATAAGATCACGAAGACCTATTCTGCCGACCCGTCGAAGGTCGTCTTTGAAGGAAAGGCCGCGATCGTCACCAATATAAATACGGCAGGAGCTGCGGAAGCCATCGTCGCCGCCTTTTCAGATCACAAACGCGGAGCGATCGTCGGCGAGCGGACGTTCGGCGCTGGCTCTGACCAGAAGTTCTTTCCGCTTTCGGCGGGCGGCGGCCTGCTTTTGACGGTCGCTAAATGGGCGTCACCCTCGGGTGTGCCTTTCTTTGGCGATGACCGCAACTCGATCGGCATAAAGCCGAGTATCGAAGTAAAACGCGGCGATACGCAGGATCCGGATGAGGTCGATTCGCTTCTTGAAAAGACGGCGCCGCAAGATCCGAATCAGGCGGCGCCGGCCCCGACGCCGACGCCGAAACCGGTCGTCCGTGAAGATATCCAGCTAAAGAAGGCTATTGAGGTCGTGAACACGGCGCCTAAAGGCCGGGGTTCTTGTTCGGTATGGGCTGTCCGGAGCAAAGTCTGCTGCGGGCAGCCTCGCCATTTTCAAGGGCGAGCTCGCCCCTGAACATTTATCTCCAGCGATGTTCGGTAAACTGCTAGAATCGAAATTCTGATGCGTCAACACTGGAAAGATCGATCTCGGCAAACAAGGATCGCAGCGCTGCGGTGGTTCGCGGCGGTATGTTCCGCGTTCGTAGCGGCAGTGTACGCCTTTGGGCAGTCCTCTGACCTGAATTTCCCGACGCCGCTTGATTCGAACAAACTCACGGGCACGATCAAGGCCCGCGATATCGGCGACAATCGACTTACGACGCACTACTTCGTCTTTATGGGGACGCAGGGCGACCTTTTCGTGAATGTCGTCTCGAACAACCTCGATGCTGATATCGATGTCTTCGCGGCTGACGGAATGATCCCGCTAACGAAGATGGTCGTTGCCTCGGACGCGCAGGCAAATGAGACGGGCCGCCTTATCTACCTTCGAAAGCCGGAGCGGCTTATCCTGCGTGTCCAGGGCCGAACGCCGAACGACCTTCCTGCAACTTATCAAGTCTCATTCGGCGGTAGTTTTGCGGTCGTTAAGGGCGAAAAGGGTGTCGATGCACCTGTTGTTGACCAGGGCGTGAGCGGCGAGGTCGCGGTAAACTCGGTGGGTACGATCTTGCCGAAAAAGGCTGAAGCGGCACCGCGTACCGATGTCCCGAAGCCTTCTGAAGCGGTTGCTGAGCGGCCAGAGCCCGATAAAGCGGAGGTGTCGGAAAAGAAGGAAGCCGAGGTCGCGAGCAAGAAAACTGAAACGGCTAAAGCAGAGACGCCTTCGAAGCCGAGACCCCGTCGCGAACGCCGTGCAAAGGTCGTCGTCACCGAGTCGGTTGAAGCAAAACCACCGGAAACGCCTTCGGCTGAAAAGAAAGCGAAAGAAGTGAAGCCGAAGAGGGAATCAAGGCGACGCAAAAGGCCGGAACCCCCAAAGGCCGAGACTACGCCGCCAGTCGATCCGCTTGCGAACGTAAAGCTCGTGATCGTCTTTAAGAATGGGGAGAAGACAGAGATCGGAATGCCCGATCTGATGAAGTTCACGGTCGATCGCGGACAGCTGATCGTGATAAGAAAGAACGGCTCGATCGAACGCTACTCGATGGTCGAAGTCGCAAAGGTGACCATCGAGTAGCCTTTATGAAACTGTTAGGCGTAGCTGTGAAGCCCTTTAAGCAGGTAGCTCACGCCGAGATAAGTAAAGACCACGAGCAGGAAGCCGATGATCGCAAAATACGCAGAGCTTCGGCCCTTCCAACCGCGAGAAATTCGGGTGTGCAGGAACGCCGCGTATGTCAGCCATGCGACGAGTGCGCCGGTCTCCTTGGAATCGAAGCCCCACGGCCTTCCCCAAGATTCGTTCGCCCAAATGGCTCCGGTGATCAAGAGCATCGCAAGGCCGGCAAAGGCGAGGCAGCCCGTCTTATACATCAGTCCGTCGAGCGTTTCGAGGCTCGGGAGACGCTCTCGAAGCTTCTCGGTCCTGAAACCGAAGAGCAGTACGAAGAACGTGCCAACTATGCCGGTCAGCAGTGCGGCAAGTTCAACCGGGTTCGTGTTGAGCGAAAGGAACATCTTGTCGCCCGTGTTTTGTACGTACTGCGTGGCAAGGGCCTGATACTGTGCCGACGTCATCTGTGCAAGTTCGCTGGATGACATATTCCGAGCTTCGGCGATCGCCATCCCGGCGATCAGATACTGATCGGGGTCAGCGGCAAGCTGCTTTTGAAGCTGCGGCAAGACGGCCTGCGTCGAGCGGATGCCGTTAACGAGCAACCCGACCGATGCGATCTGGGCTATGAATGCCGCGATCAGTAGGAATTTGCCCGCCGTGCGCGCAGCGGCATTCTCCTTAAAGAGATAAATGCAGTATGCGATCACGACGCCAAGCAAAAGCAGTCCCGCGATGCCGAGGGCCGGGCCGACGCCGGGGAGTTCGAGCCTGAACGGTGCGGAGAAAGGCTTCTTGCCGACTTCGCTCGGTACAAAGATACCCGCTCGATAGACGAACTCGAAAAGTACCGAGAATTTGCTTACGGTCGCAATGACCGAGATGGCAAAAATGCTTGACCATACGGCCATTGCCTCGACCTTTACGCCATCCTTTAGCAGGTACATCACAGCCACCGCAAAGCAGACGAGCGCGACGCCGTAGCTCAAGCTTGCGTCGCCAACGTGGATCGGACGCCAGTACGAATCGAGGACCGGCGGGAGTTCGATGAATTCGCCGCCGATAAATCGAGCGAGGACGAGAATGAGCGCCGCGAGCGGCAGCGTGAAGGCGGTCAATACCCGTAGGTTCTTGCGCGTCGCAAAGAGAAGGGTTGCGATCCCGGCCCCGAACGCGAACGAAAGGCTAAGGTCGTAGAGATTCGCAAAGGGAATATAGCGAAAGATCCAGGGACTCGCGTTATTGCCGCTCTCGCGCATAATGGCGATCTCGTGTTCGTATCCGTTGACCCAGCGGACGAGCCAGCTCGATAGGTTGAAAAAGACGCCCAATGCCGTTCCCCAATAGCCGATCGCTCGCGCCATGTTCGAAGGGGCATAGAGATTAGTCAATTCGAAGAGTGCCGCAAGGATATAGCACGCAAGCGCGAGCATCATTAAGGCACCATCGGAGATAAAACTCGAACCCATCTGAAACCGAAGGCCGAGCATCGCAAGCGATGCCGCGATGACGATGATCGCCGGGAGCGAACTGCGAAGCTTGCCGCCGGATTCCAGTGCTGTCGATTCTGCTGTGATTACTGCTGCCATCTTTATGATTCCTCTTTGTCAAGAGCCTTTGAGATCTGGCCGAATTTGTCTTCCATACCGTTCGGGTTACGATTGCTTTCGCCAGCGATCACGGCTTCCGTCGTTCCGTCCTCGCGGGTCTCGATCCTCGCCCAAACGCGTCTGTGCGACACGAAGAACACGAATCCCAACGCACCGACGAGGCCGAATCCGCCTATATACCAAGCGATGAAGGATGCGTTGTACGGGTCGTATTTGATCGAGAGTACGTGGGCGTAGGGCGATTTCTCGAACTCCCCAAGCCGCCACTTATAGCCGAGCTTCGGCGCCGCGATCGGTGCATTTCCGCCGATCTCGCGGGCAAAAGCAAAGACGCGTGTCGTCTCGCCGCCCGGGGGCGTACGTTAAGGATCGCGACCGGATTCTTATAATCGCTGCTGCGTGTGTCTGCCTGGCCGTTCGGGCCGATGGTGAAGTCGGGCTGGAAGTCCGCATATTCGACCTTTGTCCCGTCAGCTAGGGTCGTAAATCCATTACGCTGGACCTTGATCGTCTCGGCAGGGCCGCCGTTCTCGGGCGTCAGGTTCAAGGTGACGGTCCTTGCATTCCCGATCGGGATCGACTGCGCCTGAAAGAATCGATAGCCGCGATAGTTCAGCGGCTTGTTCAGGCTCACATCGGCCGTATAAGTGCCGTACGCCGGATCGGCAATGCGAACCTCAGTGCGCCAGTCCAGCGTGTTCTGTACGTCGATAGGACCGGCCTCATCGATCAACTGCTGCTGGATGTCGGTGCAGGTGATCGAGAATGGAAGCTGGACGTTATATCGCTCCTTCTTATCAAGGTTGTACTCGATGAGTTGGATCTGCTCGGTCTTCTGTCCCGGAACCATACGGACGTCTGCGTCGAAGCCGGTCTGCAATGCGACCCAATGACCCATAAAAAGGATAATTAGCGCCAGATGGACTACGTAAGCGCCCAAGCGGTTCCATTTCCCGGATTCGCCGAGCACGAATGTCGCCTCGTCCGTCGTTGTGACCGTGGGCTTCAGGCCGTTGCTCTTAAACACGGAGGCGATCTCCGCAGCCGCTTCTGAGGCGGTCTTGCCCGGGAACTGCCTTGTTTCGGTAAGTTTCTTTACCTCTAGCCATTTACGTGTGGCTGTTAGTTTCGGCTTGACGATATAGCTCCAAGCGGAAGGGAATCGGTCGATCGATGCGAGCACGATATTCAGGGAGAGCACGAGCAGCATGAACTCGAAATACCAGGCGTGATAAATATCGAACAGGCCGAGTGCCCCGTAGATGGTTTTCTCGGCAGGCGTCAGCGACGCGTAATAAGCATCAAAGCCGCTTACATTCTGCTGAAGGATCAGCATTCCGACCATCGAAAGGACGACCAGAATGCAGAGTAGCGTTACGCCGAACCGAACGGAACTGATCCAGTCGATGAACCGTATGAACAGCGCGGCCTTCGGGACTCGCGAAGGTGGGGCTTTGATCGTCTCTTCTGCAGCAGACATAATACTTTTAAATAAGCAGAATACCTTACCGAAAGGGAGTTTTCCACGTTGACTAAAGATTAATGCGGCTACTTAGACAAACGGGGCCTCATTATCTGTGGAAATTTTGGAAAAACGGCTACGTAAAGGTATTCTTATAATTTCGGCTTTTGGGTTGGGATCGAAAGAGCGAAAGGGATCGCAAATTCACGTTATGGCGTCTGCTGCAAGCGACATTGAAGGGCTTAGGGCCGTAGGGCTTCGAGAGAAGTTCGGGGCATACTTCGAGCTTACAAAGCCGCGTATCGCTTTTCTCTTGGTACTGACGAGTGCCGCGGGCTTCTATATGGGCAGCCGCGGCGGCTTTGATGTCGTGACGTTCGCCATCGCGATGGTTGCGATCTGCCTCTTGGCGTTCGGTGTCGCAACGCTCAATCAATACGCCGAACGTGCGATCGACCCGAAGATGGAGCGAACCGCGAAACGTCCGCTTCCGACAGGGCGGGTAACCAGATACGAGGCCCTTATATTTGGCTTATTGCAGTGCGTTATCGCGGAGGTCGGGTTGTTCTTCCTTGTGAATCCGCTTACTGCGTATCTCGGCCTTGCGGTGATCGTGGGTTATAACCTCGTTTATACGCCGCTCAAGACCCGAACGAGTGCATCGACGGCCATTGGTGCCATTCCGGGTGCCCTACCGCCATTGATGGGCTGGACGGCCGCTACCGGGAACATTACGCTCCTTGCGTGGGCACTCTTCCTGATCCAGTTCCTTTGGCAGTTCCCTCACTTTTTTGCGATCGCGTGGCTATATCGTGAGCAATACAAGCGCGCGGGCATCGTTATGCTACCGGTCGTCGAACCGAGTGGCCGCATCACGATGCGGCAGATCGTGCTCTTTACGATCATGCTGGTTCCTGTCAGCTTCGCACCGTTCTTCTTTGCTCATTCGGGTTTCATCTTTCTAGCCGCCGCGATCATTCTCGGGGTGTGGATCCTTTACGCAAGCGTCAAATGCGCGGTCGAGAAGACCGATAAGGCCGCACGGAAGCTGCTTCTCGTGACGGTCATCTATTTGCCGCTGCTCTTTTTGTTGATGGTCATCGATAAGAGATGAAGGTCGGAGTTGCCGATACACTGGACGAGGTCGTTGACGAAAAACGACGAAAGCGGCCGGGGCTGACCAGTTCCGGGCCGGGAGGCGGCGATCCACGCGGCCCTAAAGGCAATGGCGGCGGCGGAAGCGGTCCTGACGGCGGCGATGACGACCGGAAGCGTTTTGACGACGCAACTCGTCCGAATGCGGCAAAGACACGAATGCTCACGTACTTCCTTTTAATGGTCGTGGTAATGACCTTTGGAGGAATGATCTCTGCCTATCTTGTTCTAAAGACGAACGGTTCGACCGAATGGAAGCCATTCGATCTGCCGATCCAAGTTTGGGTGAGCACGGCGATAATCATCTTGAGCAGTGTCGCTTATATCGTCGCCGAACGCGCCCTGATGGCTGAAGAACATCTGAAGGCGAAGAAATGGCTGTTGATCGCGACGGTCCTGGGCGGCTGCTTCATCTCGTCGCAGCTTGTTCTATGGCTGGAGCTGATCTCGTGGGGCGTCTATGCTTACGGCAATCCCTACGCCGGCTTCTTCTATATCCTGACGGCCCTCCACGCCCTGCACGTGCTCGGCGGGATCGTCGCGATGTCATCCATTGTACTTCGTGCTTGGAATCCTCCGATCAGCGAATTCGAGGTCGAAAGGCGCAAGACGATCGGACAGGTAGTCGGCTGGTATTGGCATATGATGGGCGGCCTTTGGATAGTGATCGTCGGATTGTTGGGTTTTTGGGCTTAATGGACGCTCTGCAGATCTTTCCCCATTTGAATGGCGCCTTGAATCTCACAAGCGGGCTCTTCCTCGCAAGCGGGTTCGTGTTCATTTTAAAGAAGAAGGTCCAGGCTCATCGGTTCTGCATGCTCGCGGCAACTATCATCTCGTCGATATTTGTCGTGTCATACCTCACGTATCACACATTGCTGACCTACGCATACGGGCTTGGGCCTTCACGATTCACAGGCGAAGGGCTTATTCGGCCGATCTACTTTACGATCCTTCTCTCGCATACGATCCTCGCGGCAGGCATCGGGCCCTTCGTGCTGATAACGCTGTACCACGCGTTAAAGCGGAATTTTGCAAAACACCGAAAGATCGCCCGGCTCGTGATGCCGATCTGGCTGTATGTGTCGATGACGGGAGTGACCGTTTACATGATGCTTTATCATTTTTATCCCGGCCGATAAAAAAAGTTCGGATACATCCAACCATTTTTTCGCGGAGCGCGTCAAAAGGTCTGGAATGGGAGCGCACTCCTGTGTTATCATTCCAATGTTGAAAATTCGATCGCCGAAGCCGTCAACGTATAACGGCACGGGGGAACCAATGCTCGCGAACCTTTTCGCGGCAGGGGCTAATCGACAAAATTGTCGAGGGGATACTCTTTCGTTCCTAGCCCGTCAGCTAACCTCGTAGGTGTGGCAAAGAAGTTACAGCTGGGGATTGTGCCATAAAAAAGGCCGATTTTTCATGTGCTTCCCGCTATTTTTCAACGAAACACAAGAGACTTCGGTCTTCTCAAAGAAAAAAGGCTCCGAAGCGCGTTTGCGTCGGAGCCTTTCTAATTGCGTTTTTCAGCCTCTTACTGCGCCGCCTTTTTTACTATCACGAGCGTTATGTCGTCATTCGCGGGCGCCGTCCCTGTGAAAGCGGACAACGCAGATTCGACCTTGTCCCGAAGCCCTGAGGCCGAGGCGGTGATGTTTGCCTGAACGACCTTCGTCAGTCGGTCGAGGCCGAATTCCTCTTCATTTATGTTATTCGCCTCAGAAACGCCGTCAGAATAAGCGACCAGGACGTCTCCGGGGCCGAGCGTTACCAATCCCGAGTCGTATTCGGCGGTTGGAATGATACCAAGCGGCAGTCCGCCGGACGCCAATTGCTCAACGGAGCCGTTCGCTCGCCCGATCAGCGGCGGATTGTGGCCGCAGTTGATGAATTTTACGCGGCCGGTCGGCGGATCAAGTTCGGCCACAAAAAGCGTTACAAAGCGGTTCGCCGGCGTGTTCTCCGACAGATAGGCGTTGATCGAGGCGACGGTAACGTCAAGCTCACGATTCGCGGCGACCTGAGCATGGATCGCAGCGTGCAGGCTCGACATCAACAACGCGGCGGCCGTTCCTTTGCCGGAAACATCGCCGAGAGCAAAGAGCATTCGCCCGTCAGGCCGCGGAATGAAATCATAATAATCGCCGCCGATCTCGTAGCAGGAGAATGAGATACCCTGAAATTCATAGCCGCTCACCTTCGGCGGCCCAGCAGGCTGAAAACGCTGCTGTATCTCGGTCGCAAGCTCAAGCTCACGTTCCATCCGCTGCCGTTCGATACGAGCTTCGGTGAGGCTCGCGTTCTCGACACGGATCGAAGCGACCGATGCAAGCGTCGTCAGAATATCTAGATGTTCGGGCTTGAACGTTGCTTCATGGGTCGGCGAATCCGCGTAGATCAGTCCGAAAACATCACTCTCATCGACACTAAGCGGGACCGCAAGGACGCTGCGAATACCTTGAAGAACAATGGTCTGGCTTGCGAACTTAGGGTCGTGCTGGGCATCGGAGGTCAAGACGGACTTGCCCTGGTCAACGACCTCGACCATAATGTTGCGGCTGATCCGAACTTCCTTTAACCTCTCGGCCTCACCACGGGCGCGAGCCACCTTGACCTGCATCTCGTCCTTTGTGCCCTGTTCCCGGAGCATGATGATCACACGTTCAGCGGGGACAGCCTCAAACACAAGCGAGGCGACCTGGTCGAGCACCTCGTCAAGGCCGCGCGAAGCTAGAAGGGCGACACCGACCTTGCTGATCAAGCCGAGCAGGTCGGTACGGCTCGATGTCTGGGACTCGAGGATCTCGGTCGTCGGATTGCGTCTCGCATTCAAGGAGATGGTTTGAGACGGATCGAGGCCCGCGGTCGTATCGGCTATCAGCTGCGCACTGTTAAAGCGCGAAGAGACGTTATCATCCTCAAACCGCAAGGTCGTCTCACCGATCTGGATCGACCCGCCCGTCACAAGCGGGACGGCAGTGGTCAAAATGTTTCCGTTGTAGCGCGTTCCGTTAGCGGAGCCGAGATCTTGAAGCCAGTAAACGTCATTCTCGCGTCTGATCTCGGCATGAAGTCGTGACGCAAAAGCATCCGGGATACAGACATCGCTGCGCGCCGATCTGCCGACGGTCGTCCTCAGCTTTACAAGCTCCACGACCTCTTCCGGGCGATTTGCACTAATGATGTGTAAATAGGCCATTTTTATGAGATGATCTCGCGGCGTGTTGCTCGGACGACGCGTGTTCCGCACAGGTAATCGTGAAGCGCCCTGGCCTTTGGCGTAAAGAGACAGATCAGGAATCCGAGGCCGAGGGTCCCAAGCGTTAGGCCATAACCGATCGTCTGGCGAAACAGAACCGCCCCGGTTCCGGCAGTCTCGCCCTTTGAAGAGATGATCTGCAGGCCGGTCAGCATCTTTCCGATACTCTTCCGACATATGAGCGGAAGCAGGATCACGTTCACGACCGAGATCAGCGACGCCAGGAACCAGAGCGTTGCGTCCGTTACGATATTCAGCCCGCCGGCAAACATCTGCGCCGAAAGAAGCCCGCCGACAGGCAGGATAAGGAAAATGATGTAATCGATCATCACGGCCCCGCACCGCAGGAGGAAAGGTGCTGTAAAGTCCTCAAGCGTGTCTTGGTCGGTCGATCGAGCGTCTAGAGCTGCTGCCATTTGGTCAATACACTAAAAACGTAAGTCTAAACTAACCGACCCAAAAATGCAGAGTGGTGTCGCCTAATTTAATTCGGTCGCCATTGGCAAGGCGATGCGGTTGGTTCGGCCGGAGCCGCAGATTGCCGCTTTCGGTCGTTAGGATGGTCGTGCCGTTTGATGACCCGAGGTCCTCGACGAGAAAATCGACGCCGTCGTGGATGATCCTTGCGTGGCGACGCGAGATCTTCGTCTGCGGGTCATATTTCGAGAGATCGACCTCTGGGAAGATATTTGACATCGGATCTCGCCGTCCGAGAAGGTTCTCATGCTTTTCGATCATAAAGACGGGAGCTTCAAGGTCGCTTGTTCCATCTACGATAAGCCTGGCGGTCCTGACCGAGCGATTTGGGTTAGGAAATGGCAGGGCAGCCGGCAGCGGCGCACTTTGTGTCAAGGGCTGGCGTGCTCCGCAGAAAGCGCAGAAAACATCGGCTGCGACGATCCTCTGCCCACAGAATCCGCAAAATACTGTCTGATCGGCGGGAACGGGAACCGCCTGTTGTGCGTTCACGCCAAATGTAGCACGCCCGGCCCGTAGGTCGTCAGCGTGCTGTCCAAGAACATCACGCAGTTCCGCAGCGTTCGCAAAGCGTTTTTCGGCGTTATACTCGACACACCGCATCAAGATCTTCTCGATCTGATCGGAAAGGCGCGGATTGATCTGCCGCGGCCGCGGATTCTTTTCGAAGTCGAAGATCAGCAGCGGATTGTTCTGTGGATCGGCACCCGTCATCAGGTGGAACATTGTCGATCCCAGGCTGTAGATGTCCGAACGGGGTTCGACATTGCCGCTGAAGAGTTCGGGCGGAGCGTATCCCATGGTCCCGACCGCGGTTACGCCGCGCTCTTCGATCTGATTCACGCTCCTTGCGATGCCGAAGTCAATAAGCATTATCTTGCCCGTCGATCCGTCAAGCATCACGTTCGAGGGCTTGAGGTCACGATAGACGATCCTCTGCGGCAGATTGTGAAGATACGAAAGAACGTCAGCGATCTGAAAGCCCCATTCTGCGACCGTGAGCTCATCGATCCGGCCTTCGGGAGCAGCTCGAAGACGGCCCGCGAGGTCGCCGCCTGAGATGTACTTCATCACAAGGTAGAAACGGCCTTCGGAAGAATCAAAAAAATAGTCGTATATCGTCGGGATCGAAGGATGATCGAGCGAAGAGAGGATCATCGATTCGCGACGGAAATCCTCGATCGCCTTTGCCTGCTGTGCATCCTCGATATGGGCCTGCACCATTTCCTTTACGGCACGTTGGACACCCCCGAGGTTGCGGTCGTTCGCCAAGTAAACGGCACCCATGCCGCCGCCGCCGATCTTGCTAATGATCTCGTAGCGATTGTTAAGGACGGTTCCGCCCGACAAGGTCTGAAGCCGGGGCTTCGAGTTCTTCCCTGAGTCGCCCGAGATCGATGAGGTTTCCGAAGCTGGAGCAGCCCCGGCCTGAAGGGGAGCAGGGTCATTCGCGGGAGCTTCGGCGACCGGGGCAGCCTGCACGGAAGGCGGCGTTGCCTCGACGGCCGAATCCTGGGCTTCGTGTACCTGAGGTTCTTCACGATCATGGACGACCGGGGTCTCGGGTGCCGCAGCAACATCAGAATGTTCAATTTCCGGCGATTCATCCGTAGCGGCCTGAGCAACTTCCGACTCCGGGAGAGTTTCGACCGGAGCTGAGGGCGTGTAGTCGTTCAATGTGGCATCGAGATCGATCGATCGCTCCGGAGGCTCAAATGTCGACGCCTCGGGCGGGCCGGCGTCCGGCCGCACCTCGTCATCCGTCGAGGGCGTAACAACGGCTTGAGCACCTTCACGCCGGGCAGCATCTTCAGGTCGAGTTGCTTCCGCGGGCTCGATCGACGCGATCGGCTCGGCGGTATTCGGCGTTACCGATATCGGAGGGATCGGCAGCTCCGACGCGGACGTGACGATCGTTTGTGCGTACGGGTCGTCCGGTTCGGGAGCAAGCTCGGCCGGGCGGAGTGAGATCCCGCAGTATGGGCAGTAGATATCATTATCCGCGACCTCGGAGGCGCATTCAGGACAAGCGAGCATCGACTCTTTCGGGCTACTTATTGGTTCTAAACCTCAAAAATGTCTTTCCGACGATAACTTCGTCGTTATCTTCGATCAAGTGTGGATTGCCCGGCAAAAGGCGTCGTCCACGGTTAACATAAGTCCCGTTCGTTGACCCAAGGTCCTCGATCGTATATCGGCCGTTCGCAATTTTGATGCGGGCGTGCCGTCTGGAGACCTTTGCCTCGGCATCATACTGGTCGAGGTCAACGTCGGGGAAAACGCCGTTATCAGCGTCCCATCGGCCGATCGTTGCTTCTGTTCCCGAGAGCGGGAATTCTATTTGCTGTCCATCTCCTCGCTCGATCACGAGCTTCGCGCTGATCGTCGTTACTGGAGCGGTCTCCGTCGGGGCCGTGGTCTCGGCTTGAAAGGGCGCAGGCATGACAGGCGGGGTCGGGTCGGCCTCCGTGACGTGCGCACTCTGTGGGAGCTCGGCAGGGGCCGGCGGCGGTACCGTCGGGTCCGTGGCCGGGGGAACGTACGCGGGGGTGCCGGCTTCGGGAACTGCCTGCACGGCCGGCGGGGCCGGTGCTGCATCGATGCGTGTGCCGCACTCGTCGCAGAACTTCGCTGTTTCCGGATTGCCTGTACCGCATTTATGACAAATGATCATTTGTTTTTGCTCTCTACAATCTGTTTGGTGATAGCACGTTGCTCGGCAGTATATTTTAGCGTGTAATAAATAGTATCGTAAAACCCAGATGACGTCCCGCAAGCGGAAATTTTGCGTTATATTGGCGGAAAAGCCGTCCTGAACACCCCTTGCCGGTTATTTCTTGAAACAATCGCGTTCACGTTATCGTAAGGTCAGTTTGTCGATTTTTGTTCGCATTTTCATTCATTTTTTCGGAGAGGATCTTCTAATTTATGGCACTAAGCGACGCACAAGGATCATTTTACTCGCAAGCGTAGCCGTGCTCGTTGGGATCATTGTTGTTGTCTCGATCTTCGCAACGCGCAAGGATACCCCAAAAGTTACGGTCGTGACGGTCGAGAAGCGGCCTGAATTAAAGGCGACCGTGACCTCGTCGGGCGAGGTACGGCCGATCCAATTCATGAACCTTACCAGCGAGGTCCAGGGCAGGATCGAGGAGATCTATGTGAAGGAGGGCGACCACGTCACAAAGGGCCAGCCCCTAGTGAAACTCGATCCGGAGCAGTTCCAGTCGAGCACGGACGCTCAGGTCGCCGCATTGCAGGCGGCACAGGACGACGTGCAGTCACAAAGGACGCAGGTCGTTGCGGCCCAAAATCAGCTTTCTCAATCGCAGCAGGCTCTTGATGCGGCGGACGCAGCAGTAAGTGCAGCAAGGCAGAATGTCGTGACGGCGCAGACGGACGTAGAGCGTGCGGTCGTTGATGTCAATACTGCCCAACGCGAATATAACCGGAACGGCCAATTGCTGGAATCCGGGGTGATTTCCCGATTCGAGTACGACCAGAAAAAGGATGCTCTCGATACTGCACAGGTAGCGTTGAAGAACGCTAAGGCACGGCTTCAGTCGCAGAAGATCGCCGTTGATGAGGCCATTGCACGACGAAATCAACAAGCGGTCGCGGTCCGCGATGCGAAACGAGGCGTCAAGACCGCTGAGATCGGAGTATCGCAAAGCCAGGCACGCGCGACTCAACAAACTGCCGTACTTCGCGGCCAGAAGAACCAACGTGACAAGACGCTTCAAGTCGCCCCAATTAACGGGATCATCGCGGAGATCCCGTCGAAGGTCGGTACATTTGCCGTCGCGGGGCTTTCAACCACGGCATTGATGACGATCGCGGATATGTCAACGGTGAACGTCGAAGTGAAAGTCGATGAAACGTCGATCGATCAGGTCGCGGTCGGCCAAAAGGCCGTCGTTAAGGTCGATGCGTTCCAGGACACCGAGATCGAAGGCGAGGTCACCCAAAAGACGCCCCTTGCGGTCGGCAAATCACAGACAACGGGCGGCCTCTCGACCAACATCAACGTGCAGGAAGCGAAGGAATTTCGCGTCGTCATCGAGCTCAAGAACCTGCCCGAAGAGATCAAGAAAGGCCTGCGTCCCGGAATGAGTGCGACCGCGGAAATTACGACGAATGTCGCAAAAGATGTGCTTACGGTCCCGCTTCAGGCCGTTATTGAAAAGCGTGCAGAAGGTTCGCCTTCGCCGGAAGTTCCGGCCGCCAATGGTGCCGAGCCTGCCGATAAGCCTAAAACGATCATCGGCGTTTTTGTACTCGTCAACGGTAAGGCCGAATTCCGCGAGGTAGAAACCGGCCTTATAGGGGAGTCCGACAGAGAGATAAAAAGCGGCCTTCAAGCAGGCGACGTCGTTATTACGGGGCCGAGTAGAGTGCTAAACACACTTAAGGAAGGCACCGCCGTACAAAAAGAAGATAAGCCGTCAGGCCAAGGGCCAAAATCATAACGTCGATGTATAGATTTATGGAACAAGAGAGCTCCCAGGCGGTCGCAACGGCGGCCTCGGCAGAGCCTGACGCACGGTCGATGATCTCGATGCGCAACATCTGGCGCACATACCAGATGGGCACCGAACAGCTTCATGCTCTGCGCGACGTTTCTTTCGACGTTAAGAAGAACGAATATGTCGCGATCATCGGGCCTTCCGGCTCCGGCAAATCGACGCTGATGAACCTGATCGGCTGCCTCGATTCTCCAACGAGCGGCGATTATTGGATCAACGGGCATCTGGTGTCTGAGATGGAGGACGACGAACTTGCCCGCATCCGTAATCGCGAGATCGGATTCGTTTTTCAGACGTTCAATCTGCTTCCGCGGGCAACCGCTCTTCACAACGTCGAACTGCCGCTGATCTACGCCGGAATGAGGGCGGCCGAGCGTCATGAAAAGGCCCAGGCGGCCCTTGCTTCGGTCGAACTCGGTGAGAGAAGCCTACACAAGCCGAATGAGCTTTCCGGCGGACAACGACAGCGCGTTGCGATCGCTAGGGCCCTTGTAAACCACCCGTCGATCCTGCTTGCGGACGAGCCTACGGGTGCCCTCGACACAAAGACGAGCTACGAGATCATGGCTCTCTTTGAAAAACTCCACGAAGAGGGAAATACGATCATTCTCGTCACTCACGAACCCGACATCGCCGAGCGCGCTCACCGCGTTATTACGATACGCGACGGCCGCATCGAAAGCGACGAGCAGATCAAGAAATGAGCAGCTTGTTCGATCCCCAGTAATTCAGCCTGATATTGGCCGCCCGAACTCATTTCGGGCATTTATTTTCATTGTAAAGATTTGTTAAGTTGGCGGATGCAGACTAACCTTTCGGCTCGGTTTCCCGTATTATCTCACTAGGCATCGTTGGGAATGAATTTTACTGAGACGTTAAAATTAGCCATTGACGCGATCCTGGCGCATAAGCTTCGATCATTTCTCACACTTTTGGGAATGATCATCGGCGTTACTGCGTTCATGGTCGTGCTCTCGGTGCTTCAAGGCTTTAATTCCTACGTTGATGAAAAGATCGCTGGTATCGGCTCGAACTCCTTCACTGTCATGCGTTTCAGCATGGAGGATTTTAAGGATACGGACACGATGGCCGAGGCACAGAGACGTAACAAAGAACTCACGTTCGACGAAATGGACTTCATTCGCGAACACGCCCAGCTTATCGGAGCCATCGGTGCGAAGGCCGGAAATACGTCCAGGGACATCAAACACGGCGGCGAAACCCTCACTAACGTGTCGATCTCCGGTGCGGAACCGATAATCGGCGAGATCGACAAGCTTGATATCGCCGAGGGGAGATTCTTTTCCGCGCCGGAAAATGATAATGCCGCCCGCGTCGTTTACATTGGAATGGATGTAGCGAACAAGTTCTTTCCGCGTGGCGATGCTCTTGGGCAGGAGATCACGATATCGGGAATACCTTACCGCGTTATCGGTGTGCAGGTGGCAAAGGGTACCGTGTTCGGGCGTCCGATGGATAATTTCGTAATGATGCCGCTGAAGACGTTCGGGGCCGCGTTCGGCGGGCTGACGCGCAGCCGTGCACCGACCTTCTCGATCACTGCGAAGTATCCGGACCGGTTCGACGACGCGGTAGAGGAAGTTCGGACGCTTCTTCGTATCAAGCGAAAGATCCCGTTCGGGGAAAAGGACAACTTCGGCATCATGACGCCGGACGCCATCTCCGGGATGCGAGACCGCATTTTCGGCTCGATCTTCATCGTGATCCTGGCCGTTCCGGCGATCGCGTTGATCGTTGGAGCGATCGTCGTGATGAATATTATGCTCGTTTCCGTCACGGAACGGACGAAAGAGATCGGCATCCGCATGAGCCTTGGCGCGAGAAAGTCCGATGTGCTTAGACAATTCCTTTTTGAATCGACGCTGCTCGCCCTTTTCGGCGGCGTCATCGGGCTGATCCTGGCAAAGCTGCTTGGAATTGTGATCACGAACTTTGTCTTTCAAACTGTCATTCCGCTATGGGCGGCGGGCCTTGCGATCTTTGTTGCGGGCGGTGTCGGTATAGTTGCGGGGCTTTATCCGGCGTGGAAAGCAGCAATGCTCGATCCGATCGAGGCACTTAGGGCAGATTAGCTATGCGGGCAGTTACCGGACCATTCTACGAGAACTTCAAGATGGCGATCGATACCGTCCGCAGCAGTAAGCTGCGCTCGTCGCTTACGATCGTCGGCGTGGTCATCGGCGTGATCGTCGTGATGCTGATCTCGTCTATCATCAGCGGAATAAGCGTCTCGGTCGAGAAAGAGATCCAGTCATTCGGAACGAACTCGATCTTCCTATACAAGATGGACATCGGTATCCGCACCGATCGCCCAACTCGCGAAGAGCGAATGCGCAAGCCTCTAACGATGGATGACGCGATCGCCATCGCAAAACTTCCTACGATCGAGGCCGCGATCCCGTACCTTGATATTTCCAGCAACTTCTTTGGCAGCAAGGTCAATGTTACAGGAAAGAACGGCAAGACGAGTGCGTCCATTCAGATCTCCGGGACGACCTATCAGGCAGAGAAGGCTCCCGGCGAGATACTCGTTGACGGCCGTTGGTTCAGTCAAGGCGAGGCCGAGGCAAAGGCGAATGTCTGCGTGATCGGCGACAGCGTGAAAGAGAGCTATTTTCCCTATGAATCCCCGATCGGGCAGACGCTCGAGATCGGCGGTGAGGAGTTTCGCGTTGTCGGCCTTCTGCAAAAACGCGAGCAGCTTTTCGGCGGCGGCGGCGGGAACAATGATCAGTCGAACACGATCTATATGCCGATGAGTACGGCAAAACGGGTCAAGCCGACCGCTGACGATCTATTCATTTTGGCAGTTGCAAAAGAAGGGAAGCTGCTTGCGGCAAAAGATCAGGTCGAGGACCTTCTTCGCGTGCGGCGACACGTCAGCTTCGGCGAAAAAAATAATTTCTCGATGGCGACCGCCGACAGCATCATCGACCAGTTCAAAGCGATAACCGGCGGCGTATTCCTCGCAATGATCGTCATTTCGTCGGTCGGCCTGATGATCGGCGGCATTGGCGTGATGAACATTATGCTCGTTTCCGTGACGGAACGGACCCGAGAGATCGGTATTCGAAAGGCGCTCGGTGCCCGGCAGGCCGACATTCTGCTTCAATTCCTGATCGAGGCCGCGACGCTGACCGGCCTAGGCGGCCTTGTGGGCCTCCTTATCGGCTGGCTCTTGACGCTGCTCGTAAAGCTTGTAATGCCTTCTTATGTGCCGATCTGGGCACCGATCGTAGGATTTTGTGCGAGCGTGGGCATCGGCGTCATATTCGGCCTCTTCCCGGCGTGGAAAGCCGCACGACTCGATCCGATCGAATCTCTCCGATACGAATAGAAAAAGGCGGCCGTATAAGCCGCCTTTTTTCCTTCGCAAGACTTCGGATCAACCGAACACCAGAGCACCGACCACTCTGATCGAGATACCGATAAGAGCGATCAAGATCACGACCGTCCAGGCACTGCCTGCCTTGAGCTTCGCGACCTTCTGAAGGCCGATCGCGGCAAGCACCCATCCGATTATCTGAAACAGATCGAACGCACTCAAGAGAGCATGCAGAACAGGCTGTGACTTTGCACCGACGAGCATCGCAGGCCCGGCCTGAACGAGGCCGTTCGTCGATGTAAGGTCGATCTCCGCAGGGTCTTTGAGGAAAAGGACCAGCAAATTCGCTATCAAGAACAGCACGGCAGACGGCCATCCTGAATAGATCCAGACCGAAAGCCCGCGTCCAAAAGTTGCCTTGCCGCCAAGAGCATTGGCACCAAGCCAATACAGCAGGCCGCCGATCAAAAAGAAGACCGCCATACCAACGGGCAGAAGAACGTATCCGATGTACTGCGCGATCGGCCCGGTCTGCTGGGCGATGATCGCCTCTTTCTGCTCCTTGGGCATATCGGCCATGCCGCGGTTAGATTCGATCCTGGCACGTGCGATCTTCTCGAAGCCGATCTTCTGAATGAACGCGACTTGAAAGATCATTATGCAGAGTATCGAAAGGATGCCGGCGATGAGGAAGCGTGGCTTTCGCCCGAGGTCTTCGAACGTCCTGCCCGGCTCAATGAAAATGCTCGTCACGGTTCCGATCTCGGACATCTCCGCCTTTTGCGGCACATCAAGTTTTTCGGGCGGCGGTGGCGGTTGAAAATCCTGCGTTTCGAGGTCGCTCATAAGAAAGTTATGCTCCTGTAAATTGAATGATAGATTGCTTTAAAAGGGATTCCTTTAACTGACAATACGCGCGGCTTTGCAATATCGTTCCAAAAAAAAATCGACCACCTTCATTTGATCCGGCCCGGCACAAAAGTATTCCTAACTCGCGGCCGGTGCGTTCTCATAGCCTTCAGCTCGGATGCAGGCGGCGAAGTGGCCGGGACGCAACTCTCGCAGTTCGGGTTCCACACGGGCACATTCTTCGGTCGCGATCCGGCAACGCGTCCTGAATCGGCATCCGGACGGAGGGTTCACGGGAGTCGGGACATCTCCGTGCAGGACGATACGGTCGCGTTTTTGCGTCGGGTCAGGTATCGGGATCGCGGAAAGCAAGGCCTGCGTGTACGGATGCAGCGGGTCGCGATAGAGTTCCTCTGACGGACAGATCTCAACGATCTTGCCAAGATACATCACTGCAACGCGATCGGAGATGTGCTCGACGACGGCAAGGCCGTGCGAGATGAAAAGATACGTGAGGCCGAATTCCGCCTGCAATTCCTCAAGAAGGTTCACTACCTGTGCTTGGACGCTCACGTCGAGCGCCGAGACCGGTTCGTCACAAACGATGAACTTTGGCTTCAGGGCCAACGCTCTTGCAAGCCCGATACGCTGTCTTTGGCCGCCGGAGAATTCGTGCGGATAGCGTTCAGCATATTTAGGGTCGAGGCCGACCCGTCGGAGAAGGTCGGTGACCATCTCGCGGCGTTCTGCACGCGTCCCGATCTTATGAATATCAAGCGGTTCGGAAATGATCGAGCGAATGCTCAAACGAGGATTCAGCGACGAATAAGGATCCTGGAAGATGATTTGCATCTCGCGCCGAAGGCTTCTAAGGCCCGCACCGCGGAGTTCCTCAATGTTATCGCCATCGAATACGATCGTACCTGCGGTCGGATCGATCAAACGAATAATGCAGCGGCCGACCGTCGTCTTGCCGCAGCCGGATTCTCCGACAAGGCCGAGGGTCTCACCTCTTCGAACATCAAAACTGACGCCGTCAACGGCACGAACTACGTTGTCCGACCCGGCGATCGGAAAATGCTTTACGAGGCCGCGTATCTGAACAAGCGGCGCTGTTGCTGGCTTCGGTGTGGTCATCTTGCCGCTCCTTCAGCCCGCGCCGTGTTCTCATCATAGAGAAGACAGCGGACCCTGCTCCCGTTCCCGGCCGAGAAGAAGGGGATCTCGCCCTTTTCACACTCCGGCATCCTCTGTGGGCAACGCGGGGCGAAATGGCAGCCCGGCGGTAGATCGGCCGGCGACGGTACCGTGCCTTCGATCGTTGAAAGGCGTTCGCCTCTTTGGCCGCTTGAGGAAAGTTTTGGAACGCTCTTTAGAAGTCCCTGCGTGTAGGGGTGTTTCGGTGCGGCAAATATCTCGTTCACGGCGGCTTCTTCAACGATCTTGCCCGTGTACATAACGCAGACGCGATCTGCGACCTCTGCGACCACGCCAAGATCGTGTGTGATCAGCAGGACGCCGAGCTCGCGTGTTCTACGAAGTTCGTTCAGCAGTTCGAGTATTTGGGCCTGGATCGTAACGTCGAGCGCCGTGGTGGGCTCGTCCGCGATCAGGAGTTCGGGGTCGCACGCAAGTGCCATCGCGATCATCACGCGCTGTCGCATCCCGCCGGACAATTGGTGCGGATAGTCATCGACCCGTGTTTCCGGCGCCGGGATAGCGACTTCGCGCATTGCCTCGATCGCAGCCAAGCGAGCAGCCTTTCGATCCAGGCCACGATGCAGCCGAAGTGCTTCTCCTATCTGATCGCCGACCGTATAGACAGGATTCAGCGAGGTCATTGGATCCTGGAAGATCATTGCGATGTCATTCCCGCGGATCTCTCGCAAACGCTGGGCGGATGCCTCGGTCAATTCCTCGCCCTTGAACAGGATCGACCCGCCGACGATCTCGCCCGGCGGGGCGATCAGACGCATCGCCGAGAGAGCCGTGATCGACTTGCCGCAACCAGATTCTCCGACCAGGCCGAGCAGCTCTCCGCGTTCGACGGAGAAACTTACCCCGTCTACCGCACGTACCAAACCGGCGCGTGTGGGGAAATAGGTCTTGAGGTCTTTGATCTCTAAAAGAGGGGCCATTTGATCGATCAGATCGCTAATGAATTCTACCGTAACTCGAAGCTTTTTGAAATCTACGGCCGCCGTATTGAATTCGCTGTTGTTCGGGCAACCAAAATCATCGCTTTTTAGTCAAATTGGTGTTATTCTCGGACTTGCAGAAGTTCCTGTCTCGACGCGTTCGGATCGCGGAGGTTTTTTAGATCAGTGAGAATCAGTACAACGCTCTTTAGTGCTGCGGCATTTTTAGTTTTTTCGGTTGCGGCAATGGGTCAGACTACGACCGCTATTCCGACGGTCCAAATACCTTCGCGGCCATCGTCGGCGCCTGCGTCCCCGGCTGTAACTCCTACGGACATTACTCGCGATCTCCGCGAGGCGGTAACGCTCATCCAAGAGAACTACGGGGGCCAGAAGTCCATCGATTACAACCAGGTGTTCAAATCCTCGATCGACTCGATGCTTCACTCGCTCGACCCGCACTCGAACTACTTTGACGCAAAGGAATTCGAGGAATTCAAGACGGATCAAAGCTCTCGTTACTATGGCATTGGCGCCACGATCGGCGATATGTCCGACCCGAGCGGTAAGGTCATTGCTACCTACATAAAGGCGACATTCGACGGAGCACCTGCCAATCGAGCCGGACTCCGTTACGGCGATAAGATCGTGTCGGTTAACGGTGAGAGCACGCTTGGAAAGCCTTATACGGAAGTTCGAAACCTGCTTCGGGGGAAAAAGGGAACTGTTGCAAAGCTCGTTATCGAGCGCCTCGGTACGGGGAAACGCGAGACCGTCGAGATCGTCCGCGACGCTGTCCGACAGCCGTCGATCCGGGAAGCTTATATGCTGCAGCCGGGGATCGGCTACCTAAAGATGGACGGCGGATTCACGCAGACTACCTTTATGGAGTTCATCAGCGACATGCGTTCCTTGAAGGCGCAGGGAATGCAGCAGCTCATCATCGATCTGCGGGATAACGGCGGCGGGCTAGTTAGCCAGGCCTGCAGGATCGCGAACGTATTCTTATCAGAAGGCCAGACCGTCCTGACGCAGAAGGGCCGCGAAGGTACTGCTCTCCAGCGTTATGATGCTGAGAATCCCGCTCCCGACCGTTCGCCGGTCGTAATTCTCGTGAATCGCAACACGGCATCGGCCTCCGAGATCCTTGCGGGTGCGATGCAGGATCACGACCGTGCTCTGATCGTCGGCGAAGGCACGTTCGGTAAGGGCTTGGTTCAGAATCCGTTCATGGTCGATTACGGCGGTATGCTTCTTTTGACCATTGCGAAATATACGACGCCTTCGGGCCGCCTTATCCAACGCGATTATTCTAACGGCGATCTTTACAGCTATTACACCGACGGCGGCAGCTTCCGGAATGACGATGAGGTCGAAAAACCCCACGGCCCGGAAAGCCGCACCGATACGGGACGCGCCGTTTACAGCGGCGGCGGCATCACGCCGGATGTCGTCGTCAAGCCGAACATGATCACGGTCGGGCGAGCCCGCGTTCAACAGGGCCTGCTTAGTCCGATCTCTGCCTTCTCGTTCGACCTCATCGCCGGCCGGATCAAGGGAATGGAGTCCTATAAAATAGATCGTCCGATCACCTACGGGCACGACCTTCAGGCGACGGATTTTCCGATAAACGAGGACCTCTTCAATGCGTTCAAGGCGTATGCGGCTTCAAAATACAAGGTTAAGGCCGCAACCGCTGATGCCGAACGTGAGTTCGTGCAGCGGATGATCCGCACCGAGCTTGTTCAGGCCGCGTTCGGTTCGGAGACCTCGTATCAGATCTTTAATGAATACGATAAGCAGATCGCAAAGGCCATCGAATCGCTTCCGCAGGCAAAGCGGCTCTCGCTCGATGCAATGAAGGCCCGTGCAAGTTCCGCAACTACCGGGCAGTAGGTAGCGTCTTAAGCTCCAAGCGAACTAAAAAGGCACCCGATATTCTCGAGTGCCTTTTTTCGATTAGAGCTGTCGGATGCGATCAGCCGCTCAGTCAGCCGATCAACAAATAGATCAGATAAATGAGTCCGACGATGAGAAGGATCCCGCCGACAGCGATCGCGCCGACGATCAGCTTGAAGCGTCGATACCGCTTCTCATCCGGCGGTGAAAGCTGGTTCTGTGGGAAATATGGTGGTGGCCTATTTAGCATTTTTTGAATTCCTCTTCCTGAATAAAATACCAAGCGAGGGACGGAAAATCCATTCGCGTTCGTCTGTTATCTCGGCAGCGGCTGCTCGATACAAGCAAGCCCGTATGCTAGAACGGCGACGAGGCTCGAGACCTCACCCATTTCACGCCGGTCGATCTTGTCAAAAGTATCCGCCGCGTTGTGGTGATACTTAAAATAAGTTTGCTCATTGAAGTATGGAGCGAACGAGGGACGCCCGCCTGCGTTAACGGCCCGATGTCCGCGCCGACTCCGCCGGGCTGATATTGAACCAATGCCGCACCCTGGGACGTAAGAACAGAAACGAGAGGGCCAAAATACCCCTGCAGTTCGGGTTTTCCCGCATACTTCAAGCCTAAGGGATGCGACGCGCCAAGGTCCGCTTCGATCGCGGCAAAGTGATCTTTTACGTTGTTCTTCTCGGCCGCAAAATATGCAGCTGACCCCGAGCCGCCCTGCTCTTCATCCATCCAGGCGATGAAGCGGATCGTCCGTTTCGGGCGAAGGCCGAGCTCCTTCAAGATCGCCGGAACCGCGTATGCAGCAGCAACGCCCGCCGCGTCGTCGACCGCACCCTGTGCAAGGTCCCAGGAGTCAAGGTGTCCGGAAACGATCACGTATTCATTGGGCTTCTCCGTCCCCTTCAGGTCTGCGATCACGTTGTAGCTCTCGACCGGCGGAAGCGTCTGCGGCGTAAGCGTAAGGTGCATCTTTACGGGCCCGCGTTCGGCAAGATAGGCGATCGTTTCTGCGTCTTCCAAAGCGACCGCGCCCGATGGTATCTTCGGCACGCCGTCCTGATATCGCATCAATCCTGTGTGGGCAAGCCGGCTTTGTGAACCACCGGCTGAACGAACGATCGCGGCAACGGCGCCGTATTTCGCCGCGGCCGCAGCTCCGTTCGTGCGATAGGCGACCGATTGTCCGTACGCGGCAAGCCCAAAGCCTCCCGCCTGCAGCTCCATATTGAACTTGTAGTTGAAAAGGACGATCTTTCCTTCGATGTTCTTGCGGCCGAGGCGTTCGAGTTCAGCGAAGTCGTTTACGACAACGACATCTGCGGTAATGCCATTGGGCGGAGTTGCGATGCTGTGGCCAAGAGCCGTAACGACGACGTTGCGCGTAACTCCGGGCGGCATCCCATTCCATTCGACAAGCTCCGCTGTCTCCACTTCGCGGACCCAATGCGGCACCATTACCTTTTGCAGCTGCACGTCGAGTCCCAATTTTCGCATCTCTTCGGCCATATATTTGACCGCAAAAGCCGCTTCGGGCGAACCTGTCAATCGCGGGCCGATGGTCGCAGACATATACCGAGCCTGATCGAAAGCGTACGTTCCCGTGGTCGCGGCCTTCTGGATACGAACCAGGTCATCGAGCGTCTTTTTGGAATAGAGTTCCGGCGTCGGCGCGGCATTTTGTCCAAGTGCGGCACTCAAGCCGGCGCAGAGAGTTACGAGTAGCAAAGCAAGCCTTTTCATAGTTTTGAGTGAGCGGTTTTCTCGATTCTACGCAATTGTGTGCCATAATGTTGCCAAAGTCCATAAAAACTCAAGGCCAGTAAAAGACTATTAGCTTATGAAACGCACTCTATTTCTTTCAGTAGTGATCGCGGTATCCGCTCTTGCGGCATACAGCCAGCCGCAGTTCACGGTCAACGATCTCATAAACGTAAAACGCGTCGGCAGCCCGCAGGTCTCGCCCGATGGGAAGAAAGTAGCATATACGGTCGGCGTCGTTGACAAGGCGTCGAATAAGACGAATACGCAGATCTTTGTGATGTCGATCGACGGCTCGGACAATAAGCAGATCACGAGCGGGCCGGCTTCGAGTTCGGGGCCAGTCTGGTCACCGAACGGGAAGCGGATCGCATTCGTTACCGGCGGCAGATCTGGACAATGAAGCCCGACGGCGACGACAAGGACCAGGTCACGAAGATCTCGACCGGTGCGAGTCAGCCGGTTTGGTCGCCGGACGGTAAATGGATCGCCTTCTCGTCGGAGGTCTATCCGGAATGTTCGACAGACGCCTGCAATAAGGCCGAGGATGAAAAGGCCGAGAACAGCAAAGTAAAGGCCCACGTCACTACGCGTCTGCTCTATCGACACTGGGTCGAATGGCGTGATCGGAAACGAACCCACGTTTTCATTGTCGATTCCGACGGCGGCATTGCCCGCGATGTTACACCCGGCGATTTTGACTCGCCTCCGTATGGTGCGGCAAGCGGCAGGGATTACGCATTCTCGCCCGACGGACGTTCGATCGTATACCTGCGCAACCCCGATAAGGTCGAGGCGATCTCAACCAATAGCGATATTTACGTTGCGTCGCTCAACGGCGGCGAACCCCGCAACATTACGGCCGGAATGAACGGCTATGACAATTCGCCGATATACACGCCGGACGGCAAATATTTGATCTTCCTCTCGCAGGCAACGCCCGCATTCGAATCCGACCGCTGGCGCGTTATGCGTTATAACTTGGCGAATGGCGAAATTGTCGAGCTGACGCGCGGATTCGATCAGCAGGCCTCGAATATCACGGTCTCGCCCGACAGCAAGACGGTTTACTTTACGGCCAATCTTCGCGGGCACAATCCGATATTCAGCGTTCCCGTCGAGCCGGACTTCCGCTTACGCATCGCGACCCACGTAAAGCTCTTGGTCGAGAATGTTTATGCGGGACATCTCGGCACCTCGGAACGCGCCGGCCGGATCGTCTTCACCTCCAGCAGCAATGCATCGCCCGCGGAGATCTATTCGGCCGACCTCTCGACCGGAGCGGCTTCACAGTTGACGAGAGTGACGGAATCGGCGATCGCGCCATTCAAACTTCGACCGGCCGAGGACGTCACCTGGATGGGAGCCTTAAAGAAGGCACACGGCTTCATTCTCAAACCGGCGAACTTTGACCCTTCGAAGAAATATCCGTTGATCGTCCTGATCCATGGCGGCCCGCAGGGAGCTTGGAGCGATAATTGGGGCTATCGGTGGAATCCGCAGATCTTTGCGAATCGAGGATACGTCGTCTTTATGCCGAATCCTCGCGGTTCGACCGGTTACGGACAAAGCTACGTCAACGACGTCACCGGCGATTGGGGCGGAAAGGCCTATCGAGACATTATGAACGGTGTGGCTGCAGTTGCGAAAAACCGCTTTATTGACCGGAATAATATCGGGGCAGCAGGTGCGAGCTACGGCGGCTATATGGTCGATTGGATCCTCGGGCACAACAACGATCCGAGATTCAAGTTCAAGGTGCTGGTCTCGCACGCTGGAGTTTACAACCTGGAGAGCATGGCCGGCGCGACCGAAGAGCTGTGGTTCGTCCGCTGGGAATTCAAGGGAATGCCCTGGGACAACCCGACGCTCTATAACAAATGGTCACCGCACAAATTCGCGAAGAATTTCAACACGCCGACCCTAGTTACGGCCGGCGAACTCGATTATCGCGTACCGGTAGATCAAAGCCTCCAGCTATTTACGGCCCTTCAGATGCACAATGTTGATTCAAAACTCATCGTTTTCCCTGACGAGGGCCATTGGATCCAAAAACCCCAGAATTCCGAGTTCTGGTATGGCGAAGTGATGGATTGGTTCGATAAACACCTAAAATACCGTGAAAAATTGAGCTGCAGGCCATTTTAGGCCGATGCAATTCGGGATCCGAGACGATGATCGCCGCGGATCCCGCAATTTTTACCAACCGATGCATTCCAACCGTGCCTTCCGCGGGACTGTTTAAAGTTGTTGACCGTGTGGATATGATTGCTTTAAACTTTAGGATGAGGCGAAAACCCACATTTTCGCTTGCCGCAGATACCTTTCCGCCTCCTCCTTATGCCGTCGATCAAAAAGAAGATCAGCCTAATCTATTTCGTGATCGCGACCTTGCTCGTCGTTGGGCTCGTTCCGCTGCTCCTCACCGGCTGGACGCTCTCGGACAAGTCGGCTGGTGAACTGCGCGCAGCGGAGAACCGCTACCAGATCCAACTCGTACAGGAAAAGGCCCGGCGGATCGAGATGTTCGGGCGGCGGTTCGAATCCATCGTCGATGGCCTCGCTGTTGCCCTCGAGCTCTCGCACGATCCGAAGGTGATCGGAGCACAAGGCACTGAAGCAAAACTCGGCGAGATCCTGCGGCAAAACCCCGACCTTTTGGCCCTTTCGATCAAGCCGGTCGGCGTCGATTCACTTTCCGTTTTTCGCCCAGGCGTCGTTCAGGCGGATGTCGAGGAGATAGCCGCTGCGGCCGTCAACAATCACAAGGGCGACGGTGTTTGGATCGGGCCGCCTCAGCGTATCGCAAGCAGCGGCACGCTCGCAATGACATTCAGTCGCGAAGTAAAGATAAACGGGGCGGTCGCGGCGGAGATCGTCGGAATTGCCTCGATGCAGAACATCGCTCAAAGCGTTGTCGGCATTGCCGGTGCAAAGAACGAAGACCTTTGGCGGCAAGGGCTTCCGATCATCTTTGTTGTGGACGGCAGCGGCAGAACGATCTTCCATCCGGACAAGAGCTTCGTAGAAGCGGGACGTCCCATGACAGGGCTTAAGATCGTCTCCGAGTGGCTTGAATCGGGTTCTCAAGTTCAGTCTGCGCTCGTCCCGTTCTCGGCCGAGGAAGACGGCGCGACCTACAACATGATCGGAGCATATTCGACCGCACGTGTCGGTACGAATCAGAATTTCGGCGTCTTCACGATGCAGGATTCTTCGCGGGCGTTGGCGATCGTCGGCGAGATGAAATGGCAAACGTGGATGATAAGCCTCCTATTCGCTGCCTTCGCACTTGGTGCGGGCCTCTTGCTCTCGCGTTGGATGACGTCGCCGCTGGTGAATCTTTCGGCCGCTGCCGAGCAGATCGCGGGTGGTGATTTTTCTCGCCGCGTAAAAGAAGGGAACATCACGGAGATCGGCACGCTCGGAGAAAGCTTCAACGTGATGTCCGAGAAGATCGAGGAGCAGATCGCGAACCTTGCTCGTGCCGCGGAAGAGAACCGCGAACTTTTCTACGGAACCGTGAAGGCTCTAGCTGCCGCCATTGACGGGAAGGACAAGTACACCCGCGGCCACTCCGAACGTGTTTCACGCATTTCCGTTGCGATCGGAAAACGTCTCGGTATGCCCGACACGGAACTTGAAACTTTGAAGATGAGCGCTCTCCTGCACGACATCGGAAAGATCGCCATCGACGACGCGATCCTTAAAAAGCCTGCCGCCCTGACGCCGGAAGAATACGAAATAATGAAGACGCATCCGCAAAAGGGCTACAAGATAATGTCGCAGATACCTGCGATGAAAGACTTCCTGCCCGGAATGTATATGCACCACGAAATGGTCAACGGCGAGGGCTATCCACAAGGCCTTAAGGGCGACCAGATCCCACTGCAGGCGAAGATAGTCTCCGTTGCGGATACGTTCGACGCGATGACCATCGACCGCCCATATTCAAGAGGAATGCAGCTTCAGGCCGCTCTGGCAAGGCTTCGCGAGCTAGTCGGCACCCGTTACGACAGCAGCGTCGTCGAAGCGCTCGTAGAAGCATGTGATGCCGGCGAGGTCGCGAATGGGATCGTTCGGCAAATGGCACCGATCCGCGAGCGGCAGGCGGCCGAATCTGCGGACGGGCAAGGCGATGTGGAGCCGCCCGAGGCAAAGGCGGAACATCCGGACAAAGAGGATATCGTCCAACTCACACCGGATGCGGTCATGGTCGAGGACGAAGAGTTGTTAGAGATCGCGTCCTGATCGGGAGAATCTGAGCGATGGAAAGACAGGCTGAGCAAGAGATCTGGCAGGTCGAAGCCAACAACGAGATCTATCAAGGAAGTTTTGATGATCTCTCAAAGTGGATCGAAGAAGGCAGTTTGCTGCGTGCCGATAAGGTTCGCAAAGGAAATCTTCGATGGATCGAGGCGGGTCGCGTCCCCTCGCTTGCGGCGGTTTTCAACGCGGTGGAAAATGGCCGGCCGATCCCGGTTCCGATACCCGCAACTGAAAAGGCCGATCCAACGAATTTTACGCTCAACTCGGCCGTTCAACCTGCCGCTGGCGGCCTTCCGGGTCTAGAGGCACCGGGCGAAATTCCAGAACACAGCCGAGGCCGCTGCGGTTCCACCCGTCCAGGCACCACCTGTCTCTGCGACGATGCCGAATGCCTCTGCGCGGACCGAATTCTGCAGCGTTCATAATGATCTTTTGGCGGCGTACATCTGCACGTCGTGCGGCGGAAGCTTTTGCAAGGGCTGCCCGAAGACCTACGCAAGCGTGAAGATCTGCCCGGCCTGCGGCTCAATGTGTGAGTCCGTCGGCCAGATCGAAAAGAAACGGCGTGAAGAGATGGGCCGGACGGTCGCGAGCGGATCGTTCGGTTTCGGCGACTTCTCGGCGGCGATCGCGCATCCATTCGGGTTCGGCACGAGTTTGGTGGTCGGCGGCCTGATGTACGCGGCGCTCTCGACCGGGCAGGCTGTCGCCGGCTTTGGCGGCCCATTTATGTGGGTTGCGGCGCTCTTCTGCTTTATGTTCGCGAATATGCTCACCTTCGGCGTTCTTTCGCACACCGCCGAAGCGTTCGCAAAAGGTGACACGGCCGCTAACTTTATGCCCTCGTTCGAGGATTTCTCGGTTTGGGAAGATATCCTTCGGCCGTTCTTCCTTAGTGTTGCGGCTTACCTCGTGTCGTTCGGGCCTTTGATCGCGATGATGGTCGTTCTCGTCTTTTTCGTTCTGGGAGCGATGAAGGACGGAGTGATCCCCGGGCAAACCGTCGCTGAGAGTGCGATCCCGGCCGCCTCTGAGCTTCCGAATGCGGCCAAAGGCGCCGAACAGTCGGAGAAGGTGCGTGAACTCTTGAATCGTCAGGCGAATGTCCAGAAGGATCGCGTTAACGCCGCAACGGGTGCGGCCGAGAGCGGGACCGCACAGCCTTCGACCGATCTTGACCGACGGCAGGAGGAGCTCAACAAGGAATTCGAGCAGCTCGCTCAGCAGGCGCAAGCTCAAAGGAATCTTCCCGTTCGGTCGAATCCGGCCTCGGAGACCGCGCTGATCGAATCCTTCGTGCGGCGAGGGTTCAAGTACGTTCTCCTCTCGGCGATATTCCTTATCTGGGGCCTCGTTTTCTTCCCCGCGGCCTGCATTGTTGCGGGCTATACGAATTCGATCGGCGCGACGTTAAATCCGCTTATCGGCCTCGACACGATCTGGAATCTCGGGCTCGACTACGTAAAGCTGCTGGTGATGGCGCTGTGCCTTGTCTTCGTTGGCGGGTTCGTTGGGATGGTCGTGGCAATGGCCTTGTCGCCGTTCAATTTGCCGATGCTCGGCAATCTTCCGGCCCGATTCATCGGTGGTTTCGTCGGTTTCTATTTGTGGGCGGTCTTCGCCTGCTCGATCGGCTTCTTGCTCTACAAGTCGCGCTCGCGTCTGCGTTTGCCTTCGTAATTCAACAGGCGTTTGTTCGCCTCTTTCGATTCTTTTATACTCTTTAGTTTGCGGTTGCATCGCATCAGCAGACTATGAAGTTGTTTTGGCGTAGAAAGACCAGCGATAGCGCGTCCGTTCTGGGATTAGACAAGTCTCTTGAGGAGCTAAAGGCCCAGGAAGAGGCGGTCGAGCGCGAGTTCGGAGTTCGCTTCTCGCGGGCGATCGCAAAGACACGCGACTCGATAAACGACCGCCTTGACACGATCTTTGAGGGCCGAAAGCAGATCGACGAGGCTTTCCTTGAAGAGTTGGAGGAGATGCTGATCTCGACGGATATCGGCGTTGCGACGACGATGAGCATCCTCGATTCTGTCCGCAAGGGCGTGTCGCGCGATGAGATCCGCGATCTCGAGGCCTTAAAGAAGGCCATCAAGGGCGAGCTTCTCGCAATTCTTAAGAGTTCCGAAAAACACGGCGTCGCGAGCGAACTTGCGGTCGATGCGTCGATCAAACCTTACGTTCTGATGGTCGTTGGCGTTAATGGTGTCGGAAAAACGACGACCATTGGAAAACTCGCGCAGCGGATCAAGAACGAAGGCAATGACGTCCTGATCTGTGCTGCGGATACGTTCAGGGCAGCGGCAAGCGATCAGCTCGAAATTTGGGCAAAGCGGGCAGATGTCGAGATCGTGCAGCAAAAACAGGGAACTGATCCGGCCGCGGTGCTTTTTGATGCGCTTGCTGCAGGGAAAGCGCGCGGTGCCGACGTTCTGATCGTCGATACTGCTGGCCGCCTGCACAATAAGGCCAATCTTATGGCCGAACTTGAGAAGATGAAGCGCATAGCGGCGCGTGAAGTCGCGGGAGCACCGCACGAAACGCTGCTCGTGATCGACGCCGTCACGGGCCAGAATGGGCTTGAGCAGGCCCGTCAGTTCCTTCGCACGGCAGAAGTTACGGGCCTTGTGATCACAAAATTGGACGGCACGGCCCGCGGCGGCATTGCGGTCGCGATAGCCAAGGAATTGGACCTGCCGATCCGTTTTGTCGGCATTGGAGAGCAGGTCGATGACCTGGTCGTATTCGATGCCGAGAGTTATGTAAATGGCCTTTTCGACTGAGAGAATCTTGGAGACGAACGTCAAAGATCAGGATCTTGAATTCGCACGCCGCGCGCTCGAACTCGCGGCTCGCGGCGTCGGAAATGTGTCGCCGAATCCGCTCGTCGGATGCGTTATCGTCGATAAGGACGGTGCGGTGGCGGGCGAAGGTTTTTACACTTACGACGGCGTGGTTCACGCGGAGCAGATCGCGCTTGCCGCGGCCGGAGAGCGGGCTCGCGGCGGCACTGCATACGTTTCGCTCGAGCCGCATTCGCATCACGGACGGACCGAGCCGTGTACCGAAGCGCTCATTGAGGCCGGCGTTGCTCGGGTGGTTTGTCCCGTCGAAGATCCGAATCCTCTCGTGTCGGGAAAGGGATTTGCGAGGCTGCAGGAAGCAGGTGTCGCGGTCGCGGTCGGGCTTCTCGGGCGTGAAGCCTCGGTTCTCAACGAGAAATTCATTTGCTGGCACAAGAAGAACCGGCCTTTCGTGCATCTCAAACTTGCCGCCTCGCTTGACGGCCGGATCTCCTTGTCCTCGAGCGTCTCTACCTATCTGACGGGCGAGGCTGCGAGAGAGCGCGTGCAGCGACTTCGGCACGAGCACGACGCTATTCTCGTCGGCGGGACGACCGTCGCGGTCGATGACCCGAAACTGACGGATCGCAGCGGGCTTTCTCGGCGGCGAAAGTTGGTTCGCGTGGTGCTTGACGGGCATCTCGCGACGCCCGAGGCGAG
>LLEU01000051.1 GCA_001567505.1 Acidobacteria bacterium OLB17 | reverse complement strand
CGAATTCGATGGACGAGGCCCTCGGGCTCCCGACCGAGAATGCCGCACGCATCGCCCTGCGAACCCAACAGGTGATCGCGCACGAATCTGGCGTCGCCGACACCGTCGATCCGTTCGCGGGAAGCTACGCCCTCGAAGAGCTCACGACAAAGCTCGAACAAGCGGCGGTCGAGTACATTAAGAAGATCGACGATCTCGGCGGAATGCTTCGCGCCATTGAGATCGGCTTTGTCCAGAACGAGATACAGCAGGCCGCGTACGATTATCAGCTTGCCGTCGAACGAGAAGAGGCGATCGTCGTCGGCGTCAATAGATTCCGCACAGAGGAGCACGAACCCATCCCGATCTTGAAGATCGACGAAAAGATCGAGATAGACCAGCGCGCAAGGCTTTCTGCCCTGCGCGAACGCCGCGACGCCAAAACTGCTTCCGAAGCCCTTGAAAATATCGCCTCAGCCGCGAGAACAGACGAGAATCTGCTCCCTAAGATACTCTTTGCCGTCGAGAATTACGTTACCGTTGGCGAGATCAGCCGCACGCTTCGCGGCGTTTGGGGCGAATATCAAGAGAACGTAAGCGTCTAAGCCCCAATTTTCGGAAAAAAATCGCTGACAAACAGTGTTCAACTGTGTTATTCTTAGGTTGCGGGCATTTTTGTCCGTAAATGAGAAGACCCCGCAAAGGCCGTCCGCCTACGGCATTTTTTTGTCTGTTTCTCACGAATTCGTGCCGAAATATGGAAAAACTCAACGAATTTCTCAGAGATCTCCTGTCAAGCTGTAGTGACGAACTCCGCCTCGAACCGGGAAAGAACCCCTACATGGTCGCAGGCACGCGGACCATCAACATCGCGAACGCGCCTATTCTCGGGACGCAGATCAGCATGATGGTCTTCCCGTTGATCCCGCAGGACATCAAGCTCATACTGCCGCATTCGCCCGAGATCGAATTCGAGCATCCGCACGCGCTCGGCAGGTTCCACTTCATTGTTCGAAAATCGCCCGCAGGTTTTAACGTAACGATCCGTCCGCAACTCTCCGATCAGCGGACGCCTCCGCCGCCGGCCGCCAGTGCGAAAACGCAGCCCGCCGCCGTTTCCGAACCCGTGAACCAGGTGCCGGTCGTTCCCGAACAGGTTACCGCCCCCGAACCGACGCCCGTCGTTCATACGCCGATCTCGCCCTCAGCATACCTCGATCTAGAAAGTTCGTCGGCCGGGTATGAATACACTTCGACCATCTCCTCATCTGACAGCACGCCTGATACGCTCGTCGTCGAGGAACGCGTCGAGGTGCCCGCATACGAGCTCGCCGGTATGCCGTCCGTCGAGGTCGTTTCGGCGAACGATCCGGAATTTGCGACCGTCTTTTCCGACACCTCGACCTACGAACCGCAGGGCCGCCGCGACGACTTTTCGGGCGTTTACACTCCCCTAGGGGACGAATCCCTCGAATCCACGCCAATGAACAATGCCTGGCCGCCGCCGCTCCCGCCTGAGGAACCGCCCGCACAACCTTCGTCCTCTCAATTCCCGACGTCCGCGACCGTAGCGCCGCAGATGGACGATCTCTTCCGTGAGATGGCCGCGGCCGGTGCGTCCGACCTGCATTTGTCGGTCTCGATGCCGCCGATGATCCGAAAGGACGGCAAGATGCAGCCGCTCTCGCCTAGCGGTGAACCGCTAACACCCGTATCGATGCAGGCCCTACTTGGCGAGATAATGCCGAAGAAGAATATCGAGGAATTCGATCAACGGCACGACACCGATTTTGCCTACGAGATCCCCGGCCTTGCGCGTTTCCGTTCGAACATCTTTATGGACCGCAAAGGGATGGGCGCGGTCTTCCGCATCATTCCGACAAAGATGACGACCGCCGAGCAACTAGGCCTCTCGCAGGCGATCCTCGGCCTGACGCAGCTCTCAAAAGGCCTCGTAGTCGTCACCGGCCCGACCGGTTCAGGCAAATCGACCACGCTTTGTGCGATGGTCAACCACATCAACCAGACACGCGAAGACCACATCATCACGATCGAGGATCCGATCGAGTTCGTCCACGAGAACATCAAATGCCTTGTGAACCAACGCGAGGTACACAATCACACGGATTCGTTCAAGGACGCCCTTCGTGCCGCCCTTCGCGAAGACCCGGACATTCTTCTCGTAGGCGAAATGCGCGACCTCGAGACGATCTCGATCGCGATCGAGACCGCCGAGACCGGCCACCTCGTCTTTGGAACCTTGCACACGACGACGGCCGCTTCGACCGTCGATCGCATCATCGATCAGTTCCCGGCCGACCGCCAGCAGCAGATTCGCGTGATGCTCTCAGAATCGCTGAAAGGCGTGATCGCACAAACCCTTCTTCCGAAGAAAGGCGGTGGACGCGTTGCCGCCCTCGAGATACTCATCGTTACGCCCGCGATAAGCAATCTGATCCGCGAAGGCAAGACGTTCCAGATACCTTCCGCGATGCAGACCGGAAAGAACAACGGAATGGTCGTGCTCAACGACGCGCTCTTTGAGCTTGTACGGTCAGGTACGGTCGAACCGCGTGACGCTTATATCAAGGCGGTTGATAAGGCGAATTTTGAAACGATGCTCACTCGCGGCGGCTTCAAGCTCTAGATAGCGCGGCCCGCGGCCTCTCGCCCATTGGGCGTTGTCGTGTAAAATCAAGTTAATCCAAGAATTGATACGTATCCAACTATTTCGGCGGGATACGTATCTAACTTTTTTTTACCGACAAAGAGGCCGTATGAAGCGTTTTTCGAAATTTCCCTTCGCCGCACTGATCCTTTTCCTGATCTTTTGCATCTCGGCGGCAGCGTTCGCACAGTCGCGTCCGCAGCGGCCAGACAATGCTTCCGGGAACGAAAAACGCAATCACGCCCGAAACCGCCCACCGAGGAAGAGCTCCGCAAGGCCGAGGAGGAACGTAAAAGGGCCGAAGAGGAGAAGAACGCGATCTTTGACCCGACGGTCGAGAAGGTCGCGACCAACATCGTCTCGGTCGAGGTCACGGTCATAAACAAAAAGACCGGCGCCGTGATAACCGGCCTCAAGAAAGAGAATTTCGCGATCTTCGAGGACGGAAAGCAGCAGCCGATCTCGAGCTTTACGACGCCCGATTCGCCCATTACGGTTACTGTGCTTGTTGAGTTCAGCAAGTGGAGCGAAGTGTTCGGTTCGGCCGCCGGCGGTATCTTCGAACCCGGCGCTTATGAGGTCGTGCGGCCCGCAGCACTTTTTGTTTCGCGTTTCATCAAACCACCGAACGATTACGCCTCGATCGTTGCCTTTGACATACGTCCGACGCCGATCACGGACTTTACCAACGATCCGCGACGCCTTCGCGAGGCCGTCGATCTTCTCTTCCGAAGCGCTCCGGCCGTTCGCGAGAATAATCTCTGGGACGCTCTCAAATTCACGATACTCGGCGGTACGTCCGACCCGGTCGTGCTTGAGAATTCAAAAGCAAAGACCGTCCAATACTCGGGAATGGCGAGCCTTAACGCCCCGCGAAAGGCGATAATTCTCGTCGCTTCCGGTATAGACACTTTCAGCAAGACAAGCTACGACCAGGCACGCCGCATCGTTCAGGAAGCGGGCATTCCCGTCTATGTCATTAGCACCGGTAATCTTTTCTTCAAGAAATACGAGAATTATCTCGGGCCGATGGACGACCTTGCGACCGGCCTGCCCGGAAGGCTCACCTTCCTTCAAGCCCAAAACTCGATGAATACGATCGCGAAGGAATCCGGCGGAATGCACTTCCCGATGACATTCGAAGGCGAGATCCCGGATTACCTGAACAGCATCAACGCCCTGTTAAGGAACCAGTACAACATCGCATACGACCTCACCGGCCAGCATACGCCGGGACAAAGGTATAAGCTGCAGGTAAAGGTTGATGTGAATGGCGACGGGATCTTCGACGAAAAGGCCTATCGCGTGCAGGCACGCCCCTATTACATTGCTCCCGGCGGCGATGCTAAGGACAAGAAAAAGGAAAAATAGCTCGGCTGAGGCTCCATGGCCGACCTCTCGTTCTCTTAGTTCTCTGATTGTTTTAGCAGTAGGCCGCTGGGCGTTGCTGTGTGATCAAAAACGTAGTTGTATTTGTAGATCCCGAACGGCAGGATCGAGACCTGCACGGTGTAGTTCACGTGTGCATTAACGCCCGGCCCGGCCTTCTTTACCTCAACAAGAGCATCGGACGGAACCTGATTCGCAATTATCGCCTTGTCGATCCGTTCCTGTACGTTCTTGACGGGATTTACATTCCCGGGTAGTGCCATTCCTTGAAGGACGGCGGTTTCCATATCAGATTTCATAGCCTCACCCTGATATGCGACCGGAATGTAGTTGTAGCCCGCGTTCGCTACCAAGAGGATAACGGCGAACACCACAAGGAACTTGACGGCGGCGCTTCCGCGCTCGTTTACTCGGTGGATCGTTGGATTCTGCATTGTTTTAAACTTCCTACGCTGTTGAGCTTACTTCTGAAGCTTAAGGAATGCTTCGAGGGTGGAGAAAGCAGTTTTGGGAGGGATCGCTTTGCCGGACAAAATGACCGGGCGGCCGATTCCCCGAAGCAGGACCATCTGAAGTGATCCGGAAATATTCTTTTTGTCGTATCGGAATGCCTCGAAGGCCATCCGAGGCTCGATGCCCGCAACAGGCGGCAGAACGCCGACGCTGTGCACAACATCGTACAACAATTCTACATCCTTTTTGTCGCATATCGCAAGTTTTTTTTGACAGCTCTGCCGCATACAAAATGCCGTAGCCGACCGCCTCGCCATGCCTGAAATAGCGGTAATTCGTGACCTTTTCGAGCGAATGGGCAAGCGTATGCCCGAAATTCAGTATCTTCCGCGAGCGGCCGTCGGTACGCGCCGCGTCCTCGAACGGATCCTGATCGACGACCTTGGCCTTAAAAGCGATGTTGTCGCGAACGAGGTCGGCGAGTTTCAACGCCGATCCGGGCGAATCTCTATCGGAAAAATAGTCAAGCGTCCGCCCAAGCAGCTTCTTGCCGCCGATCGCCGCGTGCTTTACCATTTCGCAGCCGCCGGCGACGAATTCCCTTTCGGGCAGCGTCCTTAGGCAGTCAACGTCCGCAAGAACTCCCGCCGCCGGATGAAAGACGCCGATCGTATTCTTTCCGAACGCCGCATTCACGCCCGTCTTTCCGCCGACCGAAGAATCGACCATTGCAAGAAGGGTCGTCGGGACCTGTATGTGCCTGATGCCGCGAAGATAGATCGATGCCGCAAATCCGCCGAGATCGCCGACGATGCCGCCGCCGAGCGAGATCACTGCGTCGGTCCGCTCGATCCCGGCCGCGGCCATTGCCGCAAGCATCTTTTCGGCCGACCGCAGCGTCTTGTACCGTTCGCCGTCACCACAAAGGGCGAATGAGGTCGCGAATTTCGCACGCCTCAAACTCGCTTCGGCACGTTTGCCGTAAAGGCCGAAAACTTTCTTGTTCGAAATGATGAACGCTCGTTTTGCCGTCCCACCGAGCCGTTCGCGAGCGAACGCACCAACCTCATCGAGGCCGCCCTGCCCGATCGAAATTGTCGCAAGCAGATCCATTGCCCGGTTCGCGTCTCTCATCCCAAGGCTTCCCTTATAACGGCGGCAAGATCGGCGGCCTTTTTCTCGATGTCGGCCTGATCTTGCCCCTCGATCATCACGCGTGCAAGATTCTCGGTCCCGGAATACCGCAGCAAGAGCCTGCCGCTCTCCGAGAGTTCTTTCTCGAGTTCCGCGGCTGCTTCCATGATCGCCGGAACATCCTCGAATGGCACCTTTTCCTTGACGACGACGTTAAGCAGGACCTGCGGATAACGTCGAAATTCGCGGGCCGCATCTTCGAGCGAGATGCCGCGACGTGCAAGCGATGCGAGCGTCAGGACGGCCGTCGCCATTCCGTCGCCGACAAGGCAGCGTTCGGGGAAAATGATGTGCCCGGACTGTTCGCCGCCGATCTCCGAACCGGTACAGATCAGCTCTTCGAGGACATACTTGTCGCCGACCTTCGTCCGAAGAAGCTCGATCTCCGCGCCTTTGAAAGCGACCTCGAGCCCGAGATTGCTCATCACCGTCGCCACGACCTTTCGATTCGCGAGTTTTCCGTTCGCCCGCATCTCGCCGGCTAGGATCCAGAGCGTTGCGTCGCCATCGACGACATTTCCCTGCCGATCGACGAACAGGACGCGATCTGCGTCGCCGTCGAACGCAGCGCCGAGGTCGCTGCCCGTCTCGACGACCTTCGCCGCAAGCATTTCGAGGTGAAGCGAGCCGCAGTTCTTGTTGATGTTGCGGCCGTCGGGCGAATCGTTGATAACGGTCAGCTCCGCTCCGAGGCTTCGAAAAAGTTTTGGGGCAAGATCGTAGGCCGCACCGTTCGCACAGTCGATCACGACTGAGAGTCCCGCAAGCGAAACACCGTCTGCGGCCGCACGGAGGCTTTCGAGATACGCCTCGTCAAACCCCTCGGCGAGATCCTCATTCGGGGCGATCGGAGAGACAGGCTCCAGCGAACTGTCCTCGATGTCGCCCTCGATCAGGCGTTCGATGTCGCTGTCGAGCTTTTTGCCGCTCGGGAGAAAGACCTTGATCCCGTTGTCCTCGAACGGATTGTGCGACGCGCTGATGACGATGCCTGCGTCGAAACCTTCCGCACCGGCGAGGAACGCTACTCCGGGTGTCGTAATAACACCGGCCGACGAGATCTGTGCACCTTCGGCCGTAACTCCGCCGTGCAGGGCGCTCTCGATCGCAAGTCCGGATTCGCGTGTATCGCGGCCGGAAACGAACCTCGGCATTCGGCCAAGCCGCGCGGCGAAATGCCTCGCGAGCGACCGGCCGATGATGCTGACCGTCGCGTCATCGAGCGGAAATTCGCCTGCGCGTCCGCGAACGCCGTCTGTTCCAAAAAACTTTCCCATATCGAGTTTATCGGCCGCCCGAAAATTTCGGCCCCGTTCGCAGGAACCTGCGAAATATAGAGATTACCAGATTCGGGCCGTCATTGGCTCATCGAAAAACATAAGGGATCTTTGTATATGCAATAAAAATTTCGAAAATGATTGACAACACCTAAGCGCTTAAGCGAATCTAATAGCAGCCGCCGAAGTTCCGGCTGACGAAGGCCGCGGCGAGTTCTTACAAGGATTTTTAGGCATCTCTCCTCGAATTAAATAATGACAAAAGAATTTGCGTTTTCCTCGATACTGGCATTAACCCTGACCGCCTCGGCCTTTGCTCAGGCGAACGAGAGAGAACCGGATCCTGCGTCATCACGCGTTGTCGTGACCTCGAATCTGCGGCCGGTACCGACGGCAACGCCGCGTCCCGTGCGGACGCCTGCACCGATCATCGTCGGTAGTGCAGGTTCGGAAACCCGCTCGCCCGCGATGCCTGCTCCGACGGGCTCGAACGTAAATTTCGACGGCCTTTCCTTTTCGCAGATCAAATCCAGGATCGCCGAAGCAAAACGCGAGCTTATCTCGCGGCCTGCGACGATCGGAAGCTCCGAAGCTGCGGGCAGCGATCCGGTCTATTTCGTGAAGATCGCTTACCTCGACGAACGCACGCGGCAGATCGAGTTCGTTTCGCTCTCGAAGGATGCTTTCCTTGCCAAGAATGTTACGAGCTCGGCGATCTCGACAGACGGCTCGACGCTCTTTTACCGGAATATCCGAGCGAACGGCGTCAACACGCCTGTCGTTTTGACCGATCAAGCGGGACGCTCGAAGCTTCCGCTCCTGATCCAGTATCCGGTCGTCCGTAACGGCCGCTTCATCGAGACGGCTTATTACGTTTCGACGCATCCGGGGATCATCACGCCGGACGTGATCTCGGCCGGCAGGTTTTACGTGCGGAACACGATCGAGGTCGCTCGCGAGAAGCTGCGGCGTGCCGGCTATTCGATCCAGCCGAAGGTTGCCGACATCGCCGAACGCCTCGCAACCGTCGAACACGTCGATCATTGGCGTTTCCGCAACGAGCCGCACGCAAATATCTTTAACGATATTTTCACGCTTTATGCGCTGAATGAAGGCCAGACCTATCGCTATTCGGTGAGTTCGGCCGGTGCGGGCGGAATGGTACAGATGATCCCTTCGACATACCGAATGGTGCGGGCACGTTTTCCGCAGGCCGGTTTGATGCCCGATTTTGTCGAAGGAATGCAGGACCACGTCAACGCCACCAAGGCGATGCTGCTCTACATGCAGATGACGTGGAATGACCTTGCCTCGAACGAGACCGTTGCGCAGGCGATGGCTGATGGCATCGCTCGTCAGGAAGACCTTATGGCGGCGGGCTACAACTCAAACCCCGCAAGGCTTGCCGGCTATATTCGACGCGGCGGCGATAACTGGACGAACCTGATCCCGCGTGAGACGCAGATCTACCTTCAGATCTATGCATCGCTCGAACGCGCCGTCCCGCTTGCGGCCCGAAGCCATTAATTCCCGATCAGTTCGCGTATCTCGTCCTGCACCTCGGCGAACGTCTTTTCGACGAGATTCGTCCCGAGGAAGAACGGATTTCCCGTAACCTCGAGCTTTGCAAAAGGCGGCGGCACGAAAGTGTCAAAATCCTCGACCGCGGCGAACTCAAAACTTGCGGTGCCGAGTCCCTGAAGCCTGCCGAGATAAAGGTCGAACAAGATCCTCGAACGGTCAAACTCCTGAAAGTATCGGTTCTTGCGGATCTCGGGGCCCGCGAGGCCGCCGAGCGCCTCGAACTCAGCCTCGTTCAAGTGAATTTCCAGGTACTTCAACGCCGGATGCCCCGAATCTTCCGACAGAAAGACCTGCTGGAGCTCCCTCGTCCAGGCCTTCGAATAGGGGTCGCGAATGCTGCGTATCCGAAGCCGTGTGTTCGGGATATAGCCGTCAAAAAGCTGAAGGTGCGAGCTTGCGGGCGTCAATGGTTCGGGAAGCCCTTCGATCAGGTATAGGCGCGAAAGATGCGTTTCCGCTGTTTTGGCTGACATATCGGATTATTTATACTTCTAATATTCCATTGTGTTGGACGGAATCATTATATGAGAAATTTTTATTTAGGTTCACTTATTTTCACCTCTTCGGCTTTATTTTTCGCGGCCTGCGGCGGCCCCGCCACGAACTCGAATACGAACGCGAATTCGAACACCTCGACGAACAAGGCTCCGGTCGCTTCGAACGCGGTGAATTCGAACGGGGCAGCAAACCTGCCCGCGGGTACGACCGCCAAGCCTGTCGGCGAAAAGATCAACGATGCGCCGACGCTCGCCCCCGTAGTTCATGCGTACTACGACGCCCTGAAAACGAAGAACACTGCCGCCCTGAAAGAGACGATGACGGCCGATTTCATAAAACGCTCGGAAGAGCATATGCGCGAAGATGGAGCGAAGGACCTCGCCGCCTATATGGCAGAGTTTGACACGATCCCCGAAAAGCCGGTTGAGGTCCGCAACGAACGCTTCGACGGAGACAAGGCCTCGGTCGAGATCCTTGGGGGAGCCTATCCTGTATGGACACCCTTTGTTATGGCAAAAGAGAATGGAAAATGGAAGTTCACGGGCGAAAGTCCCGATCTGAAGGCCGTAACCGGAAAATAAGGGCGAATTCGACCCATTGAACTTGAGGCCCGCCGAACAAGCGGGCTTTCTTATTTTGTGACGCTTACGTTGTGAACTTCGAGGATCGTGCCTGTCGCACGGTTAAATCCCGCGATCGCCTTATTCAGGTCAGTGCGGGCCGCAAGTTCCCTGCCGCGGGCAACAACAAGATCCTGCAGCCGCTGTGAAACGAGATAGAACGTGCTCGTGCCGCCGCGGAATAAACGCTCTTCGCTGTTATAAAGCTCTTCGGCGGCCTCGCGTGCGGCCGTCGCGGCATTTAACCGTGCTTCGGTCGAACGCAGGGCTTGAAGAGCGTTACGTACTTCGGCCTCGACGCTCTGTTCGCGTGCGGCCCGTTGTTTTTCGAGGCTGTCAGCGGCGACGAGCGTCTTACCGTAATTGGCTTTCGCGGTGCGGCCGCCGACGGGAAATGAGAATATCACGCTCGCACGGTATGTTGGATATTCCTGCCCGAGCAGATTCTTGAGGGAAGTAAAGTATCCGCCGACGAGGTTTCGCGGAACGCGGCTTACGCCCGTTATCGGATTGATCGCCGCGGGCGTTTCTGTGCCCCCGAGGCCCTGCGACGTATAGCTTCCGACAAGGTCGATCTGCATCTTCTTTTGATTCTTGTAGAATCGCTGGTCGATCAGATTCTGCTCCTGCCTTATCGCGAGTTCGGCGATCTCCGGCCGTTTACGGAAAGCTTCGATCTTCGCGATCTCAAGCCCGATCTGCGGGACGGCGACCGACGCAGACGTTACCGGTGTGATCGGACGACCCCACTCCGGAGCGCTTCTTTCAGCGAGTATCAGCGTTTTAAGAGCGTTCTCCGCACGAGTCGCTGCTTCCTGCGCATCATAGACATTCTGCTCGAATGTCGCGATCTGTGCGCGTGCGGCAACGATCTCGATCGGGGCAAGCACACCTTTTTCGACCATTCGGCTGTTGCTTTCAAGCTGAGCTCGAGCTTGTTTCAGCGTGTCGGTCTGAACTTCGACCGAGCGCAGTGCATACACGAGGTCCCAGTAGGCTTGCTCGACCGAATTCACGACGTTCATCGCCTCGGTCTGAAGCTGCACTTCGCTGATCTCGATATTTTTCTTCGCGATCAGAAGGTTTCGTCGCGGAGCGTCGATCGAGCGATTGCGTCTGAGCGGCTGTGTATAGCTGAAGTTCAGGCTTGACGGGAACTGCGGATTCAGGAATGAGTTCGTGTTGCTCGTGGTATTCCGCGAAGAGCTGAACGTGGCAGAATACGACCCGCCCGCGAGCGGCACAAGCCCGTCGATACTTACGCTGTTCGACGCTCTTGTCGTAGTGACCGAACCGTTCACGGCGCCGCCGATCGCGGAGGCGGTCGGCACCGAGACGCTCTCGTAGAAATTGGTGCTTGCGATCAACGGATCGTAGGCGCCTTTTACGCCCAGAAGATCGAGATTCGACGTTTTCGTCCCCGCGCGCGAAACGCCGATATCATTGTTGTTTCGAAGGGCCATCTCGATGGCCTCATCAAGCGTGAGCGAGAGTTCCGTTCCGGCCTCAACACCTATTCGCGATGCATCCGGCAAGGGCCGCAGCGGTACGCTGAACGTCGGCTGGACGGGCGGTTTGTCGTCCGGCGTCGGCGTCGCCTTTGGTGTTTGTCCGTTGGCCGCAGAAAACAGAAAAATGGCTGCACCCAGAGGCGCGATGTATCTCAAAAGAAGCTTGTTCACGATCGTTCGGCCGACTCCTCCGAGATTTCTTTCTTGTTCCTATTCCGCAACCTGTCCGCAAAGCGGTGGAAAGGGCCCGCGATCTTTCGCCACAGCGTCGTTTCCGCCGCATCGTCAAAGAGAGAGTAGAACACAGGCACCGTAAGCAGCGTCAGCAACAGGCAGAGCGACTGCCCGCCGACGACGAGAATGCCGATCGAGCGGTTCGTTGCCGCACCGGCGCCGCTGCCGACGATCAGCGGGATCATTCCGGCAACAAGTGCGATCGTCGTCATCAGGATCGGGCGAAGACGGTCGCGGTTCGCCTGAATGATCGCGTCATAACGCGCCATTCCCTTCGCACGGAGCGAGTTCGTGTGGTCGATCTGCAAGATCGCGTTCTTCTTTACGACACCGAAAAGTAGGAGTATGCCGAGCGCCGAAAAAATGTTGAGTGTCTGGCCGGCGATCGCCGTCGAGAGCAAGGCGAACGGGACCGAGAGCGGCAGCGTCAGCAGGATCGTGATCGGATGGATGAACGATTCGAACTGCGCCGCAAGCACTAGATACATAAAGACGAACGAAAGCAGGAACGCGAGCATAAATGAGCTGTACGCGCGTTCGAGTTCCTTTGATTGTCCCGTGACGCCGCTCGAATATTCGGGCGGCATATTTAGCGAAGCGACAAGTTCTTTCAGGCGTGCGAGAGCGTCGGATTCGGATGCGTTCGGCGGCAGGCCCGACGAGATCGTAACGACGCGTTGGCGATTAAGCCGCTGGATCGTCGAAGGGCTCAGCGACTCTTCGGCCGTAACGAGCCGATCGAGCGGAACGGGTTCGCCTTTGGACGAACTCACGGTAAAGAGCCGCAGATTCTCGCGCGTGCGGCGAAACTGCTCGTCCGCCTGCACGACAACATCGTACTGTTTCGTGCCCTCGCTAAAGGTCGATACACGCTGGCCCGCCGCCGCGATATTCAACGCACGGGCAATGTTTCCCGCGTCAACGCCGAGGTCGGCCGCCCGCACGCGGTCGATCACAAATCGGACCTCGGGCGTCCCGACATCCACGGAATTGTCCGGGTCGCGGAAGATCGGGTCCTGCTCCATCTTCTCGACAAGCTTGTCTGCGTAGCTGTTCAACTGCTCCATATCGGGGCCGGATATGAAGTATCCGATTCCCGAACCACCGCGGCCCAGGCCGATTCCTTGAGCGATCGACGAAGCTGCCGAGACATTGATGCGCCAATCCTTATTCGAATACGGCTTGACCAAGCCGCGAACCATGCCCATCAACTGTGCCTGGCTTTGCGAACGCTCCGAGACCGGAACGAGGTTCACACTCACCGTTCCCGAATTCCCGCTTCCGCCGCCGCCGTAACCGCCGACGTTCACGGTCGAATTTAGAAGTCCCGGCACCTTTTCCTTGATGTCGCGGGAAATGCGGTCAACGATCGACTGCGTTGCCGCAAGCGAAGTTCCCTGCGGGCCGCGGACATTGACCTGAAAACTCGATTCGTCCTCATCCGGCAGGAACGCCATTCCGACGTATTTGTAAAGCGGATAGATCGAGGCGACCGTCAGGATGCAGATCAGCACGACGGCCCAGCGGAACCGCATCGCGAGCTTCAAAAGGTATGTGTAGCCGGCGTCGATCTTGCTGTAGAACCAGCCGCTCTTCGAATCCGTTTCGTGTTCGACGGCGTAGGCGACCGTCGGGTCGTCGCGGATCTCAGGCGGAAGCGGCGTTCCGGGCTTCGCTTTCGGCTTGATCCAGCGGGCCGCAAGCATCGGCGTCAGCGTGAATGAGACGATCAGGCTAACCGCGATCGCCGCGGCCGACGTAAGCCCGAACGACGACATAAATCGCCCGACGATGCCCGTCATAAAGCCGACGGGAATAAAGACCGCAAGGAGCGACAAGGTCGTTGCAAGCACCGCAAGCCCGATCTCCCGCGTGCCCTCGACCGCCGCCTTGAACGGATCCATTCCCTTTTCTTCGACAAAGCGGTAAATGTTCTCGAGCACGACGATCGCGTCGTCGATCACGATGCCGACCATCAAGGTCAGGGCAAGCATCGTCATCTGATTCAGCGAATATCCCATTGCCGCGATCAGCGCAAAGGCAGCGATGATCGACGTCGGGATCGCAAGCGATGCAATGAGCGTCGAGCGGAAATTCCACAGGAAGAAAAAGACGACAACTGCCGCAAAGATCGCACCGATGACAAGATGCTCTTCGATCGCGTGCAGCGAATTCTCAATGAATTCTGACTGATCGCGAATGACCGCCACCTTGAAATCCTTCGGCAGCGTCGGCACGATGTTCGCCATTCGCTCTTTGACGCCGTTGATGAGTGCGACGGTATTTGCGCCCGACTGCTTCCGGATCGCAAGCGCGACGGTCGGATTGTTGTCGAGCGAATACGTGCTCGAAGGATCTTCGCCGGTCTCGACGACGCGGCCGATCTGTCGGAACTTGATCGGGAAACCGTTCTTGGTCGCGATCACGATGTCATTGAATTCCTCGACATCCGTGAGCTTGCTGATCGTGCGAAGGCCGACGGTCTTTGCTCCCTCGACAAGCGTGCCGCCCGGAAGCTCCTGATTCTGCGCCGAGACGGCCGACGTGACCTGGTTCGCGGATAGCCCGTAGGCGCGGAGCTTATCCGGATCGATGAAAAGCTTTATCTGCTTCGGGCGGCCGCCAAAGACGACGACCTCGCCGACGCCGTCCGCCGACTCGATCTTCTCCTGGATCAGCACCTTCACCATATCACTCAGCTCGGTGATGTCGCGGGGCGAGCTGACGGCGTACATCAATACGGGCGAAGAATCCGGATCGCTTTTGCGTGCGACCGGCGGATCGGCCTCTTCGGGAAGGCGCCATGTGATCGTGCTCAGTTTCTGCTGAACTTCCTGGAAGGCCTGGTCGGGATCTTTTTCGAGGTTAAAGCTGAGCGTGATCCGGGAACTTCCGCGCGAGGACGACGAACGCATTTCGTCCACGCCCGGCACGGTATTCAAAACACCTTCGATCGGATCGGTGACCTCGGTCTCCATCTCGGCCGGAGCCGCGCCGCTGTTGCTTGTCGAGACCGAGATGGTCGGCACGTCAATCTTCGGAAATCGATCGACGCCAAGTGTAAAGAAGCTGAATGCCCCGACAACCGTCAGGAACATCACGATCACGGTCGCAAAGACCGGTCGATGCACACAAATTTCGGCGAGCCACTGCATAAAACTACCTTCGCTCTAGGACGAGACCTTTGCTCCCTCGTAAAGCTGATCTACGTTGCTAGTTGCGACCGTTTCGTCTGCATCAACGCCTGAAATGATCTGCTGCCAATCGCCTTCTTCACGCCCGATCTGTACGACCTTTAATTTCGCGATTCCGTCGGCAATAACGAACACGCGGAACGATTTCGTCGCAACGTCGCTGTAAACTGCTGACTTCGGGACGAAAACGCCCTTCGAACCTCCGCCGCGGACGATCCGTGCGGTCGCGAACATTCCCTGCCGGAGCAGATTCTCGCCGTTGTCGATCAAGGCCTCGATCGACGCGGCACGCGAATTCTGGTCGATCGCGGGATTTACCGCCGAAACTTTCCCCGCGAAATTCTGATCCTTGTAAGCATCGACCGAGATCGTCACCATCGCCCCGAGCTTAACGCTCGGAACGTCAGCTTCAGGAACCTGAATGATCGCCTTGATCGGATTCGTCCGAAGCACGGTCGCGATCACCGAAGATGACGAGACGTATTCGCCCACCGATGTCGGCCGCTCGCTGACGTATCCCGAGAACGGGGCACGAATGACAGTGTCCGCGAGTACGCGTTCGGCATCATCGACCTGCGTCTGCGCCGCCGCGACATTTGCCTGCGCGCTGACGATCGCCTGATTGCTCTGCCGAGCGACGTTTATCGTAGTTTCGAGTTGTTTTTGAGCTGCATCCGCTCGTGCACGCGCGGTGTCGCGGGCCGTCCTGTACTGCTCGTATGTGATCATCGCCACGTCGCCGGTCTCGGTGAGTTCGCGATAACGTTTCTCATTCGCTTCGGCCTGTTTGAGCTCGAGTCGAGCCTGTTCTAGGTTGGCACGGGCGGTCTGCACTTCCGGAACCGTCGTCGCACTGAACTTCCCGCCGCCGAGCAGTCCCAATTTTGCTTCGGCCTGTGCAACGCCTGCCTTTGCCTGGCGAACCGCCGCCCGTGCGGATTCAAGCCGGATCTTCGCGTCGCGATCATCGACCTTTGCAAGCGTTTGCCCTTCACGAACGAAGTCGCCGACGTTCACGTAAACGTTCGACAAGCGGCCGGCCGTTTTTGGCGAGACGTTCGATTTTCCTGAGCCGTAAGCGTTCCGGTCGCATCAACGGTCGAGGCGACCTCGCGCGATTCGCTCTTCGCGGTCGTGATCGCGATCGGCGCGTCGGTGGTCGCTTTCTCAGGTGCCTTGCTTTTTGCCGAACCGCCGCACGCGGCCAAGATACACATCGCCGCAAATACAAAAGTAAACGCGGCGTGGCTGAACTTCAGTCGTAACATTTGCTTAAGGTTCAATATTTTACAATATTTGACCACGCGGGCAATGAAATGAGATGTAAAGAATTGTCAACAGAGAACTGCCCTCCGCGTGGCTTGGAACTTTCGACAGGAGTGCTAGAGTATCAAGAGCGGGCGCACGAAGGCCCCGAAGACTTACACATATATGAAAACGATCACGGCAAAGGAACTGCACCAAAAGCTTGAGGCAGGCGAGGATATTCAACTCATCGACGTACGTGAACCCAACGAGAATGCGTTCGCAAGGATCGAGGGAGCAAAGCTCATTCCGCTCGGCGAGGTTGTCCGACGTATGGACGAGATCGACGCGTCACGGGATACAGTCGTACACTGCAAGGGCGGCGTGCGAAGCGCAAAAGCGATCGAGGCCCTGCAGCAGGCGGGATTTCAGGGCAGTCTGACTAATCTTACGGGCGGCATTCTCGCTTGGTCTAGCGACGTTGACCCGTCCGTTCCTAAGTATTAGCGACCGCAGCCTCGATATCTTGCGAAAGGCGAACGATCTCCATTCCGGCGGCAACCGTAGTGCGGCATGAGATCACGCCTTTCTCTTTTTCGCCGTTCTTGATCCAGACCTGACAGTTCAGGCAGTCGCCGTTCCAGCAAAGGTCGGCCTCCGAGACGGCGTCCATCGCAAGGTATTGAAAACACCGCAGCAGCGAGTTATTTTCCGGCACCTCGCATCGCCGGCCGAGGATCTCGATCTCGACCAGCCGCTCGTACGGCGCAAAAATATCGGGGTTCGACATATTGAATTTGTTTGCCGAGGCGGCGCCAAAGCCGCGGTCCGCAGGGCCTTTTCCGTCCCGACTATGAAATGATAGCCAAAAGGTGTAATTTTGAACAATGGCCTTGGTGATCTATACAAAACCCGGCTGCCCGTATTGCAAAAAAGCAAAAGACCATTACAACAGTGTCGGCGAACCTTTTATCGAATACGACGCTCAAAACGATATGGTGCATCGGCGCGATATGCTCGCATTCACCGATGGTGATCCGACAGTGCCTGCTTTTGTTCGAGACGGCAAATATTTGGGTTCGGGTTGGGGCGATCCGCCCCGCGGCTGAACGGTCTATTAAGCGGGCGGCAGTTTGCCGTCCTACCGTTCGAGGCGGGCATTGCCCAAAAAAAGAGATCATTTTCCCGAACGCACGGGAAATCGCCGTTCTGCGTTTGGGATTATTCGCCCTTGAGGCAATAATCGTAAGTTTGGTCTTCACACGGGTAAGGAGCGTGACCCGGCCGCGAGCGGCCTTGCGTCTCTCCCATTGACGCCCAAAATGAAGATTGCGGCTTTTATGGTTGACTCAAAGATCAATCAATACAAGGTTCTCGAAAAGATCGGTTCCGGCGGCCAGGGAACCGTTTACAAGGCTCTCGATTCCAAGCTGAATCGCGTTGCCGTGATCAAGGTACTACCTCCTGAGCTCACAAAAAAGACCGCGAATTTCAAACGCTTCGAACGCGAAGCCCAGCTCTGCTCCCAACTCGATCACCCGAACATCTGCACGATCTACGATTTCAACGAGGCCGACGGCACGTTCTATATCGCGATGCAGTTCATCGAGGGAAAGAATGTCCGTCAGCTCGTTTCGGGCCGTCCGCTCGAGCTTAAGAGCGCGATCTCGATCGCTATTCAGGTGACCGACGCTCTCGCCTACGCACATTCGAAGAACATCATTCATCGCGACATAAAGGCCGGCAACGTTATGGTCGCCGACACAGGGCAGGTGAAGATACTTGATTTCGGGCTCGCGAAACTCCTTGAGGACGAACAGACCGACGCCGGTGCGGGTTCAAAACGCGCGAGCGACATCACGGAACTCGGAATTCCCTACGGCACGGCGACCTACGCCGCTCCGGAACAAGCTCGCGGTGAACGGGCCGACGCCCGAAGCGACATTTTCTCGACCGGCGTGCTCCTTTACGAGATGCTTACCGGTATCTGGCCGTTCCAGGGAAAGAGCGTCATCGACGTTCGGCATCAGGTACTTTACGGCACGCCGAAACCCGTCGCCGAAGCGCGGCGCGATGCCATCCCTGCTCCGCTCCAAACGATCATCGACAAGGCCCTTGCAAAGGACCCGAAGGACCGCTATCAAAAGATCTCGCAGATGCGCGACGACCTCCGAAGCGTGCTGCATCAGATCGCCGGTGCTCAACTTTTGAATACTGATACTTTTGCGCCGTCGCACGCCGACGGCGGCGCCGTCAAGCGTATGTTGAATTGGTTCACGGGACGAACCGCTCCCGAGCAAACCTCTACCGCAATGTCCGCCCAGCGTTCGATCAGCCAGTCCTCGCAGGCACCCGACATTCTGCTTACGGCGACCGGCACGGAAAAGAAGAGCGTAGCGATCCTGCCGTTCCAGAACCTTGCCGGCGACAAAGAGTCGGCATTCTACGAATTCGCACTCGCGGACGCCGTCATCACCGAGCTTGCCCAGATTCGCTCGATCATCGTGCGGCCGAGTTCCGTGATCGCGAAATATCAGGGCAAGAATATCGAACCTGCGACCGCCGGCCGCGAACTGCGTGTGAACGCCGTCCTTTCGGCTGGTTTTCTGCGAGCGGGCGAACGCCTTCGCGTAACGGCTCAGCTTCTTGAAACGGCAAGCGGCGACATCCTTTGGAGCGACCGCATCGACGCGACCGGCAGCGACATCCTCGCCATTCAGGACAGCATCGCTCAACGCATCCTCGAAGGCCTGCGGCTCGAGCTCTCCGACGTTGAGGCCGAAAAACTCGGCCGCCGTGCGACCGAAAATGCCGATGCCTGGGAAGAATACCTGCGTGGGCGCGATGCCTTTGCACGCTTCATTTTCAGCACGCTCGATCCTGCCGACTGCGAGGCCGCGATCGCGAACTTCAAACGCGCGATCGAGCTCGACTCGCACTTTGCTCTCGCTTACAGCGGCCTCGGAGCCTGCTACGCGAATCGGCTTTTCAAGGGGATGGGCGACCCCGAAGACTACACTTACGCCGAGACGGCCTTCAGCAAGGCTTTCTATTACGACCCGAATGTCGTCGAAGCACGCGTCCTGATGGTGATGATCTATATGGCACGCGGCGAGAAGAAAAAGGCCCGGCTCGAGATTCGCGTGCTCGAAAGGCAATTTCCGAATGACGCCGCACTCTTCTTTGTCAAAGGCGTGATGCACCGCCTCGACGGCGAATACGAAGAATCGCTACGCGCGTTCGAAAAGCTCTCGAAGCTCGACCCGGCGGCACGCGTCGTCGCGGCTTACAATCGTGCACGCATCTTCATCTACAAAGGCGACTACAACAAGGCGCTCGACGAGCTCGACCGCGGCACTCGCGTCGAGCCGAATCACCCCATGCTGAAGATCTTCCGTTCGGGCGTTTATTACTATCAGGGCGATGCGGACGCGGCGATCGACCTTATGCGTTCGGTCCTAAAAGAACATCCGGAGATGGACGGCATCAGGCCGCTCTACGCGATCTATCTTGCGGGTGACGGACGCTTTGACGAAGCCCGTGAGGAATTGACCGAAGAGGCATTGGCACTCTCGCGTGCCGATCACGATATGGCATATTGGGTCGGCGCCTCATACGCCCTTCTTGGCGACAAGGACCTCGCCTTTAAGTGGCTGAATAAAGCGATCCGTCTCGGCAACGAGAACAAACCTTATTTTGACAATGATAAGAATCTCGTCACGCTGCGCGACGATCCGCGTTGGCGTGAGCTGATGGAAAAGCTCCGACGGGATTAGGCCTTCCGCTCGAAAACGAATTCATTGCAGCCCAAACCGACGCCGCCGCTCACGATCTTCGTAAGCATGAACCCGCGAGCTTTATAGAACTCGAAAACCTCATCGACGCTCGCGTACTCATACGGAAATCCGCCGACCCAATCAATGATATCTCGCCAGCGGTCCATTCCGCGTCCACGCTTGTATTGCGTCCAGGAATGTACGTATTCGAGCGGCCTGAGCCTGACGACGGCGGAGGCGAACTGCTTCGCCTCTTCCGGAAGGCTGACCGCTGCGGCGAACGGCGTCTTTAAGAAGCCGGGCAGACGGCAATAGGTCTTCTTGATCCAATGCCAACGCCTCGCCTGGCTGCCCGTGTCGTTGTAAAGTGCGATAAAAAGCTTTCCGCCCGGCTGCGTCGGGATAACGGCGTTCTCGAGCGCCTTCCACATTTCGCCCGTGTGATGCAAAACGCCCCAGGAATACACAACGTCGAATTTTCCCAGACTTTTTACATACTCAGCATCAAGGGCCGAGCCCTGCTCGATCGTCCAGGCCGCATCGTCCGGGAAGTATCGTCGTTTTAATTCACGAGTGCACTCGACCGAGTTCGTATCAAAATCGAACGAGACGACCTCCGCCCCCAAACGCTTCGCAGCAAGCGAAAAAAGGCCGCTGCCTGAACCGATATCGAGAAAGCGCATCCCGGCGAGCGTCTCGCATTCGAGCATCTCCGCGAGGCTCTTGACGGCCGTCTCGATCCGCTCCTCATCAAGCACGGCCAGGAATGCGGCCCAGTTCTTGCCGAACTCGAACCTTTCACCCGCGGCGACCTCAGCCTTGTGCTGCCGTACTATCTCGATCTCTTCGCTTACGATCGTGCTCATCCGTTCCTTCCCTCAAGTATCGCCCGAAGCTCATCGACCTTCGCGTCCCAGCTCTCGTGCCGGATCGCGTCGCTCACCGCCGCCCGCGGCCTTTTGTACGCAAGAGCCTCCTCGATCTTCTTCACAAAATCTTCGCCATCGGCGCGACGAGAACGTCATCGAGAACGCGAACTTCCGGTATGTCGGTCGAGACGACCGGCAGGCCTGCGGCGAGATATTCGCGAACCTTCAGCGGGTTTGCCGCTAATGTCAATTCATTTATCACGAAAGGATTTATCGCAACGTCGAACGCGGCGCAGTACGCCGGCAATTCGTCGTACGGCTTGCGTCCGAGCATGTGTATATTTGGGATCTCAGAAAGTTCACGTGCCTTAGCATCGGCCTTGATCGTCGTTTTGCCGACGAGTACTACCGAGCCGTTGTTGAAATGTTCGGCCGCTTTTTTTACGAGTTCGAGATCGACCCAATCCGCGATCAGTCCGTGAAATCCGATGATCGGCCGAGGAAGATGGGCGACATCCGAAGGCATCGAAAGCCCGCCGTCAACCGCCTTGCGAAAGTGCTGCCAATCTGTCCCGTGACGAATGAGATGCGTTTCCGCGTTGAACTTTTTCTTTGATTCGAGGAGCCTTTCTGCCGAGACCACAACGACATCCGCCCTGCGAAAAAGATCTTCCTCGATCTCTTTTAGTCCAGGTGCAACGCCGGTGAACGCCGTGTATTCATCGACGCAGTAGTAGATCAACTCGCGTTCGCCCAGATGCCCCGCGATCAACCCCGCTGCGGGATTAAAGACCATATTCACGACGTCGCGAAACCCAAGACGCCGCATCGCGCGTCGTATCTGGCTTACGAGGAACGTGCGGTTCAGCTTAACGACGGCGTCGCTCCCGTACGCGGGGATCACGAGCGGATTCAGCACGAAGATATTCTTTTCGGCTTCGCGAACCGGCGTTCCGAAACTCTTTAGTTTCTTCGCGATGCGCGAAACGTCCTTTGCTGCGGCCGTCGGCATACGATTAGGCAGGGCGTTCACCCAAAGGATGCGGTTCTCGCGTGCGAGCACGCGCATCAGATGCGTCTTCGAGAGCGGATCGCCCGTCCAGTCGTGGCTGAAACAAACGATATCGCGGCCGCGAAGTGCTTCGTTCGTCGCCCCCCAGATCTTCTTCAAAGCATTTGCCGCCATCATTTCACAGCCTCACCGTCGATGAACGTCCTTGCCCAGATCTCAAAGTTGATAAGCGCCCACATTTTTTCGTCCAGGTTCTCGCCCGCAAAATGCCTTGCTGCTAGCTCTCTTACATATTCGCGATCGAAAATGCCGCGGCTTGCCGCGCGTTCGCCGAGCACATACTCGTCCACGATGTGCCTGTGCGTCGTGCGCAGCCATTTGCCAAGCGGCACGGGAAAGCCCATCTTCGGCCGCGTCAAGATCTCCTGCGGCAGCAAGTTCTGCATCGCCTCACGCAGGATCCACTTTGTCGTCGCTCCGCGCAGCTTCATCTCGCGAGGCATACGGGCCGAGAATTCGACAAGCTTGTGGTCGAGGAACGGCACACGACTCTCGATAGACGCCGCCATCGACATTTGATCCTGCTTCATCAGAAGCTCGTGCAGATATGTCTTCGTGTCGGCGTAGAGAAGCTTGTCGAGCGTGTCTTCAGCGTCGGACGCAGCGAGCATTTCAGCAAGCGTTCCATACGCGCCCGAAATACCGAAACGTGTCCGTACATCCTTGGAAAAAAGCCTCGCCTGATCGCGCTTTTGAAAGACGGCAAAGTTGTCAAAAAAGAGATTTTCTATGTCGGCATCGCGTGAAAGGAACGTCCGCCCGAGCTTTCGGCCGAGTGCCGGCGGCAGTGCCGCAACTCCGCCGCGAACCGCCCCACGAATGAACGAAGGTGCGATCGCCTCGTATCTTTCGCCCATTTCGAGCAGTTTCAACGCCTTTGCATATCGGCCGTAACCGGCCAGCGTCTCGTCAGAACCTTCGCCCGTTAGCACGACCTTCACGTGTTCGGCCGCAAGTTTCGAGACGAAATATAGCGGCACGCTCGCGATGAATCCGAGCGGTTCGTCCTCATGCCAAACAAGCTTCGGCAATGCGTCAAAGAACTCGTCAGGCGTCACGATCGTTTCGTGATGATCGGTCCCGAACTCGTCGGCGACGAGTCTCGCAAATCGATGTTCGTTCGCTTCCCGATCGTCGAATGCGACCGAGAACGTCTTGATCGGTTCATCGACAAGCTGCGACATTACGCCTGCGATCGCACTCGAATCGATGCCTCCTGAAAGGAACATTCCAAGCGGCACGTCCGCCATCAGCCTCAGCTCGACAGCCTCACGGAACATCTCACGCCACTCTTCCACAAAGTCGCGATCATCCGCACGTGAAAGCTTTGGCTCGAACGCGAGGTCCCAGTATTCGCGTATCGTGATCCGGCCGTCTTTCCACACGAGCGTGTGTCCGGGCCGAAGCCGCTTGACGCCCGTAAAAAGCGTGATGTCGCCACAGGTTCCGTGGTTTGCGAACTGGTCTTCGAGGGCCTCAAAGTTCATCTGCGGCTTCACAGCTTCTGCCGCAAGCAGCGACTTGATCTCTGACGCAAAATAAAGATCGCCGTCCTCAGTGTGAACGTAATAGAGCGGCTTTACGCCGAGGCGATCGCGTGCGATGAAAAGGCTTTCGTCGTCCGCATCCCAGATCGCAAACGCGAACATACCGCGGAGGTGTTCGACGGCGTCGCGTCCGTACCGCTCGTAAAGGGCAAGGATCGTTTCCGTGTCTGAAGTCGTCGTAAAAGCAACGCCGTCCTCGGCGAGTGCCTTCCGGCTTTCGTTGTGGTCGTATATTTCTCCGTTATAAACGATCGTTGTATTCCCGAGCCGCATCGGCTGGATACCGCCCGCGATATCGACGATGCTCAAACGTCGATGCCCGAGGCCGGCCCGTCCTTCGATAAAGATCCCGGCATCGTCCGGCCCGCGATGTTCGAGGACATCGCGCATCGCCGTGAGCCGACGCTCATCGACGCGTCCTTCATGCAAAACTATGCCGTTGATACCGCACATAACCTTTTAAGTAAATATCTAATAGACTTGGATTTACAGGTTTTTCTTGGACAAAAATAGGCCGGCAATCGTGCCGGCCCGAAGGGTTTTGTCAATTTTCGCGGGCAGGAGCCCGACTTTCTATTTCTCGATGCCGACCTGCGTCAACGCGTACGCATAATCGAACGCGATCTCTTTCAGCCGATCATACCGTCCCGACGAGCCGCCGTGGCCCGCACCCATATTCGTCTTGAGCAGGATCTGCGTCTTCGGATCTGTGTTGTACTCAACGATCTTGGCGGCGAATTTCGCACCTTCCCAATAAGGCACCTGGCTGTCGTTTATCGAGATCTCGATCAGCATATTCGGATATGCCTGTTTCTTCACGTTGTCGTAGGGAGAATATTGGATCATATAGTCCCACGCCGCCTTCTCGTGCGGGTTGCCCCACTCGATCCACTCTTCCGTGGTCAGGGGCAGCGTGTCGTCAAGCATTGTGTTCATCACATCAACGAACGGCACCTGCGCGATCGCCGCGTGAAACGTCTCGGGCGATTGATTTACCGCCGCTCCGACGAGCAGGCCGCCCGCCGAACCGCCTTGAATTACGAGACGATCGGCCGATGTGTATTTATTCGCGATCAGCCATTTTGCCGAATCGACAAAATCGTTGAACGTATTGAGTTTCGTATTCATACGCCCGGCGAGACGCCATTTCTCGCCAAGTTCGCCACCGCCGCGGATGAGTGCGATTCCGTAGATCATTCCGCGATCGACAAGCGAAAGCCGCGCGGTCGAAAAACTCGGCGTCAGGCTCACGCCGTACGAACCGTAACCGTAAAGCAGCATCGGCGCTTTGCCGTCGAGCTTTGTGCCGCGTTTCATCATCAGGAGCACGGGCACTTTCACTCCGTCGCGTGCGGTCGCCCAGACGCGCGTCGTCTCGTACTTCGTCTTATCGTAACCGCTCGGGATCTCCTGCTGTTTTAGCAGCGTGCTCTGACGCGTGCGAAGATCGATCTCATACACGGACGAAGGCGTGATCATCGACGCGTAGTTGTAACGTACCGCAGGCGTGTCGTATTCGGGATTGTTCGCGAGGCTCATCGTATAGACGTCCTCGTCCGTCTTTATCCGGAACGGCGCACGCCGCGTCTTGCGGTCCATCACGCGAAGGTATTCGATGCCGTTCTCCTTTTCCGAGACGACAGCAAAATCCTTGAAGAAATCGATGCCCTCGATGTGCAGGTCAGGGCGATACGGGATGAACGGCTGCCAATTCTTCTCGCTCGGATCGCTCGCCGGTGCGCGATCGACCCTAAAATTCTCGGCGCCGTCGCGGTTCGTAACGAAATAGAATTCGCCCATATCGTAATCCGGCGTGTACTGATGCCCTTCGCGACGCGGAGCGAGCACCTTCCATTCGCCCGTCGGCGTGTCGGCGGCAAGATAGCGATATTCGTCCATCGTCTTGGCCCCCGAACCGATAAAGAGCATCTTGCCGTCACGCGAACGTCCGACGTAAGTGTTAAAAAGCACGTCCTTCTCGTTGAAGACCTCGACCGGCTTTTCGCCTCCGAGCGTGTATCGAAAGATGAGATCCGAGCGTTTCGACACGTCATCTTCTGTGCCGAAGAACACCGTCTTATTGTCCGGAGTCCAAACAAAAGATGTCACGCGCTCGAACTTCTCCGGCAGCATCTTGCCCGTCCGCAGGTCCTTGAATTGAAGCGTGTACTGTCTGTAACCGGTCGTATCGGTCGAGAACGCGAGAATGTTGCCGTCATCGCTTACGTCAAATTCGGCGATCGCGAAATACTGATGCCCTTTCGCCATCTCATTCTGATCAAGGAGCACGACCGCGTCCGAACCGTCGCGTTTCGCCCCGCGATAGAATATCGGATACTGCTTGCCCTCTTCTGTGCGCGTAAAATACCAAAAATTGCCCTTCTTATACGGCACGCTCGTGTCATCCTGCTTGATGCGGCCGAGCATTTCCTTGTAGATCGAATCGGCAAACGCTTTGTGCTTGCCCATCACCGATTCCGTATATTTGTTGTAATCTTCGAGATACTTGATTATCGCCGGATCCTTCTTCTCCTCGCGGTCACGCAGCCACGCGTAATTATCCGTGATCTCGTAACCGTGGATCTTCAGCACCTTCGGTACCTTCTTAGCAATTGGTGGTCTCATATCTTGCGCAACGATAACAATGTTCCCGATAACAAAGATCGTGAACAACGCAGCAACAGCACTCAGCGCTCTTTTCATTCGTTCTTCCTAAGCCCTCGATCTTTTAAGATTCCCGCCCGAATCTTTTATTTTACCCTAACCACCGACCCAATGCACCAAGCACACCTTCGCCCGACGCTGAGCATAGAGCCGCATCGGACGAAGTTTCGCGCACGCAGAGCCTAAAGAGAAATCAGTATTTAGTTTGGTAAACGAGGACTTGTGACGGCAGATCTGTCGGGCCTGTGATACCCGTAAGGCGAGAGCCGCAAACTCGTTGTTTGGCCGGGCGGGATGGTGCTAGTATTGGTTAGCCCTATGCCGATCCTACCCGAGAATCCAGACGCCGGCGGCAATTCGCCTCTTATTTATATAACGCAACGTTCCTTGTCGTTTCGTGTCATGCTTCGGAAAGAATTTTTTCGTCGATCAGTGACCTTTGGATGCTGTGGGCGGAAAGGACGGATCTGAAACGTGGACACACTCTCTCGGACAAAGGCGGAACTTGATGCGCTGATGCCGGCGATCTACGCTGAATTGCGCAAGATCGCGGCGCGGCACTTGCGCCGCGAACGTCCGAACCACACGCTTCAGCCGACCGCACTCGTGAACGAGGCATTCCTGCTCCTGCGCAAACAGCACTCGCTCGAGATGACGGATCGCGCTTATGTACTTGCGATCGCCTCGCTGAAGATGCGCGAGATCCTGTGCAACTACGCAAAGAGACGCAATCGAATAAAACGCGGAAGCGGCGAGGTTCGATCGCTTGAGGACGAGGCCGCAATAACGATCGCCGGTTTTGACCACGATGCGGTCGAGTTCCTCGCTCTCGAAGATGCTCTGGTCGAACTTGAGAAACAGGATCCCGAACTTGTCCGTGTCGTTGACCTGCATTTTTTCGGCGGCCTCACCTTTGAAGAGATCGCGGCGGTAGTCAACGTCTCGCTCAGCACGATCAACCGTCGCTGGCGTTTTGCGCGAGCGTGGCTCTATGCCAAATTAAAGTGAGATGCAGGACCGGTTCAAGAGGCTGATGGCGATCTTTGCCGAAGCGACCGAGCTCCCGACGCAGGACCGCTCGGAGTTCCTCGCCGAGGTCGGCCTGCAGGATCAAACGCTCTACAACGATGTCGTCGCCCTGATCGAAGCCGAAGCGGGGGCGAACGGCCTTCTCGACCGGCCGATCACGATCGACCTCACTGCCTCGCTCACCGGCACAAGGATCGGCCCCTACGTGATCGGCGGAGAGCTTGGCCGGGGCGGCATGGGAGCCGTCTATCAGGCGACACGCGACGACGGCGAATTCGAGCAGCAGGTCGCCATAAAGATATCGAACCGTACGTTCCTCTCGCACGATCTTGAACGCCGATTCAAGGCCGAGCGCCAGATCCTTGCGAAACTGACGCACCCGAATATCGTTCACCTTTTCGATGGCGGCGTCACAGCCGATAAGGTTCCGTATTTCGTGATGGAGCTCGTTTCGGGCGTACCCATCACGTCCTTCTGCCGCGAGCGATCGCTCGGGATCGGCGAGCGGCTGCGACTCTTTCGGCAGGTATGCGCGGCCGTCCAGTATGCGCATCAGCATCTGATCGTGCATCGCGACCTCAAGCCGTCGAACATCCTCGTCACGAACGAAGGAAAGGTGAAGCTGCTCGATTTCGGAATTGCAAAGGTCATCGGCGGCGAGGCCGAAACTCAGACAGTGAACGCTCCTATCACGCCCGAATACGCGAGCCCCGAACAGATCCTCGATCGGCCGATCTCGACCGCTTCGGACATCTACACGCTTGGCGTCATCCTTTACGAGCTCCTGACGGAACGAACGCCGGCCGAGATCTACGGCACCGGCCGCACCGACATCTCACGCGGCATCCGCGAGGTCGAGCCGCAGAAACCTTCTGCGGTCTCCCGTCAGCCGATGCTCAGAGGCGACCTCGACAACATCATCCTCAAGTGCCTCGAAAAGGACGTTCAGCGTCGATACTCATCCGTCGAACAACTCGCGAACGACATCGGCCGATACCTTCACGGCTATCCAGTCGGCGCACGTACACAGTCATTCGGTTATCGCTCAGCGAAGTTCGTAAAACGCAACAAGCTGCCGATCGCGATCGCGGCATCGGCCGTGGTACTGCTTGTTGCGGCCGCGTCTGTTGCCGTGTGGCAGGCGATCGCAGCACGCCGCGCACAGGCAAGGGCCGAAGCAAATTTCCTTCAGGTTCGGAAGATCGCGAACTCTCTTATCCTCGATTATCACGACGAGATCGCAAAGCTCTCCGGCTCGATCACACTCCGCGAACGTATCGTCAGCGATGCCGTCAATTACCTGAACGCGATCTCGGCCGAGGACTCTGGAGACCCCGAGCTTGAGCGAGAGATGGCCGCCGCCTATCGAAAGATCGCAGCCGTCCAGGGAATGTCGTATTCGGAGAACCTCGGCAAGATCGACGATGCCATCGTCAACGAAGCAAAGGCGATCCGGCTTCTCTACAAGGCCTCGCAGCTCAGGCCCGGAGACCTAAGCATTGTAGATGACTTTACGGCGTCTCTTGTCGAACTCGATCAACTGTTATCCCGAAGGACCTTCGATCGATATGACTTCCCGTTGATGGCCCGCCAGATAAACGATCTTGCGATCGCTGCCGAACCCGGCAACTTTGAACGCCGTCTCAACGGGCTTCGCCTGCAAATTGTCGAAGCAGGCACGCGAACCACGCCTTTCGAGATCGGGTCGATCGATAGGCTATACGCACTGAACTCAGCATATCTTGCACTAATTGAAACGGCTGAAGAACTCCAACGGCTGCGGCCCGATGACCTGAGACTTCTCAACACGGCCGGCGGCCTCTTTAACCGTCTGAGCAACACGAGCCGCTGGATCGGGATGCAGCTTTACTTGCAGGCGGGCCGTCCTGATCTTGCGAGGCCGTATTTCGAAGAGAGCGTCAAATATTCGCTTGCCGACAAGGCGAATTACCAAAAGGTGCTTGCCCTTACGCCGGGGCAGCGTCGCAATATGCGAACGGAATACGTGCTAGCCGTTAACTTGGCGAACGCACTCCCATATCTTGGGAAACTCGCCGAAGCCGAAAAATCCCGGGCCGAGGCAAAGGCGTCGCTTCTGGAGCTAAGAAAATACGACCCGAAGAACCTCGAACTCGATCTTGATGAACTAGCTCTGGTAAAGAGCGAGCTCGAGGCCCGAAGACTCGAAGGCCGCAACCGCGACGCGATACGCCTGGCCGACGAAGGACTCGCGATCCTCGACCGTTACGAAAAAGCCGCGAACTTAGCGTCGAGCATTGAGGTAATGACCTGGCGCGGATTCCTCCTGAAGGCAAAACTCGAACTTCTCCGGCGAACGAACACCGAAAGGCCCGAGATAGATCATCTCGAAAAACGCCTCGAAGATCTTGAGCAAAACTTCACCGCCGCCGGCGGAAACCTGAATGACCTGAGCGGCATCACCATCGGCTAACTCCGCACGTCCGCAACTTCGCAACCTCGCATCAGCGTGTGTTAAAACTTCTTGACCATCGTTGGTCGTACGACTTACAATCAAAGGAGTTCAGAAAAGCTCCCATCCCCATTGGCCCGGCCCAGACACGGCAGATTTGCCCGAAACGGAAGATAACGATATGCTTCGCACGACCTTCTTGATCCTTGTGTTCGCAGGTATTTGCGTCGGTCAGACGCCTCAGCCGACGCCGTCGCTCGGTATCGGTGCGAACTTGAACGGAGCACGGCCGTTCCCGGCGAATAACGCCTGGAATGTCGATGTTTCGCGGTATCGCATCCACCCGAATTCGCAGAATATCATCTCGCACATCGGCCTGAACACGGGCCTGCATCCTGATTTTGGTACGTTCTGGGAAGGCAGCCCGATCGGGATCCCGTATGTCGTCGTGCCCGGGACGCAAACGCAGGTTCCGGTCGAGTTCGTCTGGTATCCGGACGAGAGCGATCCGGGCCCGTACCCAATACCTTCGAACGCCCCGATCGAAGGCGGCAGTTCCTCGGACGGCGACCGCCACGTCCTCGTTCTTGACCGCGATAATTGGCTCCTATACGAGACGTATTACTCATTTCCCGTAAACAACGGCGCAAGCTGGACCGCCGGAAGCGGAGCGCGTTGGAATATGCGTTCGAACAAGTTGCGGCCGCTTGGCTGGACATCGGCAGACGCGGCGGGCCTTGCGATCTTTCCGGGCCTCGTCCGTCGCGACGAAGTTCTCGCCGGCGAGATCCGCCACGCTTTCCGATTTACGGCAAGCGTTACACGCGACGCCTTCGTCTATCCCGCAACTCACAGCGCAGGAAGCACGAGCAACCCGAACGCGCCGCCGATGGGCCTCCGCGTCCGGCTCAAGTCGAGTTTCAATCTGAACGATCCCGCGTTCAGCCCGAATGTGCGCGTCATCTTGCGTGCAATGCAGAAATACGGAATGATCCTTGCCGACAATGGCTCGAATTGGTACGTAACGGGCACGCACGACCCGCTCTGGGACGACGAAGAATTGAGTGCGCTTTCGCGGGTCAAAGGTTCGGACTTTGAGGTCGTCGATACGCCGCCGCATCTCTTGATGCCGAGCAGCGATTTCGACGGCGATGGCCGCAGCGACCTTGCCGTTTTTCGCCCATCGAGCGGCGTATGGTATCAGCAGCGTCAACGGACGGCTTGCGGCATACGGCTTCGGCCTCGCGGACGACA
>LLEU01000050.1 GCA_001567505.1 Acidobacteria bacterium OLB17 | reverse complement strand
GGGGCCCGTGCCTTCGGTCGGCAGAAGCGCACGTTTCGCGTTGTCGGAGAAAACTTTCCAGTAGGTAAGCTGCATATGGTCGGGCAAACCGATCACGGCGGAACGACGCGCCGTCGGGCGTTGAGACCTTGACGACCTGATTCTCAAGGACGTTCGATGCCGACGCGTGTGAATTCCCGCTTCACGCAGCTTGGGCAGGTCGCGCCGTCGTGATTGCCGAGCACGGCGAGCACTCCGTCGCGTGCGGCGAGGCCCGAGAGGCCGTCCGCGATCTCCGCGATCGGCATCCGAAGTTCCGTTTCGCTTTTCTCTGAGACGTAATCGCCCAAGAGCACGATCAGGTCGGGCCGCTGTGCGTTCGCCTCCGCGACGATGCGGCGAAGCTTTTCGCGATCGACGCCGTTCGAGCCCGCATGTATGTCACCTATCGCGACGATCTTGTATTTATCAAGAGCTTGCGGCCAATCTTTTAGGCGGATCTCCTCGTTCGTGATGACGAGCCGCCGCGGTTCGATGAAATAACCGTAAGCCACGCAGAGAGCGGCCGCGACCGCAAGAAAAACGGCCAGCAACGCAAAGTTCTTTAGGGAAAATTCAGGCACTATTTGGGAAAATATTCGCTCCAGCGGCCGTCAACGAGCTTCACGGTGTCCGGATGCGGTTCGACCTCGGCAGGATACCAGGGCTTCATACGTGCGTCGATCACGATCGGGGCTTTGTAAGAAATGTGATTCGCTTCGAGCGTCGTTGCAGCAGAATAAATATCTCTCGTGGGGTCAAAGCGCGTCCACGTCGCCCAAAGGAACTTATCGCTCGAACGCGCATATTCGATCCGGTCGTGGAGCACGATCATTTCCCAGCCGTCGAACGCGGAATGAAGCGCGATCGCCTTTGCAAGCTCGGGATCGTTCGCGAAACTCTCACACTCGAGGACAAGGCACCCGCGACAGAACGCTTCGGCCGCACGGACATTCGCAGGCAGCGAACCGCGAAATTCGGCCGCAAGCTCACGCTTCTTTTCCCCGAGGCCCATCAAGATCGCCTTGCTGCCGTGATTGATCTTGCCGCTTGCGTAATCGAGCGTGTCGAACGCCGTCTGCGAAAAAATGTGAAGGTCCGTCCGCCAATCGACGCGTTCGAGAATGTGTTCAAAGAGCGGCTTGAAGTCGCGAAGGTTCTGCGGCTTGTCCGTAAGGAGAAGGAATTTCGTGAGAGCGAGCTGGCCTTCGCCGAGAATGCGAAATCCCGCCGAGAGTGCCTCGCGTGCGTACCGCTCTTTGACGACCGCGGCCGCAAGAGAGTGAAATCCCGTCTCGCCGTAGCTCCAGAGATCGCGAACCGCCGGCATCACGAGCGGAAAGAGCGGCGAGAGTAGCTCCTGAAGATAATCGCCGATGAAGAAGTCTTCCTGCCGCGGTTTGCCGACCACGGTCGCCGTCGCGATCGCATCTTTGCGATGAAACACCGCCTCGGCGCGGAAAACCGGATAGTCGTGTTCGAGCGAATAATAGCCGTAATGGTCGCCGAACGGGCCTTCGGGACGCCGCTCGCGAGGCGGCACGTGTCCAACGATCGCGAAGTCAGCTTCGGCAAGCAGCTTTCGGTGCGAATTGCCCAAAGGGTCCGCGACGGTCGGGACCTTTTCGCCGACAAGCAGCGAAGCAAGCATCAATTCGGAAATTCCCTCGGGCAAGGGAGCGATCGCCGACAAAATGAGAGCCGGCGGCCCGCCGTTAAAGACCGTGACGGGCAGCGACTCGCCGCGCTGTTCGGCTTCGTGGTAGTGAAAATCGCCGCCTTTGCCGATCTGCCAATGCATACCGGTCGTTGCGGCGTCATAACGCTGCATCCGATAGATGCCGAGATTCGGCTTGCCTGTCGTTGGGCTTTCGGTATAGACGAGCGGCAGCGTAAAAAAATGCCCGCCGTCATCCGGCCAAAGCTGAAGAAGCGGAATTTCGTTGAGATCGACCGTCTGCTGCCGGTGTGCCAGGACGGCCGCCGTGTTTGTCGGTTTCGTCCCGATCTTGAGCGCGGCCTTACCAAGATCGCGAAAGCTCCAGAGTTTCGCCAGGCTCGGCGGGAGCATCGTCTCGGCTGCCTCGACCGAACGCTTTACGAACTCAAGCGGACGAGGGCCGAACGCGAGCTCGATGCGGCGGACAGTGCCGAAAAGATTCGCTGCAAGCGGAAATCGCGAGCCCTTTACGGTGCGGAAGAGCAGAGCCTTGCCGCCCTCGTCGATCACGCGACGATGGATCTCGGCGATCTCGAGGTACGGGTCAACTTCGGCGTTCACCTCGACGATCTCGTTTTCGCGGCGAAGCGTGTCGATGAACGAGCGCAGATTCCGATGCATACAAAAAACAAGTCGGCCGGAGAGCGGTCAATCGCCATCCGCGAGCGGGCGGTTTACTGGGCGTAATCGTAAAAGCCCTTGCCGCTTTTTCGGCCGAGCCAGCCGGCATCGACGTACTTCTTCAGCAGCGGACAAGGCCGATATTTCGGGTCGCCCAAACCTTCATGTAATACATTAAGTATTGCAAGGCAAACATCTAAGCCAATGAAGTCTGCGAGCGTGAGCGGGCCCATCGGATGATTCATCCCTAGCTTCATTATCTCGTCGATCGCTTCTTTTGTTGCGACGCCCTCGTGAAGCGCAAATACGGCCTCATTGATCATCGGCATCAGCACGCGATTCGACACGAAGCCGGGATAATCGTTGCATTCGACCGGCACTTTTCCGAGCTTTTCGGAGAGATCTTTGACCTTTGCGTAAGTTTCGTCGCTCGTTGCGATCCCGCGGATCACTTCGACGAGTTTCATCAGCGGCACGGGATTAAAAAAAGTGCATTCCGATGACCTTGTCCGGCCGCTTTGTGACGGCGGCGATCTTCGTGATCGAGATGGACGAGGTGTTGCTCGAAAGGATCGTGTCCGCGGGACAAAGGCCGTCAAGCTGTTCGAAGATCTGCCGCTTAATGTCGAAATTTTCTGTTGCGGCCTCGACGATGAGCGAGCAATCTTTTAGGTCGGCAAGGGCGGTCGTCGTTTTTATACGGCCGAGCACCTCCGCCTTTTGCTCCTCGGTCATCGTTTCTTTCTTGACGAAACGATCGAGGCTCTTCGAAATGTTCGCAACGCCGCGTTCGACGAACTCGGCCTTCACATCGCACATTACGACGTCGAAGCCGGCCGATGCAGCGGTCTGCGCAATGCCGTTCCCCATTGTTCCGGCGCCGATGACGCCAATTTTCTGAGTCATATTTTGTCTGTAACTAATCCCTTTCGACCGCCATTGCGACCGAGTTGCCTCCGCCGAGGCAGAGAGCCGCGACACCGCGTTTTACGCCGCGGCGTTTCATTTCGTGCAGAAGCGTGGTGAGGACGCGCGAGCCGGAATTCCCGATCGCGTGCCCGAGAGCGACGGCGCCGCCGTTGACGTTCACCTTGGCGACGTCAAGGCCGAGTTCCTTCATCACGCCGAGCGCCTGCACCGAGAAGGCTTCGTTCAACTCGAAAAGATCGACATCCTTCATATCCCAGCCGGCCTTTGCGAGAACTTTCTTAACGCCTTCGACCGGAGCCATCATAATGAGCTGCGGTTCGATGCCCGAGGTCGCATACGCGACGATCCGCCCGAGCGGTTCGATGCCCGCGGCCGCTGCATTTTCTTTTGACGTAACGACGACCGCCGACGCACCGTCATTCACGCCGGGAGCATTTCCTGCCGTGACCGTGCCGCCGTCGCGTTTGAATGCGGGTTTGAGTTTCGAGAGTGTCTCGACCGTCGTTTCGGGACGCACGGGCTCGTCGTAATCGAGCACGATCGCGTCGCCCTTCTTCTGCGGGATCTCGATCGGGGCGATCTCATCCTTGAATCTGCCCGCGGCCTGAGCCTCGGCGGCCTTTCGGTGCGAGCCGAATGCGTATTCGTCCTGCTCACCGCGCGTTATCTGGTACTTTTCGGCGACGATCTCGCCCGTGTTGCCCATATGCCAATTCTCGAACGGGCACCAAAGGCCGTCGTTGATCATCAGGTCAACGACGGTCTGATTTCCCATACGATAGCCGTCGCGTGCACCGGGCATTGCATAAGGGATGTTCGACATCGACTCCATACCACCTGCGACGACGTACTCCGAATCGCCGAGCTTGACGGCCTGTGCGGCGAGAGCAACGGCACGCAATCCCGAACCGCACACCATATTTACCGTGAGCGCCGAGACCTCCGGCGGAAGGCCGGCCTTCAACGCCGCCTGGCGGGCCGGGGCCTGGCCGATGCCTGCCTGAACGACGCAGCCGAGGATGACCTCGTCGATCTTCTCGGGTGCGACATTCGCACGCTCAAGCGCCGCCCTTATAGCATGCGCCGCAAGATCCGGCGCCGAAAAACCTTTCAAAAGGCCCTGAAACTTCCCCGTCGCGTCCGGGCCGCACTTATGATGACCGCTTCTCTATCTGACATATTCTTCTAACGATTCCTTATAAAAGTTGGGTAAAAAAGCAAAACTATATTGTAGCAGAATCAGGCAGGAAAATCGTTCGAAGGCGAAATGTCAATTGCTCAGATCGTCACAGGTGATATCGTCAAGACAGTCGGTTCACCATGAGCTTTGCCTTTAGTGAACCGCACCTCTTTGAGATCGGTCGGATCGATGACTCGCCAAGATAGTCCATCATCACAGGCAACCAACCTTGAGGTCTCCGCGTCAGTGACGGCAAATATCCTCGCAGCTTTGACCTTCGCGTCGGCCTCGTTTGTATGGAAGATCGTATTTATTCGTTCAAGCACCAGAGGCTGTTCTCTAAATCGTGCAATGGCAAGAAGTCGGTCATCCACCAATGGAGATGGAGAGGGCTCCGCTGTCGTACGTCGTTCAGGCGTGGAGCTCGGCGGCGTGTTTTCGTTGGCCGCAGAACAACCAAACAAAAAGATCGTGATCGCATATATCCCGTAGATAGCCAGAATCTTTATTACTGACATGCCTGATACCTGCCCCATTCAAAAACAACCTAGTGGTCGAAAAGGCTAATCAATTTCGCACGAACTTCGGACGGTGGCAATGAGCGCGCGAAGTCTAACGCGGTCCTGCCGTCCTTGTCACGGATCTGCACAGTTGCTCCATGCTCTACCAGGAAACGCGTTTTTGGAACGTCCTGTCGCTGTACCGCATAATGCAAAGCAGTAAAGCCTTTCTTATCGACTGCGTCCATTCTTGCACCGGCGTCAAAAAGCAGCTGAAACCGAGCGTCATCGCCCTGTGCCACCATCAAAGATGTTAGTCCCGCATTGCTAGTAGCGTTTGGATCAGCCCCCGCCGCAAGAAGAATTCTCAGGCTCTCATTATCGCCTATGGCGGCCGCACCCATTAGCGCAGTCTGCCCGCTTCTATCGGTGATATTGACCGGCACGCCTGCCGATAGAAAGGCCTTTAAGGCTCCATTCTTTCTGTTTGATGCTGCAAAAAACATACTATCAATGACTGTTGCCGATCTCACCGATAATCCGTGGGTAAGCAAAAGGTAAGTCATGCGAAACGAATCCTTAGTCATGGCAACGAAGACGGGAGATTGAACGAGTCCACCATCAAAGCCACTAGCTGGGGAATAGCCGGCATCCAGCAACAACACTAGACACGCTTCATCTTCGTTTACGACAGCTTGCATTACAGCGGTATATGCGTTCTCCCCAGCACAGCTTGGCCTACCATTTTGGGCGAATACGGAGAGCCCGGAAAATATGACCAACAAGATACAATCGCGAATGGTTTTAGTTAACATGATATCAATCGCCCCCACGACAATCGTTCTTCAGCCATGCGTTCAAATATTTACGGGGTCTGCCACGGCGATCCGCTGCCCGAGCGGCTCGTTCTGCTCGCTCACCGCACCCGTGTTTGCCGTCCCGTCGTTCATATACGAAACAACCGTCCCCGACGCAGGGTCACTCGTCTTCCATATCACCGTATCAAAGCTGCCGCTTCCCGTCCCACTCAACTCCGCGATCACGGCGTCAGGTCTTGTTCCGTGCTTTGGCGATCATGCTGTCGATGAGGTCATTTATAAGCTGTTTGCGGTCTCTAATGGTTTCGCTATCATCGGGGAGTATCTTTTCTTTTAAGTCCTCCAGCTTCTTCATCAGATCAGGCTTGCTCGTGACGCAGGCGTCGTAATAGTCCATGTTCGACAGCGTGTGAAGAAAGAAGGGCTTGGCTGCCCCTTGATACTTTGTTGAGAGCCGTTCAATGATCAGCGGTGCATAATAGTCGCAGTTGTTCATCACATAATCGGTCACATCTTCGAAGCAACAAGCATTTGAATTCTTAACTACCCAGTAAAGGTCTAGTTGCTGATCGACGGTGTACGAATCAAACTTTTCCTTCCTTTCCTTAACATTCTCGATCGGAATCGCTTCCATTTCCTCATACTGATCCCAGCCGGGCGGCGGATACCTATAACAGGCCAAGGTCAATAAAGCTAATAGAGCGCCCGCAAGAAATAGATTCACAACACTTCTTGAGAACATCGTATTGTTACCTCATCAATTACACGGCCCGGGCTGACCGGGATGTCTAGCCTTGGCTTATTTTTGCTTGCGAGTGCTGTTCTCTGTGTCCTGCGAGTCACAAGCCGCATCCGAGAAGATATCCTTTGCCATTACTCGATCTTTCCAAAGTCCAATACTCGAAACATCGGGAAAGACAACGACTCTAAGAGGATACTTTGGCCCAGTCGACCTCCCGTTACAATTTGCGGCTCTGATAAATATTGGAGGCGGCTTAGATCCATACACGAATTTAATGCGGCTATAGACTTTAGATGGCTGTACGATCGAGTGTGATATCGATGATGCAAGATCGTCATTCGAACAGATCTCAATTCCGAATGCCGCGATCTCTTCCGGCGGAATACGTGACGCGGGATAGAGAGTCTCCGCAATCTGGCTGTTGCTGAGTTCTTTCGAGATCTCTGCGATCGTACACGGCGACGATGCGGTTTCATTCCTAACTGCCGGTGCCGAAAAGCAATCTTGCAGATCCTGCCCGAAGACGTTATCCACAGACAGGACAAAAACTCCGACCAAGACAAGAGCCAAACAGCCAAAAGTTCTAGAATTTGACATTTGCGTTTTCAACCTCCGGCGTTAGGGACAACGAAAAGGACTTCTGATTTCCCTTCCCGCATCTATCAGTTGTGTTAGGGGTACTGCGGATCGGGCGTTTGAAGAATAGGGCCTATTGCGAATATTCACCCCTTTTTTGGACCGGATATCAGCAAAACCCTCGGGAAATCCACTCTCGATATTGCCACCTTGAATATATTTCTTATAAGCAGAGAAAGGCATCAGCGTGACGTGGAGACCTGCCTCGCCAAGTGAGTCCAGGCCCGCGCCTTCCACTGACCCTAGCGAATCTCCAGCGTTCAACCGCTGTCCTATCTTAAAGAAGCCAGGTTTGAATGCCATGTCTTTCAGAGAAACAACCAAAGGATCGCCATCGAGTGTAACATCCAGTTTAATATCAAGCACTGAATATTTTGCTCCTTCTCCAGAGACTGCCTGCTTGGCATAATGTAAGACCTGTCCCTGCATTGCAGGGAGTGTGACAACATTGTAAGCACCTTTTGCGAGCATTACATGGATGCCATCATGAGCATTATAATCAGACGTCGAGCCGTCCCATGGGCCCAATATTTCACGGGAAAGTTTTTTCTCGTCAAGTGGTCCTTGAACCGCATTAAGAATACAGCTTGGATTTGGATCTGGTACAGATCCGTCCAGTCTCTGTTCGAGGTCGGAGGGCAGGCCGTCCGGCAGGGACGCGACCTTACAGGACGGGCCGTTCGCGTCGTAGGTGCAGGAACCTGTCGGGCCCTCCTTGCAACTCCTTATACTCAACCCTCGTCCCACTCGCCGGTTCCGGATACACCTACGACGGATTGGGTACACATCATCTTCTTCTTTTGTTTTTCAGTCGGCACTCTGGAAATCCTGAAAACTTCAGCGTTGCCCTGAAACGGTTGGTACACCTCTATTCCTATGCCTTCTTCGTCATTCAAGTATTGATAAACGCCAATTACGTCGCTAGAAGTGTCTTTTCGAAACATAGATAGGTCCGGAGCCACGTCGATAAGGGCAGGTGGGTGATCAAACGTAATAGCGTACGAGAGAACAACGTTCTCTTTAACGCGATAAGGCCAACGTTCCGTGCAGGGACCGGAAGAGAAAAACGCCACAACCTTTCCGCCCTTGATCAGATATCGGAAACCAAGGACGCCGGCTCCACCCGTAGGTCTGCCATAGGTGCTCTCAAACTCGTCGCGCGTCGTTTTTAACAACTCAACCTTTTCAAGTACCAGAGGAGTCTGCGCCAACACAACGCTTCCAAAAGAAAGCAGCACAAACGCACACAACAGAATCGGTATCAGAAGTCTTTGCATCCTCAAAACCCGCCTTACTTGTAAAGCCGAAATGGTGTCTTTGAGTTCGTCCTGGGAAATCCACAGGCTTGTCTCAAATGGTCGTGCCACCATTTGGAATAAACTGAGACATCTTGCGCCCCGACAAGCCGAGCGTTGCCTGCCAGATCCGCCGCCGCATCTGCAAAATCCCGATCTACTCCAGCCCATTGAACGCCGGAGAACGCGACGTGCATCAATTCGTGAATAACCTTCATACCACCGTCTTCGGGAGATGACAGCATCGTCATAATGTATTCGTTACCTCCGCCTGTTCCGAGGGCAATAGAGGCGAAACCCGGAGCGCCAACCCAGTCCCAGTTCGAGCTTGCATTAGAGACAATTGTTGGAAACGTGTAAACAGAAAGTCCGCCATATGCCGAATTAGTGCCCCCGCGAGTGTTGGCCACCTTTTCGAGCAATTCACCAATAGACGTTGAAGCGAGTTTAGCACCAGTATTCTGAGCTACCGTTTTCAAAAGGTCGTTAATGTATCTTTCACATCCCTCAGAATTGGATAAAGCTTTGTGAAACGATCCTCTAAGAGTCTCCATTTCCCATCTCGTCAATCGTCTCGAAGGCTTATCCCAATACGTATCGATATCTTCAAATGCGACATTTAGCTGTTGGGCGTCGCCTGGGTTGGCGGTGTCCAGTCTCTGTTCGAGGTCGGAGGGCAGGCCGTCCGGAAGGGACGCGACTTTACAGGACGGGCCGTTCGCGTCGTAGGTGCAGGAACCTGTCGGGCCCTCCTTGTCGCGGGCCTTGCGCGTCGTCCCAAGAGCCGCGCGCCGGATCGCGTTGTCAAAATGCAGCGATTCATGGCCGCCGCCCTGTCCCGGCCGGGCGTCCGGACTCTGATGAACCTCAGAATAGATCAGCATCGTGCTCTCTGGATACCAGCCGAATATTTCCGTGAGCGGAAGATTCAGATTCATAAGCACCTTGCTCTGGCAGTGTTCCGGCATACCCTGAAATCCGCCGTAGAACGCCGCCGACACATCGCACTGCCACGAGGGCTCGCTCGCAAAGAATAGATGCTGCGCGTAGGTCTGGGGTTCGTTCGGTGCTTCGGGGTCTGCCACGGCGATCCGCTGCCCGAGCGGCTCGTGCTGCTCGCTCACCGCACCCGTGTTTACCGTCCCGTCGTTCATATACGAAACAACCGTCCCCGACGCAGGGTCACTCGTCTTCCATGTTACCGTATCAAAGCTGCCGCTTCCCGTCCCTCTCAACTCTGCTATCACGGCCTTCCCCGCAAACACATTCCTCGCGAGCGGCGTCCCATCGGGCATAAGCGTCGCAATATTCGCTCCCGGCGAACTAATTGCCGCTTTCCAAGCTGAAAAGAATTTGCCAGGTCGCTCCTGCGTCCTTGGTAACGGCAATATCGGAAGCACTGATCAAATACCCTTCAGTGTCGCTGACGAAATTGATTTCGACCGGACGGAAAGGCAACTTCACGTCATGGGACACTTCCCAAGTGTCCCCATTATTTTCACTGATCAAAAGGGAGAGTTGGGTCGGAGCGTCTCCTTTGGAAATAAGGGCAAAGGCCGCGCGTCCGGTACCATCGGGTGCAAATTGGATAGCCGTGAGTCGTAGGATGTCGGACATCACCGGCATTTCCCTTTCGCTCCATGTTTGTCCGCCATCACTTGAAACTGCAACTGTCGAGCGGGAACGCAAGTTGCCGACCCAGATCCGCCCAGTGCGGTCGATCGCGATCGATCGAGGGTAGCTTTCATCCCCCACTCTGATAGACGGCAACTGCTTGACCTCCCAGTTCTGACCGCCATCGACCGTATGAAAAACTTTCGCCGTCTTTGTCACGGCCCAGATCTCGCGTTGATCTACGATCATCATCCCGCTTACAACGTTCGCATCGTGAAAATCCCACACACTCCAAGTTCGACCGCCATCCTCAGACCGAAGGATGTTGGTCGATGCTGTTATCCATCCAACCCGATCATCAACGAATCTCAGGTCGAGGGGATAAGTCCGAAACGGCTTCCCACCGGCTGAGATCGACGGGAGCCTTCCGATCTCTTTCCAATCTAAACCACCGTTAAGGGTTTGCAACAGGCTTCCGGTTTGCAACAACATCCAGCCAACATCTTTATTGATAAAATCGACGGCGGCGCCTTCATTAGTAAACTTCGGTTCAGCAACTCGACCATTTTCCAAATGGATAAGTTCTCCCTTATAGGAAACGAGCCAGATGTTGCCCCGATCAATGAAACAAACGCTGCTAATGGCGGGCCTATAGGATTTGCTTCCACCTTCGTTGACGCTGCAAGCACAACTCGAAAACAGGATGAACAAAACGAGACCTATAGCCTTTATTCTATAAGGCCGTTGAGCAGTAATGCCGGGCCAAACCGATACACTATTTCTTGAAGCAGTTGTCATAGATGAATTGATTTACCGTCGCATTGTCCCATTGGTAGTCGATTGCGAGCTTTGCCCCCTTCTTTACCACCCTGTTCATCTCATTCGGATGCACATATTTTCTATCGGCATGACCGACTTCATGCAATACGACAAGAATTTGTCTTTCTTCCAATGTGGATAGCTTGTCGCTAACGTTCCCCTTGCCCATTGCTGAATCCGCACTTTCAAAGAAATCTTTGTAGAACTCAATGGCACCCCTCGTCACACCCTCAATTGGTCCGTAATACGTCCATGCATTGTAGTCATTATCGATATCTCCTGCGTTTATTAATCCGAAGTCCTCATAAAGATCGTTTGGTCTCAGCTGTTCGAGTACAGCTAGTGAGTCCAAAGACGTTGAAGACAGGGCCTTGCGACACTTCTTGTTAGTCTTCAACAAGTTGATGGCCTTGTCCGCGATCAGATTAAGCGTACGTCGCTGATCCGCACTGCCCCGCAGCGGATCTGGTATAGATGCGTCCAGTCTCTGTTCGAGGTCGGAGGGCAGGCCGTCCGGAAGGGACGCGACTTTACAGGACGGGCCGTTCGCGTCGTAGGTGCAGGAACCTGTCGGGCCTTCCTTGTCGCGGGCCTTGCGCGTCGTCCCGAGAGCCGCGCGCCGGATCGCGTTGTCAAGATGCAGGGATTCATGGCCGCCGCCCTGTCCCGATGTTCGCATTTAATTACTACCTCTAGTTTCCTTTCGAATCGGACTCGAATTCTGCAAACCCGTTACCAACTAGCAAATCCGCATCCTTCATTAAGAATCCGGACTTTTTTTGCATCCGCGGCGAGCAGCGCGCCACGATACTTTTCCCGAAGGGGAAGAATCAGCTCGATATGGTGCCGGAGTGCTCTCTCCGGGGGCGCGATAGGCAAAAGGCCGATCCAGATCGTGATGTGTTCGCCATCGACGGATCGCAGGGCGAATGAATCGAGATCTTCAGGGAGGAAATATCGTCCACCGAAGAAGTCGCTTCGAAAGTTCGCCATAATGCGTTTCAGTTCAGCAAAGGACTTCGGCACATTAGCGATCTTACCGGCCTCTATCAACGCCAGTACGGCATCTTTGATCCTCTGCTCACCCATGCACGCGTCAAGAATGTCGGCGTCTGAGAATATATCCGACAGAGCGAGCGCTTCGTAAGTTGGCTTTCCTTCGTGACGCGAAACAAGCTTGACCGTTCTGTAACCCCAAGTGTTAGTGATCGCGCCTCCGCACAAGGTGCTGGATTCGTTCTCGAAGCTCACAAGAGGCCCGGCTACGGCCAGCGGGCGGTAGAAACTGTCAAAGCTACAGCCTTTTGCGTCATTATGGCGTTGTTCCCACCGCACGCGGGTCTCGGCATCCGTTCTAAACAACTCAAGAGATCTGTCGCTGCCTGACATTATCATCAAATCTTTTCCGTCCCATCGAAACTTGTACTCACCGATCACTTCAGCCCATGCCTTGGCCACCGGTTCCGGTGAAGGGGCAGCGTCCGGAATCGGCACGTTCACCGCCTTCGATGAACCTGCGTTGAGATCGAACGCGGGTTCGCGGTGTTCCGAGCTGCAAGCAAGGCAGCACCCGAAAGAGACGATACACGCACACACCCTTAACAGCTTCATTCAGAAAGTCGATTCGCCATGGTGCTTAGATGAGCTAAGTGGGCGAAAGGTTCCGTGACTGCGATTATTTGCCGAATCGAGGCGAGCGGTCAACACCTATTTTTGGTATGCCGGGAAGGTAGGTATGCCGGTAATGTCGGTATGCGGGGAATGTCGGTATGCCGGGAATGTCGGTATGCCGGGAAACTATGCCGGGAATGTTGGTATGCCGGGAAGGTTGGCGGCGGGTGGGGCGTTGGGTTGCGGTGGATGTGATAAGTTAGATGAATATGGCAGAGAGCTTGAGTGCGGGCGATTTTTTGGTCTATCAGCTTGAGAGCGCGTTCGCGTTGCTAAGGCTGTTGTGCGTTGATGAAGTCGGGGATTCGAACGTGTGGCACCTTGCCGCGTACAGCGATTTCTTTCCCGACATTGAGTCGGCCGAGGCCGCTCTGGCACGGCCCGAACAACTTACCAAGATGCTCGATCACGCGGCGCTCACGACAAGGGCATTTGAAAGTACGCAGTCCGCGCGTCTCTTGAATTTCCCGCTTTCGGAAGCCGACCTTCGCCCGCTCGAGGATTGGCGAGAGTCGGACGAACGACGTGTCTTCGATACTTCGATCAGGCTACTTACCGGCTTTCGGTAGATCGTGCTTGAGCTTCCTGGTCGTCCGTTCGACGACGCTCGGCGGCACCATATCCTCAAAATTCGCTTCGGGAAGCTCGCGTGGCTCAGGGCCTGCAAGGCTCGGTTCGGGCGCGCCGGAATTGCGCGCCTTCTCCGTGAGCTTAAAATGCTTTCGCAGCAGCAACGACCGCCAGAATGTCTGAATATGCCAGCAACCCATCGCGATCAGCAGGCCGGCGGTCACGTAGATGAGCGGGTGCGTGTTCTCGCGAAAGCCGAGCATCACATAGAGCAGGATCGCCAGGACAGTACACGCAACGACCGTCATTCCGCTCAGGACGATGTTCGCCGTCACGTTCTGCATCGGCGTTTGGGCCTTCTTTTTGGGTTTATCGAGGTCCGGGAGGAACGAACCGCATTGGCGGCAATACGATTCTGGGCTTTGATCGGGATTTCCGCACTTTGGACAGAACATAGTAGATGACCGTGCGAGGACGAGAAGTCCTAGATGCCGCGTCGCTTTATCTCTTCCGAGATCAGCTCAAGCTCGCGGCTCATATGGCCCGCCGCCGACGAATTCTCTTCCGCACGTCGGATCAGGTACGGAACGGTCTCGGCGACCGGCCCATAAGGCACGTATTTCGAGACGTTATATCCGTTCTTTGCGAGTACGTAAGAGATGTTATCGCCCATTCCGTAGAGCTGCGAAAAGAAGATGTGCGGATGTCCCGGTTCGACATTCGCCTCATACATCGCTTCTGTCACTTTTCGCGTGCTCTTGACGTTGTGCGAAGCCGTGACGAAGGCGAGATCGTCGTAGTGCTTCATACAATATTCGAGAGCGGCATTGTAATCAGCGTCGGTCTCCTTTTTGGTTGCGTGGATGGGCGAAGGATAGCCCATCTCTTCGGCGCGCTCGCGTTCCTTTTCCATATACGCTCCGCGAACAAGCTTTACCGCATAGACGTATCCCGCTTCCTGCGCCGCACGCCGCGCTTCTTTCAAGTGCTGGAGGCGGTCGGTGCGATACATCTGCAAGGTGTTAAAAACGATCGGCTTCGTGCGGTTGAACCGCTCCATCATCTCGGTCGCGAGCCGGTCGATCGCGTCCTGGATCCAGGATTCCTCGGCGTCGATGAAGATGCGCTGGCCGGCATTGTGCGCCGCTTCGCAGATCTCGGAAACGCGCGTGTAGATCCGCTCGCACTTGGCGCCGGCCTTGGCATCAAGCTTCTTCTTGGCGCTCATTTTTTCGAGCGTCCCGATAGGCGCGATGCCCGTGACCTTAAAGACTGAGAACGGGATATTCTTGTCGCCTTTTGCCCGCTGGATAGTCTTGATGATCTCGTTCTTTGTGGCTTCGAAATCTTCCTCGGTCGATTTTCCCTCGATCGCGTAGTCGAGGATCGTACCGACGTTCGAGTTCCCGAGCTTCTCGATCACAGGATCACATTCGGGGATCGATTCGCCGCCGCAAAACTGCTTGTAGATGGTGGATTTGATGATGCCCTTGATCGGAAGGCCGATCGACAGGCCGAGCTTCGTGGCGTGCGTGCCAAGCGAATTGAGGAAGGGAGAATTGAGCATCTTGAAGATGCGATACTTCTCTTTTAACTCTGCATCCGACTTGTCGGCAAAAGCCGTTTCACTGTCGCGGAAGTCCAGGCGAAACTCTGTCATAAAGGAGAGATTTTAGCATATAGCGACCGAACGCAAAGCCCGCAGGGCGTGTTTAACGAACCCCATTTCGTGAATTGTTGTCTTAACGCGATTCGCTTATCATTAAGGTTTTCGCCGGATCGAAGTCAAGGTCCGCGTATGGCATTATGAGCAAAGCACTTCCAAAGCGTTCGGAGAACTATTCCGAGTGGTATAACGAGATCGTAAAGCGAGCAGATCTCGCTGAGAATTCCGCGGTTCGCGGCTGTATGGTGATAAAGCCTTACGGTTTTGCGATCTGGGAAAAGATGCAGCGTGCTCTGGACGATATGTTCAAAGCGACGGGCCACCAGAACGCTTACTTCCCGCTTTTTGTACCGAAATCCTTCCTCGAAAAAGAAGAGGAACACGCCGAAGGCTTCGCTAAAGAGTGCGCCGTCGTTACCCATTACCGCCTGAAGACGAATCCCGACGGACCGGGACTCATCGTCGATCCTGCCGCAAAGCTCGAGGAAGAACTCATCATTCGCCCGACGTCCGAGGCGATCATCTGGAACGCCTATCGCGGATGGATACAGTCTTGGCGCGACCTGCCGATCCTGGTCAACCAATGGGCGAATATCGTCCGTTGGGAAATGCGGACGCGCATTTTCCTGCGCACGGCCGAGTTCCTTTGGCAGGAAGGCCATACCGCACACGCGACGAAACAGGAAGCTATCGAGGAAACCGAGCGGATGCTCGGCGTTTATGCGGATTTTGCCGAGAACTGGATCGCGTTGCCTGTCATCAAGGGCTACAAGTCGCCCGCAGAGCGGTTTGCCGGCGCTGAAGAGACTTACTGCATCGAGGCGATGATGCAGGACGGCAAGGCGTTGCAATCCGGGACTTCGCACTTCCTCGGCCAGAATTTCGCAAAGGCCTTCGACGTGAAGTTCGTCAACAAAGAGAACGAACTCGAATACGCTTGGGCGACAAGCTGGGGCGTCTCGACGCGGCTTATGGGCGCGTTGATAATGGCTCATTCGGACGACAACGGCCTTGTGCTACCGCCGAAACTTGCGCCCATTCAGGTCGTCATCGTCCCGATCTATAAAACGCCTGAAGACCTTGCGGCGATCTCGGCCGTGATCGAGCCGATCGAGGCCGGACTTAAGGCACGCGGCATTTCGGTCAAATATGACGACGACGACAAGCAGCGTTCGGGTTGGAAGTTCGCGGAATACGAGCTAAAGGGCGTGCCCGTCCGCCTTGCTCTCGGCAAGCGCGATCTTGAGGCCGGCTCGATCGAAGTTGCACGTCGCGACACTCTCACGAAAGAAACGCGTCCGATCGAAGGCATTGCTGAACACGTTGAAGGCCTTTTGAACGAGATCCAGGCGAACATCTACGCCAAGGCCCTGAAATTCCGCGAGGAACACACCTACAAGGTAGATACGTGGGACGAATTCGTGCGGCAGATCGAGGAAGGCGGCTTCATCCTCGCCCATTGGGACGGAACCGCCGAAACTGAAGAAAAGATCAAGGAAGAGACAAAAGCGACGATACGCTGCATCCCGCTCGACGCTCCGACCGAAGAAGGAGCGTGCGTTTACACGGGCAAACCGTCGTCTCGCCGCGTCGTCTTTGCGAGAGCGTATTAGCTTCCGCGGCCGGTTTTAGACGAAGCCGTTCAGGATCAGATATGGCCGCACCGTTTCCCAAACCTGGCCGGAGACGCGGGCGTCCTGATCGAAGGAGACCGCGGTCATACCGTCCGGGAACCCTTCGTCGATAAGGTCGGTTCCCTTTTGCCCGCGTTCCGGGATCCAGGGCGTTCCGCCGACGCCGCCGTGCGTACACACGAAGAACTGCTCCTGATAACGGGTTCCACGATTCACCAACGTGCCATCGTTGCCGAAACTTTCGCGGGACTTGGCTGCCGGATGTCGGCGAATATGAAGGACGTCCTTGACGTTCGCGGGGATGACCTCGGCGTCGATGAAAAGATGGCGGTCAACACAATCAAAAAGCAGCATCGCCTGTACCTCGACATTCTTCCGACTTAGCCGCTTCGCAACTACGACCGCGCCGGCCGCTCCGCGACTATATCCGGTAAGCAGCACAGGCTCCTGCACGCCTTGCTTCCTGCGTTCGCCGATGAACCTTACGGCGCCGTCTATCGCGTCCATCAATCCGCCGCCAAGCGTAACCGGCCCGCGAAAATATGCACTATTCGGCCCGCCGGAGCGAGTTATCCGCCTGACAAAGCTATTCTGGAACGCAACATCATAACGCGCGTCCCTGGCTCTTCCGGGGATCGTTCCGCCGCCGGTTCCGTCAATACCAACAATTATTGCCATTTATACCTCCGTGCCTTGGTCGAAATAGGGGTTCCTTTCATCGTAGCGCGTCGCGCCGATGTGTTTCAATTTTGTCTATCTGTATAGGCTATTCTCTACGACAAGCTGCTATCTGTGCGTCTTCTCCCGTACATTCTAGGCGAAGATCGACAGTCGGCAGGCGTATAATCAGCTCATAATGAGGGCTGGCATCAAGGGCCGGGCCCGATGCCGATTTAATTAGACTTTCTACGGCCGACGCTCGTCTAAACATCGTGAAACCGGTTCGGCTTCGCGTTTATGAGAAAGGCAGGCCTTTCTCGGGGAGAGTGGGATAGCGGCAAGACAACCGGATGTTTGTCGATCTGACGGATGAACAATTGGTCGAACTCTCGGTATCTACGGAGCCGGACGCGTTCGGAGAGATCGTACGGCGTTGGGAGCGAAAGATCTTCGCTCTCTGCTTCGGGATGCTCGGACGCGAGGACGAGGCCCGCGATGCCGCACAAGAGGCGTTCATCAACGCGTATCGAAGCCTTCCAAAGTTTCGCGGCGACGCAAAAGTGTCGTCCTGGCTTCACAGGATAGCCGTGAACCAGTGTTTGACAGTAAAAAGGCGGCAAAAGACGCGTGCGGAGGAATACTTGGGCGACGAGGACGAGGCCGAAGCAACGACATTCGTTGCGGCCGCAAGCGGTTCGCCGAAGCATATTGCCGAGAAGCGTGAGCGGCTAAGGTTGGTTCGTCAGGCGGTCCGCGCATTGCCGGTCGAGCTTCGCGAGGTGATCGTTATGAAGGAATTCGAGGAAATGACGTTCCAGGAAATAGCCGACAGGCTCGAACTTCCGCTGAGTACGGTAAAGAGTCGGCTTTATACTGCGTTGAAACAGCTGAGATCTCGGCTGGAAAGGCTTTCGGTCGAGGTCGTTTAGAAGATGGAAGTGAGTGATATGGCTCATGATAAGGGAAAAATGAGGCACTGCGAATATACGGACAGCGTATTGGATTTCGTCTATGACGAACTCGATGCGTCGGCCCGATCGGAGTTCGAGGAGCATCTTGCGGGGTGCGATCTCTGTGCCGAGGACGTCGGTGCGATCACAGCGTCGAGCTTCGCGGTTCGTGAATGGCGACAAGAGGAATTCGAGCCGCTCGCACCGCCACGTTTTGTGATCCCTGTCGCGGCGGCTCCGAAATGGAGCATCGCGGGCCTGCTGGGCCTGTTCAAGCAGCCCGTCTTTGCGATGTCCGCGGCGGCCGTGCTCTTAGCCATCGGCATCGGGACGTATTTCATTGTGAATCTATCGACACGGCCTCTTCAGATCGACAAGGCCGAGGTCGCTCCGCCGGCGTCCGTTGAGAAGCCGACGGCACCTGCCCCGACGGCCGGCCCGCTTGTCGCCGCCGTTCCGAAGGATGAGCAGCCCGTCGCTGAAGCCCCGGAAGAAAGAACGTCGAATGCCGTTCGTTCGCCGAAACCGCTTAGAACGGCGCCAAAAGTATCGCGGAATAGTGAGCGGCCGCAAATTTCATCGCACGTCGTCGCCGACAACGTCGATCACGATGCCGCTGTGCCCGTAAGCCTTGCCGGCGAAGTTCCCGAAACGCAAGATCGTTCGCTCCGGCTGACTGACCTTTTCGCAGACGAGTCGGAGGATCGAGGAGATTAACGCTATGAGAGTTCGTAGATAGGATATTTGACGGTCATTGCTTTCTCGCTCGCCCTTTTTGCCGGAGCCGCGACGGGGCAGAATATGGCGCCTCCGCCACCGCGAGGCGAACAGGCCAAGGCCGTGGACAAGCGTGACGCGATCGTCCGCGAGCTCGGCCTTTCGGATGAACAAAAAGCGCAGCTCCGCGATCTGAACAAAGAGCGAAGGCCTCAAGTGCAAGCGGCCCAAAGAAGATTCCGTGAAGCGATGAAGGCTCTCGATGCGACCATCTATGCCGATGTCTTTGACGAATACGCTTACGGGCAACGTCTTGCCGAACTGCAGAAGGCACAGGCCGAGGTTCAGCGACTGCGTTTTGAGGCCGAGGTCAGCATTCGTCGTATCCTCACTCAGCCGCAGCTCGAGAAATTTCGCGAACTTCGCCGTCGTTTTGCCGCCGAGCGGAAGCTTCAGGGCCCGGCGGGCGACAAACTTCGCGATCGGCCGGCGATCCGCCGTATGCAAAGGCGGCAAGGTCAGCCGCTTGCACGCCCTGTCGTCCAGCCGGCAAAGCCGCAGTGACAGCTAAATTGTCTTTTCACTCCCGGACGATATAGAGTTCGGGAGTGCTCTCCACATTTCCGCTCACATAAAACTTCGCTATAATGCACTGAAGTCGAAGCCGTCAAAGGACGACGCTCGGCCTCAGTTCGCATAAATGAATCCCGTTTCACGTTTTCTTGTCGAATTGCAGGATATAACGCTCCTGTTCTGGCGAATGCTGCGAGGCTTTCGCAAACAGCCGCGGTATTTCGACGAGATGGTGCGGCAAATGGATTCGATCGGCGTTGGGTCCCTTGCGATCGTGAGCCTTACCGGTTTTTTTACCGGCGGCGTACTTATACTTCAGGCTTATCCGACACTTGAATATTACGGCGCCCAAAGCAGTGCCGGGCAGAGCGTTGCCATTACGCTCATTCGCGAACTCGGGCCGGTGCTTTGTGCCCTTATGGTCGCTGGACGCGTCGGCTCCGCGATCTCGGCGGAACTTGGCTCGATGGTCGTCTCACAGCAGATCGACGCGATGCGAGCGCTTGGCACGTCGCCGGCGCGAAAGCTTGTGACGCCAAGGATCGTCGCCCTTATCGTCACGCTTCCGCTCTTGACGGTAGCTGCCGATATCTTCGGGCTTTTTGGCGGCGGCGTTGTCGCCTACTACTTGTACGGCCTTGACTCGAATTCCTACATCACGAGCTTGCGAATGGGCATTACGATCGAGGACATTCTTGGCGGCATCGTAAAGCCGATCGTATTTGGATTCATTATCGGCCTGATTTCCTGCCACAAAGGCCTAACGACACAAGGCGGCACCGTAGGCGTTGGAAGATCAACGACCGATGCGGTCGTCCTTTCGTCGATCACGGTGATTATCGCTGACTTCTTCTTGTCGAAGGTGCTTCAGGGCTTTTTTTGGGAATACGCTTTTTTAGGACGGATCTTAGATGTTCGAAACCGAAACAGTTGCGGCCGCGCCGGAAACGATCTCAACGGTAACACCGGCGATCGAGTTTCGGAACGTCGATCTTGCTTTCGATGATAAGGTCATTCTCGAGGGCATAAACTTCACGGTCCGCCGCGGCGAGACGAAGATCGTGCTCGGCGGTTCCGGCAGCGGGAAATCGACGCTCATCAAGCTGATCCTCGGTCTGCTGCGGCCGGATGCCGGGACGATCCTTGTTGACGGCGAGGACATTACGCTCTGCGACGAACAGGAACTGACGGAGATCCGAAAGAAGATCGGTATGGTCTTTCAGGAAGGTGCTCTGTTCGATTCGCTCTCGGTCTATGACAACGTTGCGTATCGCCTCACCGAGGAAGGCATTGATGAGGACGAGATCGAACACGAGGTCATCCGAATGCTCCGATTCGTCGATCTTGAGGACGCGATCGACAAAATGCCGATCGAGCTTTCCGGCGGTATGCGGCGGCGCGTCGGCATCGCCCGGGCACTTGTCGGAAGCCCGTCGATAGTGCTTTTCGACGAGCCGACGGCGGGCCTCGATCCGCCTACCGCACGGACGATCTGCGAGCTTGCCATCAAGCTTCGAGATCTCGAAGGCGTCTCGTCGATCTTTGTTACGCACGAGATGAATAACCTAAAATATCTCACGTCCGAATATGCTATTGTTGACAGCGAAGGTGAGGTGTTCTTTGAGGAGGAGGGCGATAAACTCTGCCTGATCAACACAAAAGTGATGATGATAAAGCAGGGTGACATCATTTTTGACGGCACCGACGAGGAGCTGAAGCTCTCGAGCGATCCGTACATTCACCGCTTCATCAGGGGCAGATAGCCGAAAGGCCACGAACTGCGTATGCCAAGAACAAGACAAAGAGTTAAATTGAGTGAGCTTCGCGTCGGCATCTTTATGCTTTTGGCTCTTCTCGTGCTCGGCTATCTCGTTATCAATTCGAGCGGTGATTTCAATCCCTTCGAAAAAAAAGTTCGCCCTAAAGGCCCGCTTTGTTTCCGCTGACGGGCTGCATTCGGCCGCCGACGTACAGCTTGCGGGCGTCTCGATCGGGAAGGTCGTCGATGTCAAGTTCCTGCCCGCCGACACGCCGGATGGGAATCGCATCGAGGCAACCCTTGCCGTCTCCCGCCAAATTCAGGGACAGCCGATCAGTGAAATGATCCGGACCGATTCGACGGCCCAGCTTATCGCGACATCCGTGCTCGGGAACGACAAGATGATCAACATCACGCCCGGAACCGAGAATGGCCAATCCGTCACCGAGAACTACGTACTCGAGTCGTCAACGGCGATCTCGATGAACCAGCTCACGGCGACCGGCAACGACCTGCTGAAACAGATCAATAAACTCGCCATCCCGGCCAACGAGATCCTAAATAAAGCCAATTCCGGCGAAGGAACGCTCGGCAGAATGGTCAACGACGATGCTCTCTATGAGAATCTCGATGGTGCGGTCGCCGAAACAAAGGAGACGATGAAACGCCTGCAGGCGACCATCGACAAGATCAATTCCGGCCAAGGAAGCGCCGGCAAGCTCGTAAACGATCCGAAGCTCTACGATAGTCTCGCAAAGACGGCCGCAAGCCTTGAGGCGATCTCAAGCGACATCCGCGCCGGAAAAGGTTCTGCGGGCAAAATGATCAACGACGACGCTCTCTATAACGAGACGCGAGCCGCCGTCGCCGACCTTCGCAAGATCACGGAAGATTTTCGAGCGATATCCGCCGACCTGCGAAGCGGAAAAGGCACGCTCGGTAAACTGCTCACCGACGACAAGATGTACGACGACACTCGAACCGCCCTTGAAAGATTCAATTCGACCGCATCCCGGATCGACGCGATCCTCGGCGATGCGCAGGCCGGAAAAGGCACCCTCGGCAAGCTGATCACTGACGAGACCCTTTATAACAGCGTAAATCAAACCGCGAACAATGTCGCCACTTTCACAGGCGAAGGAACACAGCTTCTTCGCGATTTTCGCGCGAACCCGAAGAAATACCTGCGGATCAAACTAGCGATCTTCTAAGCTCAACCGCGGCCTTAAAGGCCGAATAGAAAAATCTCCACTCAATGCTTGCATATTATGCATCTCACGGTGTATAGTATGCAGTATGGTTTCTAAGGAAGCTCGACAAAACTTCATCCTAAGGGCGATCGGCGAGAATACGATAGCGAATCAGGCCGAATTGGTCGATTCGCTGACCGATGCGGGGTTTTCCGTCACGCAGGCGAGCGTTTCTCGTGATCTGCACGAGCTGGGCATTGTAAAGCGTGACGGCCGTTACGTCCTTGAACGCCCTTCGCGGCCAGCGTACGGGCCGATCTCGCTTGTCCATTCGGGCGATTCCCTGCTCGTGGTGCGATGCCTTCCGGGTGTTGCGTCCGCAATTGCGGTCGAGATCGACAAGGCCGCACTTCCCGGCGTTGCCGGCACGCTCGCCGGCGACGACACGATCTTCATTGCCGCCCTTTCTTCGAGCGACCGCGAGCGGATCGCCGAGAAACTTCACGATCTGATAGGAGCAGTTGACGAAATATGAGCTACCAGCAAGTTGAGATCGACCTTTTTGCCTCCGCAACTACGCGTGCGAACCCCGCCCGCATTACCCTTGTCGATCCGCGGCCGCGTGTCGCAAAGATCGGCGATCTCGTTGCCGTTCGCGCGCTCAACGACAGTCGGTCTTACGGGATGCTCGAGACGCCGACCGGACGTCAGACACGAATTAAGACGGGCACTGTCATCTGCGGCGTGCTTGGTGAAAGGCGTGCGTTAAAAGGGATCGTCGGCGAGGTGCCTGCCTTCGTCGCCGGCGGCGACCGGCTCTCGATATTGAATCTTGGCGGCGTTGTCGGCCAACGGACGGGCGTGCATTCCTCGCTTGGAACGGTTATCGATGTTGAGGTGCTTGGGAGCGTTTGCGATGCCGCAGGACGCGTTATGAATCTCTCGGACACGGCACTCCAAACGGCGGCCGAACTCGCGCCGAGCGCGCCCGTGATCCTTGTTGCGGGCACGTGTATGAACTCCGGAAAGACCGTTGCGGTAGCGGAGATCATTCACGAGGCCGCACTCCGCGGCTTGAAGGTCGCGGGCGTAAACTAACCGGCGTTGCATGCCTTCGGGACACCTTGGAGATGCAGGATAACGGCGCGTTCGCGACCGTTAGTTTCCTCGATTTCGGACTTCCCTCGACGGTCGGGCGGGCAGATCTTGACGAGGTCGGCATCGGTGCTTTGAATTACCTGAATTCCCTTTCGCCCGATCTGATAGTTGCCGAGCTCGGCGACGGCGTTTTGGGTGGTTACTCGGTCGAGAAACTGCTGGGTTCCGAGAAGCTGATGTCGAGCGTAAAGAAGATCGTTTTTTGCGCCTCCGATTTTGTCGGCGTACTCGGCGGCTTGACCGCGCTAAAGGATTTTGGCCTTCGGCCCGACGTCGTTTCGGGTTCGGTCACAGATTCGCGAATGGGCGCGGATTCGATCGGTGAACGTTTCGGGATCGCCGCCGCAAATGCGCGAACTGAAGGCGCGAGGCTCTTCGACCTCGCGACCGACAATATTCTTCGGGCAAAGGAGGCGGCCGTATGCTGAAGAATGTCAGGGTCGGCATACTCGGCGGGTCCGGGTACGGCGGAAGCGAGCTGTTAAGGCTGCTGCTTTTTCACCCGAATGCGGAGATCGTTTACATAACGGCGAACGAACACGCGGGGAAGAGCGTCGCGGCAGTTCACAAGAATCTTTTGGGGTTCACGGATCTTTCCTTTCTGCCGACGCCCGACGACCTTTCGACGCTGCCTGAGGTTGACGTGGCCTTCTTTGCGATGCCGCACGGTGCCGCGATGTCGCTCGTCGGAACGCTGCCGAATGGGACAAAAGCGATCGACCTTTCGGGTGACTTTCGCATCGACGATCCGGAGATATTCGCCAAAGCTTATGGCCGCGAACAAACTGCGGCCGAGCTTCAGAAAGGCTTCACCTACGGCCTCTCAGAGCTTTTTGCCGAAGAGATCGCAGCGGCGAGGTTGATCGCGAATCCAGGATGCTTTGCGACCGCGACGATCCTTGCCCTTGCCCCGCTCATCAAGAATGGCATCGCAACGGGGAATATCATCGTGGACGCAAAGACGGGCTCTTCAGGTTCGGGAGCAAAGCCTGCGGCGAACACGCACCATCCGCAGCGTTCGAACTCATTCTATGCCTACAAGCCGTTCACGCATCAGCACCTTCCGGAGATCGAACAGTGTCTCGGCCGTGTTGGCACGGTGCCTTCGCCGCCGGTATTTATGACCCACAGTATGCCGGTCTCGCGAGGGATTTTTGCTTCGTGTTACGTACAGGCAGATGCTGAGATCTCGGCCGCGGAAATAAATGCGATGTACCGCGAATTCTACAAAGAGCGGCGGTTCGTACGGATCGTCGAGACGTCGCCGGATATCAATTGGGTGAAGATGACGAATTTTTGCGATATCGCGGTTCATTCGAATGGCACTACGGTCGCGGCCTTTGCAGCTATCGACAATCTTGTAAAAGGAGCGGCAGGCCAGGCCGTCCAGAATATGAATCTTATGTTCGGCCTCGCAGAAACGGCCGGCCTGTTATTTCCCGGCACAAATCCCTGATGACAACGCAGAGCATAACTGACACAGAGCAAGAGTTTCAGCTTGCGACCTATTCAAAACTCGATCTTGCGATCGTACGCGGCCGCGGGCCGTGGGTTTGGACCGCAGAGAATGAGAAGTATCTCGACCTCTACGGCGGCCACGCGGTTTGCGGCGTCGGACACTCGCATCCGGACGTGGTAAAGGCGATCGCTGAGCAGGCCGAGCGGCTGATGTTCTATTCGAACGTTGTCTATTCCGATATTCGGGCAGCCGCGGCCGAAAAGCTCGTCTCGGTCGCGCCGGAGCCGCTGGAGAAGGCGTTTTTCTGCAATTCGGGCACCGAAGCGAATGAAAATGCGATGCGCATCGCACGCCTTGCGACCGGCCGGCATAAGATCGTTTCATTCTCGAAAGGATTTCACGGGCGGACCGCGGACGCGATCTCAGCTACCTTTCTCGGAAAGTACCGACAACTTGGCGAGCCGAACGTTCCGGAACACATTGAGGCCGAGTTCGGCGATGCGGAGGCACTTTCTGCCATCATCGACGACGAGACGGCCGGTGTCATCATCGAGCCGATACAGTCAATGGCGGGCGTAAGAGAAGCGTCGCCAGACTACTTTACGCGGCTCAGGGAAAGATGCGACGAGACCGGCTCAGTGCTCATTTTCGACGAGGTGCAGACCGGCGTCGGCCGTACAGGTTCTTGGTTCTTTGCCGGCAGCGAGCCTGCGGGAGGCGTCGTGCCTGACATCGTCACGGCGGCGAAATCCCTCGGCAGCGGCGTGCCCGTCGGCTCCTGCATTGTGAGCGGAGGCCTCGCTGCTGCGATAAAAGAGAACGACCTCGGCACGACCTTCGGCGGCGGAATGCTTGCGATGGCGGCCGTTAAGGCGACGATCGACGTGATCGAACGCGAAGGCCTGCTCGAAAATGCTCGGAATATTGAGCGGATGGTGAGGTCCGTCTGTTCGGAGAATGTCGCGGTCAAGTCGGTTCGCGGAAAAGGATGCCTGCTTGGGATCGAATTCGAAGGCGGTGCAAGGCCATTCTACCGGAAATTGTTGGATGCGAAGATCATTACCGGAATGAGCAGCGACCCGAACGTACTACGCCTTCTTCCGCCGCTGAATGTCGCGGAACGCGAGATCGAACTTTTTGGTGAGGCTCTGCTCGGATGAATCATTTCCTTTCGACCGCTGAACTTTCGAGGGACGATCTCGGATCGCTGCTTCGCTCGGCCGCGCAATACAAGGCCGGCCGGAGGCAGACCGGCGAGCTTGCGGGCCGCTCGGTCGCTCTTGTGTTCCTGAATCCATCGCTTCGGACGCGCGCCTCGATGCAGATCGCAGTTTACGAACTTGGGGGAAACCCGGTCCTGATCGAGCCCGGAGCGACCTCGTGGTCGATCGAATATCGCGAGAACGTCGTAATGGATAGCGACAAGACGGAGCACCTCGCGGAGTTCGTGCGAGTCTTGAGCCGGTACGTTTCCGCGATCGGTGTTCGCACGTTCGCGGAGATGAAGAATTGGGAGCTCGAACGGACAGATCCGGTGCTTTCCGCGTTCGCCCGATACGCGACCGTTCCGGTCATTAACCTTGAATCCGCGATGCACCATCCGTGTCAATCGCTCGCCGATATGCTGACGATCCGCGAACGCTATGGCGAGGAACGTAAGCGCGTGCTGCTGACCTGGGCATGGCATCCGAAAGCTCTGCCGATGGCGGTGCCGAACAGCTTTGCGCTTGCCGCCGCACAGTGCGGCCACGACCTTGTTATCGCACATCCGGACGGCTACGGCCTCGATCCGGAGTTGATGCATGCGATCGGCACTCATGCAGAGCTTAATGGCGGCAGCGTCGAGGTCGTCAACGATCCCGAGAAAGGATTTGAAGGTGCGGACGTTGTGTATGCGAAAAGCTGGGCACCGCCGCCTTTCTACGGAAGGCCCGATGCCGTGCACAGCGCGGAGCAACGCGACAAGTGGATCGTGAACGCCGACAAAATGGCCCTGACGGCGAACGGCGTATTTCTCCATTGCCTTCCCGTACGGCGAAACGTTATCGCCACGGACGAGGTCCTTGATTCACCGAACTCGCTCATCATCGACGAGGCCGAGAATAGACTCCACGTTCAGAAAGCGATACTTGCATCGCTCGTTAAATAGCCGGTTATGAATATCGAAACCTTGGACCTTCTGCGGGAAGCTCTTCCATACATTCAGCGGTTCGCGGGCCGCACCTTCGTGATCAAATTCTCAGGAAAGATCACCGAAGACGCCGCTAATCTCGCATCACTTTCGGAAGAGATCGGGCTGCTCCACGAGGTCGGGATCCGCGTTTGCGTCGTTCACGGCGGCGGGAAGCAGTTGACCGAGATGGCCGAGAAGCTGGGCGTTATCCAAAAGGTCGTCGGCGGACGAAGGGTCACGGATGACGAGACACTCGAGCTCGCGAAAATGGTGTTTCGCGGAAAGATCAATACCGAGATCCTCGCACAATTTCGCCGTCGCGGAATAAAGGCGGTCGGACTTTCGGGCGTGGACGGCGGTGTTCTTACCGCAGAAAAGCGGCCGCCTAAGAGCGTACTTGATCGCGCGACAGGCGTGACCGACGTTGTCGATTTCGGCCACGTGGGCGACGTTGTACACATCGACGTGTCGCTGATCGAGACCCTGCTCGACAACGGATATCTGCCGGTACTGTCTTCGCTCGGAGCCGACGACCACGGCCAGGTATTCAATATTAACGCGGATACGATCGCGTCCGAGATCGCCGCCGCCCTGAAGGCAGAAAAGTTGATCCTGCTCTCGGACGTAAACGGGATCTATCTTGACGCTGATGATCCGGCGTCGAAGGTCTCACGCCTGCCGATAGCAGAAGCACGGGAGCTCATCAGTTCGGGACGGGCGACGGGCGGAATGATACCGAAGCTCGAGAGTCTGATCTCGCTTATCGAACGCGGAGTTCACTCCGCGCACGTGATCGACGGGCGAACCCCGAACGCAGTGCTTGCCGAGGTCTTTACGGATGAAGGTACGGGCACGATGATCGTAAAGTAAAAAAGCAGGCCGCGAAAACTACGGCCTGCTTTTCTTAATTTGGTGCTCAGGGCGAGACTCGAACTCGCACGGATCGCTCCACACGCCCCTCAAACGTGCGCGGCTACCAATTACGCCACCTGAGCAAAAAAGATCGATTCAAACAACAACTACTTGTTCGCCGCCGGAGCAGCATTCGTATTAGCAGCCGGAGCGGTATTCGCGTTCGCTGCCGGGGCCGTTGTCTCCGGCGCCGTATTGGCGTTTGCGGCGGGAGCGGCATTCGCATTGGCGTTCGAATTCGCCGTCGTCGAAGCCGGTGCTTCCGCGGGCGTTGCCGGGTTAGCCGTAAGCACAGACACGTTGCCGTTAAAAGCCGGCATCGAGATCAGCAATGCAGAGACCATAAATACGACGGCCGCGACGATCGTGATCTTCGAGAGAATCGTCGTCGTGCCTCGCGGCGTCAATGCCGAACTCGAAATATTGCTCGTGAACAAGGCTCCTGCATCCGTCTTTCCGGGCTGCAGGAGCACCGCGCCGACAAGCACGATGCACGAGACAAAAAACAAAGTGTAAAGTACGTATAGCAACTTCTTCTATCTACTCCCGCCAACGCTACCGATAGTTCACGATCTTCGCAAAACTCTCAGCATCGAGGCTTGCACCACCGACCAGTGCCCCGTCAACATCGGGCTGGCTCATCAATTCGGCAATATTATCAGGTTTGACCGAACCGCCGTAAAGTATCCGAACCGAGGCCGCAACATCTTTGCCGTGATCTTTCTCGACGACGCTGCGGATGTGGCCGTGCATTTCTTGAGCCTGTGCAGGCGTCGCGGTTTTACCCGTTCCGATCGCCCAGACAGGCTCGTAAGCGATTATAATACGGCTCATCGCGTCCACTGTCAAACCCGAAAGCCCATTTGAAAGCTGGCCGGCGACAATGCTTTCAGCATCACCCGATTCTCGTTCGGCGAGCGTTTCGCCAACGCAGACGATCGCCTTAAGGCCGGCTTCGAGCGCCGCCCTCGTCTTCGAATTTACCGATGCATCCGTTTCGCCAAAGAATTGACGGCGTTCCGAATGTCCGATGATCGCGTACTTGCACCCGACGTCTTTCAGCATAACGGGAGCGACCTCGCCGGTGAGAGCGCCGAAATCGTTCTGCGTCGCACAGTCCTGGGCGGCAACCCCGATATTCGAACCTTCCAGGCGGTCGGCGACCGTCTTTAGTGCCGTAAAAACGGGCGCGATCACGACGTCGCAGTGGTTCGCATTAGCGACGAGCGGCTTTAATGCAAGTGCCGTCTCGACCGCTTCGCTAAGAAGCTTGTACATTTTCCAGTTCCCGGCAATTATTGGTCTTCTCATAGTTTGCTTAGTGAAGAAGCGTGCGTTTCAGCAGCCCTCCGTCAACATCGTTCAAGCTGTGTGTCGTAATGAAGGCTGTGCTGTCAACTTCCTTGATCGCCGCCTTGATGACACCGATCTCAAGCCTTGTAACAACGCAAAAAAGGATCTCTCTATCTTCATCACTTACGCCGTGTCCGCCGAGGCCGCCGCCGCCTTTGAAGACGGTCACGCCGCGGTGCAGCCGCTGCGTAATAACTTCTCGAATTTCGGCGTATTTGGGCGACACGATCGTGATCGCAGTATATTCCTCGAAGCCGTGAAGCAGGAAGTCGATCGCTTTTGTTGCCGCAGCGTAGGTCAGGATCGAGTAAAGCGCAGGTTCGAGGCCGAGAAATATGGCCGCGGCCCCGAAGATCAGGACATTCAACAGCAAGATAACGTCGCCGACATTCAGAATGTACACGCGGCGGCTTACAAGCAAGGCGGCGATCTCCGTGCCGTCAAGGACCGCTCCGCCGCGGATCGCAAGGCCGATCCCTGCGCCGATGCAAAGGCCGCCGAAGATGGCCGTAAGCAGTTTATCGGGCGTTACGTCCGGGAAGTCGATGAATGCGAGACAAAGCGAGAGGCCAAGGATGCCGAGCCCGCTTTTAACGCCAAAGCGAAGGCCAAGCTGATAATATCCGACAACTACAAAAGGCAAATTCAAAAGTACGAGCAAGATCGAGAGCGGGAATCCCGAGACGCCAGAAACCAGCATCGAGATGCCCGTGACGCCGCCGTCAATAAAGTGGCTCGACAGCAGGAAGCCCTTGATCCCCATCCCGGCAAGGAATATGCCGATCAGGATCAGCAAGGTATTCTTGATCTCGCCTCGAAAACGCTCCTTCATTCGTGATGACCCGAATTGTTAAATATCGTCGAGAGCCTCGACGCCCGGAAGAGCGTCGCCCGCTAAGTACTCCAATGTTGCACCGCCTCCGGTCGAAATGTGGGAAATATGATCCTCAAGGCCGGCCTGTTTGATCGCTGCCACAGAATCTCCGCCGCCGACTATCGAAACAGCGCCTTCGTCCGTCGCTTCTGCAACGGCCTTTGCGACCGCGATCGTTCCCTGATCGAACGGCTTCTCCTCGAACATTCCCATAGGGCCGTTCCATACGATCGTTTTTGCTCCATTTAGGGCGTTTGCGAAGATCGCGGCGGTCTCGATGCCGATATCGAGGCCGACGTGGCCCGCATTCGTGAAATCGATCGGGATGGTTCGTTGGGAATTTATCGGGTCGGCGCTGTCAACGACCTGATGGTCGGTCGGAAGCAGCAAGTCCACTCCGGCTACCTTTGCTCCTTCCTCGATCTCCTTGGCGCGTTCGAGCATATCGTTCTCAACGAGCGACTTGCCCACGGTATAGCCATTCGCCTTGAAGAACGTGTAAGCCATCGCTCCGCCGATCAAAAGCTTGTCAACTTTCCGCTCGATAAGAGAATCGATCACGGGCAGCTTGTCCGAAACCTTCGCACCGCCAAGGATAGCGACGAACGGGCGATCGGGATCGTTGAGCGCGCGGCCGAGATAGTCGAGTTCCCTTTCCATAAGAAGGCCCGCAACGCAGGTGTCCACGTAATGCGTGATGCCTTCGGTCGAGGCGTGGGCTCGATGCGCCGTCCCGAACGCGTCATTGACATAAATGTCGCACAAAGAAGCAAGTTCTTCGGCGAATGCAGCATCGTTCTTCTCTTCTTCGGCGTGCAGGCGTAAGTTCTCAAGGAGAAGGATATCGCCTTTCCCTAAAGCCGCAGCCGCCGCTCGGACCTCGTCGCCGACGCAGTCAGCGGCGAAAGCGAGGTTCTTTATCGCAGGCTTTCCTGCCAGAAGTTCCTTTAAGCGTTCGAAGACCGGAGCAAGCGAGAACTTCTCCGCGGAGAATTCTTTGCCGGCTTCCTCGGCCTTTTTCTTTTCTTTCATCGGCCGGCCAAGATGCGAGGCTATTACAAGGCTCGCTCCGCGGCCGGCAAGGTTCTCGATCGTCGGGATCGCGGCGCGAATTCGTGAATCGTCCGTTACCGAGCCATTTTTCAATGGAACATTAAAATCGACACGCAAGAAAACCCTTTTCCCTTCGACATCAATGTCATTGATCGTTCGTTTCTTCATAAGAATTCGGTATTAGGCCGCACGCCTCCGCCAAGGTTCTAATACTGCGGGACACGCGTTTATATGAACAGTTTGGTATTGATAATACTCGAAAATGCGGGTCACTGCATCTTCTGCGCGCGGCCGCCTTTTACGGCTTATCGAAACAGCTCTCTTTCTTTACGAATGCGGCCGGGTCGATCGGTACGTTCAGCGAGATACTGTCTATCAGGAGCAAGATATTGGCGGCGCCTTATATTCAACGCTCAGCGGAAGCGTAACCTGGCCTTCGGTCTTATAGTTTGAGAATCGAACATCGAAGCCATTGAGAACTGCCTTCATTGGAAGGCCGGTTTTTGCGTTAAAGGTCAGAAGGACCTCCTCTCCCGCAGCGTTCTCGCCCTTAACGAAGACCTTTTGCTCGCCATCTTCCGTGTACACGCCCGAGGTACTCAGCGAAACGAAGTATCCGGGCGACAGCACCTCAATGAGAGGTTGGTAGAAATCGACTCTTGGATCATCACCTTTCACGACAGTCTTCCCCATTAGACTGACGTTCCCGTCAAAGAATGTCTCCGAGCCGATGGCTCCAGCGTGCGCGGTTCCCACTGCGTCTGAGACCAGCGAGTATGAATACTTATTCGGCAGTTCCCTGAAGAATGAGTATTTATAGTCAACCCTTGCCGTCGCCGTTCGGACGATCATTGAGCCGTTCAGCGTGTAGGTCTTGATCGTCGAGAGGTCGCCGATACGAGCTGCGGCCTTTTTGACGATCGCCAAGGCCGCAGGTTGAACGACGAGGGCTTCCGGCTTGGCCTTTTTCGGGATGAAGATCGGCGGCGGAGCGACGACATCGCCCGTGAACGTTTTTCCTTTGGGTCACCTCGCTTGATCTTGTCATCGACGGTGTACGTTTCTACTGCGGGCGGAGGTGCGGTGTTGTCATCGCCGGTGTGCGCCTTAACTGCGGGCGGAGGTGCGGCTCCTTCGGGCTTCTCGATCCTCGATACGGTGGCGGGAAGTTTCTCACGCACCTTTAACAACGCGTCGAACTCAGCGGAGTTTATGAGCGCCGCAGCTCGTTCGAGAGCTTTGTCAGCACCCGTAAGCAGCTGCTCGCGGTCCGGCCGCACTTCGATGTCCGGCGTCACGCCGATGCCTTCGATCTCGGTACCGGACGGCCGAAGAAAGTTTGCGATCGGGAACTGCATGATCGAGCCGGTCTCAACCTGACGGTCGATGACGGAAGAGCTTCGCCGGGCGTAGGAACGCCGATCACGACCGCACGGCCTTTGTCCTGAAGCGCCGCCGAGAACAGCTCGGAAGCAGAGCGCGACTGATCGTCTATCAGGATGACGAGCTTTCCCTTGAACTTCTTGACCTTGTCATCTGTCAAAAGATCGAGAGATTCGCCTCGCGATGACAATGTCCCCAACGACGTGCCTTTGGGTTCGAGCATACCCGCAAGTCCTCGCATCGCCGGCAGCAGTCCACCGATATTCCCGCGGAGATCGAGGATCAAAGCCTTTTTGCCCTTGAAGGCAGCGAGCGAATCGCAGAACTTCCCAAGAAGCTGGTACGAGAACATATTGAAGCGGATATAGCCGATCTCGTCGCTCAGAGGCCGTGATTCGTACTCGAACATCTGCTTCGGAAAACCGTTCGCAAAACTAATGATCTCGCCATTAAGCGGCCGCCGCTCCAGATCGAACTCCTTAGGAGTATCGTTCCCATCGAGGCATCGCACCTTAACGTTCAGGGAGTAATCGCGGTCAAGGATCCAGGACTTGATGACAAGCGGCAGCATCCGCTCGAGATGCCGGACATTCGGCGCCGCCTTCGCGATCGAGGCCGTTATCTCCGAGAGCGGGACGCCGTTGATGGCATCAAGGATAAAACCGGGCCGAACACCGGCCTCGGCGGCGGACGAACCCGCAGCAACGGAAACGATCACTAAGCGGCCGTCGATCTTCCTCAGGTCGATCCCAACCCCATATTTCCTATTTGAATCGTCATTGAAAAGATCGAGACTCCCTTCGCCGCCGTCTGTCGCCGCGTCCGCATCGGACGGCTCCACCTTTCGTCCTTCCTTCGCGGCGAGCGTTTTTCGAGCGGCCTCGATCGAGCGATAAAAGCTTCCCGAAAGGACACCAAAGTGCGACTTGTTCAGCCTCCCGACCATTTCGCGGATCAGATCATCGACCTCGTCATCGGTCTTCGCCTTCTGGGCCCGCAGGGCGAACTCGGTCCCGATCTTTTCCCAATCCTGGCCGCCGAACGTCGCGTCGTAGTAAGTCTTGTTGACGATCGACCATGCTGTAGCCATAGCGATATCGCGGCGTAAAGCAGCTTCGTCGGACGGGCTGATGGTACCGGTTATCGATCTAACGGCCTGTGCGGGCCTTGTCGGCTTTCGCGGCCGCTTTTTTTTCTGGCCGTAAACGGAGATGGCGGCTGCGAAAACTACAGCCGCCATAAGAAAGGAGAAGGTGAACTTGAGGAATTTCATCTATCTTGTCGCACCGACGGGCCTAAAGGCCTTTTGACGCAATGTATCGCACGAGGTCACGAACGCGGGACGAATAGCCCCATTCATTGTCATACCACGACAGGACCTTGATCGTATTTCCGTCGAGGACCGTAGTGTACTCGGCGTCAACGATGGATGAATGCGAATTGCCGCGGTAGTCGATCGAAACGAGCGGCTCGTCACTCACGGCCAGGATGCCTTTCAGTCGGCCCGCTGCCTCTTCACGAAAGGCGTTGTTGACCTCGTCCTTCGTAGTGGCCTTCTCTACGTTCATCACAACATCGACGATGGAGACGTTCGGCGTCGGGACTCGAATGGAAATGCCCTCGAAACGGCCTTTGAGCTCCGGAATGACGAGAGCCACGGCCTTCGCCGCTCCGGTCGAGGTCGGGATCATCGAGAGTCCGGCCGCACGAGCCCTTCGCAGGTCTTTGTGCGGAAGGTCGAGAAGCTGCTGGTCGTTCGTGTAGCTGTGGATCGTGTTCATCAGGGCATTCTTGATCCCGAAGCGATCGTGAATGACCTTTGCGAGCGGTGCGAGACAGTTCGTCGTGCACGAGGCGTTCGAAATGATGTGGTGCCGAGCCGGGTCGTAGGCGTCTTCGTTCACGCCGAGTGCGACGGTAACATCCTCACCTTTGCCCGGTGCGGAGATCACGACCTTCTTGACCGAACCACGAAGGTGCTTTCCGGCATCTGCGGCGTTCGTAAAACGGCCTGTGGACTCGATAACGATCTCGGCGCCGACCGATTCCCAGTCGATCGCCGCAGGGTCTCTCTCGCTAAAGACCTTGAACGTGTCGCCCTCGACCGTGATCGAGCCGTCGCCCGCGGTGATCTTATGATCCAAATTGCCCATTACGGAGTCGTATTTGAGCAAGTGCGCGAGGGTTTTCGTGTCCGTAAGGTCATTTACGGCAACAAGATCGATGTCGTCGTCGTTCAGCCACGTCCGCACGACCGAACGCCCGATCCTTCCAAATCCGTTGATCCCAACTTTGATACCCATTTTATAAAGTTTCCTCCGAAAGAGTGCGTATTATTAAACGCCTACGATACTAAATCGAGGGGCGAAACTCAATTAGAACTACTTTTAGCGGGCGAAAGATAGTTGAAACAAACAAAAATATGCAGGCGTAATACCCGTTTAGATTTTTTACGGTAAACTTGGATCTCGCACTTATACCGGAGCAATAAATAATGACAGTAGGTCGCTCAAAGATATATTACCTTGTAGTTTCCGTGCTTTGCCTCATCCTTATGCTTGCCGGCGTGGGCTCTGCGCAGGAAACGCCACCGTCGGCAAGTGCGCTGGCATCAAACGCGGCGGCCCGACTCGACAGGGGTCACGTCGGACAGCTACACGCCGTCGAACACGTCGCGTATCGGCGTTCAGACGGCCTCGCCGCTCGCTTTGTCTTTGGACGACGCGATAAAGCGGGCTCTAGCAAATAACAACGACATCGAAGTTTCCAGAACCGACGTGCGGATCGCGGATACGACGCTGCGCGGGCTTCGCGGCATCTACGATCCGGTCTTTACGGTCCAGCCGACGTTCTCGCACAGCTCATCGACAGGACAGCAAGGTACGAACGATGTTCGCATCAACAGCAATATCAATCAGCGGATAAAACCCGGCGGCGGCAACATCCAAGGGTTCTTTAACAACACGAGAACCGAGAATGCCTTCGCTCAAGCACAGGTGACCTCGGGCGGCCTCTCGTCGGGCAGCTCTGCCTTATACTCTTCGCAACTCGGTTTCAACTACACGCAGCCGCTTTTGCGAAACTTCAGTATCGACAACAACCGTCGCCAGATAAAGATCGCGAAAAGGCAGCTCAAGCAGTCGGATTCGGACTTCCAGCTCCAGGCAACGAACACGATCGCCGACGTCCAGCGTGCATATTGGGACCTCGTGCTTGCGCTTCGCGATCAGCAGAATCGTAAAGCGAACGTCGAGCTCGCCCGCGAGAATCTTCGCCAGATCACTGCGAAGATCGATGCCGGCGCAGCCGCACCGCTTGAAAAGGCCGAGGTCGAAACCGAGCTTGCGAACCGCGAAGGCGACCTCTTGCTTGCGACGCAGCAGGTCGGCGTTGCCGAAAATGCTCTAAAGAAGCTCGTCATTCGCGACGCTCTCGCCCCCGAATGGGCGCAGGCGATCGTACCGACGGATGCCCCAAAGGTTGCTCCGGTGCCTTCTGATCTTGAGTCGGCGATCAAGGACGCCTTCGACAACCGTTTTGAACTCCGCAGACTGAAATTACAGCGTGAGATCAACGATCTTGACGTGAAGTATTTCAATAATCAGGCAAAACCGCAGATCGACCTGAACACGACGTTCTCGCTCGACGGCATCTCACGCGGCAACGTTTCGACCGCGAACAGTCTGATACCGCAGTTCACCGGCAATGATGAGATCCTGCGGCAGAAATTGAACACACTCTTTGCTCCCGGCTCGCAGCTGCCGAATCCGCTTCTTACGGTCCCGGGTTCGCCGCCGTACTACGTCGGCGGTTTCAATCGCTCGATGTCGAATATGTTCCGCAGCGACGCTCCGAACTATTCGATCGGCGTGACCTTCTCGTTCCCGTTCTTCAACCGCACGGCAAAGGCGAATCTTGCCGGCGCAAGGATCACGGGCGAACGGCTCGCGGCTCAAACACGTGCACAGGAAGAAAGCGTCCTGACGGACGTTCGTAATGCCGTGCAGGCCGTCGAGACCGCACGTTTGAGGGTTGATACAGCCCGCAGGGCACGCCAAAGCGCGGAAGCTCAATTGGCCGGCGAGCGTAAACTCTATGACGCCGGGCGTTCGACGACGTTCCTGCTCTTCCAGCGTGAGAATTCCCTGCTCGCGGCACAAAATGCCGAGATTCGCGCCGAGACCGACTATGCAAAAGCCGTGGCCGACAAAGAACGCGCGACCGCAACGGCCTTTCGTGAACACAACATTACGATCGATCGGCCCGTGGACATACAATAGTCGCTTCAAAGATAAACTGATTCCAGAAAGTGCTGCTCGGACGCCTCGCCGAGCGGCACTTTTCGCATTTTCCCTGAAGTTCTGCGAAAATCCTCGCTGTGAAGATCTCTGCGGTGATAATTACACTGAACGAGGAAGCGAACATCGCACGCGCGATCGCTTCGGCCGCATGGGCAGACGAGATCCTAGTCGTCGATTCCGGCAGCACGGACGCGACGAGAAGCATCGCCGCCGAGCTTGGTGCCCGCGTTATCGAGCAGCCCTGGCTGGGATTTGGCCCGCAGAAGCAATTCGCGGCCGAAGCGGCGGCAAATGACCTCATCTTCAGTCTTGATGCCGACGAAGAGGTAACGGCTGAACTTGCAGGAGAGATCAAGCAGCTCGTCGCAAGCGGCCGTATCCTCGACGGATATCGAGTGCCGCGTCTTGCGATCTATGCAGGCAGGAAGATCAGACACGGCGGCTGGTATCCTGACCGGCAGCTTCGCCTGTTCGACCGGCGGAAAGGGCATTGGTCCGACGACAAGATCCACGAATCGTTCAAATTGGCGGCGGACGCAACACGAGGCGATCTCAAGAACGACCTTCTGCATTACACGTGTACGGACATAGCCGAACATGCCAGGATGATCCAGGAGCGCTACGCACCGCTTTCCGCCGCTGCAATGAACGCGAAGGGGAAACGCGCCTCGATATTGGCTATCGCGGCCGCTCCGGCATTCGCCTTTTTTCGCGATTACATCCTTCGTGCAGGATTCCTCGACGGCCCGCAGGGCCTCATTATTGCGGGTTTTGGCGCCTACAACGTTTTTCTGAAGAACGTGCTGCTTTGGCAGATCCAGCGGGCGGAAAAGAGCTAAGGCCGAAAGGCCTGTCCCCGACAACTATTTCTAGCCGCAAAACATCTAAATATTCAATATTCCGGTCGATTTGTGGCATATTAACCTTGTGAACGTTTCAAGATCGAAGTTAACGTCCGTTCTTTCGCTGCTGGCTGTCCTCTGCCTCGTCGTGTCCGCATCTGCTCAAAAGGGGATCGATTCGCAGACCGAGACCATAAAAAAGGAAGGTAACCCGACCAGCCGCCCGAGCGACGCATCACGTTCTTTCAGCTGGGGCAAGGGAAAGACGAAGGTGCGGGAAATGCTCCCGAACCCTTACAAGCTTGCCGCTCGACGTGACGTTCTTATCAACGCCATTCAAGAGGTGCTAAGGGACAAGAAGATCGTTATTGATGACGCGTCTTCGCGTCTCTCCGACGGCTATATTGTCACGCAGCCGTTTGTCTTTGCTAAGGGCATCGTCCTTACGCGCGGCGAGATCGCTCGTGTTGGCGAGGTTGCCGATCCTGACACGGCCTGGACGCGTGCTCAATATACGCTGACCATTGATGTGCAGTCGCTAGACGGGATACAGAACAAAGTATCCGTCAATGCAAAGATCGAGGGCCGTGCCGGAAATGGCCTGATCGCAGAATGGAGGACCGTGCCGAGCTCCGGCGTGATCGAGGACGAGTTCCTCGCGAAACTTATCGAGAACGTGACCGGCACTTCGCCGGATCCGGTTCAGGATGTACCGAAAAACGATGGGCCGTAGCGTTTTCACGATCATTTTCGCACTAGCCGGCATACTTGGCCTCGCCGCAGTCGCTTCTGCGCAAGACCGGCAGCAGGGTGAAACTCCCCTTTTTCCGAGACGCACGGGCGAACCCGATCCGCCGGAAGGTGTCCGTGAGATGCTCGAGCGGATGAGGATCGAGAAGGCCAAAAAGGATTATGAGGAAATGATAGATCGGGGCGAACAAGCCGCAAAACTCGCCCACAAGATCGAAAGTTCCGTTTCAAAGCGAGAAGCCCTCTCTACACAGGATCGCGACGACCTTGCCGCCCTTGAGAAGCTGACGCGGCAGATCGTGGACGCACTTGGCGGCGATGAGGACGATCTCGCAGAGGACGCGAATGCCGAAAAGACGGCCGCCGGGCCCGCGGCTACCGCCGAGGAACTTGAAAAAGCGGTAGAGCAGATGCTCGCGGAACTCAAGAAAACCACGCGCTTTACGGTCTCGGCCGCTGCGATCGAATCCGGCGGCGCGGTCTTGCGGCTTGCAAAAAAACTTGGAACTTACTAGATGTCCATTTCCCTGATCCGTCACCACGCGGCATTTTGGCTTCTACTCGCTGCTTTTGCGTGCCTTGCTGTCCCGCGCGCCAACGCGCAAACTGACGACGAAGTCATCTCTATCGACTCGTCTGTCGTCCTTGCCAACATCTACATAACCGACCGCAACGGCCAGCCGGTCGGCGGCCTCGAACAGAAGCTTTTTACGATCCTTGAAGACGGAGTGCCGCAAAGGATCGAAAGTTTCTCGGCCGAATCGACGCCATTTGCGGCCGTTATTCTTATCGACACCTCCGGCAGTATGGAGCTGCGGATGAGTAACGCAAGAAGTGCGGCGATCAAGTTCCTTGAAGGAATGAGAGGAACGGATCTTGCGGCCGTCGCCGGCTTCGACAACGATGTACGCGTCCTGCGTGATTTTGCGGCGACGCACGACCTTCCGGATGTCTTCTTCGATCTAAAGGCCGACGGAATGACCTCGCTTAACGATGCGGTCGTTAAGGCCGCAAAGATGCTCGCTGCGAGGCCCGAGAAACGCCGTGCGATCATCGTCATATCGGACGGAGCCGATAACAGCAGCAAGTATTCTCAGAAGAAGGCTCTGCAAGCGGCTCTCGACGTCGGAGCGTCCGTCTATACCGTCGATATGTCGCCAAAGGACGCACCGATGGCCGAGAAGGCTGCGATGCAGAACGCTTTGAAGAGCTTTGCCTCAAAGACAGGCGGGACATTTGTTGCAACGCCCGGCGGCGCCGAGATGCGGGATGCGTTCGAAGCCATCGTTGCCGAACTCGGGAATCAGTACACGATCTCCTATCAGCCTGCAATATCGAAGCAAGACGGAAAATTCCACACGATCGAGGTCCGGGTCGCCCGCGGCGGCCTTACGATACGGACGCGTCAAGGGTATATCGCTCCGAAACGGAAGGATTAGGCCGTATTTTAGCGGTCCGTGCGATTTCGTTTCTTGTCGTCGTAGCGTTCGACGGCAAGCTCGACCAGGCGGTCGATCACGCTCCGAAAAGGCATCCCGGAGGCTTCCCACATCTTCGGATAGCCTGAAGCGTCCGTAAGTCCCGGCATAGTATTGATCTCATTCACGAGCAACGCTCCGCTGTCTTTCCGCAGGAAGAAATCGACCCTCGCAAGCCCCGAACCGTCGATCGCCTTGAAGGCAAGGACGGCAAGCTCCTTGATCTTGTTCGAAAGCTCGGTGGAAAGCGGTGCGGGCGTGACGAATTCATTGTTGCCGGTGCCCGTGTACTTCTCTGCCCAGTCGAGAAAAGCCTTCGATTCGTCCCGAATGATGTATTCGCCAACTTCGCTCGCACCGGGATCTTCGTTCCCAAGCACGGCACATTCGATCTCGCGAACGTCGAGCCCTTCCTCGACGATGATCTTGCGGTCATACTCGGCCGCAAGCGCAATGGACTCCCGCAGCCCTTGTTCGTCATTCGCACGAGTGATACCGACCGAGGAGCCGAGGTTTGCGGGCTTAACAAAACACGGATATCCGATCTTAGCCTCGACCGAACGAATAACGCTGTCGGGGTGAGATTCCCATTCGCTACGCAGGAACCAGACATATTCGCAGATCGAAAGATCGGCCTCGCGGAACAGAGTCTTCATCGTGACCTTGTCCATACCGCACGACGAGGCAAGGACGCCGCACCCGACGTACGGAATATCGGCCATCTCGAAAAGGCCCTGGATCGTGCCGTCCTCGCCATAGGTTCCGTGCAGCACGGGAAAGATGCAATCGAGCGGCTGCGTACCGCCATTCGCGATCGAGAACCCGCCAACGCTCGCGTCTCCCGTCAGAAAATGCCGTTGATCGGACGGCTCGCCATAGATCCGCTGAAAATACGAGACGGTATCTTCGGGGAACATCGCAAGCGATTCGGCCGGTGAAAGCCATTCGCCAGCAGGCGAGATCGCGACCGGAAAGATGTGGTAATTTGCCGGTTCGGCCTGTTCGATCACGGTCCTGGCCGACCGGATCGCGATCTCGTGCTCACCGGAACGGCCTCCAAAAATGATGGCGAGGTTCTTCTTCATAGTCTTACAAAATCGTTTTGCCGAGCGCCGAAAGGATCAGTTCGCAGGCAAGCTCGACCGTGATGTTCGATTGGTCGAGCAGCGGGTTCACCTCGACGATCTCGAAAGACAGCATCCTACCGTTTTCAGCGATCATTTCAAGCGCAAGATGTGCTTCGCGATAGGTCGCACCGCCTCGGACGAGCGTTCCGCTGCCGGGTGCGAATCTTGGATCGATCCCGTCAACATCGAAAGTCACGGCGAATCCCGCCGGCGCGGCGGACGCGATCTTGACGGCGTCAGCGACGCAAGCGGCCATACCGCGTCGGTCGATATCGCTCATCGTAAAGAAATGGTCCCTAAGGCCGAGCTTTTCGATCTCCGCACGCTCTCCGGGGTCGATATCGCGGGCGCCGATATGTGCAAAATACTTCTTATTCAGCTTTGGCGAAAAACCGCAAAGGTCAACGAGCCTGCTGTCTCCTTCCCCCAAAAGGACTGCGAGCGGCATACCGTGAATATTGCCGGACGGCGAGCTTTCGGGCGTGTTTATATCAGCGTGTGCATCGAACCAGATCAGTCCGACCTCGCCGCCGTTCTCCCGAAAGTGCGACGAAATGGCGGAGAAGGTCGGAATGGCGATCGAATGGTCGCCGCCCAATATCACCGGGAACTCGCCTGCGCGAAGTATCTCGGAGACGGAGCGAATGACATTCTCGCTCGACGCCAGCATCTCTGCCAGATGCTTCGGATTCTCGCCTTCGGCCGATTCGCGTGGTGCTTGGATCTGGACATCACCGTGATCGACAAACTCGAAACCAAGTCCGCGAATATGGTCAGCGAGCCGCTGGCCACGCACCATCGAAAGCCGCATCGCGTTGACACCCAATTCGCTTCCCGTCTTCCCCGCACCGAACCCAAGCGGTACACCCAATAACCCGATCTTCTTTGCACCCATAAATTCCTGCTTAGATCTCGCCAAACCCCGAACCGACAAGGTCGCCAACGGCAACCATCGCAGCATCCTCGTCCGGCCCGTCCGTAACGATCACGAGTATGCTGTCCTTGCCTGCGGCGATCGCAAGTATGCTAAGCATCGACTTCGCGTTTGCGGTCGCATTTGCCGTCCGATGTTCGATCGAGATCCGCGACTGAAAAGTCCGAGCTAAACGCACGAGCTTTGCCGCCGCACGAGCATGCAGGCCGAGCGGGTTGATTATGCGAACCTCGCGCTCAAGCATCCTTCTTGAGTTTTCTTGGCTCAAGGAGGTCGCCGGCACGCATAATGGCCGATTTTCCCTGCTCTTCGACCTCTTTCGCAAAATCCGCGAGCGGCACCGACTTACCGATCGTCGCTACCTTTACGACCATTGGAAGATTGACGCCCGAAATGATCTCGACCTCGCCTTCGCGAAGGAACATCGCGGAGATATTCGTCGGCGTGCCTCCGAACATATCCGTCAATAGAATGACGCCGACGCCGTCCGAGACCTTTTCGATCGCACGTTCGATCTCGGCCTTCGCGGCCTCGACGTCGTCGTGCCAGCCGATAGAGACCGCCGCTACGTTCTCTACGTCACCAACGACAGCTTCAGCCGCTGCCAGCAGCTCGTTCGCGACCTGTCCGTGCGAAACGATCACTGCCCCGATCCTCTTTATATCATCCATAATTCTCTATTTCTCTGCATCACGATGGGAGATCGTTACGTTGAACTTCGCCTTTTTCAAAGCCCGGCCAAGGGCATTCGCGACCATCACGGACCTATGGCGGCCGCCTGTGCAGCCGACGCCGACAGTTAGGTACGACTTGCCTTCGCGTTGATAAAGCGGCAAAAGGTACATCAAAAGATCTCTGATCCGCTCTATGGTCTCGCCGACCTCTTTCTCGCGTTCGAGAAACTCCACGACGGGCCGATCGCTGCCTGTAAGCCCCTTCAGGTCGCGATGAAAATAAGGGTTCGGCAAATGCCGTACATCAAAAAGAAGGTCCAAGCCCCGCGGATTTCCATATTTATGTCCAAAGCTAATGATCTCGACCTTTAGCGGCTGTCCGTCCGGATTTCCGCTGAATTTCTGCACGATAAGATGCCGAAGCGTATGAACGGTATGCTCACTCGTGTCGATGATGAGGTCGGCCATCCGGCGGACGTCGATCATTGCCCGCCGTTCTGCTTTTATCGAGGCGATCAGGCCCTTTGGGTTCTTTGCGGGATGAGGCCGACGGGTTTCCGAGAATCTTCGCTGCAGCACGTCATCCGCCGCTTCGAAGAATACGATGAACGGCACGATGCCGCGTTTTGCCAGCTTCTTGAGCTCGGCGGAGAACTCCGGCAAGAAATGCCGTTCGCGGATGTTTATCACCAGAACCGCCCGCTCGATCGCGGAAGGCTTACCGCCTTCGCTCACCATCAGGCGTCCGAATGTCGAGATCATCGTTACCGGCAGATTATCGACGCAAAAATACCCGAGGTCCTCGAACGCATCCGTTGCCGAGGTCATCCCGGAGCCGCTGAGGCCGGTGATGATTACGAGCGACGGCAGGTCGTGATCAGTTCTTCTTTTCTTCTGCATTCGTGAGCGTGGCAAATATTCTTCGGACCATCTCTTCGCGTTCTTTCGGCAAGCCACGGCTTCCGGACCGCGAGAGCGTTAGTTGCGGAATGCCGTTCAATATCTCATCGGGGGCCGCCTTACGATCGAGCAGAACACAAAGGGAAACCGCCGCCTCGACCGTCACCGCAGCTCCGGCGGCGACATCATGGATCTCGCTGATACGAAAAGGTGAGGCCGCGACCATTCCGCGTGTCGTCTCGGGTGCACTCGCCCATAAGCGGCCTTCCCTTCGCTCGATCTTTACGGCATCGTCGGCAATGAAGGCCGCACCGCGCTTGATGAGTTCCAAAAGGAGCGATGTTTTTCCGGCTCCTGCCTCACCGCAGATCACCACGCCGCGGCCACAGATCTCCGCGCAAGAGGCATGGATCGTACGCGGCCCGTTCAAGGTTGTACAAGCCCGTAATTGCCGTCCGGGCGTTTATAGATCAGCGAGATCTCCCCGCCCTCAGAATCTCGAAATAGCAAGAATCCGTCCTTGCCGTCATCCAAGGCCATGGCGGCTTCCTGCGGGGTGATCGGCTTTTGGGCCTTCATCTTGCTGACGACGATCTTCGGGCGTCGTGCCGGCGGCACTGAATCTCCTGTGCTCGCGGCTGCCCTTCTTGCCCGATGCGATTTGTCAATGACCTTGTCCTTTAGCTTTCTTGCCTGCTTCTCGATCTTGGCAACGCTCTTTGAGAGCGATTGGTACATATCAGCGTCGATCGAGGTGGCGCTCAAGGTCTCGTTCCGCCAATGAACGACGATCTCAGAGCGATGTCGGCCGCGTTCGACCTCGATAGTAACATTGGCCTTTGGCGATTTCGATTCAAAAAGCGGCCCGAGCCGGTCGAACTGCCCGGCGGCGTGCTTTTTCAAAGCATCCGTAACTTCAATATGCCTGCCTGTAAATTCGATCTTGATTCCCATAAGCGTTAAAGTATCGTCCTGCGCTCGCGCGAACCGGGTATCTGCATTTGATCGCGGTATTTTGCGACGGTTCGGCGGGACAGTTTTACACCCTCCTTTGTAAGTATCTTTGCGATCTCGTCGTCGGTCAGTGGTTTCTTCGTATCTTCATCTTCGATCATCTTCTTGATCTTCGTCTTTAGGATCCTTGTTGACACCTCCTCGCCGTCTTCGTTGAGCATTCCCTCGCTGAAGAATTTTCTAAGTTCAATGACGCCCTGCGGCGTATGTGCATATTTGCGGTTTACGACCCGCGAAATGGTCGAAAGGTGCATGCCGATGTCCTCAGCGATATCCTTGAGCATCATCGGCTTAAGAAAGTTCGGGCCATGGTCGAGGAAGTCCTTCTGACGCGCGACGATCGATTCGACGACCTTGAAGATCGTTTGGCGGCGATGCTCGATATTCCGCAGGAGATCGACGGCCGATCGATTCTTTTCTCTGATAAAATCACGCGTCTCTTTGCTTGTATCGGCTTGCTCGGCCAGACGGTTATACGTCGCAGAGATGCGCAGCCGCGGGCTGCTGTCATCAGTAAAGAAGATAATGTACTCGCCTTCGACCTTTTCGATATAGACCTCGGGCGCACATACATCGTTCCTTCCGAGCTGTAACGACGGCCGGGGAACGGATCGAGTTCACGGATGCGAGCGATCTCGGAACGAAGGGTCTCAAGATCCGCACCCGTGCTCTTTGCAAGATGCTGCAGCCGGTGGGGTTGGCAATCCTCAAGGTGATGAGCGACAAGCTCGGCCGCAAGCGTATCGTCCTCGTCGTCGGCCTTTAGCTGCGCAAGAAGGCATTCAACGGCGCTGAACGCACCGCATCCGACGGGGTCAAGGAAAAGCACTTCCTGCCGCGCAGCTTCCGCCTGTTCTACCGTGCAGCTGCTGCTGGCGGCGATCTCTTCGATCGAGCAGCCAAGGCGGCCGTCCGCATCGAGGTTGCCGATCACGGCGAGCGCGGCCCGTTCCGTTATCGGCGACAACGAAAGCATTGAAAGTTGCCATTCTAAGTGTTCAGAAAGCGACGGGGCGTGCGTCAAGAACTGCTCAAAGCTTGGAGCGTCGTCCTTGTACTCGATCTCCTGCGTACGGTATCCGGGATCGAGATAGTCCTGAAACTCCCGGCCGTAGTCGATCTCATCGAACGGATCGGAAGACTCCGCGTGGCCATCCTCGCCGGGTTCGGCGTCAGCGTCGGGCTGGCGGCCGCTATCGCCCCCGACGGCGGCCATTAAATCCGATGGCGCTCGAAGCTCGTCCTCCGCGCCACCGCCACCGTCCGCATCGCCGACCGCCGCAAAGGTATCCACCTCGGAACTGTCAGAGTTCTGGTCGAGAATGTTGCTTGAGATCTCCTCGATCTCATCGCCCGGCTGGACTTCCTCGAGCAGCGGGTTCGTTGCCATCTCAACGTCGATAAGTTCCTTAAGCTCGAGCGCGGTCATCTGCAGCATTTCGATCCGCTGCCGAAGCTGCGGCGTAAGGACCATCTTTTGCTGGAGTTTTGCCTGGAGCCGAAGAGATGACATAAGAGAGCGCGTCTGCCAAAAAGACCGCAAATTATCAGAAATGCGAAGCGTTCACGCAATTTCCATACCGTTCTCAATTTTGATTATAGCGATTCGGAAATGAAAAGGGAAAAAATTCGCAAAAAAGCGTTCCGATTTTTTCTAAAGTGTGAATCTTTCGCCGAGATAAAGGCGCCTGACATCGGTGTCATCGACGAGCTCTTCGGTCGTGCCGGAACGCAGGATGCGGCCCTCGGCCATGATGTAAGACCGGTCGGTGATGCCAAGCGTTTCGCGGACGTTGTGGTCGGTGATCAGGATGCCGATGCCTTGCTCCTTCAGATAAACGATGATCTCGCGAATGTCGTCGATCGCGAGCGGGTCGATCCCGGCGAAGGGTTCGTCCAAGAGTATGAAGCTCGGGTTCGTCGCAAGGCATCTCGCGATCTCGACGCGCCGGCGTTCGCCGCCCGAAAGGGCATCGCCGCGCGTCGCACGAACGTGCTCCACGCCGAACTCCGCCAGAAGCTCGTCAAGCCGCGTCATCCTTTCTTCACGCGAGATGCCGAGAGTTTCAAGAACGGCGAGGATATTCTGCTCCGCGGTCATCTTGCGGAAGATGGACGGCTCCTGGGCAAGGTAGCCGAGGCCGAGGCGCGCCCGAAGATACATCGGGAGTTTTGTTACGTCGCGTCCGGCAAGGTCGATCGAGCCGCTCTCGGTATTCTCCAGCCCGACGAGCATATAGAACGTCGTCGTCTTTCCCGCACCGTTGGCGCCCAGCAGCCCGACGATCTCGCCCTTTGCGACACTCAACGAAACGCCGTCGACGACACGCCGCCGGCCGTACGTCTTTTGTAGGCCAACGCCTGAAAGCTGCGTTTTGTGCCCGTTTTCAGCCGGATCGAGATCGTTTTGTACCTGCATCTATTCTTGAGGGTTAGTCGTTTTATAGACAGATTTTACACGTGAGTTCGGGTTTTGTCGCCCGCGGCCATTGCCGATGAATCGATTCTCGCGGAAATAGACCGTAATTTCAGAGCCCTGCGTGCTGCCGTTCTCGGCATCACTGACGGTTGCAGGGTTTCCCTTCAAGATCGCGATCTCGGTCGCGGCGGAATACTCGACATGGTCGCCGACGGCGCGCCGTCCGGGCTGCGTAAGAACGACCGAATTCTCGGCGACCGTTCGCGTGACCTCATTCTTTTCCGAAAGAAATACGTCCGCGGCCCCTGCCGTGATGCGGTCTGCCCCCTGCCTGATATCGACATTGCCTCGATAACTTAAGAGGCGGCCGTCGCGCGTGTATGTCATTGCATTGGACGAGGCGAAAACCGGCACCCTCGAATCTTTTCCGGCCCGCTTGATCGTCGCATCGTAAAGGCCGCTCTGCACGCCGCCTTCCGCCGTCATTTTGCCCTGCGACTGAAAGATCGTGAGTTTGTCCGCGCGGACGTAATTATCGTCCTGCCAAGCCCTCGCGTTGCCCGTGTAAACGGCCGTATCCGCATTTCGGTCCAGCACGGCCTCTTCTGAAGTTATGAAGACCGGCCGATTGCCTTTTGAGAAGGGCGACGAGCCGCCCATCACGCCAACGTTGTAGAACGTCGTGCTCACACCGCCGCGAAGTGTGGACACTTGGGTCGCCGTATTCCAATCGATCTCGCGGGCCTTGCCTCTCGATCGGTCATCCCAAACGGTCGGTTCGCCGCCGCGAAGACGCAGCACTTTATCGTTCTGGTTGAATGTGAATCGCTCGGCCAGCCCGCGACGTTCCTGCTCGCTGTATCTCGCGTTGCCGACGGCCTGCAGTTCCGAAAGGTCTTTCGTCGCCGCATCAAAAGTAGCAATAACGCGGTCTGACATTAGCGTTTGATCGCCGCGTCCCGCACCGGCGACCGTCGGCCGTCGAACGGTCTTTGCTCCGGTTCCGCCAACACATTCGCGGGCGTTGTTGCCCGTCTGGAAGAATTCACAGTCAAATCTCGGGGCGTTCACCGTCGTGTTGTAGATCTCGGCGGCCTTCTTGATCGGCTCGATCTCCAAGACGGCATTCCCGACGGCTTCGGCCTTGCTGAGATCCTGGCCGTTATCGTGAAGATACGTCTTCACGGTGTCCGCCGTAACTCGTTTTGTCGCGGCATCAGGCGCGTTGCCCGGCGCATCGAGTTGGATCGTCGTGCGGCCGTCGGTCGTCATTCCTGAGAGTATTCCCGAACCCTTGAACTGTAGAGTGATCGAACGAGGCGTCGTTAAAGTCGCTTTCGAGTAATCAGACACCGTGGTCGGCACTAATTCCGCACGGGCGTTCGTTACTGCACGTGCGCTCCGCAGCCGATCCGGAGCCGCGTAGTCTATCGTCAATTCATTCGCGGAAGCTTGTGTCAGGCGTTCGGGCGTCACCTGCTTTAAGAACGTATTTCCGGTTACGACCGCATACTTGAGCTCTTCGGACGGGAAAAGGTCGATCGTCATCGAATCGCCTTTTACGTAATCCGTGCCTTGTGCCACCTGTGCCGCACCATTGAGCGTAACCTTGAGGCCTTTGCGGTCATAAACGGCTGTCTGTGCCTGGATCTCGGTCTTGCGGGAGTTCTGTTCGGTCACGATGCGGGCAGAGTCGGCGAGCTCGAACCGATCGGCCGGTTTGTCGTAAACCGCACGGCCCGCGTCGATCGTCGTCGTCTTTCCGTCATTTGAGACAATATGAACGCTTTCGAAGAGCTCAAGTTTCGAAAGGCTGCGGCTTTCCGGCGCAGTTTCATCGCCCATTAGCCAAGCGACCGCCCGCGTCGCGGAAACATCCGACTTTCTGTCGGCCGAATCGATCTTCGCTTTGAAACCGCCAGTCAGTTCGATGGTGTTTGCGGCCTGGTCGTAAACCGCTTTCGCGGCGTTCAACTTCGCATACTTTACGCCGGCGGCCCTTTTATCCGCCGACTCGAAGGTCTCGATCTCAACGTTCTCGTGGAGGCTCAGTTTCTTCTCGGCCATCTTGACCGTTGCGCCGACAGAAGTTCCGCGCACGTTGTCCCGCTCGAACGCGACGTTCTCGTCGGTCTCCGCCGTGTCCGTCGCTCGCGTGTAGGTGATGCCGTCGGTCGTAACGTGCAGCGAGTCGCGGGTATCGATCTTCACATTTCCGGCAAGATATGCCGTGAAATTCTTATCCGCCTCGGGAACGTAAATGGCCTTGTCGGCCCGGATCTCGTCGGCTGACTGGCCGTCGGCGGCGAACACTTTCACATAGGCGTTCTCAAGCTCCTGATGGTTATCGGAGAATGTCCTTGCGGTGTCCGCCTTTATGTAGTATTTCGGAGTGGTTCCGTCAGTTTCGGTCCTTTCGTAACCGGAGACCTCCGCGATAACATCCGTCGATAAATGCTGATGCTCCGGTTTGAGTTTGAATGCAGCTTCGAACGCGCCGAGTAGAAGCTCGCGGCAACGACGAAAACGATGATCCCACCGGCCGCGAGTGCGGAATAGCGAAGGATCTTCGGCAGTTTCGCCCGAAGATCATAGCTTTGGATCTTTTCAACCGTTCGTTCGGCCACAGAAGGATTATGCTTCTCTGAAGTCTTCGACGACAAGCTGGATCTTTCGATTTCCTTGCCAGCTGTTGATCTCAAGGACATAAGCTAATTCGATGCGCGAACCTCGCCGCAGCGTTCGCCCCTTTGAGCGATCGACGCCGTCCCACCAGACGGCCTCGAGCTGACGCCCCGAGTCGGATTCGAGATGCAGTTTCAAATGCTTTTCTTTCATTACGAACGGATCTTGCCGCAGCGTAAGGCCTTTCGTTACGAATATCGGCCTCGGATTCCCTTGTCCGAATGGTTCAAGAGCGGAAAGCGCCTCCAGCAGCCGAAAGTCGATCGTTTCAGGCAGCAGAACGGCATCGATCTCAAGCTCAGGGACAAGGTCCTCGGCCGAAAGCGTACTACCGGCGTACTCCGAGAGGCGACGTCGAAGCTCGGGGATGCGTTCGGCTTGCAGTTTCATACCGGCTGCGGCTCTGTGCCCGCCGAATTGCTCGAAAAGATCCTCGACCGCCTCCAAGGCGTTCAGAAGATGAAATCCCGGAATGCTGCGGGCGCTTCCCTGTGCGATGCCGTCCTCAACCGAAAGCACGATCGTCGGCCGATAAAGCTTCTCGGCTATGCGCGACGCCGCAAGGCCGATAACGCCGCGATGCCAGCCTTCGCCCGCGACGACCACAAAATTCGATGCGCCGTGCTCAGCCGCCTCGGCAAACGCGAGTTCGGTTATTCGCTGCTGAGTTTGCTGCCTTTCGCGGTTTCGCGAATCAAGCAGTGCCGCGAGCTGACGCGCCTTTACAAAATCCTCGGCTTCCAGAAGCTCGATGACGTGTTTCGCAACGTCCATACGCCCGGCGGCATTGATCCGCGGGCCGATCCTGAACCCGATATGAAGGCTCGTCATCTCGGCGGTGCAATTGGCGGCTTCCATCAAGGCGCGCAGCCCGCAATTGTCCGTCAATACCAGGTCTTGAAGGCCAAGTGCAACTATCGCACGGTTCTCGCCAGTAAGGTCCATCACGTCGGCGACGGTGCCGATAGCCGCGATCTTGAGGAAATTCGGGATCTCGTGTTCAAGTCCTTCTTCCCGGAGCAAGGCGTCCGCGAGTTTGAACGCTACCCCGACGCCCGCCAGACTCTTGTCCGGATATTCGCATCCGGGCTGATTCGGGTTCACCACCGCAACCGCCGGCGGATTCCCGCGAACCTCGTCGGAAAGATGATGATCCGTGACGATCACGTCAAGTGAATTCACGGCCGCCCACTCGAGAGGCTCGAAACTGCGGATGCCGCAATCCACTGTGATAACAAGACTTACGCCGTCACCGACCGCCGCTTCGAGCGCCGGAATGTTCACGCCGTAGCCCTCGGTAAAGCGATTCGGGACGTGATATTCAGCCTCAGCGCCCAAATGTCTCAAGGCTCGTCGCAAGAGAACGGTGCCTGTCGTGCCGTCAACGTCGTAGTCGCCCCAGATCAGGATCTTCTCGTGTTCGCGGACGGCCCGCCGGATGCGTTCAACGGCCTGCCGCATTCCTTTTAGCAGATAAGGGTCGTGAAGGGCCGATAAACTTGGCCTGAGGAAAGTTTCGGCCTTCGCGTATGTATCGTACCCTCGCGCAACGAGCAAGGCAGCGATTACCGGCTGCACGTCGAGTTCGCGGGCGAAGGAACGCACGCGTTCGTGGTCGTGCTTGCGTATTGTCCACTTCTTTTGGGCCATCTACGGGACGTTCGGTGCGATCACGCCCTTCCAGAGAAGCGTTAGGATGACGGCGCCGAGAATTATCCGATAAACGATGAACACCATGGTCGATCTTCGCTTCAGGTAAGCGAGCAATCCCCAGATCGAGGCATAACCGACGATCCCTGCGACGACCGTTCCGACGAGAAGCGGGACCCAAGCATCGCTCGGAAGTATCTTCGTCGCCTGATGAAGTTCCAATAGTCCGCTCGCAAAGATCGCGGGCATTGAGAGCAGGAACGAGAACCGTGCCGCGGTCTCGCGCGTCTCTCCGGCAAAGAGGCCGCCCATTATCGTCGAACCCGACCTGCTTGCGCCAGGCATCAGACTAAGCACTTGACAGAAACCCTGAACGAGTGCGTCCACGATCGTCAGATGTTTGACGTCCTTGCGGTGCGAGCCAAGTTTTTCGGCCGCAAACAGCAGGACCGCGATGACGATCAGCATCGTCGCGATGATCCAGAGGTTCTTTGTGCCCTGCCCTTCGATAACGTCCTTGAGAAGGAAACCGACAGTTCCGATCGGTATCGAACCGATGATTATCAGCCAGCCGAGCCACGATTCCTCCGAAAGGAATATCGGGCGATTTCCGGCCGTGCCCGAGAATCGCATCTTCCGGCGGTTGAACAGCAAATTCCAGTGGTCGCGGGCGAAGGCAGACGAGATATTCCAAATATCTCCCGTGAAATACAAGAGAACGGCACAGAGCGTCCCCAACTGGATGACCGCGATCGTCGCGGTCACGAGAGCAGGGTCGCCGCCGTAGATCCCCGTGATCCTGCTTGCGAAAACGAGGTGTGCGGTCGAACTTACGGGTATGAATTCTGTTAGGCCCTGGACGATACCAAGGATGATGGCTTGTATGAGATCCATTTGATCAAAGCTGCGGTCAATTTTGCGTTATTGCTGGAAGTTCTGCAATGTTCTCGGCCTCGGGGAAAGGCTACTCGCGGTATCTTGCTCCGCCCGCGATACGGTCATAAAGCCAGCCGGGCATAAATTTCCCGGAGCGAACGAACGTTGCGAGCTGCCACGGGAAGGCCGCGAATCGCTTTTTCTTCTCGATCGCACGCATAAAGTGCGGGATCGCGTCCTCAAGTTCCATCAAATACGGCATCTTCGCTTTTCGGCCCGAGGTCAGCGGCGTTTTTATGAAGCCCGGCTGGATTATCGTCACGTCGATGCCGTGTCGGGCCGTGTCGAGCCTGACACTTTCGAAGAAAACGGTCATTGCGGCCTTGCTCGCGGCGTATGCGGCGGATTTTGGCAGCCCGCGAAAGCCCGCGAGGCTTGAAATGGCGACCAAATGCCCGCTTCCGCGCTCCTTCATCGTCGGAAGGACCGCGTGGATCATATGCACGGCGCCGAGAAGGTTGATGTCGATGAGCTTTTTGACGGCTGCGGGGTCGTAGGCGCGTGTTTCGGCGTTATTGCCGCCGATCCCGGCGTTCGCGATGGCTACATCAATGCGGCCGAACTCTCGCAGCATCTCGCCGACACGGTCCTCGACAGCCGCGGCGTCCGTAACATCACAAGGCAATGCGATCGCCCGCCCGCCGGCCTCTTCACACCGGTTTTTCAACTCCTCAAGCAGCTCCCGCCTTCGCGCCGCGAGCCCAAGTGCCGCACCCTTTTTCGCGAGCTCAATGGCAAGGCCCTCACCGATCCCGCTTGACGCTCCCGTAAGAAGAACCGCTCTGCCTTTCCAATTCACCATAACTGTTTTCTCGACGCCGCAAACGGTGATGGCCTCATTTCGCCGCGGCTCCCTCCACATTCAGCGAGTTCAGCTTTTCGCTGAGGCCTTCGCCGCACGAACTCTCAATGCCATCGGCAAGCGCGCGGGCATACTCGGCCTTGAAATTCTCGTCCTTCGGATCGAACTCGTATTTGTTTCGTGCCTCCTCGATCTTCCCTAGTATCTCGCTGCACTGATTCGTCTTCGTGTATTGACTGTCCGCCTCGGTAAGGATCACAAAGGTCGTTGGATAGTTCGGCAGGTACGCGACGCGAAAGGTCTCACCCGCGTCCGGGTAATCGACCGAGTTGGCCGACGGATAGATGTTGAAATCCCACGAGTCGAAGTATGTCTCGATATTCTCGCCGCGAGCGGTCTTGAAGATCACGTTGTGACGCATCACCGGCTGGTCGTTGAGCGTGTTGCTGGTCTCTTCGACACTGAGCACTTTGGCAACGGCGGTCTCACCATTCTTAAAAACAAGAGCGCCGTCGATGGCGTGAGGCCGGATCACATTTACGATCGCTATGGGCAGCACTAGGAGAAGAAACGCGAAGGCCAGCCATCCCGCCCATCTCAAGACTGAAAGGTGGATCGTCGGCGCCGCTCCACGGCGCAGCACCAGCGTCCGCGCCGCCTGCGCCCACTTGGCAAGGGCGGCCGCTCCGAAGGCCGCAAAGATCACCAAAAGGAGGACTATGACGTTCCAGCCGGCGAGAACGTACAGGATCCTTGTCAAAGTTTCCATAGATCAGCCGTTCCTATTTGCTCATTAGGGCCTTCACGCTGCTCTCAAGCACCGTAAGAAGCATGTCCACTGTGTCGAGATGCGTGCGGAACGAGAGGCAGGCGAATCGAAGCGTGAACTTGCCGTCTAGCATCGTCGATGAGATGAACACACGGCCGTCGGTCACGACCGCCTCCATAAGCCGCTTGTTGAATTCGTCCGCGTCACCTGTCGGCGGCACGAATCTGTACGCGACGACCGAAAGCTCCGGTTCCAGAGTGCTTTCAAACCCGATATTCTGCACTTCGCTGTGGAAATACTTCGCGAGATGGAGTTTCTCTTCAAGACACGCCCTGAAGGGTGCGAGTCCGTGCAGCTTTAGCGGCAGCCAAAGCCTTAAGCCCCGAAAGTGCTTCGTAAGTTCCGGCGAAAGTTCGGCCGGCGATGGCTCGTCCTCCGGCGAGACGGCATCCTGCATATAGTTCGCTTCGTAGGAGTAAGCACGCTCGAGGTTCGCAATGTCCTTCACCAGAACGACACCGAGGCCGTATGGCAGGAATAGGCCTTTGTGCGGGTCGATGATGAGCGAGTCCGCTCGTTCGAGTCCGCGCAGCTTTTCCCGGCCTTCGTCCGTGAGAATGAAAAAGCCTCCATACGCAGCGTCAACGTGAAACCAAAGCCCGTACCGTGCCGCGATATCGCCGATCTCGATCAGCGGATCGATCGCCCCAACATCCGTCGTCCCGGCAGACCCGACAACAAGGAACGGTTCAAGGCCGGCGCTCTTATCTGCGTAAACCTTTGCAGCGAGGTCATCGGCCCGCATCTTGTACTTTTCGTCGAGTTCGACGAACCGGATCGGACATTCGGCAAGTCCTGCGACCTTGATCGCCTTCGCGACCGAATGATGGGTCTGGCGCGAAAGATAGATCACCGAACGCGGGATGTCGGCCGCTTTGATGTTCATCGCGTCGCGTGCCGTGACGACGGCGATCATATTCGCGAGGCTGCCGCTTGAGGTGAGGTTGCCGTGCGATCGCGGCCCGTACCCGACAAGGCCGCACATCCAGCGGATAAGCATATTCTCCATCCGCACGGCGCCGGGTGATGCGTAAAAAACACCGGCATAACGATTGAAAACGTCGGCCAGATAGTCACCCAACGCCGCGTAATAGATGCCGCCGCCCGGGATGTAGGCGAGGTGCCCGCCGCTTGCGGGGTTCAGGCCCGGCGTATCGACGTTCTCACGGATCAGGGAGATCGCATCTTCTATGCCGATGCCTTCTTCGGTGATCGGCGAATCAAGAAGCCCGGCCCCTTTCTCGTCGCTAACGTTGAACGCCTTTAGCGAAGAGATGTGCTCGAGAAAATCCTCAGCGTACGCAACAACGGAACTACGCGTCTGTTCACGCGTCCGGGCGTCGGTTCGAGCGGTCCGGAGGCCGCCTGTAAATCTAATATCTTCTCCCTCATCAATTTCAGACCTCGACGATCGTTGTTACGATAACGGGTTTTGTTCCGAGCTCGCTGCGGAGGTAATTCTTAAGGGCGAGCCGCAGTTGTTCGCGAAAGACGGTTCTATCTGCGATGTGTTCGCGTTTCATTTCCGAGATGGCGTCCGATACGGCCTCGCGGGCGTCGCTTTCGAAGCCGTCGCCGAGTTCGACTCCCGCCACGCCTTGAAAGTCCAGGAGCGGTTCGCCTATAAGGTCGTGCGTTTTCTTGTCAATTGTGACGACGAGGCTTGCTGCTCCGCCGTAAGCGAGGCGTTTTCGCTCGCGGACAGTCTCATATTCGATCTCTTCCATTGATTCTTCGTCGATGAATGTCTTGAAGAGGTCGATCTTTTTCTATTACGCGCGGCCCGCGTTCGTCAATTTCGATGAGGTCGCCGTTCTCTACGAGCAGAATGTTCTCGTCGTCGTACCCGGCGATGTGATTTTTGATGAATTCCTTTTGTCGAAAGAGCATTCGATATTCTCCGTGGATCGGAATAACGAATTTTGCCCGCACGGATTCGACCATTATGCGGATATCTTCTTGTGAGGCGTGCCCGGAGACGTGTACCAGTCGCCGTTTCTCTTCTATTATGTTGGCGCCGCGTTTATACAGGTGCCCGATGAGGCGGCTTATGTTCTTTTCATTGCCCGGTATGATGCGGGCGGAGAGTACGACGGTGTCGCCCTTTTCTATTTCCATCCCGCGATAGCTTTGTGTCGCGAGATTCCAGAGTGCGGCACGCATTTCGCCTTGTGAGCCGGTGACGAGATAGCAAACTTCGTCATCGGGGACGGCTCGTGCGGCGGAGAGGTCGATGAGTGTGTCGTGCGGGATCTTCAGCAGGCCGAGGCTTGCGGCTATTTCGACATTACGCTGCATTGAGCGCCCGAGGACGCAGACTTGTCTGCCGAATTCGTGTGCTATGTCGAACACGATCTGCAGTCGGTGCAGCGAGGACGAGAATGTTGCGATGAAAAGACGGCCTTCTGCCTCCTCGAAGATCTCTTCGAAGGCCGGGATCACGGCTTGTTCCGACGGCGTTCTTCCCGGAACGGTCGCATTCGTCGAATCGCAGAGCAGGGCGAGCACACCTGCGTCCCCGATCTCTCGAAGGCGGGCGAGGTCGTAGGGTTTTCCGATGACGGGCGTGTCATCTATCTTGTAATCGCCTGTATGTATGATGGTGCCGACGGGTGTTGTGACGGCGAGAGAGAAACATTCCACCAGCGAGTGTGATGCGTGAATGAACTCGACCTCGAATGCTCCGATCTCGATGCGTTGTCCGGCCTTGACGGTATGTAGCAGCACGTCGCCGAGCATTTCGAACTCCGCGAGCCGTTTTTCTGCGAGCGAAAGCGTGAATCGCGACGAATAGACAGGCACATTGAACTTCCGCAAGATGTATGCGAGGGCGCCGATGTGGTCTTCGTGGCCGTGTGTGAGGATAATTGCGGTGAGATCGTCGCGATATGCCTCGAGGAAGTCGAAATTCGGTATCGAGATATCGACTCCGTAGGGCGTTTCTTCGGGAAAGCCCATCCCGGCGTCGATTATTATCATCTCGCCGTCGTATCGCAGGCCCATACAGTTCATTCCGAACTCGCCGATGCCGCCAAGTGGTATTATTTCAAGCTTTTGCACGTCAAATATAGTAGCACGCGGCCGCCGGAAACGTTTTTTCTGCTGGCCGGAAATGTTTTTCTGCGGGCCGGATGATTTTTTGCGGCGGAACT